>DATFFP010000063.1:0-96449 GCA_035249985.1 Gemmatimonadaceae bacterium
CCACAGGCGCCCGGCGGTGTCGGAGAATAGCCGCTCGCTGCCTGACGATCGATTGGGGGGGTTCCGGGAAGTTGGACGAGGCATGCGTATTGAGCGTGCGAGGCGGGGGAAGGTCAGTCAAGGGGGTCGGAGTCAGGAGTCAGGAGTTAGGGCTCAGGATTCAGGAGTCAGGGATGGAAAGGCGCGGCGGCTGCTCCGCAGCCAGCCGCGCTCATCTAATGAGGGCCGCTCGCGCGAAGCGCGGCGGCCCTTTCCACCCCTGATCCCTGACTCCTGACTCCTGACTCCTGACTCCTAAAACAAAGGACCATCTCGAACTCGAGATGGCCCTTTTCGCGTTGCCGCGCATGGTCGGACGAATGAGGTCGTCGGTCAGTCTCCCTCGTACTCGTAGGTAAGGCCGTCCGCTTCGCGAAGGACTTCCAGGATCTCGTCGGCCTCGAACGCGGCCGGGTCCACCATCGCGTCGAGCCGGAAACTGATGGCTCGCCACGTTCCCTCAGGCCAATCTGCCATTCCCAATCCGGCGACGAGCCGGCCGATCATCGGGCCGCACGTCTCTTTCAGTCGAACCGCCGTCTCGCTCAGCACCGCGAATGGAATGTCCACGTCGCGGGTCAGCAGCTCGCCGGTGATCTCATCGCGCCATGCCGCATCTCCAACGGCACCGCGCTCGGACCACACGCCGAGGTGTCGGAAAGCGCCCGACCCATTGCCAGCCGTGCGGTGACTTTCCACCGCCGCGGCGAGTGCAAGCGTGAGGTATTCCGCGTTGGGCGTGCCGTACAGCGTCACGACCTCCCGGGCACGATGGTCGGTCGAGACCATGGCCGGAACGGAATCCACTCGCGCCAGCACCGGCGACTCATCGGGGCTATCCTCGAGCATTACGAGGACATCCATCTTCCCCTCCCTGAGAAGCTTCACCGAGTGCGTCATGCACACCACATCACGAGCAACTCACATACGCTATTGGCAAGAGCGAGGCCGTAGCGAATGTTTCGCCGCTCTACGGTGCAACACAATGCGCGGTTGAAAGTTCCGTCATCCGGAACGCGTGACGCGAGCGTGACCTGGCGTGGGACGCCGGACACAATGTCGCGACGGGGAGACAATAAGGAGCCACGGACGAGGAACGACGAAGCAAGGGACCCTTCCTCGTGCTTCGTTCGGCCTTAGTTCTCCCGGAGGCTCCCGGCGGAAATCCCCATCGCCGCCGCCATGAGCGCGTAAATGACGATGACCTCGCCCCGCGTCAGAACCGTCTCGAATCCCGGTGAAAAACGCGGTGGCAGCACCAGGAAATCGACGACGGCGATGCCGACGGCGAACAGTACCGCAGCCATCCACAGCCACACACCGCGGCGCCGGCCAACCCCGATCGAAAAAAGCACTCCCCACAGGATCAGCGACGCGAGGTGCACGAGAATCCCCGCCGGAGTTACGAGGGGGTGCGCCTCGTGCACGTAAAAGGCGCGGCTTCCCAGAAGCACGTGGGCGATCGCATTCAGCGGCTGCAGAGGCGAGTCTCGCACCCAGCCGAATCCGACCAGTGCACCCGCGGTCGCCGCCGCCGCCACGAGCCCGATCCACACGCCACGCAGCACTCGGTCGCGGAGCATGGGCGGAAGAATAGTCTGCCGTCCGATTCGTTAAAAGTGCATAACGTTTCAAACACCAGGTCATCGAGGTCGTCGAGGATGTCGAGGCGATCCGGGTGAGGTCACCTCGATCACCTCGACATCCTCGACAACCTCGACGACCTGTGCACGTTGCCTCGCCGAGCAGACGCGGTCATGTTTCCGACTATGAACGATTCCGGTACTCAGCCAGACACGATCCTGTTGATCGAGGACGATCCCGACGTACGCTCCGCCGTCGAGCGCGTCCTCGGCAGCGCCGGCTTCTCGGTGACGAGCGCGTCGAATGGACAGGGTGGACTCGACCTTGCGCTATCGCAGCGTCCCGAGCTGGTGCTGGTCGACGTCGGCTTGCCGGATCGCGACGGCGTCTCGGTGACGCGAGAGCTTCGCGAGAAGGGATTTCGGTCTCCCATCCTCATGCTCACCGCGCGCGGCACCGTCTCCGACAAGGTCAGCGGGCTGGAGGCAGGCGCCGACGACTATCTCCCGAAGCCCTTCGACCTCACCGAGCTTCTCGCGCGTGTGAAAGCGTTACTGCGACGGGCGTCGCTTGCCGCGGATCACACCCTTCGCGCCGGTGATGTCACGATCGATCCACTGACGCGGCGCGTCGAGCGCAGCGGACGGGAGATCGACCTCACACAGAAGGAATACGCGCTGCTCGAATTTCTCGTCCGCAACGCCGGACAACCCGTGTCACGATCCCTCATCGCCGAGCACGTGTGGAAGTACGAGGTGGATCCCGCGACGAACGTCGTCGACGTGTACATCAACTACCTGCGCAAGAAGCTCGGTGACGACAAGGCGCAGCCGCTGATTCGTACGGTCCGCGGAGTGGGCTACATGATAAGCGGGGCGTGACCGTCGGCCACGCCCCGCATCCCCACCACCCCACCCCACCCCCCAACAGCTACCGGTCGCCGACAAACTCTCGCGCGGTGTCCTCGGACGCGGTGCGTCCCGACGTGACGTTGTACCCGCTGAAGTGCTTGATGCGACGGTACGCGTACCCACTCGCCACGTATGTGCGCTGCGTCGGATCCTCGAGCGATTCATCGATGCCCGGAATCCCGATCGCTGGCGACCAGAGAATGTTCAGCGACTCGTTGAACTGCGCGCTGCCAACGAGCATGTAGATCCACACCCAGTCGGACGGACTGCGCGACGGACGGAAGCGAAGCTCGGGCGTGAAGTCGACCCACTCGCGACCATCCTGCGTGCGAAGCTCGGCGCGAATGCGAATCGGCTCGCGCAGAATCGGGCAGTCGGCATCCCAGGCGTGCGGTCCATACTCTGACCGCGCCGGATCGCAAATGACGTTGCGCGGAAAGACGATTCCGTGCTTGCCCATGCGGAAGTAGCCGCCACCCTGATCGACCGTGAACTCGGCGGAACGCTCGTCAGCAGCCATCTGATTGATGACGATCAGCATGTTCGGGGCATCGCCCGGCAGCCGCTCCGTCTTCGGAGATAGCGGAGACACGGAGCTGTCAGCGCACGCGGCCGTGATGGCCACGAGTGCGATCAACGTGCTCCAGCGAATATGGCGAGCAAGCATGCGAACCTTTTCCGAAAGAGAGTCCAGGGGGACCACGTACCTGGGCCCAGGGAAAAGCAGGCGGCATACCACGATATCAGCGCTCGTTCGCCATGCGCACAACTACAAGTCGGAAGTGTCGTTAGGGGATTTTCACCATTCGGCGCCGCCATCTGTCGCAGGCGCGAATCGGTCACGCTGTCCGGCGGGTGGCGGTCGTTATTCCCGAGAGAGCAGTTCGGTATATCGCCGGCTCATTCCATGATATCCCTGGCTCTCGACCTGCGGGGCGAAGCGATTCACGGAGCTGCGCAGCAGCGCGCGATCGTGCGCGTCGAGAATGTCGGCGCACTCGGCGATGAGCCACGCCGCGCCGTAGAAGTCGCTCGTCTCGGCGAGTGCGAGCGCGCGATAGAACATCGCCACGGCACCGGTCATCGAATCGAGTGCCTCCAGGCGAACACGCAGCGCTTCCGCCAGCTCGCGACCCTGGAACCAGTCGGGCCGCGCTTGCATTCGCGCTTCGACGTCATCGAGTGAGACGCGTGCCTCCTCGATCAATCCCATCCGCAGGAGCACGAGTCCCTCGCCGGCGAAGGCGCCGAGCTCGACGTCGGATTGGCCAATCCCTCGCGCGATGCCCAGTACGACATCGTAGAGCTCTCGCGCCGACGCGTATTCGCCACGCTCACGGTCGAGATGCGCGAGATTGTACAGCGCGTACAGCTGACGCTCGGTACTCTTCTGCGTCGCGAAGATCGCCAGTGCCTCACCAAAGAGCTCGCGCGCCCGCTCGAAGTCGCCGCACTTGAGGTGGGCGACTCCGAGGTTGATCCCGGCGGTCCCCACATGCTCCGGGGTGCCGGCGCTGCGAGCCAGCGACATGGACGACGTCAGCTCGTCAGTCGCGCGCTGCCATTTGCCAAGACTCGAATACACGATCCCCATGTTGTTGCGACACCGCGCCTGTCCCACCAGATCACCCGCGCGCTCGAACAGCTCGAAGGCCCGCTCGTAATGTTCAATGGCCCGGGCCGGCTCATCCTGCGCGAGCGTGATGCCGAGACGGTTGAGCGATTCCGCCAGGCGTAAGGGGTCGCCTAACTGTTGGGCGATGCGCACGCACTCGACCGCGACACGCTCGGCCTCGACACGATCCCCGAGGCGGCCGTACGTCTGCGAGATCATGGTGAGCAGCGACACCCGCTCATCGTCGAACCCGTTGCTCAGCGCTTCGGCGTCGAGGGCGAGACAGTGTTCGAGCGTCTTCGCGTTCGGCTGGCCGAGCAGGGCGCGTACGCGCTCGCGCATGCGACGCAGGGCGAGCGCACGCCGACTTTCCCGCTGTCCGCTGAACCACTCGATCGCGAGATCGCACATCTCCTCCGCCTCCTCGTACCGCCCCACCGATTCGGCGACCTCGGCGCGCCGCACACGCACCTCGGCGAGCTGGGCGGCGGAGCTCGAGTTGCGCTCGGCGATCCGCAGGAAGTCGGCGCTCTCCTGATGGGCGTACACGACACGCGCACGCTCCGCGGCGAGCATCGCGTACTCGTATGCCTTGGTCCCGACACCACCGCGGTCGTAGTGCGTCGCGATTTCGGCGATCGCATCCGGCGTGAGGCGCTCCATGGCCTGCGCGACCTGCTCGTGCATCCGCCGCAGCCGGCGCGCGTTCACCGACTCGGTGAGCACCTCGGCCATGAGGACGTGCGCGAAGGCGTAGCGATCGCCTCCTCGCGCGGCGGTCGGCTGCAGGACGGAGGCGCGCATTCCCTCGTCGATCACGTCGAGCAGCTCCGCCTCGGTGCCCGCTTTCGCCTCGATCGCGAGGTCGAGATCGAATTCGCGACCAATGACGGCGACGGTCGTCAACACAGCCTGCGCCTTCGGCGAGAGGCGTGAAAGTCGGCGCGAGATCAGATCGGTGATCGCTACCGGGAGGCGGAGCTCCGACACCGGGCGCCATTCCCAGTGATCGCGATCGTGCCAGATCGAGCCCTCCTCGACCAGGGTACGGAGCACCTGGACGACGAAGAGCGGGTTGCCCTCGGTGTGATGATACAAAAATGCGAGGAGCTCGCGTCCGATCTCCTGCCGATGAAAAGCGGCCTGGAGCCACTGCTTCAGCTCCTCGCGGGTGAGGCGCGACAGCGTGAGCTCGCGAAACCGCTCGTTGCGCGACAGACGGCGACGTCGCTCCAGCGTTTCGCCCTGCATTTCCTCGGCGCGGATCGTCAGGCAGATGAGCAGATGCTCGGACCCGAGCTGCCCAACGAGGAACTCGAGCATGTCCCACGACGCCGAGTCCGCCCACTGAACGTCGTCGAGCACGATGACGAGGAGCCGGTCGCGCGCGGCCGTGCGCACGTACTCGGAGATCTCCTCGAGCAGCATGTACTTGCTGCCGACGCGCGAGCCCGGCGCGGGTCGGTCGCTCGCCGCGAATGCAGGGACGAGGTGTGGCAGCTCGTGCCACGTCCGATCCGTTTGCGGCGTGGTGCGACGAATGGCCGAGAGCACCTCGGCCCACGGAGCATAGGGTGGCTGCACGTCGGCCTCGCGCCCGCGTCCGACCACGAGCGAGCCGGACCGCAGCCGGACCTCCGGCTCCAGCTGCCGCAGCAGAGTGGTCTTGCCGATACCGGCTTCACCGGCAATGGCCACGATGGCCGGACGTCCCGCCTTCGCATCGTCGAGGAGTCTCACGAGCTGACGCAGCTCATTCACGCGACCCACGAAGCGCTCGATGCCGAGCGGGAGATGGCCGCTCTCGCCCGAGCCGGCGGTAGCGACCGCCACGCCATCGCGCCCCTGCCGCTTCACCTGATAGAGCGCACGGTCGGCGGCCGCGAAGAGCGCGTCGGGGTCGACGCCATTTTCCGGAGAGGTCGCGACGCCGATCGAGATGCTCGTGGACAGGCGCTCGTCGCGGTCCCGCACCTGAAAGGCGTGTCCGCGCACCGCCGCACACAGCCGCTCGGCGACCTCGCGAGCGCGCTCCGCGGGCGTGTTCGGCAACAGGGCGACGAGCTCGTCTCCCGCATAACGAGCGGCCAGATCGTCGGCGCGGAGGTTCTGCCGCAGCAGCTCGGCGATCTCGACGAGCACACGATCGCCCTGCAGGTGACCGTAGGTATCGTTCACCAGCTTGAACAGATCGATGTCGATGACCAGCAGCGACACCGGCTGGCCCGTGGCCGACGCGATCTCGAGCGCCGCCGTGAGCTGCTCGATGAACGCGCTACGAAGCGGCAGCTTCGTCAGGTCGTCGATGCGGATAACGATGCCTCGGAGCGGCAAGGACTGCGTCGTCCTTCAGTCCCCAACAGGAAGAGCGGCAGGTCCGGCGACCTCGCCGGTGCGGGATTTCGGCCGTAGATGATGCCACATATAGACGCTCGCCAGCGCGCATACGATACTGCCCGCCACCATGGGGGCGCCCGCACCCAGCCGGCCCAGCGCGACACCCGCCGCCATGGGGCCGACGACCCGCGCCAACGCCCCCAGCGACTGAACCACCCCGATCACCATCCCCTGCTCTCGCTCAGCCGCCGCCCGGGAGACCAGGCTCAATGCGCTTGGCCCGGTAAGAGCGAAGCCGACGGCGTACAGGACGAGGACCCCTCGCAGCACGGCCGGTGTTGGGGCGAGCGCAATCGCGAGCAGCGAGAGAGCAAGCAGCCCAATGCCGGTGATCGCGATCCGTCGTTCGCCGTAGCGGGTCACGAGCGTATGGACCAGCCCGAGCTGGATGGCGGACGACGTCAGCCCAATGAGCGAGAACATCCATGCCGTCCGCGCGGCGTCGAACGCGAAGCGCGCCTGCAGGTAGAGGGCGAGCATCGCCGTCACACCCGACGTCGCCAGCGCGACCGCCGTCATGCTGAAGGTGACGCCGCCGAGCACCGGCCGCTTGAGCACTCGGTGCAGTACCCGCGGGTCGAAGGTGCGATGCATGAGGGATTTGTCCGCGGTTGGCGCTGCTTCGGGCAGCCACAGCCGCGCGAGCACCAGATTGATGAATGCGAGCGCTGCCGCGACGTACCCGGGGGCGTGCACCCCCCACCGCAGGCTCACGACCGCGGCGATCGGCGGACCGAGCATGTAACCGAGCCCGAATGCGGCGCTGATCCAGCCCATGCCACGGGCTCGGGTCTCAGGAGTGGTGACGTCGGCAATGTAGGCCTGCGCGGCGGCGAGATTCGCTCCCGCAACCCCGGCGAGCATGCGCGATCCGAGCAGCGCGAGGACGCTCTCCGCGCGCGCGAACAGCAGGTAGCTCGCAACGGAGCCGAAGAGTGAGACGAGAATGACCGGCCGGCGCCCGACGCGATCCGACACACGGCCCCATACCGGCGTAAACAGGAACTGCATCAGTGAGAACGCGGCGATGATCGCCCCGATCTGCACCGCTGATGCACCGTACCGTTGCGCGTAGAACGGCAGGATCGGCAGAACGATCCCGAACCCGAGAAGGTCGACGAAGACGGTGAGAAGAACGACAGCGACCGGGTAGCGCCTCAAGGGCGCCCCCGGTCGCGCCGCGACCTAACGAGGCGCGGCGGAGCGAGCTGCGGCCGGATCGAGCGCGCTGGAGGGAAGGCCGTGCCAGACGGCCGGATCCACATCCTTGCCATGGAGGTAGATCCCGTAGTGCAGGTGCGGGCCAGTCGCGAGCCCCGACGCACCGACGCGCCCGAGGGTCGCGCCCCTTCGCACCACATCGCCTTCGCTGACGAGGACCGTATCGAGGTGGAAATATGCGGAGTGAACGCCCTGACCATGGTCCAATATGAGGGTCTTGCCGGTCAGTACGTAATCTCCAACCTCAGCCACCGCGCCAGCCTGGGGGGCGCGAACACTCGTTCGCCGGGCCACGGCGATGTCGACGCCCGCGTGCCGCCATGCCGGCACGTCCTGCGCGGCCGAGCCCGTGTCGAGACCGAACGCTCCACGGGTGCGCGCAGACGACTCGAGTCTGACCACGCGGGCCGAATCCGAAGCGCGATGATAGAAGCGTTCGACGCCATACCCTGACGACTTCCCGCCCTCGACGGGCATCCGCCAGGCGCCCGACCAATGCTGCTCGGGCGTCTCCGTTTCGAGGACGCGGCGAATCGCGCGCGCATCGCGCGCGATGTCGCGCCCGCGCCGGAGCAGTGCGTAGATCGAGTCGTCCAGGAAGATCAGCTCCCGTCCGAAATCGGCTTCCGCGACCGCCACCTCCCTGGTAATGCGGCTGGCCGGGCGATCGATGACGAGAGCGTAGCGACCGCCGGGCTCATCGGCGGGCAGGGGCACGATTGCGCGTACGCCGGCAGGTGTGCGGTAGCACGGAAGAGGAGCGCCCTTCCACGAGCACCGCGGGTTCTCGATCGTGAGGCCTTGCGCCACGGCCACCAGCACTCCGCCGCGTCGTATCTCCTCGGGGCCGACGAGGACGTTGCCGGAATCGGTAGCGGCCAACGCCGGTGCGGTGTCGAACACGGCCCCGCGCGCGGTGTCGGAGCGTGGAACGGTGTCCGCCGGCGGGGGCGTGGCGGTCGTGTCCGTCGCGTTGCGATCGGCGTTCTCCACCGAGCAGGCCGCGGCGAGCACCAGAAGCGGTATGATGTGTTTGGTCATGGCATCCTCCATTCGCGCCTCGGGGCAAATCGAGGGCCAGCCTGATTCATTAACGAAGGCGTGCATGCGGCGTCTATTGAAGGCAGGCGGTCGAAATCGTCGACACGGTCGAGCATCCAGGGGGATACGGCGATGAGTCTACGAAGCAGCCTCGTTGTTCTCACGGCGCTAATTGGAATTGGCTGCGCTCCAGCGGGTTCGTCCGACCTGGTCCGCGTCCCCGAACCCGCGATCGCCGCAGAGCCGCGCGAGCAGACCGCCGACCAGCAGGTTCGCCACGTCTTGAATCGGCTTGCGTTCGGTGCGCGCCCGGGCGACGTGGATCGCGTGCGGGCGATGGGCGTCGACCAATGGATCACGGTACAGCTCCAGCCCGCGCGCATGCGTGACACCGCGGCGGAGCGCGTCGTTCGGGCGCTACCCACGCTTTCGCTGACATCCCAGGAGCTGCTCGCGCGATACCCGCCGCCACAGGTCGTGCGTGCGCAAATGCGCCGCTCCGACATGTCGCGCGAAGACTCCCTCGAGCTCCGGCGTTCGGCCCAGGAGTCGCGTCGCGTGCTCGCCGAGATGCAGATCGGCAAGGTCGCTCGCGCCGTCGCGAGTGAGCGCCAGCTCGACGAAGTGATGGTGGACTTCTGGGAGAATCACTTCACCGTTTTCGCCGGAAAGGGACCGGAGCGCTACTTCATCGCGGCGTACGATCGGGAAGCCATTCGCCCTCATGCGCTGGGAAAATTCCGCGATCTCCTCGGCGCCGTCGCGAAGAGTCCGGCAATGCTGTACTACCTGGACAACTGGCAGAGCTCCGTTGAGGAGGGAAGGCCTCGTCTCGACTGCGAACTGCGAGCTGCGAACTGCGAACGGCGTCGCGTTCAGGGCCGCCCAACTGCTCGCAGTTCGCAGTTCGAAGTTCGCAGCCCTCGCCGCCCGCGTGGTCTCAACGAGAATTACGCCCGTGAGCTCCTCGAGCTCCACACGCTCGGCGTCGATGGTGGCTACACGCAGCAGGACATCATCAACGTGGCGCGCGCATTCACAGGGTGGACGCTCGAGCAGCCGCGTCGCAGTGGCGGCTTCATTTTCCGCCCCGCAATGCACGACGCCGGAGAGAAGGTGGTGCTCGGACAGCGGCTCAGCGCTGGGCGCGGGATGGAGGATGGCGAGCAGGTGCTCGACATCGTCGCTGCGCACCCCTCGACCGCCCGATTCATCGCCACCAAGCTCGCGCGCCGGTTCGTGAGCGACGATCCGCCGGCGTCTCTCGTGGATCGCGCCGCGGAGATGTTCCGCCGGAGCGATGGCGACATCCGCGAAGTCGTTCGCACGATCGTCACCTCGCAGGAATTCTTTTCGTCGGCGGCCTATCGCGCCAAGGTGAAGTCCCCATTCGAGCTCGTCGCGAGCGCGCTGCGCGCGTTGAACGCCGTTCCTGACATGACCCCGCGCTCGGCGCAGGTCGTCGCGCGCCTTGGCCAACCGCTGTTTCTGCATCAGGCGCCGAATGGTTGGCCGGAGCGTGGTGATGCCTGGATCAACACCGGTGCGATTCTGAATCGCATCAATTTCGGCCTGGCCATGGCGGGCGGCGCCATTCCCAGCGCTCGCCCCGAGCGGTGGCCGCGATATCCAGAGCTGGCCACGGCTCCGCGGCCCGCACAAGTCGATGCCGTGATCGCCGGACTGCTCGGCGGGGAGGCGAGCGTCGAGACACGAGGGATTCTCGAACGTGGGGAAAACCCGCTCGCTGCGAACTGCGAACTGCGAGCTGCGAGCTGCGAGCTGTCCGCGGATTCCTTGCCAGACGACAGCGACATGCCCCGTGCGAGCCGGAATCGTCGCGATCCACTCGCTCGACCCGTGAATCTCGATGGCCTGAAGGAGATCCTCGGTTTGGCGTTAGGTGCCCCGGAATTCCAGAGACGTTAGGTCGCAGCTCGCAACTCGCAGCCTTCATCCTTCACTTATGCAACGCAGAGTCTTCCTCCGGTCCGGCGCGTTCGCGCTCGTTACCCTCGGCCTCAGTCCGACGTTCCTCCGGCGCACCACGTTCGCGACCGAGCTGCGCGGCGCCGCGCGAGGGAAAATCCTGGTCGTGCTCTTTCAGCGCGGCGCGGCCGACGCCCTCAACATGGTCGTCCCGCATGGTGATCCCGACTACTACGCGCTCCGCCCGACGATCGCGATTCCGCGGCCCGGCGCGCGAGCCGAGGCCGCGCTCGATCTCGACGGATTCTTTGGACTGCACCCCGCGCTGAGACCGCTGCAGCCGCTGTGGCAGCGCGGCATGCTCGCGCCGATCCACGCCGTGGGCAGCCCGAGCGCGACACGATCGCACTTCGACGCGCAGGATTACATGGAGAGCGGCACGCCCGACCTGAAGAACACGCCGGATGGGTGGCTCAACCGCTACCTCGCGACACGCGGAACGTGCGCCGAGTGCGAGGGGAAGGCGGCGACGCCGTTCCGGGCCGTGACGATGACGGAGCAAACCCCCCGCATTCTCGCCGGGCCGTCGCCGGTGATCGCGATGTCGTCGCTGGATGACTTCACCATACGCGCGACGGGCTCCGACGCCGAGCGTCTCGAGGCGCTGTATCGCACCGGGCGGGCGGACATCATTCATGGCGCCGGCGCGGAGACCTTCGACGCAGTGAAGATGCTCCGCGCCGCGAACCCACAGCGGTATCGGCCCGAGCACGGCGCCGAGTATCCGCGGTCGCAGTTCGGCCAGCGGCTGCTGCAGATCGCGCAGCTCATCAAGGCGGACGTGGGTCTCGAGATCGCGTTCGCCGACGTGGGGGGCTGGGACACGCACGTGAACCAGGGCGGTGCGACGGGACAGCTCGCGAATCGCCTCGGCGATTTCGCCGGCGCCGTCGCTGCCTTGACCACCGATCTTGGCGATCGCATGGCGGATGTCCTGATCCTGACGATGACGGAGTTCGGCCGGATGGCGCGGCAGAACGGGAACGGCGGAACCGACCACGGACACGCTGGCGCGATGTTCGTCCTTGGCGGTTCCGTAAAGGGTGGAAAGGTCTACGGGAAGTGGCCTGGTCTCGCGCGCGAGCAGCTGTATGAGGGGCGCGACCTTGCCCTAACGACGGACTTCCGATCGGTCTTCGAGGAAGTCGTCAGCTCGCACCTGGGGGCTGTCGAGGCATCAAGGGTTTTCCCGGGATTCGTGTCGGAAGGACGTCTCCGACTCTTCACGTGAGGACGCGGCCGGATTAGCAGCATCACCACAGAGGCACGGAGGCACAGAGAACGGCGACCTACTGCAGCAGTAGGTCGCCGTTCTCTGTGCCTCCGTGCCTCTGTGGTGATGCTGCTCAGACCCGACGCGTATCAGAACCGAAAGATCCTCTTGAACGTCGTCGCGATCCTCTCCCCAAAGTCATCCGCCCACGTCTCTTCCGGCTCCGGATGCTCACGGCAGTACTCGGTGGGCTCCATACCGGGCTTGAACCATTCCGTCTGGGTGGCGGGGCACCACTCGCCCGCCAGCTCCCCGGTGAACGCATCGATCTGCCGCGAGGCCATTCCCGGCGGCGGCTCCCATTCCACGCCTTCACCACGCTCGCCCCACCCATTGATGAAGAACTCCGCCCACGCGGGAGCGGCGGCGCTTCCGCCGCTCATGTCGCCGGAGAGCGAGATCCGCTGATCGTGGCCGAACCAGAAGGCGGCGGCCACCGTCGGCGTGTAGCCCACGAACCAGACGTCGGCGCCATCGTTCGTCGTACCCGTCTTGCCGGCGATGGGACCACGTGCACCCCACTCGCGCACGGCGTGCGCGGTGCCATGATCGACGACGGAGCGCAGCATCGACGTCATCATGTACGCGTCCTGCGGGTCCATCACTAAATCACGGACGGCGTCGATCTTCCAAAGCACGCGTCCGTCCGAGGACTCGATGCGCTGGATGAGCCGCGGCTTCACGCGATACCCTCCGTTGCCGAACGGGGCATACGAGAGCGCGAGCTCGAGCGGGGTGACCTCAAGCGCACCGAGCGCGATCGATGGGACGGGATCGAGCTGGCTCGTGATGCCGTTCCTGCGGGCCGCCGACACGACACGCTGCTCACCGACGGCGCGACTGACACGCACGGTGGCCGCGTTCGCCGACCGCATCAGCGCCCGTCGAAGCGTGATGCGACCGTTGTACTCGTCGCCATGGTTCGCCGGAGTCCAGATGCGTCCATCGTCACCGACGATTTCGACGGGATCGTCGTCGACCATGGTCGCCGGAGAAAGGCCCGCCGCGAGCGCGGCCGCGTACACGAACGGCTTGAACGCCGATCCGGGCTGGCGGCGCGCGGCGAGCGCGCGATTGAAGCCGCCGCGCTCGTACCGACGCCCACCGACGATGGCGCGGACATCACCACTGCGCGGATCGAGCGCGATCATCGCGCCCTGCACCACGCCATTCGTCCGTCCGTACCAGGCGCGCTCGCGCTCCTGAATGTACGCCGCGCGCTTGGCCACGGCGCGCTCCGCGGCCTTCTGTGCGTTGGCGTCGATCGTGGTATACACGACGACGTCGCCCGATTCGAGCGCCTCACTCCCCAGCAGCGAATCGACCGCGCTGCGGATGGCATCGAGCGCATACGAGTCCGTGCCCGTCGGCCGCCACTCCTGTTTCGCGACCCGTATCGGTTGCGCGACGGCGCGACGCACCTGCGTCGAGTCGATGTAGCCTTCGCGCATCATCAGGGAAAGCACCAGGTCTCGCCGGCGCTTCGCGCGCTCCGGCGCCTTCCTCGGCGTATACGATGACGGCCCCTTGGGCAGGGCGGCCAACACCGCCGCTTCGGCGAGCGTCACCTTTTTCACGCTCTTGCCGAAGAGATCGCGACTCGCCGCTTCCACTCCGTACGTCCCGTTGCCGAGATAGATGACGTTGAGGTAGAGCTCGAGGATCTGCGGCTTGGTGAGATTGTGCTCGATGAGCCGCGCGAATCGGAGCTCGAGAAGCTTCTTTCGGAGCGAGCGCTCGCTGATGATGCGCGAGGTGAAGGTGTTTCGCGCCACCTGCATGGTGATGGTGCTGAACCCTTCGCGCAGTCCTAACGACGTCACGTTGCGAGTGACCGCGCGCATGACCGCGCGCCAGTCGAGCCCGTTGTGCTCGTAGAAGCGCCGGTCCTCGGTGGCGATGAACGCCTGCTGCACGTGACGCGGCACGTCGGCGAGGGGGACATTGACGCGCCGGACCGAGGTCAGCCGCCCGAGCGGTTGACCCAATCGATCCATGGCCTTGCTGCCCTCGACCGGGCGGAACCGCCGAATCTCCTCCGAAGACGGGCATCCGGCGAAGCCGCAGCTTGCCAGCCAGGCATCGAACACGAGCACGGTGAGCACGAGCGCGGCCATGACCGCGAGCGGTTGCCACTGCTCGCGCATCCACTCCCGCGGAGGGTGCGCCGGATCACTACGCCAGCGCTCGCGGAACGTCCGAACGCGTTGCTGAAAAGAGGCGATGAACGTCATCAGAGTGGATCAGGGTCGCGGCGACAGACGAGTGTCAGACGAGCCGCTCCTTCAATAGTACCACCGTCACCGGGCGCAGGTTTCCGAATTCCGTTCGGGCCGAGGCACAGCGATGTGCTCTCCATCACGCGCCAGCGCCCCTAGCGCCCTCAGCGCCCTTAGCGCCTTTGATGAATCCATATTCGTCGTACCGGCGGCTCGCCGCCGTGCTCCCGATTGCCCTGTTCGCGTCGGGGTGCAGCAGAACAGAAGCACGTCCGAACGATGCGCCGGATGCGCCATCTAATGAGATGGCGGCAGCCCGCGCGAGGGTTGCCCTCGATTCGGCGTCCCGCAATCGTGAGCCGAATGAGATGGGGCGCATCCCCATCCTCGAATACCACCTCGTCGGTGCGACGGAAGGTCGCTGGGAACGCGAGCACACGCGCTTCCGCCGTGATCTCGAGCTCCTCTACGAGCGTGGGTACCGCCCGATCACCGTTGCTGAGCTCGTCGACAAGCGGATCGACCTGCCTCGCGGGCTGTCGCCGGTGGTGTTCACGTTCGACGACGCCTCTCCCTCACAGTTTCGCTACATCGAGCGCAACGGCGAGCTCGTGATCGACTCGACGAGCGCCGTCGGGATCTGGCTGAATTTCCACGCGACACACCCCGATTGGGAGAACAAGGCGACGTTCTGCATGCTCTCGGGCGCCGAGGCCGGACGCGCCTTCTTCGGCGACCGGAACATCGAGGGGCAGAAGACCGCCTGGCGCCACGCGAAGCTCAGGTTTCTTGCCGAGCGGGGCTTCGAGCTGTGTAACCACACACTGTGGCATGCGCAGCTCTCGAAGTACGAGGACGCGGTCGTTCAGGAGCAGATCGCGCGGCTCGCGCTGGCCGTCGACTCGGCGGTGCCGGGGTACCGGGTGCGCACACTGGCGCTGCCGTTAGGCGTGTGGCCGAAGAATCGGACACTGGCCGCGAAGGGAGCGTGGACCGATCCGCGCTCGCAGCGCACGATCGCGTACGATCACGCCGCGGTGCTGCTCGTCGCGGGCGGCCCGGTGCCGAGCCCGTTCGATCCCGCGTTCGATGCGCTGAGACTGGAGCGCGTGCAGATCGTGGGGACGTCCCTGGAGCGCACGCTGGACTGGCTGGAGAAGCCGGGGCGTCGCTACGTCTCCGACGGCGATGCGCGTACGGTCGCGTCGCCGCGCGTGCTGGCGGCAAACGCCGGTGCGGACGGCAGGGCGCCGTCCGCACCGTGAGTGCTTAGCGCGGAGTCAGCACGCTGTCGATGGCGTGAATCACGCCGTTCGACGCGAGAATCTCCGTCTTCACGATCTTCGCTTCATTGACCTTGAAGCCGCGGCGTCTGAAGCCGCGGTTCTTCACGGTGATCGTGATCGTGCCGCCGTTGACGGTCGTTGCCGTCCGCGGAGTGCCCACCGTCGGCGCCTTCACCCGCTCACGCACCAGGTGATAGGTGAGCACCTCGGCGAGCGAGGCCTTGTCCTTGAGGAGCGTCTCGCGCTCGAGCTGCGGCATTCGTGCGAAGGCATCATCCGTCGGCGCGAAGAGGGTGAAGGGACCCTTGCCGCTCATGAGGTCGACGAGCCCGGCGCTTCGAATCGCGCCCGCGAGCGTGCGGAACGTGCCGCGCTCGGCTGCAGTCTCGAGGATGCTGTTCTCACCACGGCGCCCATTGGTGCGGCGCGGCGCGGCGCGATATGGGCCATCCTCGGCCGGCGCTGGCTGGGCGCTCTTCGGAGTCGATGCCGTACTCTTCAACGGCGTGTTGCCGTTGTTCGGGGCTCTATTGGCTTTCATGGGACCTCCTGCGAGGATGGGTGCCCTCTGGGCGAGCGCAGCGGACGGTTCCGCCGACGCGGCTCATCGAGCTGGATCTCGGGACCTGCGGGTGCGGTTAGCCGCGGCGCTTGCGGCTCCTGGTCGGTACGTACTCGAGCAGATCGCCGGGCTGGACGTCGAGCGCAGCGCACAAGCGATCGAGCGTGTCGGCGGTAAAGCGACCGAATTCGAGCTTCGGGTCCGCCAGCCGGTACGCGGTGGGGACCGTGAGCCCCGTCTCCAGCGAGAGGCGGTACGGGGTCCACCCCTTCTTCTTCAGGACCGATGCCAGGTGAAAACGGATCACGCCCTCGCTCCGACTGAAGGTTCATAATAACGCACGTAATTACGTTTGACAATAGTAATACCACATATTAATATACGCCATGCGCGGAGGTCGGGGCACGTTCGCTCGCGGGAGGAGCGGACCGCCATCGGGATCGGTCATCGCGCCCTCTCCAAAAACGGCGACCGCCCGGCACTCGCGATTCGTTGAGCGCCGGCGCGCACCCGGGGAGCGTATCATGCTCGATCCGAAAGAAACCAAAAAGGGCGGCTTCGGCGCGTTCGCCCAGCGCGATCGCGAACGTCGTGAGGCAGAAGAGCTGAAGAACGCCCCGTCGAACGGAGCAGCGCCCGCGGGGGCGCCCGTCGAGAAGGCTCCCGATGCCGCTCCTGGCGCATCCGGGACGACCTAACGATCCTGTCCGCCAACAGAGCGGGCCACGTACCTTCCGGTACGTGGCCCGCTCTGTTTGTATCCGAGGCGGCGGTGACCTACGCGGCGACCGCCCGCGATCGCAGCGCGCGGAATCCGACCATACGGCGGTGCTCGGGGTCCCACAGCTTCAACGACGCCGTGCGGATGCTCTCGCGAATCGTGAGCACGGTGACGGTCTGAAGCACCCCGTTCTCATCGTGGCAGCGGCGCAGGTGATAGTTGGGGATCTTCGGATCGAGATGATGCACGTGGTGCAGCCCGATGCGCCCGGTCATCCACTCGAGCACGCGCGGCAGGCGGTAGTATGATGCGCCCTTGATCGCTGCCTCCGCGTAGTCCCATCCCTCGTGCGCTTCCCAGTACGCATCCTCGAACTGGTGCTGTACGTAAAAGAGCCAGTTCCCGGTCGCGCCGGCGATGAGGATGATCGGTCCGTAGACGAGCAGCACGGCCTTCCATCCAATCGCGAGCGCGAAGGCGACGACGATCGCGACGATGGCCGCGGTGGTCGCCCGCGACTCGACCTTGGTCTTCGTCGTCAGCGCGATCCCCGCGGCGGGCAGGTGACGTACGAAGAGCAAAAAGATCGGGCCGAGCACGAACAGGGTGATCGGGTGGCGATAGAGCCGGTACTTGAGCCGACCCCACCGCGAGCGCGCGAGATACTCATCGACGGTGAGCGTGAGCACGTCGCCGTGCCCGCGCCGGTCGAGGTCGCCGGACGACGCGTGGTGCAGCGCGTGGTCGCGCCGCCACTGGGCGAACGGCGTCAGCGTGATCGCGCCGGTGATGAATCCAATGACTTCGTTGGCGCGTCGCGACGGCACGAACGACCCGTGTCCGCAGTCGTGCATGATGATGAACGTGCGGACGAGGAAGCCGGCGGCCGGCATGGCGAGGGCCAGCGTGATCCAGTACGAGACGTCGAGCATCGCGTACATGAGCGCGACGAGCGCGCCCAGGGGCAGGATCGTGGTGCAGAGCTGAACCGCGGCACGCGCGGTACTGCTCGCTCGATAGGGTGCGGTCGTGCTCTGCCAGCCGCGCAGGGCGGAAGGGGTCGGAGCGGCCTGAACGCCGACGGCAGCGGAAGTGGACATGGGGCGCCTTGAGGGTGGGGGTTGCGCGTGCCCTAAGGACGATCGAACAAGCGATACGTGTGCGCGAAAGCAAACGAAAGATAACCCGTACATGGCGCCGCCGGATGCGTCGCCTTTCTGGTCACCGTCGATTTTCTGCGTACATCGCCGCGCTGAACGAGGGAGATTGACGGTACAAGTGTCTGAATACGTGTGTCGCGTGTCTCAAAAGTGTCGTTGCGGCCCCCTGCGACCCTCGTCAATTTCATAGCGCACAATGGCAGAAAGTCCGATCCTTCCGATGAGGAATGCGGGAACCATTATGAGCGAGTCCAGACTCCAGCACGTCCCGTTCTTCGAAGCGCTCGCGCGCGCCGAGGAAGGCAGTCCGGAGTGGCGCCTGACGAGCGCCGGTCTGGTCACGTTGCGCCTCTTTGACGCGTGGCTCGTCGAAGGGCCGAGCGTGGTGTCGGCAGGTGCCTGGGGGCTCCGGGCCGTGCGCGAGGCGATCGACGCGATGGAAGCGGGATCGTCGTCGAAGGCGATCCTCATGAGTATCGTAGACGCGATGGAGAGCGCGGGGATGGTGCGCGTTCCGCTGGTCGCACCGCGTTTGCTGGCGTACGCGCGTGCGCTGCAGTTCGACGGCCGCTGGGAGCTCGCGGCCGACGTGCATCGGACGGTGATCGCCCACGCCCATCCGGTCGAAGAGGCGGACATCGTCATCGCCGCGAACATGCAGCTGGGCGCGTGCCTGCGTACGGTGTCCGAGCTGGACGAGGCCTCGACTGCCTATGCGCGAGCGGGGTGCGTTGCGGCGATGTGCGGTGACATCGTTAACGTGTTGCGCGCGCGTATCTCCGAGGCCAACCTGGCCATCGACCGCGGGAATCTCCCCCAAGCCCAATCGCTGCTTGACGAGACGATTCGCGAAACGGCTGCCAACCGCTTGGCCGATGTAAAGGCGCTCGCGCTCCACGCACGCGCAGACGTGGCCATTCGTCGGGGCGAGTTTGAAGTGGCGATCCAGATGGCCTACGAGGCGCTGGATGGGCTAACCGCGCCGTCGGCCCGCGACCGTGTGATGAGCGATATTGCAACCGCATTCTACGAGCTGGGCATGCGGTCGGCAGCCCGTGACGCGTACCTCATTCTCGCCGCCACAGCCCAGGAGCAGTACATGCGCTGGCTGGCGACAATCAACTTGATGGAATGCGCGGCGACCGATCAACGCGAGCCGATGTTCGAACAGTATCGACGTGAGCTCGCTTCAGAAGCTCTCCCGGCCTCGCTGGCGTGTCACTACCATTTGTACGTTGGGCAGGGCTACAGCATGTTCGGTAAAACGGATCAGGCCCGAGCGTCACTGCAGAGAGCTATGGACCTGGCTGAGCGTCACCGCGTCAACGAAGTGCTGTTCCGCGCCGAGCAAAGCTTGGAGGCCCTGCGCGATGGCGGCGTCGTTATCATTGCCGCTGCACCGGAGTTTTCACCCACGCCCGAAGTCGAGCGCGTCGCGGACGCGGTGCGCGAGATGCGTGAGCTTGCGGGGGTAGCCGGCTGAACGTAATGCAAAAAGGGTCGCCGGCGGCAACCGGCGACCCCGAGTAGTTCGGAAAATTAGGTTTTAGCAATCTTTGCGGGTGCCGGTTCCGGCTACGACCGGGCAATCATTGCTGGGCTCCGGCGCCGTAACGTCGGCGCACGCAGACACAGCGAACGTCAGGAGGGCGAGCACCAGGAGAGAGAGGTGGCGGCGGGACATAACTAACCTCGCGGGAAGAGTTGTAACTGGGGGGTTGCAACTGTCACGCAAGGTACGGTTACGCGTCCATCGGTAAACGCACATCTTGAGACATAGATGTGCACTTTTAGGACACGTGATCCGGTGGCGTGAACGTCGTCGTCCGTCTCCCTCCCCTTCTGCTGTCTCATCTGCGGATCGTGCTCGGCCGAGAGCATACCATCATCACCGTCGATCGGTGGGATGAGCTCACGGACGAAGTCCGACGCAAGTCCGTGGATCTGCTCGTCGCGGATCCGCGGGCCGAGGGAACGGTGCGACTGGACGAGCTCCGGACTCTGATCCGGGACTTCCCTTCGCTCCCCGTGGTGATCTACACGATCCTCGCGCCAGAAACCCTCGGCGCGACGGTCGAGCTGGCAAAGCTGGGCGTGCGGCACGTCGTTCTCCGCAACTTCGACGACGAGCCGCGCCGCTTCCGCGATCTTCTGGAGCGGCAGCCGGCGTACGCGATGAGTGATGCGGTGCTCGCATCGCTCGCGCGACCGCTCGGCACAGTCCCCGCGGAGCTGGCACGAGCGGTCGAACGGCTCTTTCGGGTGCCGCAACAGTTCAAGGACGTGAATGACCTCGCCAAAGCGGCGGCGATGAATCGCAGGGCGCTGGACCGGTGGCTCGAACGTGCCGGGGTGGCCTCGGCCAGAATGCTGGTGCTGGGTGCGCGACTTTTGCGCGCGTACTTCTACATGCAGGACCCGGGACGCTCGCTGGACGAGGTGGTCGAGCGGCTCGATTACGGATCGGCTCGGCTGTTCGCCCGACAGGTGCGAGCGGCGACGGGACTCACGCCGACCGCGTTGCGACAAAGCGTACCACCAGACGAGTTCGTCGCGCTGCTGACGGCGCGGCTGGCACGGCGAGGAGAACGAACGAATGCGGTTCAATGAGCGGTTGCGTGTACTCGTGGTCGATGATGAACCGACGATCTGTCGGGCGCTGACGATCGCCCTCCAGCGCGCCGGCTATGACGTCGTCGCCGTCGAGGCTGGCGAGCAGGCCCACACGCTCCTCCGTGCCGAACATTTCGATTTTCTCGTGCTCGACCTGCGCATTCCCGACTTGCGTGGGGACGTCCTCTTCGAGCTCGCCGCATCCATCCAGCCGCACCTGCGCTACCGCACGCTGTTCACGACCGGCGATACGAGCGAGCGCGCGCTGGAGCTGATCGAAGCCTGTGGCTGCAAGGCGCTCCACAAACCGTTCGAGCTCCAGGAACTCACGGGCGAGCTGGCGAAGATGGCGCCGAGGGTGAGAGACGCGACAGCCTAGATTGCGGATGGCGGATTGCGGATTGCAGGCGAAGTTCGTACGCAATCAGCAATCCGCAATCATATTCGCCAGTTTCGCAGGGTCTCGATCGCCCGCTCCAGCGCCTGCCTCTCCTCGTCACGCTCAGCGAGGGCACGCAGCTCCGTATAGGTCTCGATCGCCAGGTCGAGTGCCTCACGATCGTGATCGGTCGAGGCGAGCGACGCGGCGTTGTCGGCGAGGTTCGCGCGAGCGAGCTGGTCTTCCGGAAAGCGCGCGGCGACCTGTCGCCAGCGGGTCACGCGTGAGCGCAGGTCGCTCTCGGTGAGCGCCCACAGGTGCCACGCCCCTCGGTGCGCGGGATCGGCGGCGATGGCGCGGGAGGCGAGCTCCGCGACCTGCTCCGGGCCGCGGCCCGCTAGCCAATACGCATTGGCGAGGATCACCAGTGCGCGTGCGTCGTCAGGCTTGGCTGCAACAATGTGCTCGTACGCGGGGCCCGCCACCTCGGGCATGGCCCGAAACGGCTCCACCGCGGAAGCGAGCGTGTCCGGATCGGCTGTCCGGGCGACCTGCTCGATGCGCTCGAGCAGATGGGCCACGTTCGCGTCGGCGCGATAGGCGTCGACGGCGGCGGTGATCGCGGTATGTGCGTCGGCGGCGGTCATGAAGGGCGTAAGTTATGCAGAGGGTGCCGCCGAGGTCACCATCGACTGACGAATGCGAGGATGCGTCGTCATTGTGCGGGGACCTTGACCGAATTCGTGCCGGAGCCTGACGCGTGAGCGAGAACAAGGTGAGCGACACCAGCCGGGTGATGGAGCTGTCGAACGCGGTCGGACGAGTGCAGCACGAGATGAACAACCCACTCGCCGCGCTGCTGGCGGAATCACAGCTGCTGGAGCTCGACCCCACGCTCAACGATGAACAGCGGGACTCGGTGAGACGGATCGTCGATCTCGCGAGGCGAGTGATCGCGTCATCCCGAAAGCTGGATGCGCTGCGTGAGAAGGAGGAATGAAACGAACCAGGAACGAGGAACGAGGAAGCGGCAAAGCTGGCTTCCCGGCCGACTCGAACGGCGCTTCCTCGTTCGGTTCAGGCACGGTTCTCGCCCCTGACGGAGTACCGACCGGGGTAGTTGCGCAAATCGCCTTTGGAAGTGAAGTTGGTGGTGGCTGACCCGCTGGTGCGCGTCGGCCATCCCTAAAGTGGACGAGCAGCGCCGCAGTGCATCGTGGGGCGGCTCGGGTTGCGCTGAGCAAGCGCCGGAAGCGCGTGCGTTGTCCGTGTTTCCGCGACGTCGTCGACAACAGCACGGAAGCAGGACCGGTGCGTCGCCAGGACGGCCACGCACCAGAGCGCCCGGAACAGCCGCGTGCATCGCGGCGCGCTCACGACAAACTCCATAGGAAGTACGGGACACGATCCGCATGGACGTGTCCGTCGAGAATCCACCACGACACACATGGTTGCATGAACGAACGCAGACGCCCGCCCCGTCGTGGGCGCG
Source organism: Gemmatimonadaceae bacterium (assembly GCA_035249985.1). Classification (GTDB taxonomy): domain Bacteria; phylum Gemmatimonadota; class Gemmatimonadetes; order Gemmatimonadales; family Gemmatimonadaceae; genus JAICNG01. Next base: position 22,503 of record DATFFP010000063.1, read on the forward strand.
GCCCGCGCCCAGCGCAGCCTCGTCCCACCTTCGAGGCCAATGACATGGAAGTGAATCCCTATCGCGAGGATGGGTCGACGCTGCCGGATGGCACCACGCCCGAGCGCGATAACGGCACGCCGGCTCCCGGCGCGCCACCGCTCATCACTCCGTCGAGTGAGACCGTCCCAACGCCTGGCGGTCCCCCGCCGTCGCGGCATCCCGGCCAGCATCCGCATCACCAGGGCGGGCGCGATCGCTTTGGCCAGAACGGCCGACGTGGACGACGCGGTCGTGGGCGTGGCGGTCCTCGCCCCGATCATGGCGGCGGCGCTCCTGTCCCGGCGGTCATCGTCGCCGAAGGCGACGCTGAGGGTTGGTTCGATCCCTCACGCGATGGCGGCTTCATTCGCCGCGCTGCCGAGAGCTACCTCCCTACCCCCAACGACGCCTTCGTACCGGCGCACCTCGTCAGGCAGCTCGGGCTTCGCCGGGGGGACATGGTGCAGGCCACCGTCGGTCGCGACCATCGGGGACGCATGGCGGTCGCCGAAGTGCGGACGATCAACGGTGAAGATCCCGCCTCGGCGCTGCGCCGGCCGGAGTTCTCCTCACTCGTCGCCTCGTATCCGGAGCGCAAGCTCGTGCTCGAGACGGGAAAGCCCGCCAAGGGCGGCCCCGAGCTCACCCGCCGCGCGATCGATCTCATTGCGCCGATCGGGTTCGGCCAGCGCGCGCTGATCGTTGCGCCTGCACGCGCCGGCAAGACGATGCTTCTTCAGGCCATCACCGAAGGAGTCGCCATCAACCATCCCACGGCGACGCTGCTCGTGCTTCTCGTCGACGAGCGACCCGAGGAAGTGAGCGAGATGATCGAGTGGGGACGCGGCGAGGTGATCGCGTCCAGCTTCGACCAGCCGGCGGAGCGACACGTCGATGTCGCGGAGATGACGCTGGAGCATGCACGCCGGCAGGTGGAGAACGGCAAGGATGTCGTCATCGTGCTCGATTCGCTCACACGACTCGCGCGTGCCCACAACACGGTGGAGCGCGGCACCGGGCGTACGCTGTCGGGTGGCCTCGATGCGACGGCGATGGCACGACCGAAGGCGTTCTTCGGATCGGCACGGTCGGTCGCCCCGCAGCACGGCGGCGGGTCACTGACGATCATCGCGACCGCGCTCGTCGAGACGGGCTCGCGCATGGACGACGTGATCTTCGAGGAGTTCAAGGGAACGGGTAACTCCGAGATCAAGCTCGACCGCTCGCTCTCCGAGAAGCGCATCTTCCCGTCAATCGACATCGCCACGAGCGGGACGCGGCGCGAGGAGAAGCTCTTCCGCCCCGATCAGCTGGACAACGTGTACACACTGCGCCGGGGTCTCCAGCAGATGCCCCCGCAGTCGGCGATGGAATGGCTGATAAAGCGCATCGCGGGGACGGCGGGGAATGACGCGCTTTTGGCCGGGCTGTAAGAAGGCGCTGGAAAGGCGCTGAGAGCGCTGGAAAAGCGCTGGGGGTAAGCCGCCCCGGCGCTTTTGCTTTTCAGCGCTATTCCAGCGCCTTTAGCGCTTTTCCAGCGCCTGGGGGATTGGCCTTCCCCTTGCACTTCCAGGGCACATGACTCGCCTCGCCCTGGCAAGCCTGATCATCTCGCTCGCCTGCCTCCCCGGTGCACCCGGGCTTGGCGCGCAGGAGCGCGACGAGCGCGAGGCACCCGAGGTCAAGGACCTCGACTGGACAGGCGTCGACGCCGTCAGCAAAGACGACCTCGAGGAGAGCATCGAGACCGAGAAGACGCGGTGCCGCAGCCTCCTCCTCGCTCCCTTCTGCCTCGTCAGCAACTGGAGCCTCTTCAAGGAGCGGCACTACCTCGACCGCACCGAGCTGCGTCGCGACATGCTTCGCATCCGCGTGTTCTACTGGAAGCGCGGGTGGCGGGATGCGCAGGTCGACACCGTAATCACACCGAAGGGCGGCGGCGTCCGGGTCGAGTTCAAGGTCACTGAAGGCCCGGCGACACGCGTGAGCTCGATCCGGGTCGAGCGCCCGGGCGAGGTGCTCAACGACAACGAGGTGCGCAACGCCATGAAGCTGCGCGCCGGCCATCCCCTCAACCTGATCGCGCTCGACTCCAGCATCGTGTTCCTGAAGAGCACGCTCTGGGACAAGGGATACGGGGACGCGGACGCGCGCGTCGACACGATCGTCGTCGATACCGCCGCCAAGGTGGCGACCGTTCGCGCGAGCGTCGACCCGAAATGGCCGACGACCATCGGCCAGATCTCGATCAGCGGCAACGAGCGCGTCTCCGAGCGCACCATTCGCAACTCGCTGACGCTCGAGGAAGGCGAGCTGTACAAGCGGCACGAGCTCATCACGAGCCAGCGCAATCTGTACGAGTCGAACCTCTTCCGCCGCGCGGTGATCATCGTGCCGCCCCAGGGCGACAGCGTGAAGCACATCGAGATCACCGTGCAGGAGGCGCCGCTGCGCGAGATTCGCGCGAGCGCGGGATTCAACACCATCGAGTTCGGGCAGGTGGAGGGTCGCATCACGCGATACAACTGGTTCGGCGGCGCGCGTCGCCTCGATTTCCGGGGCGCGGTCGGGAACCTGTTGGCCAATTCGCTGAACGCGCAGTTCCCGTTTCAGGAAGTGTTGCGACGGCCCGTGTCGGATCGCGATGCGGATCAATACTTCTCGCCCACCTGGCAGGCGAGCGCGGATTTCACCCAGCCCTGGTTCCAGTCTCCGCGCAACACGCTGGGGTTGAGCGCCTTTACGCATCGCCGCAGTGCGCCAGCGATTTTCGTCGAGAAGGGGCTTGGCGCAAGCGCGACGTTCACGCGCATGCTCGCCTCCCGTGCGCCGGTGAGTCTCACCTATCGGTTCGAGCTGACGCGCGTGGAAGCGAGCGATGTGTACTTCTGCGAGAACTTCGGGATCTGCGACCCTGACGACATTGGCGCGCTACGTGACCGGCAGAAGCTCTCTCCGCTCGCGCTCTCGTTCGTCACCGATCGCGGCGACGACCCACTCGACCCGAGCCGAGGGTATTTCGCGCGCGCGGACGTCGAGCACGCGTCGGCGTTCACGATGTCCGACTATCGCTACAACCGCGTGTCGGGCGAGTATCGGCGATACAAGGCGTTCGGCCGCCATGCCGTGCTCGCCTGGCGGGTGCGCGGTGGATGGGTCAAGCCGCTCGAAAGCGCGTCCGAGGCGCTCACGGGCAAGACGTCCACCACGAACTCGATCCTGCACCCGCGCAAACGCTTCTACGCCGGCGGTGCGCAGTCGGTTCGCGGCTACGGCGAAAATCAGCTTGGGCCGCGCGTGCTGACGATCGATCCTGGCAAGCTGCTGAATCCCCCGAACGACACCACGCCGGCGCTCTGCACGCGCGAGGACCTGCTCGCGCGCGACTGCGACGCGGCGGCGACGCTCCCCTCCAGCAACTTCGAGCCGCGCCCCGTGGGTGGGAGCACGCTGCTCGAGGGGAGTGTCGAGTATCGCTTCGGCGTCTGGCGCTCGCTCGACATGGCGGTGTTCGTCGACGCCGCGGTCGTGGGTGAAGGTGATGTCGGGACGCTCACGCGTGGGACGAGCGCGATTACACCCGGCTTCGGCTTTCGCTACACGACGCCAGTCGGGCCCATTCGCGTCGATCTCGGCATCAAGCCGCGGCTCGCCGAGGATCTGCCGATCATCACCGAGGTGGTCGACGACAGCGGGCGCCGCACCATCGTCGACCTGGGTCGGACGAAGGCATATGACCCCCTCGAGGACTCCGGAAAGGGGTGGTGGCGGCAGGCCCTCGATCGGTTGACGCTGCACCTTTCCATTGGCCAGGCATTTTGACATGAAGCGCGTCCTCGTGGGAGTCGGCATCGTCATCGGTGCGATCGCGGTGCTCACCGTCATCGGCGTGTTCCTGTTCACGATGACCGACTTCGGCCGCGAGCGCGTACGGCGCTTCACGCTTCAGACCCTCTCCGAGATGGTGCACGGGCAGGTGCGTATCGGCGGGATCGGCGGCAACCTGCTCGACGGCGTGGTGATGACGGATTTCTCGATCGCGGATACCGCCGGCCGCCCCTTCGTCAGCGCCGACACCGTCATCGCCGATTACCATCTCATCGCCTTCGCGAGGAAGCGCATCGAGCTGCACAGCCTTCGTCTCGTGCGCCCGCTCGTCATCTTCGACAAGCTCGAGGACGAGGACTGGAACTTCGAGTCGATCTTCCCCGAGGACACCACACCCGACGCGCCTGACGAGGGTCCCGGGTTTGGGGACTGGGTCGCGTTCAACGATGTGGAAGTCATCGGCGGCCGCTTCATCGTCCGCACGCCGTGGAAGCCGGACGGCGACTCGGTGGGGCCAGCTCGTGAGCGCGTGATCGCAACGGCGCTCGAGGGTGGCACGCGGCAGCACGTCGTTCGAGCGCGAAAGGGCTTCCAGCAGGTCATGGACTTCCGCCAGATCAACACGATGATGCCGCGGCTTCGCCTGGAGGATCCGGACTCGAGCGGCATCGCCATTCAGGTCACTGCGCTCAGCGGGATCGCGGCCGTGTTTCGTCCGCCGGTCGCGGAAATCCGCGACGTCGAAGGGACGTTCTACGTCATCCGCGACACGCTGCGATTCGACGACGTGAAGATCGTGCTCCCGGGGTCGCAGGTTTCCGGAGACGGACGGTACGGCATCGACACCCAGGAGCTGCGCCTCGATCTGCGCGGTGCGCCCGTGGCTCTCGCCGACCTCCGCTGGCTCTATCCGCGCCTGCCGTCGCAAGGCAGCGGGACGCTCGACTTCCAGATGGTGATGCGCGACGAGGGTCCGAGTGATTACGTCGCGCGCAACGCCGACATTCGCTCCGGCACCTCGCGCATCGGGGGCGATTTCGGGCTCACGCTCACCGAGACCGACGCGCGCTTCCACGATACGCACCTGACGTTCGCGAGCGTCGACACGCGCCTCATCGAGCAGCTCGTGCCGGGGCTCGACATCCCGCGCCGGGGAGCGATCGGCGGCCGGGCATCGCTCGACGGCACGACGAGCGCGATGACGGTCGATGGCGACGTGACGTTCGACGACGCGGTCAACGGACGGAGCCGCGTCGTCGCGCGAGGGCTGGTCGGCGTTGGCGGCGGAGACGTGCGCGCGCGCGGACTGCGCCTGCGGCTCGATCCGGTGCAGGTCGATCTCGCACGAATCGCCGTTCCCGATTTGCCGATCGGGGGGGTCGTCACCGGCACCGCCATGCTCGATGGCTCGACGACAACGCGCCTAACGGCGACCATGGATCTGCAGCACGTGGACCGCGGTGCCCGGTCGCGTCTCACCGGGCGCGGTGTGGTCGCCATGCGCGGCACCACCTGGATGGACCTCGATCTGCGGGCACAGCCGCTGTCGCTGGTGACCGTGGGCCGATTCGCGCCCGCGTTAGGCCTGCAGGGGAGTGCGGCTGGTCCCATCCGGGCCCGTGGGACGCTGAACGATCTCTCGGTTCGCGCGGACCTGCGCCTCCCGGACGGCGGTGAGCTGTTGACGGTCGCCCGGCTCGACGTCGAGGGGACGCCCAGCTACGATGCTCGGGCGACGCTCACGGTGTTCAACCTGCAGACGGTCGCCTCGGCCTTGCCACGCACGTCGCTCAGCGGCGTCGCGAGCATTCGTGGCACTGGCAGTGATACGCGAACGATGCGCGCGACCATCGCCGCGGACCTGCGCGGCTCGGCCATCGACAGCGTGTCGTTCGATTCGGCCCGCGTGCGCGTGGCGATCGCCGATGGCATGGCCACGGTACAGCCAGCCAGCGTCAACACGTCCTTCGCCCAGGCCGACATCCGCGGAACGTTCGGCCTGGTGCCGGAGCGAACGGGCGAGCTGTCCTACCGGGTGACGGTGGATTCGATCTCCGGTCTCGCACGCTGGCTGCCGGCGCAGGATACGACCTGGGTCGATCCTCGCCCCGGTCGCAGGATGAAGGCGATCAAACAGGCGCGGGAAGATTCGGCGCAGGTCGCCCGCGCGACCGAAGTCGAGCGCGCGGCGATCGGCACCCCTGGGCCTACGCTCGAGATCGATTCGATCCCGCGGGTCCGTCGTGACTCGCTCGCCGGCAGCCTCGCCGCGGCGGGCACGATACGCGGCAATATCCAGCGCTTCGATCTGCGCGGCCGGGCGGCAGTCGAGAACCTCGCGATCAGCGGCAACACGCTCAGGCGCGGTCGCGTGGAATACGGCTGGCTCGCTGCCCGCACGCCAGAAGCGACTCTGGCGGCCGGCATGTCGCTGGACACGGTCCAGGCGGCGGGGTTTGCCCTCGATAGCGTGGAAGTGCGGCTGACCGCGCGCGGAACGACGGGCAAGATCGATGTCGCCATCCATCAACACGAGTCGCACGACTACCGGGTGCGTGGCAACTTCGCGCTGCACACGGACCATAGCGAGCTGCACCTGGACCGCCTCTCCCTGCGGTTCGACACCACCACCTGGGTGTCGGCGCGACCGAGCACGATTCGCTGGGGTGGGCCCGGCCTCCAGATTCTCGCGCTCGATCTTCGCCAGGGAACCACGGGTCGCATCTACGTGAACGGCCTCGTGCCCACCGAGGGGTCGGCGCGTCTCGACATCGAGGTGTCGGGCCTCGAGATGTCGCACGTCGTCGAGCTGCTGCAGTCGGACATCGAGGCCACGGGCGTGCTGCAAGTCGTGGCCCGCGTGGAAGGAACCACACGCGACCCGCGTCTGCGAGCGGCGTTAGGCGTGACCGGCGCATCGTATCGGGGAACGGTCGTCCCTGATCTGCGCGCCCGGTTCACGTACGCCGATGAAGTCCTCGACGCCCAGGCCGAGGCGCTGCGCGGCACGGGGACGCCGGTCGCGGTCGCCGAAGGCGTGATTCCGGTGAACCTCGCGTTGGCCGGAGTCACCGGGCCGCGACTGCTCGACCGGCCGCTCGAGTTCGAGCTTCGCGCCGACTCGTTGCCGCTGGATGTGCTTCCGAAATTCACCGACGCCATCAGCGAGGTGCGCGGGGAGCTGGTCGGTGTGCTCACCGCTCGCGGCACGCCGCGCTCGCCGGAATTGACGGGACTGCTGGCGCTCGACTTCGCGTCGTTCCGGATCGTGCCGCTCGGCGTGACGATGCGCGACATCAACGGCCTGATGCGGCTCAGCGGGGATACGGTCGTCATCGATTCACTCGTTGGGCATGCCAACGGGCCTATCCGTATTCGCGGGGGTATTGGCGTCGATGAGCTCACGCGCCCCTCGTTCGACCTGCGTTTGGTCGCGACCAACGCGCGCGTACTGGATAATGACCAGGGCCGCATCAATGCCGACGCGAACATCGGAATTGAAGGACCCTTCGACGCCGTGTACGTCACCGGCACCGCGAACATCCGCAACGGAGTCATCTACATCCCCAAGTCGGACGGCAAGGACGTCATCAACGCCGATGATCCAGCGGTCTTCGCGGTGGTGGACACCTCCGTCATTTCCGACCGCGAGGTGTTGCCGGGGCAGTCACCACTCATGGACAACCTGCGCGTCGATGTCACGCTCAATGTGTCGCGCGACACGTGGGTGCGCTCGCCCGAGGCGAACGTGGAGGTCTACACGCCGGAGCGCTACGGCGCGCTGACGATCCACGTCGACCGCAGCAAGCAGGCGCTCACGCTCGAGGGCGTGGTCAATGCCGACCAGGGCACGTACGAGTTCATGGGACGGCGGTTCGTCATCAATCGCGGATCGGCGACGTTCATCGGCGATCCCGAGATCAACCCCATGCTACAGATCACCGCCGTTCACGAAGTGTCGCTCGTGGGCACCGGCGCGCTCGACATCCAGGTGATCATCGGCGGGACGGTCCGCAGCCCCAAGCTCACGCTCGAGAGCACCGCCCAGCCACCGATCTCACAGTCGGACCTGTTGAGCTACCTCGCCTTCGGCCGATCCTCATCGTCTCTGCTGCAGGTGCAAGGCTCGGCGCTCTCCGGGCAGTCCTCGGGGAGTGGCGAGCTCGCGGGCGCGGTCGCCAGCATCGCCACCCGGCAGCTCGCGGGGACCGCGCTCGACGTGCTCACGAATGAGCTGGAGCAGGACGCGGCGCGCTCGTTAGGGACCGACGAGTTCCGGCTCACACCCGCCGATGTCCCGGCGGAGCTGTCGTCGAACAGCGTGATCAGCTCGCTGAGCCTCACGGAAATCGAGGCGGGCAAGTACATCAATCGGAGCCGCACGTTCGTAGCGGTTCAGGCACAGCCAGCGAACAAGAATCCGTTCGGCATTCGGTTCGTGCACCGCATGCCAAAAGGGCTACGGCTGGAGATGAGCTACATCCCGCGGTACCTCGTGCGCGAGCCCACGCTCGCCGCGCAGGAAGATCCGCCACGCAAGAACATCCTCGGCGCATTCGTGATTCGGGAGTGGCGCTTCTAGGAGATAGTGGTCAGGGGTCAGGGATCGGGGGGTGTCGGGGGAGTGGGTTGCAGGAGAGCACGGCTGCCGGCTCTCCTGATCCCTCTCCCCTGACACCCCCCTGATTCATGACCCCTGACCACCAGCTCCCAGTCAGAATCCGTGCTCGAAGCTCAGATACACCAGCACGCGATTGGCGCCGTCGCTAGGCCCGATGCCGATCGGGAACGCGATCCCCGGTACGATCTGCAGTCCGCTCGGGAAATCGATCGCGGCCCGCAGGCCCGGGGAGATCCAGGCCGATTCTTCGGCCAGGCGCGTGTCGGCTGCCACCGCAATCTCTTCGCGAGCCCAGGCAAACTCGAGCATCACGTTCAGCGCGCGCTTCGCCAGCCAGATGGCGCTGGCGGCCGCGGTGACGTCGCGTGTCGAGACCCGTCCGCCCAATGGGGCACGGGCGGACGGCGTCCACGCGCCACCGACGTTCCAGTGCGTGACGAGAGCGCGATGCCATCCCCAGCTCAGCGGAAGGTTCACCTGAAGCCCTAACGACGACGTCCCGCGACCCTGCTCCGCATCGCCCGTTGGAAGGACGAGACTCAGCCGCGGCGCCAGCGCATCGCCGCTCGCGTCGTCGAAGGCCAGCTGGTAGCGATAGTTCAGCGCGACATCGCCGACGCCTGTTGCCTCGGCCGCGTTCACGATCGGCACCGTGACACTCAGTTGATGCCGCTGGCTCCCTACGGGCCACTCCTGCGTAAACCCGTACTCCCAGCCGTCGCCGTCGCGCGTCACGGAAAGCACGCTGACGTGCTGTACCACGCGTGCCTCCTGATTGTACGCCTCCTCGACGAGAAAGCTGTTGTCGCGGACTGGCGGGCGCGCTGCAGCGCTCGGAACCGTCATCTGCGCGTGCAGGACCGATGCGAGCGTGCACATCGCAACGGTCGCGACGGAGCGAATGCTCATGCGGGAACGAGGAGACCAGTGACGTACATGATCAGCAGCCCCGCCATGAGTCCGGCAACGTTCAACGGCGCGGTGAGGCCACCTTCGGACCGACGCGCGAACAGCTTGATCAACTCCCACACGACCTGCACGATCGCGCCCGCGCCGACGGCGAAGAACAAGGTCGTCCACAGGGGAGAGTATGTGAACGCGCCGATCCAGGCGCCAAGCACCGTTGGCACTCCGGCGATCGCTCCGAGCATGGCGAGACGCGCTATGCTCGGACGCTCCGTCGCGATGGGCGCGAGTATCCCGAGCCCTTCGGTCGTGTTATGGAGCAGAAACCCAATGATGAGGAACGTGCCCAGTGCAATCGCGCCGGTGGAGTACGCCGCGCCGATCGCGAGCCCCTCGCCGAGGTTGTGCAAGCCAATGCCGATGGCGATCAACAGTGAGACGTGGAAGGCGGAGGCTGCCTTCCCCGCTCCGCGCTTGCGATGGCCGATCGCGGCCAGCGCCAGGGGAGTCCCGAGGACGCCTAACAAGACCACCCCGAGACCCTGAAATGCTCCCGCGACACGCGTGGAGGTGTCGAGGGCCTCGGCGAATGCGTCGACGCCGAGAAAGATCAGCAACCCGACGGTGAGGGACAGAAAGAAGTCGAGCCACCGGCGGTTCGCCGTCCGCAGAAACGGAAACCACAGTAGACCCAGGAACACCGGGATGACGCCGACGTACACGCCCAGGAGCGCAAACGTCGTGAGGTATCGCGCGTCGGCGCTCGGCGTCGTCGTCGCGACGTCGATCGTCGTATCGAACGTGAGCCCTGTGCTGGTGATGAGACGGACGACGTGAGGCTCGCCCTCGACCCACGGGTAGGGGATCCGAATCGTCCGACTCTCGAGTCGGCCAATGGTGCGCTCGCCGTCGATGTAATGGAGCCACGAGGCGTCATCGACGAGCACTTGCGCGACCGTCACCGCTTCGGGCCCACCGTTGACGACGTGGACCACCATCTCTCCCGCCTTCGGCAGCGTCACACGCTCGATCGTCAGCTCCTCGACCGGTGGAAACGCGGCGCGGAAGACGCCGAGTGGCCCGACCTTGAGGAACGCGAAGACGAGAAGCGCGAGGAGTATGAGCGGCGCGAGGCCGAGGAGAAGGCGGTGTTTCGGGCTAGAGGCGCTAGGGGCGCTAGGGGCGCTAGAGGCGCTAGAGGCGCTAGGGGCGCTGTACGTGATTGCGTCGCCTTCAGCGCTTCTAGCGCTTCTAGCGCCTTGCCGTTCGTCAGACACGAGTGGGCTCCTCCACGCGGAAGATCCCGCTCCACCCGAGCTCGGCGAACTCGCTCTGGTGCGCGTGGAACATGAACTGGCCGGGGAACTTGTAGGTGAACTCGAGCACCGCCCGCTCCCCCTGCCCCAACGTCACGATGTCGGTCAGCTCGGAGCCCGTCAGGCTCGTCCCGGTGCGGTAGAGCCGGAACATGTTGCCGTGAATGTGCAACGAGTTGAGCAGGTCGAACTCGGTGATGTTGATGAGATACACCCGCGTCAGCTCGCCGAGCTTGATCGGAATCGGATACTTCTGATAGTGAAAGGCCACCGTGTTCACGGCGTACACTTCGTTCTCGTTGTCGAAGTTCGTATCGAATCCGTTCATCACCATCACCAGCTCGTTCGCCGCCGGCCGGCCCTCTTTCGGATCGATAATGAACGCGCCGTACAATCCCTTGTGGATGTGGCGCTTGATCGGAACGGTGTGGCAGTGATAGAGGTGGAGCCCGAACGGTTCGGCGTCGAACTCGTAGACGTATCCCTCGCCCGGCGGAATCATCTCGAAGGCGCCATCCATGTTCGCGGGGTGAATCCCGTGAAAGTGGATCGAGTGGATGTGAGCGCCCTTGTTCGTGAAGTGGATGCGGACGCGATCGCCCTCGGTGCATCGAATCGTCGGCCCGGGAACCTGGCCGTTGTACGTCCAGGCAGGATAGAACACTCCGGGCGCGACCTCGATCTCGCGATCCTCGGCGACGATCGTGTACTCGCGCAGTGTCTGCCCGTTAGGCAGGCGCGAGACGGTCCCGTAATCGAAATGCGTGAGAAAAGCGGTGGGGTCGAACTGACCCGGGGTGAGCTCGCCGACCGCGATCATGGCGTCGTGCGAGCCGTGCACGACTGCGCGTCCCCCGGTGGTGTCGACGCGTTGCTGGGCTTCCGCGACACCGTGCAGGGTGCGAAGCGCGGCAGCGCCACCGGCGGCCACGGTGCCGAGCGCGCCCGCTTTCAACAGGGCTCGACGTGAGAGGCGAGAATCCTTGGACATATGAATCCGATGCGCAACGCACTACCGACGCGCGTTGTCGCCTGCAGGTATGAGATTCAGAGCAGCGATTCGACCACCTAATAGACGGACCGAAAGGCAGAATTAGTAACAGATAATGACAGATTTAGGATATCCTAAATTGATCACCGCGTCAAGCCCCAATCGTCCGTCCCCAGGGTAGTTAAGGCGTCAGCCCGGGTCCCTTTGGGCTGACATTTCATCCCACAGCGCGGCGATCGCGCGAGTACCGTTCACGAAGTTCTCGTCGCTCATCCATTCGTTGGGAGCGTGGGCATTCTCTCCCGGGAGTCCAAATCCGACGAGCAGGACCGGCGCGCCCAGGATACGCTCGAAGTCGCCGACGACGGGGATCGATCCGCCTTCGCCGACGATCACAGGCTCTTTTCCAAACGCGGTCGTCAGTGCCCGGCGGGCTGCGTCGTAGAGCGGTCCCTTGAGGTCCGCCCGCCATGGCCGACCCCCGTGTAGCGAACGAATGGTGACGGTGACCCCGGGGGGCGCGACCCGCTCCACGTGCGCGCGCATGAGGGCGGCGATGTCGTCAGGATCCTGGTCGGGAACGAGGCGGCAACTGACCTTCGCCATCGCCGCGGCCGGCAACACGGTCTTCGCGCCTTCGCCCGTGTAGCCGCTCAATAGTCCATTGATCTCGCAGGTGGGACGTGTCCAGATCCGCTCGAGCGTTGACTGGCCGACCTCCCCGCCGAGCGACGGAGCGCCGACCTCGTCGCGGAATTTGCCCTCGTCGAACGGGAGCGCCTGGATTCGCTTCCGAGCGTCGGGGGTCCATTCACGCACCTTGTCATAGAAGCCCGGGATCGCAACGCGGAGGTGCTCATCGTGAAAGGTCGCGATGATGCGTGCGAGTGCCGTGGCAGGATTGATCACGGCGCCGCCGTACGATCCCGAGTGGAGATCGACACCCGGTCCCTGCACGTCGATTTGGAGATATGTCAGGCCGCGAAGCGACGACAGGATCGACGGCAGACCGGGCGCGAACATCGACGAATCGCTGATCACCACTGCATCGCAGGCAAGCCGCCTGGCCTGCCTCTCGACGAAGCTGGCGAGATTCGGGCTGCCAATCTCCTCCTCGCCTTCGGCGAGCACGACGACGTTGACAGGCAGCGCGCCGCGGGTGCGGAGGTGTGCCTCGAGCGCCTTGACGTGCAGGTACAGCTGTCCCTTGTCGTCGACCGCGCCGCGCGCATAGATGCGCCCCCGGCGCACCGTCGGCTCGAACGGCGGCGACTCCCAGAGCTCGAGCGGCTCGGCGGGCTGCACGTCGTAATGCCCGTAGATGAGCACAGTGGGCGCGCCGTCGCCGGCCTTGCGCCATTCACCGATCACGATGGGATGTCCGTCAGTCGGGACGATCTCGGTCGTGAGGCCGACGTCGCGCATTCGCGCGGCCAGCCATTCCGCGGCGCGCACCGTGTCCTGCCGATGCTCGGATCGTGCGCTCACGCTGGGGATTCGAAGAAACTCGAACAGCTCATCGTGGATGCGAGCGTCGTTGTCAGCGAGAAAGCGATCGAGCTCGGGAGCGAGGGGCATAGTGAGATTACTGATTGCGGATTGCGGATTGCGGATTGCGGGCTGCCGATTGCGGACCGTATCAGGCAGCGACCGCGCGAGCGGCAGCGACGCCAGCCATCATGCCAAGAACCGAGAGTCCAACGCTCAACCCGACGTACGTGAGCGCTCTCGCCATTCCACCGTTCTCGGCGAGGACCACTGTCTCGTAGCTGAACGTCGAGAATGTCGTGAAGCCACCGCACAGGCCGATCGTCAGCGCCGCGCGTAACGCCGGATCGAATGGGGGTGTTCGAAGCCAGAACGTGAAGAGCCCGAGAAAGAACGACCCGACAACGTTCACGATGAGCGTTCCCGCGGGCCATGTCGCCGTGAATCGCTCCGCAGCGAGTCCCACGCCGTACCGCGCGACGGTGCCCGCCGCACCTCCGAGAGCGATCCAGAGAAGCACGAAATGAAGCTAGTTGTTCCATGAGGAACGCGGAATGCGATGAGGACGTGGATCTAGGGGCAAGCGCCCTGCTCAGAGAGCACCCGCACAGTCCGCAGTCCGGCCATCAGGGATCTCATGAATCGTCTCGCGAGAGAAACCAGTCCTTATCTCCTCCAGCATGCCCACAACCCCGTCGACTGGTATCCGTGGGGTGCGGAGGCACTCGAGCGCGCGCGGCGAGAGGACAAGCCGATTCTCCTGAGCATCGGGTACGCGGCGTGTCACTGGTGCCACGTGATGGAGCGCGAGTCCTTCGAGGACGAAGGCACCGCCCGCGTCATGAACGAGCACTTCGTGAACATCAAGGTCGATCGGGAAGAGCGCCCGGACCTCGATGGCATCTACATGAGCGCCGTGCAGGCGATGACGGGACATGGCGGGTGGCCGATGACGATGTTCCTCACGCCCGAGGGCGTCCCGTTCTTCGGGGGAACGTATTTCCCGCCCGATGATCGCATGGGAATGCCGTCCTTTCGCCGTGTGCTCGCTGGTGTGGCCGACGCGTACCAGAGCCGACGCGAGGAGGTGATGCGCTCGGGCGAGGAGCTCAAGAGCATCTACGTCGCGGCCACGACGGCGCCACGCAGCACCGGGGCGCTCGGCCCCACATTACTGGAGCGGGCCTGGCGCTCGATCGCCCAACGCTACGACGCCCGACGGGGTGGATTCGAGGGAGCACCCAAGTTTCCACAGGCGATGGCGCTGGATTTCTCACTCCGCTATTGGCGTCGCACCGGCACCTCGCACGCGCTCGAGATCACCGCGCACTCGTTTCAGCGCATGGCACGGGGTGGGATCTACGACCAGGTGGGTGGCGGCTTCCATCGTTATGCGGTCGACGCCGTGTGGCTCGTGCCGCACTTCGAGAAAATGTTGTACGACAATGCCCTCCTCTCGCGTCTTGGAGTTCACCTCTGGCAGGCAACGGGCGATGCCGAGACTCGGCGCGTGACCGAGGAGACGATCGACTGGGCCATTCGGGAAATGCTGTCGCCCGAGGGCGGATTCTATTCCTCGCTCGATGCCGACAGCGAGGGGGAGGAAGGCAAGTTCTACGTGTGGAGCGTCGCCGAGCTCGAGGAGGTCCTGGGTGAAGACGGCGGGCTCGCTTCAAGATTCTGGGGAGCAAGCGCGGGCGGAAACTTCGAGGGGCACAACATCCTTCACGTGCCGAACGAGCCATCCGCGGTCGCCGCCCGGGAGGGCGTCGAGCTCTCGCAGCTCGCGGACGTGATTGATCGCGCACGTCAGACGCTCTCTGCGCGCCGGGCACAGCGCGTGTGGCCCGGCCGGGATGAGAAGGTCCTCGCATCGTGGAACGGTCTCATGCTTCGCGCGCTGGCGGACGGCGCGCGCGTGTTCGGTCGGGGTGACTGGCGCGATCTCGCGCTTCGCTCCGGTCATTTTCTCGCGCGCGAAATGGTTCGGGACAACAAGGTTTTTCGGTCCTGGAAGGAGGGCCAGGCGCGCATCACTGGCTTCCTCGAAGATCACGCGGCGGTGGCGCTGGCGTTCCTCTCGCTCTACGAGCTCACGCTCGATGCCAGCTGGCTCACGCGCGCCCGCTTGCTCGGCGACTCGATGGTCACGTCCTTCTGGGATGAGAGCACGAACGTCTTCTTCGACACCGCACACGATCACGAGCGGCTGATCACGAGGCCTCGCGAGGTCACTGACAACGCGACGCCGGCCGGCACATCGCTGGCTGTCGAGCTGCTCCTTCGGCTCGCCGAGCTCTTTCGCGACGCAGACCTGCAGCGCCGCGCCACGTGGGTGCTCGAGACGCTTGCCGCCCCACTGGCGCAGCACGGCGCCGCGTTCGGCTATTTGTTAGGCGCCGCCGATCTCGCGATTCATGGCGCGACCGAAGTCGCGATCGTCGGCGACCCGACGGGCGAGGACTTCCGGGCGCTCACTGCCGAGGTGGCGCGTCAGTACCTTCCGGCGCTCGTGCTGGCCGGCGGGCCCCCGGAGGACGGAGCCGGCATAGCATTGCTCGAGGGCCGCGTCGCAAGAGAGGGGAGAGCAACGGGGTACGTATGCCGTCAATATCTCTGCTCGGAGCCGACCTCGGACCCCGGTCGGCTGAGATCACTATTGGACGAGGCTGCGACTGAACGGCAAAGATGACAGAATTCAGAATTCAGAATACAGAATTCAGATCAACCGCACGGGGCAGGCATGGGCTCGCCGTGGTCGCTTCTGAATTCTGTATTCTGTATTCTGAATTCTGTCGTCTTTGCCGTTCACTCAGCGCTCAGATCTGAGCACGACTTCACAATCGACCCGCAGTTCCTGCACATCAGCTTGCACCGCAGCCACACCACATCCACCGAACCGCACACCTCACAGACGTCCTCGGGCTCGGGGGGCGGTTCGTCAGACGCCGGGTCGCTCATCACGCAACGATGAGCCACCACGCGCCCACGACGACGCTCGCGAGCGCGGCAACCGATGATGTCGCGCGCACGACCGCCGGCGAGGGGTGGCCGGCCCCGCGAACCATCCATCCCGCCGCCACGCCGAAAGCGGCCATCGCGAGCGTAGTCCCGATGCCGAACGCCACGAGGTAGCCGAGCGCGAGCGGGGCGGACTCGGTCGCCGCCAGCGGCAGCGCGATCACGAGGGCGCCGGTCCCGGCAAGACCGTGCAACATCCCCATGCCAAGCGCCGCGTGATGGGTGTGGTCGTGCGTCTCCGAGCGCCGATGGGAATGCAGGTGCCAGTGCGCGACGCCGTCATGCTCGTGACGATGCCCGTGGACTCGTAAGGCGCGCACCAGCGCGGCGAGGCCGAGCGCAACGAGTGTCACGCCGACGAGCCGTTCCACCCAGGGTGCCATCGCCGCCGGGAACCGCCAACCGGTGAGCACGAGTGCGCCTCCAACGATGAGAATCACGACGGCGTGTCCAATGCCCCACCGCGCGCCAATGGCGAGCGCGCGCCGCCACTGTGGTCGCCGGCTCACGAACACCCCGATCGCCGCGAGGTGATCGGGGGCGAAGGAATGCGCCGCGCCGAGCAGAAGCGCCGTAATGAGAAGGCTGCTCACCCGGGATCGAACTCCAGCGCCACGTCCATGGACGGTGGTGAATGGGTAAGCGCGCCGATCGAGATCCAGTCGACGCCGGTCATGGCGATGGCGCGCACCGACTCGAGCGTGACACCGCCGGACGCTTCGACGATCGCGCGGCCGTTCACGAGCTGCACGCACTCCCGCATGGTGGTGATATGCATGTTGTCGAGCATCACGATGTCCGCCCCCGCTGCCACGGCAGCCTCCACCTGCTCGGGACGCTCGCACTCGACCTCAATGCGCATTCCCGCTGGCGCCTTCTCGCGTGCGCGGCGAACCGCGAGCGCGACGTCGCCATCGACGGCTGCGAGATGGTTGTCCTTGATCAACACGCCCGTCGCGAGATCCATGCGATGATTGAGGCCGCCGCCGGCGCGCACGGCGTACTTTTCGAGCTTGCGCCACCCCGGCGTCGTTTTGCGCGTGTCGACGATGCGCACCTTGGTTCCGGCGACCGCGTCCACGTACCGGGCGGTGAGCGTCGCGATGCCAGACAGCCGCCCGAGAAAGTTGAGCGCCACGCGTTCCGCTGACAGGATCTCGCGCGCGTGGCCGGTGACGAACAGCACCGGATGATTCGCCTGGACGCGAATCCCGTCTTCGACATCGATCCGGATGGAGACCTTGGGATCGACGAGGCGAAACGCCTCGAGGGCGAGCGGAATGCCGGCGACGACACCGGACTGCCGAGCGACGAGGGTCCCGCGCGCGCGCCGGTTCGATAGTACGGTGGCGATGGTCGTGATGTCGGTATACGCGCCGTCCTCGAGCAGCGCACGATGCACGAGCTTCTCGACCGCTCCGCGGGCGAGCGGAAAGAGCAGCTCGTCAGGCATCTGGATCGGGGTCACGGCCAGCGGAGTGACGCGGCGCGGGGGCTGCCCGCGCTCGGACGGTTCCTGATTCATCATTGTCATTCGCCCGGATCGTCCTCGCCGGGCAGCAGGGGCGCCGGAGTCGGACCGCCGATCGAGATCATGCGCTCGATGGCCCGGTATGCGCGCGCCGCGACGTCCGCGGGAACGGTGATATGGTGGGTGAGCGTCTCCAGCGACTCGAGCACTTTCGGGAGCGTCGTCACTTTCATGTAGGCGCAGCTCGCGCGATCGTTGGCGGCGAAAAAGCGCTTCTCGGGATTCTCCTTGCGCAACCGGTGGAGGATACCGACCTCGGTAGCGACGATGAACTCCGGCGCGGGCGAGATCGCCGGCCGCCGAATCATCCCCTCCGTCGAGAGGATGTGCACCCCGTCGGCGTCGACATCGCCCGCCGACATGGCCTCCAGCACGCTCGTCGAGCAGCCGCACTCCGGGTGCACGAGAAACTCCGCCTCGGGATGCATCGTGCGCTGCAGTGCGATATTCTCGGGACTGATGCCGGCATGCACGTGACACTCGCCCAGCCACACGTGCATGTTTTCGCGGCCGGTGACGCGCCGCACGTGCGCGCCGAGGAAGAGATCGGGGAGGAACAGGATCTCGCGGTCGGCGGGGATGGAATTCACGACTTCGACCGCGTTCCCGGACGTGCAACAGTAGTCGGATTCGGCCTTCACCTCGGCGGTCGTGTTCACGTAGGACACGACGACCGCGCCGGGATGCTCCTCCTTCCACGCGCGCAGCTGCTCGCCGTCGATGGTCGATGCCAGCGAGCATCCGGCGGCCAGATCGGGGAGCAGGACGATCTTCTCGGGCGAGAGGATGGCGGCCGTCTCCGCCATGAAGTGCACGCCGCAGAAGACGATGACCTCGGCCGAAGTACGCGCCGCCTCGCGCGAGAGCCCGAGCGAGTCTCCGACGAAATCGGCGACGTCCTGCACCTCGGGCCGCTCATAGTTGTGCGCGAGGATGACCGCGTTGCGCTCCCGGGCCAGCGAGCGGATTTCGGCCTGCAGATCGTGGCTCATGGGAGGAGCGTACCCGGGGTCGGAGATCTGTGCAAGGAGAGCAGGAGGTGGGAGTTGGGGGTCAGGCGTCAGGGGTGGAAAGGGGCCGCCGCGCTTCGCGCGAGCGGCCCTCATCTGATGAGCGCGGCAGCGAAGCTGCCGCGCCTTACCACCCCTGACCCCTGACCACCAGCTCCCTCTGTCCAGGCGGTACCAACTCTACCACAAGATGTGCTTTCCCGCCCACGACCGCTTTGCCTTGGGAAAATCCGACCGAAAGTGGCCGCCGCGGGACTCCTCGCGCAGCAGCGCCGCGTCGGCGATCAGGCGTGCCGACTGGACGAGGTTGAGCTCCTCCGTCGCGCCCTGCGGAAGGCGCGATTCGATCGACGTCAGCTCGTCGAGGCAGGCGCGGAGGCCGCGCGCTGACCGATCGATCGCGGCGTGCTCCCACATCGTCCGGCGGACGTCATCGGCCGCCACCTGTGCCGCCCCGCGGTCCACGAGGGGCGGAACGTCCCACGACGCGACGCGCGGAATTCGCTGCACGCGCTCAGCGCGTTGGACATCCCTGGCGACCCGTTCGGCGAAGACCAGTCCCTCGAGGAGCGAGTTCGACGCGAGCCGATTCGCGCCATGCACCCCCGTGCTCGAGACCTCCCCACATGCGTACAGTCTCTTCATGCTGGTGCGACCAGCGAGGTCGGTGACGATTCCGCCCATCATGTAATGCGCTGCCGGAGTGACCGGAATTGGGTCGCGGCGCGGGTCGATCCCTCGGGCCTCGCACAGCGCGAATATGCCCGGAAAACGCTGCATGAACGCCTCGCCGAGCTCGGTCGCATCGAGGACGACGCGGCGCGGCTTTCCGCCGGCGCGCGCCGGCCGCTGCTCGCGAAAGATCTCGCGCGCCACGATGTCGCGCGGCGCAAGATCGGCGAGGCGGTGTCGCTGCTTCATGAATCGCTCGCCACGATCGTTGCGAAGCACCGCGCCCTCCCCTCGCACCGCCTCGGAGATGAGCGCGAGTGGATTCTCCGGCGTATCGAGCGCCGTGGGATGGAACTGAACGAACTCCATGTCGACCAGGCGAACGCCGGCGCGCCAGGCGATCGCGTAGCCGTCACCGGTCGCGACCACCGGATTGGTCGTGTAGCGATAGACCTGACCGCAACCCCCGGTCGCGAGCACCGTGGCGTCAGCGATGATCTCGACCGGACGCCCCGAGACGCTGGCGCGGACACCGAGGCATTCGCCATCGCGAACGATGAGGTCGAGGACGCGCGCCGCCTCGATCACGTCGACGTGCTCGTTCCCACGCACACGCGCGATGAGCGTCCGCGCTACCTCGGCCCCGGTTTGATCTCCGTGGGCGTGGACGATCCGGTTGCGTGAATGCGCGGCTTCGCGGCCGAGCTTGAAGCGGCCCCCCGGTGCAAGGTCGAAGCGGGCGCCGGCCGCGAAGAGCTCCTGAACGCGCGCCGGTCCCTCCTCCACCAGAACCTCCACGGCTTCCCGATCGCAGAGTGCCGCGCCGGCCGCAAGCGTATCGCGTCGGTGCAGTGCTGGAGAGTCTCCGGCACCCAGCGCCGCGGCGATTCCGCCCTGGGCGTAGGCCGTAGCGCTATCGAAGAGCGAGCGCTTGGTGAGAAGAATGACGTTGCCGTCCTCGGCGGCGCGCCAGGCCGTGTGGAGGCCGGCGACACCGCTGCCGACGACGAGAAAGCGAGTGCGCAGACGCTGGGGCATGGGCGGAACAAGATAGCAAGAGTCGGGTCGGCGGACGGCGCTCTTCCCTCCCCCCTCGTCCGTCGATCAGATTCCGGACCGCCCCGAAAGGTCGGAGGCTTGACGTCGATGTCCTAACCGCAACGAGTTCTAAAGCAGTAGCACAGAGACACGCCGAGACATCGCACAGAGACACACAGAGGAACATCAACGGCCAAAGCTTTTCAAAAGCACTTGCGGTTGAAGTCCTCTGTGTGTCTCTGTGCGATGTCTCGGTGTGTCTCCGTGCTCCCGCTGTTCAAGGCTCGTGGCGCGACCAACAACGCACGACCATTTCAACTGTAGCCAGTCCATGCGTCGTCTGCTTGTCCTGATTGCGGTATTGCTGGCCGCACACATCGCGCTCCTGTTCGTGCAGCCGCGCGGCGCCGTCGCCGAGGACGATTCCGCGGCCGTGGATGTCGGGATCGTGTTCGACGTCGGCGGACGGGGAGACAAGTCCTTCAACGATGGGGCGTACAAGGGCGCCGACTCGGCAGAGGCGGTCCTCGACGCCGACATCCGCTTCATCGAGCCGGGCGAGGGGAGTGATCGCGAGGCAGGGCTGCGCCTTCTCGCCGCTCAGGGGATGGATCTCGTCATCGGCGTCGGCTTCATCTTCACCGATGACCTTACCGATCTCGCGGTCGAATATCCCGCCGTGAAGTTCGCCGGGGTGGACTACGCGGTGACGGTCGATGAGCAGGGAAACGTCGTGCAGCCACCATCGAATCTCGCCGCCCTCAAGTTTCGCGAGGAAGAGGGCTCGTTCCTCGTGGGTGCCATCGCGGTGCTCGCCGGTGGGTCGAAGCGCGTCGGGTTCGTCGGCGGGATGGACATCCCGCTCATCCATAAGTTCGAGGCCGGTTTCCGCGCCGGCGTTAGGCACGTGTGCCCCGATTGTACGGTGATTGCCCAGTACGCAGGCGTGACGCCGGAAGCGTTCCGCAATCCGGGCAAGGGGAAGGAGCTCGCGCTCAGCCAGTATCAGTCGGGCGTCAACGTGATCTTTCACGCATCGGGCTCGACCGGGCTTGGCGTATTCGAGGCCGCGCGGCAGACGGGAAAGTTCGCCATCGGCGTCGATGCCGACCAGTACAGCGAGGCCCCGGGCCACATCATGACGTCGATGGTGAAGGGCGTCGACGCGGTGACGTTCGACGCCATTCGCCGGGCGCGTGAGGGCACGTTTCAGGGCGGCATCTACTCGTACGGGCTGAAGGAGGACGGCGTCGGGTACATCTACGACGACAACAACCGGACCCTCATTCCTCCCGACGTGATTGTCCGCGTGGAGCAGATCAAGGCGGAGATCATCGCCGGTCGCATTCAGGTACCCAGTACGCGATGACGGCGCCCTCGCTCGCCGTTCGCATGAACGGCATCCACAAATCCTTCGGTCCCGTTCACGCGAATCGCGGCGCCAGCCTGGAAGTCGGCACGCGCGAGATCCACGCCCTCGTGGGTGAGAATGGCGCGGGAAAGTCCACGCTGATGCGGTTGCTCGCCGGCCTCTACGCCCCCGATGCCGGCACGATCGAGATCGCGGCGCCCGGCGGTGAGATGCGCGACGTCACCGGCTGGTCGACGGCGGACGCGATCAAGGCCGGTGTGGGGATGGTGCACCAGCACTTCATGCTCGTCCGAACGCTCACCGTCGCCGAAAACGTGGTGCTCGGTCGGGAGCCGGTACGGGGTGCGATGCTCGACGTCGCACGAGCAATCCGCGACGTGAAGGCTATTGGCGAGCAATACGGCCTTCGCGTCGAGCCGGAGCGGCTCGTCGGCGAGCTCTCCGTCGGGGAGGCACAGCGCGTCGAGATCCTCAAGACCCTCTTTCGCGGCGCACGCATTCTCATCCTCGACGAGCCGACGGCGGTGCTGTCGCCCCTCGAGGTCAAGGAGCTTTGGGGGGTGCTGCGGCGGCTACGAAACGACGGCGCGACGATCGTGCTCATCACGCACAAGCTCGATGAGGTGATGGACATCTCCGACCGCATCACCGTCATGCGTCATGGTGAGACGGTGGCGCGCATGGAGACGAGGGGCGCGACGCCGGACGTCATCGCGAAAGCGATGGTTGGCCGGGAAGTGGCATTGATGGGAACGAGGAACGAGGAACGAGGAAGCGCCCTGGACGCCACGCCCTCGGCTCTCGTTCCTCGTTCGTCCTTGGCGTTGGACAATGTCGTGGTGCTGAATCGCGGTCTCCGCGCGGTCGACCATGTTTCGCTCACCGTTGCGCCGGGCGAGATCCTCGGCATTGCCGGCGTGGAGGGGAATGGGCAGACCGAGCTCATCGAAGCGATCGCGGGGCTGCGCACGGTCGAGGAGGGAACGATCAGGCTTGGCGATCGCGACGTCACGCACGCCTCGGTACGTGCGCGCACGGAGGCCGGGCTCGCTCACATTCCCGAGGACCGTCACCGCCGAGGGCTGGTGCTGGACTACTCGGTGGCCGACAATCTCATTCTTGGCGATCAGCACAAGTACGCGCGAGGGGCGCGAAGCGTGTGGGCGCTCGATGACGCCCGCATCGGTGCGAACGCGCAGGACGAGATTCGACGCTTCGACATCCGCCCGCCGGAGAGTGCCCTGCCCGCTCGTTCGCTTTCGGGGGGCAATCAACAAAAGATCGTGATCGCCCGCGAGATGGGGGGCGCCTACGACGTGCTCCTCGCCTCGCAGCCGACGCGCGGGGTGGATGTCGGAGCCATCGAGTTCATCCATGCCCAGATTCGGGCCGCTCGTGAGGCAGGCAAGGCCATCCTCCTCGTTTCGGCGGAGCTATCCGAGATTCTCGCCCTGGCCGACCGCGTCGCGGTGATGTACGGGGGCCGCATCGTGGCCACGCTCCCGCGGCGAGAGGCGACCGAAGAACGGCTCGGTCCCTTGATGACCGGCGCGACCGACACGACGAGACCCGCCGCGTGACGACCACCATCGCGCGCCGGCGCGTCGAGGAAGCGCTGCTTCCGCCGCTCGTCGCGCTCCTGGTCGCACTGGTCGTCGGCGACATCCTCATCATCCTCGTTGGGCAGTCGCCGAGTGCGGTGTTTCGGCTGATGCTGAGCGGCACGTGGGGGAACTGGTACGGATTCGGCCAGGTCCTCTACAAGGCGACGACACTCATCTGCACCGGGCTCGCGGTCTCGGTGGCGCTCCGCGCCGGACTGTTCAACATCGGAGGTGAAGGCCAGCTCGCCGCGGGTGGATTCGCGGCTGCCGTGATGGGGCTCGCGCTGCCAGCCGGAACCCCAGGGTTCGTGGCGATTCCGGTCTGCATCGCCGCGGCGCTCGCCGCTGGCGGGCTCGTCGGTGCGATTCCGGGCGTGATGAAGGCTCGCTTCGGCGCGCACGAAGTGATCGTCACGATCATGCTCAACTTCATCGTGCTGGCGTTCCTCAACTGGATCGTGGCGTCGCATCTCCACGTTCCGGAAACGCTGCACACGCCCGAGATGCGCGCCGGAACGGTGGGGCGTCTGATGGAGTGGGTCTCTCCCTTCCACGGGTCGGCCGTCAACGCGTCGCTGTTCATTGCCATCATCGCGGCGGCACTGGTTGGCTGGATGCTGTTTCGCACCCGCGCGGGGTACGAGCTGCGCGCCGTGGGCCTTCAGCCCGACGCCGCGGAGTACGGCGGCGTGCGTGTCGGCACCGTCTGGATCAGGACGTTCCTCATTTCCGGCGCATTGGCCGGGCTCGGCGGCATCAACTACGTCCTCGGCTACAAGCATTACTACGAGGAGGGATTTGGCGGCGGCGCGGGCTTTCTCGGCATCGCGGTCGCCCTGGTCGGGCGAAACCACCCGTTAGGCGTCATCATCGCCGCTTTCCTGTTCGCGACGCTGTCGCAGGGCGGGCTGGCGATTCACGCGCTGGTGCCGAAGCAAATGGTCGAGGTCCTCCAGGGCGTGGTGATTCTCGCCGTGGCGGCGGCAGTACCCGAGGTTCGACGGCTGGTGCGCGGCGCCCGAGGCGGAGTCGCTGAATGACCGAGATCGCCGCCTTCATCGCGCAGACGATCCGGATCGCGATTCCCTATCTGTTCGCGGCATCGGGCGGCGTGGTCGCGGAGCGCGCGGGCGTGGTGAGCCTCACGCTCGAGGGGTTCATGCTGACCGGTGCGTTCGCCGCCACCCTTGGCAGCTATTACAGCGGCAGCCCGTGGATCGGCGTGCTGTGCGGGATTGGTGGAGGATTGCTGTTCGGGTTGATCCACGCGGTGGCATCGATTCGCTACCGCGCCGACCAGATCGTCACCGGCATCGCCATCAACCTGCTCGCCGTGGGCCTCACGCGCTTCTTTCTGCTCATGGCGTTCGACAGCTCGTCGAACTCGCCGCGCGTGCCCGGGTTCGGCATCACCGGCGATGCGGTGAGCCTGACGGGCGCCCTGTTGCGAAACCCGCTGGTGTGGCTTGGGCTCATGGCGATTCCCGCCGTCGCGTGGCTGGTGCACTACACACCGTTCGGTCTGCGGGTGCGCGCGGTCGGCGAGCATCCCGCGGCGGCCGAGACGCTGGGTGTTCCCGTGAAGCGCGTGCGGTATTTCGCCGTTGCACTTTCGGGAATTCTCGCCGGGCTTGGCGGCGTGTACCTGGCGCTCGATCAGCATCAGTTCACCGATTCGATGACGGCGGGGCGTGGGTTCATCGCGCTGGCGGCGATCATCTTCGGGCGATGGGAACCGGTGCGTGCCGGCCTCGCGTGCCTGCTCTTCGCGGCGGCCGAGACGCTGCAGATCCAGCTGCAGGGCATGCAGGGAATTCCCAGCCAGTTCGTGCAGATGATCCCGTACGTACTCACGATCGTCGCGGTCGGCGGGTTCGTGGCGCGCTCGACGCCGCCGGCGGCGCTGGGGAAGACGGAAGACTGAGGCGCTCGCTGCTGGAGGCGCTGGAGGCGCTGGAGGCGCTGGAGGCGCTGGAGGCGCTGGAGGCGCTAGAGGCGCTAGAGGCGCTGTGGGCCCTGGAGGCGCTGGGGGTGCTGGGGGTGCTGGGGGCCCTGAGGGCGTATTCGCCGTTCAACCATCTGACCGATATGAATCGTACTAGCGCCTTTAGCGCCTTTAGCGCCTTTAGCGCCTTTAGCGCCTCCAGCGCCTCCAGCGCCTCCGCCCTTTGAAGCTCCTCTCCGCCATCCCCGCCAACCTCGCCGTCCTCATGCTGACGGCGTTCATGGACATGGTGGGCGTCCTGATGCTGTTGCCGCTGCTGCCCTTCTACGCGAAGGATCTCGGCGCGACGGGTTTCGTGATGGCGTGGCTGGGATCGTCGTTTCTCATCGCCCAACTCATCAGCGCGCCGCTGTGGGGGCGCGTGTCCGATCGGTATGGACGCAAGCCGGCGCTCATCATCGGCCTGTCCGCGTCCGCGGTCGCCTACGTCGTGTTCGCCTTCGCCGACTCCCTCTGGCTGCTGTTCGTCTCGCGCATCATTCAGGGCGCCGGCGGCGGGACGGTCGGCGTCATTCAGGCCTACGTGTCCGACGTCGTCGAGCCGAAAAATCGCGCGAAAGGGCTGGGGTGGTTGTCGGCCGCGACCAACGTCGGCGTGATGCTCGGGCCACTCATCGGGTCAGCGGCGTCGACGTGGGGGCGACACGCCCCGGGCTTGATCGCCGCCGCCGTCTGTCTGGTGAACATTGCTTTCGCGGCGCGGTTCCTCGGCGAATCACATAACGCGGCCGCGAAGGCGAAAGCGCGCCGAGAGCAGTGGGCAACGGTGAAAGGGGTGTGGCGAATCGCCCCCATCTGGCCGGTCACGCTGATCACACGATGGACGCTCGGCCCCCAGGGGGCGGCGAGTCTCACGCACCCGAATCCCGACTTCGCGAAGCGATTCATCTGGGTGTACGCCATCGCCATCGGCGCGTTCTACGGCCTCACGCTGTCGGGTGTGATGCCGTTCTTCCTCATGGAGCGCCATGGCATCACGGAGAAGACGATCGGGCCGTTCTTCGCCTACATCGGCGTGCTCAACGTCGTCTTCCGCATTGGCCTGCTCGGCAAGGTGATCGATCGCGTGGGGGAGGCCCGCACGACCCGTCTGGGGATCATCGCGCTCGCGTTAGGTTTTCTCGTGATGCCCTTCACGAGCTCGCTGGTGACGCTGGCGATCGCGACCGCCTTGCTTCCGCTCGGTGCCACCCTGCTCTTCCCCTGCGTCACGGCGATGCTGTCGCAGGTGGTCGGCGATCACGAGCGCGGTCTGTATATGGGGTTGCAGCAGACGGTGGGCAACATCACCCGTGTGCTGTACGCGCTCTTTGCCGGCACGGTGTGGGACCTCGGCCATGCCCACCTGGGCCAGGCTGGGTCCTACATTCCATTCTTCGCATCCGCCGCGCTGGTGGCGGCGACAGCGCTGCTGGCCGTACGAGTACCGGATGACAAGGGCGCTGGAGAAGCGCTGAGGGTGCTGGAGAAGCGCTAGCGCCGTTCCAGCGCTTTCTCCAGCGCCGCTACGGCGTCACGATCACCTTCACGCTATCCACCTTCCCTTCACTCGACGCCCTCACGAGTGACGAGCCGACGTCAGTGGCGGTGATCGTCCCGCCCGGCACCACCTTCACGCGCGCGGTGTCGGAGCTCGTCCAGTGAATCGTGCGGCCGTCCAGCTCGTTCCCGGCCGCGTCGACGAGCAGTACCTCGAGTCGCATGGTCTGCGTGCGCGGCAGCGAGACACTGTCGGGGACGATGATGACGCGCGCAACCGCCGCACTGCCGTTCCCCGGTCCCGATGGGCCGTCCCCACAGCCGAGCACCGTCGCGGCGAGCGCGGTCGCTCCGAGCGCCCTCAGCAGAGACGCGATTCCGGTGTGATGAGTCGAACGCCGCGCTGGTAGGTGAAGTACGCGTACGCCCACTGGAGCAGCACGCTCAGGCGGTTGCGGAACCCGACGAGATACATGATGTGCACGAATAGCCAGAACCACCATGCGAGCCGCCCCGTGACGTGGAACCTCCCAAAATCCGCGATGGCCTTGTAGCGGCCGATCGTGGCCAGGTCGCCCTTGTTGCGATATCGAAATGGTACCCGCGGCTCGCCGCGAAGATCGTGGCGAATGTTCCGCGCCGCGAGGGAACCCATCTGCATGGCGGCGGGCGCGACGGCCGGCACCTGCTTGCCATCCTTGTGGACGATCGCGAGATCGCCGATGGCGAAGATCTCCGGATTGCCGGGGACTGATAGATCGGGCTCGACGTCGACGCGTCCGGCGCGATCGCGACGCGACCCTAACGACTGGCCCACGCGAGACGCCTCGTTGCCGGCCGCCCAGAACACGGTCCGCGTCGCGATGCGCTCGTCACCAACCCACACGACCCCCGGCTCTACTCCCGTGACGAGCGCACCGGTGCGCACCTCCACGCCCAGGTCGATCAGATCCTGATGCGCGCGCGCCGACAGTGACTCGGGGAACGACGGAAGCACGCGCGGACCTCCTTCGAGCAGAATCACACGCGTCGCCCGAGTATCGATGCGGCGAAAGTCGCCGCGCATGGCGCGCGCGATCTCCTGCATCACCCCCGCGAGCTCGACGCCGGTCGGGCCGCCGCCGACAAGCACGAACGTCAGCAGCGCCTTCCGCTCCTCGGAGTCCTCGATCTTCTCCGCCGTCTCGAACGCCATCAGGAACCGGCGACGAATCTCCAGCGCGTCCTCGAGGCTCTTGAGCCCGGGCGCATGCGCCTCCCATTCGCCGTGGCCAAAATAGGAGTGGCGCGCACCGGTGGCGGCGACGAGATAGTCGTAGGCGACCTCTTCACCGTTGTCGAGCTGAACGACGCGCCGTTTCGGGTCCACGGCCTTCACCTCGGCCATGAGCACCGTGGCGTTGCGCTGGCGCCGCAGCATCCAGCGAATTGGCGACGCGATGTCACTCCCGGCCAGCCCTGCGGTCGCCACCTGGTAGAGCAGCGGCTGAAAAACGTGATGGTTCGTGCGATCGATCAGGGTGACGCGCACCGGTGCGGTCCGAAGCCCGCGCGCGGCCTGGGTGCCGCCGAATCCGCCGCCGAGGATGACGACGTGAGGAAGATGCGACTTCATGGGTACAGAAGGACGGTTGGGCCCCGATTTACTTTCGTCCCGGATTCGAGGCGCTTGGCTCGCTGGCGATTACGGCGCGGGCGATATCGACCATCGGCTCGCCCCGGTCCTGACTCGTCCGCTGCAGAATGCGATAGGCCTCCTGCTCCGATGATCCCGTGCGGCGCATCAGAATTCCCTTGGCTCGCTCAACGATCTTGCGATTCTCCAGCTCGCGACGCGCGTCGATGGCGTCCTGGCGCGCCTTCACCAGCTCGCGGGCACGACGCGCGGCCAGTCGCACCGTCGAGTCGATGACGCGCGGGGGCGCCGGCTTGGCGAGAAATGCGATTGCCGAAGTGGCGACCACGTCGTGATCGGTCAACGAGTAGGAGCTATCGCCCGTCAGTAGTACAACGCCCACGGTGTCCACTTCGTTCGTGATCGCCTCCGCCGCCTCGATCCCGGACTGCCCCGGCATGTGAATGTCCAGGAGCACGACATCGGGCCGGATGGCGCGCGCGCTGGCGATCGCCTGCTCGCCAGTTCCCACCTCGGCGACGACCTCATGACCGAGCTCGCGCAGCAAGTCCACGAGCAGCACGCGCGCGTTCTCATCATCTTCGGCGACGAGAACGCGAATCGAGGACGCGGCGTCTGTCATGCGGGTGTCGGAAGCAAATGGAGGCATGAATCGAGGGTCGTCATGAAGAGGGTGCAACGAGCGCAACGAGCTCGGCGGGCGGTATCGGCTTGCGGAGGACGAAATCCGCTTCGGTCGTGGTCGACCGGTTCCCTTCCCATCCAGTCACGACCCCAATGCGCATGTGCGGCCAGCGTGCGCGCGCCTTGCGCACGAGGTCCCAGCCACTCCCGTCGGGGAGACCGATGTCGCTGATGAGCACCTCGAACGGTGCCGCCGTTGCCGCCTCGAGCAGTGAGAGGCCCTCACCTAACGTCGCCACCGACTCCACCTGGTGACCATGGGACTGGAGCACGAGCCTCAAAAATTCGCGACCGTCGTCGTTGTCCTCGACGAGGAGAATGCGGCGTTTGGATGCGGGAGACGCCAGCGCGAGCGGAGATTCGCGGGTCGGCGTTGCGTGAGCGCGAAACCGCAGCCGCACCGTGGCGCCCGCGCTGGGGTCGCTGACGATCTCGGCGGACCCGCGATGGCGCTTCATGATGCCGTACACCTCGGCGAGGCCAAGTCCGCTTCCCGTCGCCTCCTTGGTGCTGAAGAAGGGCTCGAACGCGTGCTCGCGCACGTGCTCGGTCATGCCGACTCCGGTGTCGCCCACCTCCACAATGGATTCGACGCCGTCGGTCCGCGTTTCGATCGTGATGGTGCCTCCATCGACGGTGGCATCGAGGGCGTTGTGAATGAGGTTCATGATCGCCGCACGCACCTCGCCAGCCACGCCTACCGCCGGGGCCGACGCGAGCCGAAGCTCGAGCTGAATCGGGCCGCCCGTCTGCCGCTCCGCCCACAGGGACCGCATCATCGCCACGACCTCGCCCGCCAGGGTGCCAAGGTCGAGCTGCGATTCGCTGGCCTCGTCGAGTGGGTCCTGTCGGATGAACCGGCCTACCCGCGCGGATGTCGCGGCACCCGTTTCGGCTGCCTTCGCGATTCGCGCGGCGTACTCGCGAACAGCGGTCGGGTCGTCCGCGTGCCGGTCGAGGAGATACGCCGCGGCCATGATCGGGTTGAGCGCGTTGTTGACGTCGTGCATGACCCCGGCGGCGAGCTGGCCGATGGCGGCGAGGCGGCGCTCCCGGGCATGACGCTCCTGAATCGCGAGGAGCTCGGCGGTACGCTCACCGACCATGCGCTCGAGCCGCTCGGTTTCCGTCGAGGCACGCTCGTACAGTTGATCGATCTGTCTCGCCTTTTCCTCCAGCTCGCGCAGGAGTGCGAGCCGGTCGGTGACGTCACGCTCGACCGTCACCGCTCCGCGCACCTCACCCAGGTCATCGTGCAGCGGGTTCGCGCTGACCTCGATTACCCGCGGAGTCGAAGACGAGCGCGCAACCCGGAGCATCTCGGACCGCACGCGCTCGCCCCGAAGCGCTCGGGAGGTCGGGTGCCGCTCGACATCGACCGGCACGTCGTCGAGTGTGCAAGGCTGCTCACACTCGATTTGATCGACGAGCGTCGATGACGTGCCCAGCTCACAGTCGCGCATGGCCTGGGCGTTGGCACGAACCACGTTGCCGTGCACATCGAAGACGCGCACGGCATCGGGAATCACACCAAAAATGGACGTCAGCTGCCCAACCAGGTGCGCCAGATCTTCGCGGAGCTGCTCTCGCTCGGTGACGTCGACCGCGGCAAACACCACCTCCGGTGACGGTCGTTCGTCGCCCAGCGCGCGAAAGACAGCCTCGAGCACGCGCATGCGCGGTCCGTTTCGCACCGTGAGGCGGAGCGCACGCTGAATCTGCCCTTGCCTTGCCTCAGCGATGGCTTCGCGCACGTCGAGGTCGGTCGACGGAAAAGCCTGGCGGAACGTCGGGGGACTCCCTGTGGACGCGTCGACGCCAGTGAGCTCGACGAACCGGCGGTTCGTGAGCACGAGGCTCGACGAGGCGGCGTCCAGTACGGCGAGGGGTGCCGGGATGGCATCGAGGAGAGCCTCGAGACGGCCCAGACGCGCGGAAAAGTCGTCGCCCTTGCCTAGCGAGAGCTCAGGGGCCATGTCGGTCGCTCAGCTATGGAACCGCGCGGGACGGGAGCGAGGCCACCGGTCCGCCGTTCCGATTTCTCCTGTCGCAATCTACGAGGTCGGGGTTCGGAGGGCGAGCCGAGCAAATCCCGGTTGCAGCGGGTGTGCGTGGCTCGTCCACCTCGCGCATGCAGGGACCTCCGCCGACATATCCGCGCTCCTTCGATCCGCTTGCGCTCGCCATCGCCGTGGCGGTCGCCGTGCTTGGCTTTCTCCCGGTCGCGAACTGGCTGACAGGCGGGCATCATGCGCCGTGGTATGCACCCGTCGCGACCACGTGGGTCACGGGCAGCGTCCTGGCGATCGGGATCGGCCTCATACTCGCCATTGCCTCGCGGAGGATCCCCGCGCTCTGGCATGATGGGCTCGGTGCACGATTGGCGGTGGCCCTCGATCGCTCCCCCGCGTTGATGCTCGTCGGGCTTGCTCTCGTCAGCAGTGTCGTCTACGCCGTCATCGCGCATCTCGTCTTCGACGCCAGGCCGTTGCTCGTGGACGAGATCTTCCAGGTGTGGCAAGCGCGCATCTTCTCCGAGGGTCGTCTGACGACACCGGTAGGGTCGCATCCCGAGTTCTTCAGCGGGATGCACCGTGTCGAGACGGACGGACGGGCATTCGCGCATTTTCCGCCCGGCCATTCCGCGATGCTCATGCTCGGCGAGTTGATCGGCGCGCCGTGGATCATCGTGCCGATCGCCGGCGGCGTCGCGGTCGCCGCGTTCGGCGTCTACCTGCGCGTCGCGGAGTCGCACGTCACGGTGCGCGTCGGTGCGCTCGTGCTCTTCGCGCTCGCACCGCTCGTCGCCTTCATGTCGGCGACGTACATGAACCACGCGACGGCGCTCATGTGGCTCATGGTCGCGATCGCGGCGCTGGCGCATGCGGTAAAAAATGATGAAAAGCATCCGGTCGCGGCCGTGGTGTGCGGGCTCGCCCTCGGCCTCACCGCGACGATTCGTCCGATCGATGCCGTGGCGTTCGCGCTCCCCGCCGGGGCATGGATGCTGGCTCGCGCGATCAGGAATCCGAGACGGTGGCTCGAGGCGGGATTGGCGGGCGTGGGAGTCGCGCTGCCGCTCATCGGCCTCGCCTGGTTCAATGCCCGGACGACAGGGGATCCACTGTTGCTCGGCTACGAGATGCTGTGGGGAAAGGAGCACGGGCTGGGGTTCCGCTCGACGCCGTGGGGCGCGTCTCACTCCCCGGCCCGCGGGATCGAGCTCATCAATCTCTATTTCCTCCGTCTCCAAACGTACCTCTTCGAGTGGCCCATTCCGTCGCTGTTGCCGGCGGTCGGGGCGCTCGCGCTCGCGCCACGCCTCGACCGGTTCGATCGGTACCTGTTAGGCAGCGGCACCCTGCTCGTCACGATCTACTTCGCGTTCTGGCACGACGGGTTCTATCTCGGACCGCGGTACATGTATCCGCTGGCGCCGCTGCTGTCGCTGTGGACGGCGCGATTCCCGGCGTTCGTTCACGAGCGGCTGGGCGACGGGTTGCCGCTTCGCACGACCGTGTATTCGCTGGCGGCCGCCGCGACCATCGCGACGATCTCCCTCGTGCCGCAGCGCGCGCGCCAGTACGCGGCGGGGCTCACCACGATGCGATGGGACGCCGATGCCGCCGCGCGCGACGCGGGTGTCCGCCGGGGCCTGGTGTTCGTCCGCGAAAGCTGGGGCTCGCAGCTCGTCGCCCGACTCTGGGCACTCGGCCTAACGAGAGCGCAGACCGA
This sequence comes from Gemmatimonadaceae bacterium, assembly GCA_035249985.1. GTDB lineage: Bacteria > Gemmatimonadota > Gemmatimonadetes > Gemmatimonadales > Gemmatimonadaceae > JAICNG01. Next base: position 55,461 of record DATFFP010000063.1, read on the forward strand.
GCGGCTCTACGCGCGGGTCGACGCGTGTCTTCTGGAGCAGGGCGTGGGGCGCCTGGAGCGGCACGGCGTGCGCGGCCAGGCCGCAGCCGATGCCTTCGCGCCGCTCCTGCGCGACTCTCTGCGGGTCCTGGCTTCAACACTGTCCCCGGATGCGAGCGAGCGCATGCTCCCGGGTGCGCGGTACACGCCGCGCTGCCTCCAGCGCATCGCCGACGACCGGCGCGGCTTCACGCTGCTGACGCCACTGTTCCTGGCGGGCTCCGACGGGACGCTGTACGCGCGCGACCTCCACGAGCGGGATACGCTGCTGCTGGCGGCGCATCCGGAGCGGGAGGTGTGGCTCCTCAGGCCGGCCGACTCTAGCTCCGGCGCGGTTCCACGGTTCGAGAGGCTGGATCGGGATTCGGTGATCGCGGCAGCGCGGGCCGGGCGATAACGGCAGTTGGGAACGGCAAAGATGACAGAATTCAGAATACAGAATTCAGAATTCAGATAAACCTATGGGAGGCCAGGCATCGGCTCCCCGTAGTCGTTTCTGAATTCTGCATTCTGTATTCTGAATTCTGTCATCTTTGCCGTTCCGGTTTACGCACTCACCGGCGCCCGCCCCCGCGCCAGTCTCCCCTCTGTCCATCTCGCGACCAAGGTGATGGTCAGCACAAGCCCGATCAGCAGAACGCTGTATGCCGCCGCTGTGCCGAAGGCGAGGTTGCGCAACTGCGCCAGGATCTCGACGGCGATCGGGCGGTTCGCGTGCGTGTAGAGCACGACGCTGGCGACGAATTCGCCCACGGCGGTCACCGCGGCGAGGAGAGCGCCGGCGATCAGGCCAGGGCGCGCGGCGGGGAGGATCACGCGTCGCACCGCCATCCACCAGGTGGCGCCAAGGCCGTGTGCGGCGTCCTCGAGGGATGGATCCATCTGCTTGAGGGATCCTTCCACCGCGGTCGCCACGAGGGGAATGCCGCGGATGAAATAGGCCAGGGGAAGAATCCAGAACGTGCCGACGAGCAGCACGCGGAGCGTGACGGGATCGTTCCGATTGAACGTCGAGGCGAGCCCGATCGCGATGGCCGTTGCTGGAATCGCCCACGGCAGCGCGATGAGGAGCTCGAGCAACCGGCGGCCCGGAAAGCGTCGCAGCACGATCAGGTATGCGGCGACGAAGCAGATGACGACGTTCGCGGCGGTCGCGATCAGCGCCATCGACACGCTGTTGCGAATCGGTACCCACAGGGCGGGGTCCGTCGCCATTCGGCGGAAGTTGTCGAGCGTGTACTCGGGCGGGAGCACCTGCGTCGTCCATGCGCCATCGCGCGCGAACGACACGAGGATCACCATCGCGTGCGGGAGTAGCAGAACCGCCACCGTCGCGACCGCGAGCGCCGGCAGCAGGGCGCGCCCCAGAGGCGAGGTGACCATGACGCGCGTCTGCCGACCCTTGCCCGACATCGCGTAGCTGCGCCGCCGCTCGAACCGGCGGAGAATGATCAGACCGGCGACGGCGGCAAGTGCGAGCACCGTCGTCTCCGCGTACGCGAGACCGAGGTTGCCGTTGAGCTTGGACGCCACGATCTGCGTCGACAGGACGCGGATGCCACCTCCGAACACATACGGCGCGGAGAAAGAGCCGAGCGCGCTCATGAAGACGAGGAGCATCGCGCCCGCGATCGAGGGCGTGAGCAATGGCAGCGTGACCCGCCTCAACCGGAAGCCTCGTGACGCACCCAGGCCTTCCGCCGCCTCATCGAGCGTCGTATCGATGCGCTCGAGCCCCGCCGAGACGAAGAGAAAGACGTAGACGTACATCGTGTAGGCGTGCACGAAGACGATCGCCCACAGACCGGTCAGCGACCACGGCGCACGCTCGAGTCCGAGGGCATGCTGCACGATTCGCGTCACGACGCCGCTTTCCCCGTACAGGAACATGAAGGCGACGACGCCGACGAGCGGCGGCAGCGCCGCAGGCAGCGTCGCGATCGCGCTCAGGGTGCGGCGGCCACGAAACTCGAATCGCGCGAGAAGAAACGCGAGCGGAAGCCCGATGAGCGTGGCGGCGATGACGGATCCGACCGAGACGATGAGCGTCGAGACGACGGCCTCACGATCGGCCGGGCTCGCGAAAAACTCCTTCCAGGCGAGCGCGCCGTTGGCTAGCGACCCCGCGATGACGGAAAGGTTGGGATAGACGACGGCCCAGAGGAGGACGGCGATGACGGGCGCGGCGAGAAGATAGGTAGAGCGAACGAGGGACGAGGAGCGAGGAAGCGGAGGGCCGGCGTCAGTCTCGATGACCGGCACCGGGAATTGGAGTGTTTTGGCGCGCTTCCTCGGTCCTCGGTCCGTGTTCATCGTCCGACCACCGCCACCGGCTCTCGCGACACGCGTACCGCGACCGACTCGCCGATCTCGCGGCCACGCTCGATCGTGTGCACCTCGACCTCGACGTCGCCGGCAAGCTTCACTCGATAGGCGAGGAGCGCGCCAGCGAAGCGGCGCTCGACGATCGTGCCGCGCCAGTCATTCGCCGCCGGCGTGGCGACGATTTCCAGCGCATCGGGTCGCAGCACCGCGAACATCTCGCCACCGTCCGTCCCCCCATTCGGCACTACCGCGCTGACGTCGCGCGCGATCCCGCCAATTGTCAGGACCGCGCGATCACCACTCAGGCGCGCGGGGACCAGCGTGGCACGTCCGATGAACTCGGCCACCGATCGCGTCGCCGGCCGATCGTAGAGCTCTTCCGGCCGGCCGACCTGCAGAAGCCGGCCACGCTCGAGGAGCGCTACGCGATCGGCGACGGCGAACGCGTCCTCCTGATCGTGCGTGACGAACACCGCGGTGACGCCGAGGCGGTGGAGCATCGCCCGCAGCTCGTCGCGCGTCGTGCGACGGAGTGTGGGATCGAGATTCGACAATGGTTCATCGAGCAGCAGCACTCGGGGCTCGATGATCAACGCGCGCGCGAGCGCGACACGCTGCTGCTCGCCACCCGAGAGCGACTGCACCTGTCGGGGACCGGCGTTCCCGAGGCCGACGTTGGCCAATGCCCGCGCGGCGCGCTCCCGGCGCTCGGCCTTCGGGACGCCGCGCGCCTCGAGGCCGAACGCGACGTTCTCGCCGACGGTCATGTGCGGAAAGAGGGCGTAGTGCTGAAACACCATTCCGAAGCCGCGCTGCCGAGGCGCGAGCGCCGTGATGTCACGCCCCTCGAGCAGGACGCGCCCTTCGTCAGGCGCCTCGTGGCCGGCTATGATGCGAAGCGTCGTCGTCTTTCCGGAGCCCGACGCGCCGATCAAGGCCAGCAGCTCTCCCTGAGGTACGTCGAGTGTGAGCCTGTCGACCGCGGGAGTGCCGCCAGCGGTGAGTGCGCCGAACCGGCGCGTCACTCCCACCAGCGACAACGTCGCCGTGGTCACGAGCGTTTGCCGCGATTCCGGATGTTGGCGTCCCAGTAGCGCATCCAGACGTCCAGCGAATCGGCGAGCAGCTGCCGATCCACCGGCATCGTCTTCATGGTGCGTTTGGCATCGCGGATCCACGCGGGCAGCGAATCGGCGGGGAGATCGGTGCGCGCGGGAATGCGGAGGAAATCGTTCGCGGCGCGGCGCAGCGCCTCGTCGCTCGTCACGAACTCGTAGAATCGCTTCGCGACGTCCGGCTGTTTCGCCCCCTTCACGATGGCGATTCCCTCGACCAGCACCGGCGTCCCACTGGCGGGAACGATCCACTTCACCGGAATCTTCGTCCGCTGCTGCAACGTCGCCATGTCGGGCATGTTGTAGAGCGTGACCACGCCTTCCTGACGGCCGAGCTTCTGGTAGAGGATCGTGGGATTGAGCGTGTACTCCTTCGTGTTCGCATCCAGGCGCAGCAGCCAATCGTAGCCGGCTCGCGTGGACCCGGTGCGCGCCAGCTCGCGCGCGATGATCGCGCCGAAGATGGCACGCATCGTTCCCGAGGCGATCGGGTCGCGAATGATGATCTTGTCGCGCCACCTGGAATCGAGCACCTCATCCCAATCCTTCGGCGCCTCGGCGTCACTCACCGCCTCCGAGTTGTACCCGATGACCTCGGGGGTCAGGTACGTCCCGTACCAGAGGTCCTGCGGGTCGCGGGCGTCGTCAGGCACCGCGCTGGCCCAGGTGGGCTGATAGGGCTGGAGCAGACCTTCCTTCGCGGCACGTTCGAAGATCTCCGCGGGTGCCCCGAACCAGATGTCCGCCTGCGGATTCGCCGCCTCGGCGCGCAGGCGGTCGAGTACTTCCTGCGACCCCATGTCGACCCACTGCACATCCACCGTCGAGTCGGTGCGCTCGAAGCCCTGCTCGTAGTGCTGAAGGAGGTCCTTCCCGTGAGGGGAATAGACGGTCAGCACGGTCTTGCCCGAGTCGCCGCCGCAGGCCCCAAGCAGGGCCAGACCAATCAAGCCGACCGCGTGTCTCACGGTACCGTGCGCGCCGGCTCCGTCGCCTTGGCGCTGAGCAGGTTGACGAAGAGCCGGGCGGCTCCAGGAACTCCCGCAGGAAGCTGACGGAAGAATGCCATGGTGGTGTAGATGTACAGTCCGCGCCCGTACGGCGTCACCAGCAACGCCCCGCGCGCCGGCGCCTCGCCGGGATCGTTCATCGCGAGCGGCGCGGTGTAGGCGCTATCGAACTGCGATGGCATGTACAGCGCGCGTTCCTGCACCCACCCCTCGAAATCGCGCGGACCGATGCGGTTCGGGGCGCGCAGGGTCGGGTGCTCGGGATCGGCGATCGCCACTGGTGACTCTTCGACAGTGACGCGCGTGTGGGGACGGGAGATCGTGATGGGGCGCGGCATGATCCCACGCTGCATCATCTCGTACTGACCATACTGCACGACGAGCGTTCCACCGCGGCGCGCGTACTCGAGCAAGCGCCCGTTATGCTGCATGAGCTCCGGTCGCGATTCGTAAGCGCGCGTCCCGATCACGACGGCGGTGTATGACGAGAAGTCCGTGGTCGCGATCGTGCCCGGCTCGATGACCGTGAGCGGCACGCCAAGCTGAGCGAGCATCGGGGCAACGTTGTCCCCCGCGCCCGGGATGTAGGCAACACGAAGATTCGTACCCAGCGCGACGTTCACACCCTGCAACGCAACGCTCGCGTCACGGTACATCCGCTGCGGGGTGATGTGGTCGTACTCGATCTCCGTGTAGCCGGCCCGGAATCGCTCGCCGCGCGCTTCGGCGACGACGCGCATCTCGCCGCGGGTGGGCGGTGGCGTACCGCGCACGGCGAACTCGACCGCCTCCGTCCCGGCCGGGGGGATCGTCACGCGCTTCATGCCGTCACTCGTAAGGCCTCCAGGGGCAGCCAGCGTCACGCTCACGTCGGTCGGTGTCGTGAGCGCCGAGCGGAGCTCGACCCGCTCTACACGCTCGAGCGGAACGCCGGCGCGGGCGTACTCGACGGTGCGCGCGAGACTGACCGCGATGGGAGGAACGACAGCGAGCGGACGCTGTACGTCGCCGCGGACGGGGTCGGGTCGGCGGTGGACGACGGGCGTGGTCGCGTCGACCGTCGTTCCATTGATCGAGAGGCCGACCCGGGCTACGGCGGCGGTGGAACGGTCGCTTTCCGCCCGAGCGATCTCCGTGCGCGGGACATCGAAGACATCGCCACGACGTCCGTGGGCCAGCCACCAGGGCTCCGTGACGCGCACGCCGCGCACCTGAGCGTGCCACGTCGCGGAGCTGTCGGGCTGCACCGTCACGCCTGCGTCGCGCAGAATCGTTACGGCGCTCACGTCCGGTCCCTCGAGCCGAACGCTCGTTACGGTGACCGGCACGTCGCCGCGCGCGTACAGCGTGACATCGAGCGGCACACTGTCGCCGCGCGCCAGGGCCGCGCGCCCGGCGGTCGCCTCGACCGCAACCCCGGTCGCCTCGATGAGCGCACTCGTGACGCGCGCGAGTCCCGATCGGACGGACGCTTCGACGTCGGGATGGGCGACGTTCGCTTCGCGGACGCGCGTGAGGAGCCGGTGCACGCGGGCGAGCGCCGGCACAGCCGTCGAGGGACGTCGGAAATCGAGTGAGGCGCGCGCGGCAGCGCTGGCGGCGGGAAGCGAGTCCAGGGCGGCCGCTGCCTCACGCGACGCTTTCGCCACCATGGGATGAAGGCGGGCCCAGGTGGTGTCGATTCCCTCGAAAGGTGAGCGCTCGGCGGAACCGTTGGCGGCGGCGGCAACACTCGACTTCTCGAGCATGAGCCAATCGAGCTGCGTCCCGCGCCGCTGAAGACGGCCGAACGCCTGCGACTTGTGCTGGGATCGGGACTCCATCGCGATCTCGTAGTACGAGCGCCCAAGAATGGGATCGTACTCGCCGACGTTGAACCGCACCGTCGCGCGATCTCGTGATTGATAGGGTCCGAGGTACAGCTTGGACGGCGCCCACGCTCCGTGGCCGGCGGTGACGCTGCGCGGGAAGCGGACGGTGTCGGCCGCCGCGTCGTACGCTTCGCGGGCGAGGATGCCGGACACCTGATGGTGCCCGTGTCCGTCGCGCGGTGTGCCGCTGAAGATCGCGACGACGATGTGCGGACGGTATGCGCGCATCACCGTCACCACGTCGCGGAGCACCGAGTCCTTGGGCCAGTGCGTGTACGTCTCCTCGGCGCTCTTGGAGAACCCGAAGTCGTAGGCGCGCGTAAAATATTGTGTGGCACCGTCGAGGCGGCGCGCGGCGAGGAGCTCCTCGGTGCGGATGACGCCTAACGCCTCGCCCAGCTCGTCGCCGATGAGGTTCTGTCCGCCGTCGCCGCGGGTGAGCGAGAGATAGGCGGCGTCGGCATGCTGGCGGTGGACGAGCCAGGCAAGCAGCGCGGTGTCTTCATCATCGGGGTGCGCCGCAACCAGCAGGACGCGCGCGCTGACGCCCAGACCATCGACCAGCTGGCCGAGGGCGGCCGAGCCACGCTCCTGGGCGAGCGCGGCCGACGACCAGAGCAGCAGGACCGTGATGCCGAAGCGCCGTGCGTGTCTCACCCGCGTCCAGCTTCCCGTTTTGCTCGTCCCGAGCCCGCACCCGCTTCGCGGCCTGCACTCGTCGGCGCGAGGACTTCCGTCACGATGCGAGCCTGCTGTTCCGCGTGGGCGGTGTGATACCCCTCGGCGGGGCTCGCCCGCTCCGGCCGCCCGATGTACCGAATGGGAATCGCGTTTCCTGTCGATGCACGCAGGCGTGGCCACACGAACGACCAGGCACCCATGTTCCGCGGCTCCTCCTGCGCCCACACCACTTCTTCGATCCCGCCGTAGCGGTCGATGATCCGCGCGATCTCCTCATGGGGCCACGGATACAGCTCTTCGACCCGGACGACGGCCGCGTGCTTCGCAGCCGTTCCGTTCGCCCGCGCCGCGGCGAGATCGTAGTACAGCTTCCCGGAGCACAACACGAGGCGCTTCACCTCTCGTGGAACGGGCGAGCGGGCTGGATCATCGAGCACCGGCTGGAACGACCCGGTGGCGAGATCCGCCAGGCGCGACGCCGCCTCGGGCAGGCGGAGCAGACTCTTCGGCTGCATGAGAATCAACGGACGCCGAGGATCGAGGTGCGCTTGTCGCCGCAGAATGTGGAAATACTGCGCCGGCGTCGTGGGATACGCCACGCGCAGATTGCCTTCGGCCGCCAGCTGCAGGAAGCGCTCGAGACGTGCGCTCGAGTGCTCCGGACCCTGGCCCTCGTACCCATGCGGCAGGAGCATAACGACGCTCGAATCCTGCCCCCACTTCGCCCGATCGGCGGCCATGAACTGATCGATGATCGGCTGGGCGACGTTCGCGAAGTCACCGAACTGCGCCTCCCACAGCACCACGGTATCGGGCGCGGCGGTGGAGAAGCCGTACTCGAATGCGAGAACGGCCGTCTCCGACAACGGCGAGTTGTAGATCTCGAATGTCCCTTTCGCCGAGGGCAGATGCTGCAACGGGACAAACTCGGCGCCCGTTTTCACGTCGTGTAGCACGGCGTGGCGATGCGAGAACGTGCCCCGCGCCGTGTCCTGGCCCGTAATGCGAACACTCGTTCCCTCGAGCAGCAACGATCCGAACGCCAGTGCTTCGGCGTGGCCCCAGTCGATGCCGCCCTCATCGCCAATCGCGGCGCGGCGACGCTCCAGGGGCTTGACGAGCTTCGGATTCGGCACGAAGTCCGATGGCCACGCGAGCAGGCGCTCATTGACGGCGATGAGCGTTTCCGCCTTCACGGCGGTGCTCGTGTGCTTCGGCCTGGGGGCTCGCCCCGTCTCGTCGGATTCCTGCGCGGGTGTCTGCGGGCCGCTGCTCTTGAGTCCCGTGTGGATCGCGTCGAGCTTCTGCATCATCGCATCGGCGAGGCGCTTCGACTCTTCCTCGGTGATGATGCCGTCCTCGATCAGGCGCTTCGCCCAGACCTCGCGCGGTGTCGGGTGCGCCTTGATGCGATCGTAGAGCTTCGGCTGCGTATACGCCGGCTCATCGCCCTCGTTATGCCCGTGCCGACGGTAGCCGACGAGATCGATCAGCACATCTTTCGCAAAGCGGGTGCGGTACGAGATGGCGAGCCACACCGCGGCCACGCACGCCTCGGCATCGTCGGCATTGACGTGGAAAATGGGAATCTCGAAGCCCTTGGCCAAATCGCTCGAGTAGTAGGTCGAGCGCGCGTCCTGCGGATCGGTCGTGAAGCCGACCTGGTTGTTGACGATGATGTGGAGCGTGCCGCCGACACGGTATCCGCGCAGGCGAGAGAGATTGAGCGTTTCCGCGACCACGCCCTCGCCCGGGAAGGCGGCGTCGCCGTGCACGACGATGGGCAGCACGCTCGACTCGTCCCGCGTGCCGTTCGTCCGCTGCAACGCGCGCGCGACGCCCTCGAGCACGGGATTCACGAACTCGAGATGGCTCGGATTCGGGACGAGCTCCAACTCCACCACTTTACCGCTCGGCAGCGTCCGCGTGGTCGACGCGCCGAGATGGTATTTCACATCGCCCGTGTCGACGGCATCCGACTTGGCGTGCTTCTCCTCGAACTCCTCGAAGATCCGGGCGTACGGCTTGTTCAGGATGTGCGCGAGCACATTGAGCCGCCCGCGGTGCGCCATCCCGATGACCGCGTGGTGCGCGCCCGAGATGGCCGCGCGCTCGATCGCTGCGTCGAGCATGGGCACCAGGGTGTCGGTGCCCTCGATCGAGAACCGCTTCTTCCCCACATAGGCGCGCGCGAGAAAGCGCTCGAGGCCATCCACCTCGGTGAGGCGGCCGAGAACGATCTGCTTCTCGTCGGGTGTCAACGTGAGGCGCGCTTCGCCGCCTTCGAGCACTTTGCGGAACCAGTCGCGCTCCGCCTCTTCCTCGATGTGCTCGACGTCGAAGCCGATGGTCGATGCATAGATACTGCGCAGCCGCTTGACGACATCGGCCGCCGTCGCGTCGCTGAAGCCGAGCGCCGAGCCCGGGATACGCTCGAGATCGCTGGCGGTGAGGCCGTGATACTCCGGGGTGAGCTCCTGCGCGCCCGCGGGCGGCGTCCCGAGCGGGTCGAGTCGTACAGCGAGGTGTCCGTAATGCCGGATGTCTTCGACGAGCGCGGCGGCCGCGGCAACCTTGCGCAGCAGCGCCTCATCGGTACTGCCGGGCGCCGTTCCGGCGAGCGATTGCGCAAAGCCGAAGAACTGCCGCCACGACGCATCGACGCTCTCGGGATTCTGCCGAAAGCGCTCGTACATTTCCGCGATGAAGGCGTCGTTGAACGCGCCCGTGATGGGAGCCATGGCGAGTAATCTAACGCGCGGGGAAAGGGGATAGAAAGCTGAGCACTGCGAGCTGCGAACTGCGAGCTGCGAACTGCGAGCTGCGACCTAAAACCCTCGGGAAGCTACGAATCGGACTCGTAGCTTCCCGAGGGTTTTAGGTCGCAGTTCGCAGCTCGCAGCCTTAATCCTCGATGGGCACCCTCAGCGTAAAGGTGCTCCCATTTCCCGGCGTGCTCGCAACTCCGATGTCGCCGCCCAGGAGCTCCGCGAGGCGACGGGAGACGAAGAGACCGAGACCGGTCCCTCCGAATCGGCGGGTGAAGCCCGTGTCCAGCTGAGTGAACGGCTGGAAGAGGCGGGCGATATCCGCCTGCGCGATGCCGATGCCTGTGTCGGCAACCTCGAACACGAGCCACTCTCCTTCGCGTCCGAGCGTCAGCGTCACCGATCCGTGCTCCGTGAACTTGACCGCGTTTCCCCCGAGGTTCACCAGAATCCGCCGCATCATGTCGGGATCGGTGCGAACGCTGCTAGGCTCCTCGGCCACGCACGTCGTCAGCGCGATGCGCTTCGCATGCGCGAGCGGCTCGAGCACCGCCATCGCGCCGTTGATGATGTCCAGCAGCGGTACCTCGCGAAGGCGGACGCGCTCCTCACCCGCCTCGAGCCGGGAGAACGTCAGCACCTCATCGATAATGGCCTGGAGGTGCTGCGTGCTCGTCCGCATTCGTTCGACGGCCGCTTCCTGCTGGTCGGTGAGCGGCCCGAAAATGTGCTCGGCGAACAGCTCCTCGTAGCCGAGCAGTGCGGTGAGCGGCGTACGGAGCTCGTGCGACATGGTCGCGATGAACTCGCTTTTGACCTTGTTCGCGACGCGCGCTTCATCGGTGAGATCCGCCTTCCAGAGCGCGAGCGCCGCGTAGTCGGCGATGGCGGCGATGCGACGCTCCTCACGCTCGGAGAAAGGCGCGGCGCCGCGACGTCGCGCGACGGTCATCGCTCCGAGCATGCGCTCGTGCGCTACCAGCGGCGCAAAGAGCGCTGGCCCGATCTCGAAGTCCTCTGCCGTTCGACGAAACCGGGGATGCTCGATCCGATAGTCACTTGCACGCACGGGACGCCGCTCGTCGATCGCGCGCTCGGTGAGCGAGCCGGAGAGTGAAAAGCGGGTCCCGAGCATGGCCGCGAGCGAGCCGCTCGCACTCACGACGTGGCCGCGATCACCGCTGAGTCGCACGACGGTAGCGCCGCTGGCGTCGCATTGTGCGGATGCCTGCTCGCAGATGACCTGGAGGAGTGGATCGAGATCGGCCTCTCGCGCGAGCGCGTTGGTCACCTCGCGCAACGCGGCGTTCTCCTCGTCGCGCTCGGCGAGCGCGCGCTCGATCGCCGTGGCCTCGCCAAGGTCGCGAACGTGCACGAGCACGGCATCATCGCGCAGTCGCGTCGCGCGTACATCGAGCGCGCGCGGGGGTCGTCCGAAGGGAGCGACGCGCCACTCGCGCTTTCCTTCGCGTTGGAGCGCGGTGAGATCGGCGTCAGCGCTCGTGCCGAGTGACGTGAAGATCTCCCGAAGGTCCTTCATCAAGGCGACTTCGCCACCCTGAATCGCGAGCTCGGCGAACGCCCTGTTCATATACAGAAGCCGCCACGCGGTCGACACGACGCACAAGGGCTCGTCGAGCGCGTCCAGTGCGCCTTCGGAATCGAACGGTGGAGCGGACGCGGAAAATCGGTGGCTATTGGGAACCGGCATTGCTACGTAAAAGGGGGCAAGTTCCTCGCCATGTAAAGACGATGCGGGCATCATGACCGGCCCCCGGTCCCTTGCATTTCGCATCGCTTTGGCGAAACGCAATGCGATTCGATGCCATTAGTCGTGACTCAGAATGCTAAGTGTTCGTCCATCCAGTGCTTAGCGCAGGGGTCTCAGATGGCACCGCCCCTGCTTTATCAGCGGCCGAGCGCGGTGCACATATGCTCGCGCCGACTCGTACCGGAGGAAGGACACAATGCGTAGCAATCGGAAGGGCTTCACGCTGATCGAGCTGCTGATCGTGGTTGTTATCATCGGCATTCTCGCGGCGATCGCGATCCCCAAGTTCGCGAACACGAAGGAGAAGGCGTACGTTGCGGCGATGAAGAGCGACCTCCGCAACCTGATGACTGCCGAGGAAGGTTACTTTGCTGACTTCCAGGCGTTCGGTTCGGCCGCGGCGGTGAACTTCACGTCGTCGCAGGGTGTGACGGTTACGGCGACCCCGGCTCCTCCGCCGGCCGCTGGTTACACGGCGAACGCTTCGCATAACCAGACCGCGCGTACGTGCGCTGTGACGGTTGGCGACGGTTCGGCCACCGACGGTGTGATCGTTTGCACCTAATGTAGTGCGTCGAAGTTCGACCACTACGGCAACGGGCCAGGCGAAAGCCTGGCCCGTTGTGCATCTGTGAAGCCCAGGTGGTCGAGGGTGTCGAGGTAATCGAGGTGGCGTCAGGGTGCGGTGTGCCAGGCCTCGAGGATCAGCCGTACGCGCTCCGCCAACCGGTCGTTGGGCGTGAGATGAATCGCGAGGAGATTGCCTGACGCGATGAGGTGCGGCGTCGCCACCCAATCGATGATCATGTTCTCCGGCGCGACGCGGGCTGGGTCGATGCGATCGCTGTCGGCCGCTCGCGCACTCGGATCGGGATAGATGAAGACGTGAAGGTCCGAGCCGCTCACCTTCAGGTGATGGCCAGCGACGGTGAGAAAGGAATGCCGCACACTCGCGCGCCCGGAATCGGTGACGACGAGCCCGCCGTCGGTGAGCCGCCTGGCGACCTCGCGCAGCGTCCACTGAGTGGGCTCGTCCTCACGAGTCGCGGGCCGCGGAGCCTCGGCTGACTGCGCGCGGGCAGGGCCGGTGTCCGCGGTCGTGTCCGCGGACGGCCGCTCTCCGCATGCGAGGACGCCCGCCGTCATCATGCAGCCAAGCATTGAACGGCGGAACCGCAGATGACCGCGGAAGGTCCGAGAGCCCGCAACTGCAAAAGCGTTAGCCACGGATGAGCACAGGTGACAGCCACGGATCGCTCCGAGTGTGGACGAACCGCCTAGCTGCTAACAAAAGAGCTTTGGGAACCTCATCGCCTTCGGAGCTCTCAATCCCGGGTGAAGTCCCTGTGCTCATCCGTGTAAATCCGTGGTGACCGCTCTTGATGTTGCAGGGTCTGCGATCTTCTGTGGCCATCTGCGGTTCCTGGCTCCTGGAGCAACGCGCTCAATTCCGCAACGCGCCGTTCTCCACCCAGTTCACGATCGTCGCGATCTGGTTGGGCGTCAACGGTTGGCCGCCGAGCGGCATGCGGGAGTAGTGCAGCCGCGCATCGTCGTCGTCCTCGATCATGATCACCAGCCACGAGCTCGCCGCATCGCCGGGCTCGATCCGGTCGAGCACTGGGTTGAGGAACGCAGGCTTGTTCACGATCGAGTCGTAGGCGTGACCCGGAGCCAGGACCAACTCGGCGCGCTCCGAGTTCAGGCTGTGGCAGCCGCCGATCGCGCATCGCCGGACGAAAATCGGCTGGATGTCGTTCGCGAAGGACGGGTTTGCGACCTCGACGTCAGGCAGCCCGCCGGTGGGATCGACGGTCGACTCGAAGTCGGCGCACCCCCACGCAAGGGTGATTGCCGCGAGCAGCGTTGCGACGACCACTCGCATGAGCATGTGCGCCGGTGTCGTCTTGCGAGGCTCAGCGCGCATCGCTCGCCTCCTTGTGGAGGTGGATTCCAGCGAATACACGCGCTGTGAACAGGCTGCCCGGTGCGTAGAACAGCTCGCCCGTGAATCGCGTCGAGCGCCACGCGTTCACGGTGCCGCCAAGGAACCCGTACGGTCGCGTCGCGCGCAGCTCGAGAATCGGGTGATCGGGATCGCGCGAGCCGTCGGTACGCTGCACTCCGATGTCGAAGATCGTTTTCTCGCGGAGCACGCCGATGCCGGCGTACGGAAGAAACGGCAGGCGCGCAATCGCGCGCGACGCGAGCACTTCGAGCGCGTAGTGCGCAGGCTTGAAATGGTCATCGCTGTTGCGGCTGTTGCAGATCTGCGTGTAGTACACCGATTCGCCCTCCGTTCCGCGAATCAGGTCCTCGAAGCAGGTGATCGAACCGCGGACCTTCCCCCACGTGGCGACGAATCGCGGCGCGATCGTGATCCCGCGTGGCTGAAGGGCGCGCGTGACGGCGACCGACAACAGATTCGCTTCGACGTCGAACACGCGCATGGGCGGTACCCAGCTCACCTGCGCGTGCAGCGCGCCCGGCAACACCAACGACACGCGCGGACGCGGAAGCACCGGAGCGAGGTTCGTCGCTTCTGGCTTGTCCTGAAACGCCGTGCGCTGTGACTTCGAGAGCTGGGGGATGTAGGTAATCTCGAGTCCCGCATCGAGCGCCCACGTCGTCGCGCGCTCGGGCGCACCGAGTGGAGAGAAGAAGAGCGCCGCGGAATAGAAGCCGATCAGGCGTCCTTCGGGGTCGTCGAAGTCGTGCCGCTCACGCACACGCTCCTGCGCCCAGGCGGATGCGGCCTGAACGACCAGCATTGCCATGATCGCGAGTGCTCTGCGACAGACGAGGGAATGCACACCGGTTCTCCGCGTGAAGGTGGGGCAGCATACGGCTGGGCACGGGGAGCGTCAACAATCGAAAGGTGACGGGCGCTCGGGCTACGGTGAGGAGGGGACCCCGCATTCCATAGCCCGACTGCACACTTGACACTCTCTCTCGCGACGGTAGTCTCCCCGCATGATTGTCGGCGTTCCTCGCGAGACCGCTCCTGGCGAACGACGCGTGGCGCTGATCCCGGAGACCGCCGAGAAGCTGGTGCGGTCGGGGGTTGGCGTCATGGTCGAGCGCGGTGCGGGCGATCGCGCTTTCCACGCCGATGACGCGTATACGAAAGCCGGCGCCACAATTGCCGGCGCCGCCGCGGAGCTGTACTCGAAGAGCGACCTGGTGCTGCACGCGCGGCGTCCCGAGCTCGAGGTCCTCGAGATGCTTCGGGAGGGCATCGTTCTCGTTGCCCCGCTACAGCCGTTATCGAATCCCGACGTCGTCCAGCGTCTCGCACAGCGGCGCGTCACCGCGTTCAGCACCGACGCGATTCCGCGCATCGCGCGCGCGCAGTCGCTCGACGTGCTCTCGTCCATGGCTTCGGTCGCGGGGTACGCCGCGGCGCTGACGGCGGCGCGGTCGCTGCCGAAGTTCTTCCCGCTTCTCATGACGGCAGCCGGGACGCTCACGCCAGCTCGCGTCTTCGTCATCGGCGCCGGTGTCGCCGGCCTTCAGGCGATCGCGACCGCTCGGCGTCTCGGCGCGGTCGTCGAGGCTTTCGACACGCGGCCCGTGGTCAAGGAGCAGGTGCAGAGTCTTGGCGCCACGTTCGTCGAAGCCGCGCTTGGCGTGGCGGAGACGGAGGACAAAGGAGGGTACGCGAAAGAGCTCTCGGAGGACGCGCATCGCCGGGAGCTCGAGCTCGTGGCGAGCCGGGCTCGTGAGGCGGATGTCGTCATCACGACGGCGCTGATCCCTGGGAAGCGCGCGCCGCTGCTGATCACGGCCGACACGGTGCGCGCGATGCGCCCCGGGTCGGTCATCGTCGACCTCGCCGGCGAGCAAGGTGGCAACTGCGAGCTGTCGCGGCCCGGAGAGACGGTCGTCGAGCATGGGGTGACGATTCACGCGCCACTCGACCTGGTGTCGTCGATGCCGGTGCACGCCAGCCAGATGCTATCACGCAATCACGCCGCGTTGCTGCAGCTTCTCATCAAGGACGGGAAGCTGACGCTCAACTTCGACGACGAGATCATCCGCGATGCATGTATTACCCACGAAGGTAAAATCGTGAGCGACCGCGTGCGCGCGGTTGTCGAAGGAGGCTCCGCATGACCGAGGCGCTGCTCGTCGCCCTGTACATCTTCGTGCTCGCGGTCTTCGTCGGCTTCGAGGTCATCGCGAAGGTGCCGACGCTGCTTCACACGCCGCTCATGTCGGGATCGAACGCGATCTCCGGCATCGCGGTGATCGGGGCACTCATCGTCGCGGGGCGGTTGGCCACTCCGTTCGACAAGATCCTCGGTGTGGCGGCGGTGGCGCTGGCGACGATCAACGTGGTCGGCGGCTTCCTCGTGACCGAGCGCATGCTCCGCATGTTCCGACGGTCGGCACCGCGACGCGAGTGACGGACCACGCATGAACGTGGAGCCGACCCGCAGCATCGCGCTGATCATCTCGCTGACGTACCTCGTCGCGGCGGTCCTGTTCATCGTCGGGCTCAAGCTGCTGTCGTCTCCGAGGACGGCGCGGCGCGGCAACGCGATCGGCGCCCTTGGCATGCTGCTGGCGATCGGGGCGACGCTGCTCGATCAGCAGATCATCTCCTTCCGATGGATCCTCCTCGGGCTGGTCATCGGCACCGCGCTCGGCGTCTGGCTCGCGTCTGCGGTGAAGATGACGGCCATGCCGCAGATGGTTGCGCTGCTGAACGGCTTCGGCGGTGCCGCGTCGGCGATCGTGGCTGCCGCCGAGTATTACCTGCTGCTGCAGCATCCGGAGCAGCGGGCGACGGACGTCGTCGTCAGCATCATGGCGACGGTGCTCATCGGCTCCGTCACGCTCACAGGCAGCATGATCGCGTTCGCCAAGCTGCAGGAGCTCATGCCGGGTCGGGCGATCACCTTCCCGATGCAGAAGGCGTTGAACTTTGCCCTGCTCGCGGCAGCCGTTGGGCTCTCGGCGTGGCTCGTAACCGACTTCGACCGGTCGACGATGTTCGTCGCCCTCATGGTGCTGTCACTCGTCCTTGGCGTGTTGCTCGTGATTCCGATTGGCGGCGCCGACATGCCCGTCGTCATCTCGCTATTGAACTCGTACTCGGGAATGGCGGGCGCGGCGGCGGGGTTCGTGCTGCACAACAACGTGCTGATCATCAGCGGAGCGCTCGTCGGCGCATCGGGAATCATCCTCACCCAGATCATGTGCCGCGCGATGAACCGCTCGCTCACCAACGTCCTTTTCGGCGCATTTGGAGCGACGTCGACGGCGGTGGCGGGCGATGGCGTCGACCGGCCGGTCCGCACCGTGCGACCCGAGGACGCGGCGGTGATGCTCGGCTATGCGCGCAGCGTCGTGTTCGTCCCCGGCTATGGCTTGGCGGTCGCACAGGCACAGCACTCGGTAAAGGAGCTCGCGAGCCTGCTGGAGAAGCGCGGGGTCGACGTGAAGTACGCGATTCATCCGGTGGCCGGCCGCATGCCGGGCCACATGAACGTCCTGCTGGCCGAGGCGGACGTTCCGTACGACAAGCTGTACGAGATGGACGACATCAACCGCGAATTCGAACGGACGGATGTCGCGCTGGTGATCGGCGCGAACGATGTGACGAATCCCGCCGCGCGCACGGATCCCAAGAGTCCGCTCTACGGGATGCCGATTCTCAACGTGGACCACGCGAAGAGCGTGATCGTGATCAAACGCAGCATGAACCCGGGCTTCGCGGGCATCGACAACGAGCTGTACTACAACGAGAAGACGGCGATGCTCTTCGGCGACGCGAAGAAGATGCTGGTGGCGGTGGTGGGAGAGATTTCGAAAAGCTGAAGCGCTAAGGGCGCTAAAGGCGCTGAGGGATCCGCCCCCCAGCGCCTTTAGCGCCCTTAGCGCCCTTAGCGCCTTTAGCGCCTTTGGTTCTTCACGCCATCCGCATGTACGAGCACCCCTTCGCCTGCGCCTGGTCGACCGCCATCACCATCGCGGGCACCACGACGACGCCCGGCACGAGGTGCGCGAGGAACTCGGCGCGCACGGCCTCCATCGTCTGGTTCGTGGCGCTCGCGACGTTCATCGCCCAGAAGTTCAGCGCGTTGTTGCACATGATGAAGAGCGTTCCCTTCTTCTGGAGCGCCTCCATGGATGTATCAGCCGGCCAGTTGGCGATGCCCTTGATGGACAGCGTCGCGGCGCCCGGATCGGCCTTCTGATAGATGTTCCGGACGGCGAACGCGTTGGTCGTCGCGTCCGTCTCCTTGATCGCTTCGCCCAGCTTGTACTTCGCCCACATCGGATCGGTGAACCCGAGCGGGATGGTCATGTAGTACAGCGTACCGACCGCGTTCACCTGCGGATGCTCGAGGTTGTAGTTGTCCTTCCACGCCTTGAGGTAATTGCGGATGTGGACGACGCCGAGCCCGTGGGTCGGGTTCGGCATGTCGAACACCTGCTTGTATTTCCCCGTTAGGCTGTCGAGCCACTTCTCGTCCGGCTTCACGCGAAAGCGGCTGTCGTCGAGTGTGGAGGCGAAAGCCGCCACGGGCGCGAACACACCGGCGCCGGCCGCGGCGAGCCCGGCGAGAAAGTCGCGCCGGGGAACGTTCAGGATGGTCTCACTCATGGGGCTCCTCATTGAAAGGTAGAATCGCGTCATTACTCTGAATTCTGAATTCTGACGTCTGACATCTGACGTCTTTGCCGTTTTCACGGGCCGCCTGAACGACCTCTCGTCTCATATGGCACGTCCGAGGGCGCGTCTCCCCTCGGCCAATCGTTCTCCTTCCCCGCGAGATCCGGCCGCTCGTGCGAGTTCACGTACGCGGCAAGGTTGAACGCCTGCTGCGCCGTGAGTGTGCCGGGCCGGTCGTTCGGCATGTTGTATTTGATGAACGAGGCCGCAGTGCGAAGCCGGGCCATGCTCGCGCCAATGTTGTAGCTCTTCGGTCCCCAGAGTGGAGGGCCAGCGGGTGTGCCCTGCCCCTCCATGCCGTGGCAGGCGGCGCACGTCGTCGTGAATTGCGCGCGTCCGGCGGCGGTATCCGGCGTCATCGCGGCGAGCAGGGGAATACCGCGAGGCGTCGAGTCGCGATGCACCGGGATGCCCCGCGACAAAAAGGCCAGCCACGCGACGATGTCGCGCATCTCGCGGGAATCGGAGGCCAGCGCCCGACCGTTCATGCTCCGCTCGAAGCAATCGTTGACGCGGTCCTGGATGGTCGCCACGGAATTGCTGCGATCGCGAAACTGGGGGAACCGCGCGTAGACCCCCACGAGCGGCGCGGCGTTGACGCGCGTTCCATTCTCGAGATGGCAGCTGGTGCACCGCAGCTGACCGCCGACGTTACGCGGAAGGCTGTCCGGAGTCGCCGCCAGCAGCGCGCGTCCCCGACGAATGGACTCACCGAGGGCACCGCCCGGCATCTCGCTGTCGGCGGGTGCGGAAAGGCGCACGATGCCGGCGGCGTCCGTCGTCCTGGAATCAGAACGCGTGGCGGCGTCGTCGGTGCGCGCGATCTCGCAGGCGCCGAGCGTCGTGGTGACAGCGACGAGTAGAAGGAGGGGTCGTCCGACCATGGCCTATCGCGAACCCGTGCGGAGGGGCCGTGCGTCGGCGCACGGCGGCCTCAATGGTGTGGATTCCCGGAAAATCGCGCAAGGAGAAATTTGCCGTCAAATGGTGCGGGTGGCCGCGCTCGAGCGCCACGCCGACCGATGCCTCGAGCGCTGACCGTGCGGTTTCCCGAACTGGCGCCTCCTCGACGATCTCTCGTTATGCAGACGGTCGGCCGTCACGTGTACATCGGCATCGCGGCGAGTCGAGAGACACCTCCCGGCGTTCAACAGAATCCCGCTGGGATGCGCGCGCGGCGTGTCCGGTTCCGCCGTGAACCCGCTACCTCGATCGCCCGGAGGTGAGGGCGCCATGGTGGGAGGCCCCGCTCGCGCTCCCAGCGCCGGCGCCGCAGTGACCTGGCGCGGATCTAACCCACACAGTACCAATGAGTTACGCGTCCGTTCGGCGCGTGAGCGGCTCCTCACCCGAAACGCGGCCATGTGACGTGGCTCCATAGCGTTGCGTATTCGGGAGTCAACTCGTCTTGCAGGGGAATGCTTACGGAACGCTGTTGTTCCGCCCACCCCTCGCGCCGAACGCGGGGACCAGAACCACCCTTTGAGGACTTCATCCACATGAAGAAGATCTTTGCGCTCGCTGCGACCGCGCTCGTACTCGCCGCCCCGGCGATGAGCGCGCAGGAAGAGGGTCCTAGCATCAATGACATCGCCGCCTACATGGCGATCAACTCGTCGACGGTCGGCGCTCTGCCGCCGCTGGCGACGAACACGCTGTCTGGCGCCGGCGGGATTGGCTGGCACCTGCAGTACGGCCGCATGGACTGGGGCTCGGAAGTGAACTCGAGCTCGTTCGCCGGTGGTCTCGACCTGTCCGTCGGCTCGGGCCGTCTTGGCCTCACCGCTGGTTACATGTCGATCGATTGCCCCACGGGTGTCGATTGCGAAGGCCACCTGATCGTTGGCACGCGCTACTCGGCGCAGCTGACCGGTGGTGCTCTTGGTGATGCCCGCTCCGGCTCGCGCTGGGCGATGGGCCTCGAGGGCGAGCTTGGCTTCGGGTTCCCCGAGGACGAGCAGGCGATGGCGCTTGCGGCCAGCCTGCCGATCAAGCTCACCGTTGGCAAGAACGTCAAGGTGTCGCCGTTCCTGGCGCCTGGCTTTGCCTACGGCCGTTACAAGGTCTCCGATGAGTCGGAGAGCGGCCAGCGCTTCATGGTCGGTGGTGGCGTCGGTCTCGCCTTTGCCAATGGCATCGGCGCGAACGTCGGCGTCCGCAAGGTGTTCATCGAGGAAGGCGAGACGCAGTTCGGCCTCGGCTTCACGATCCGCCCCGGCTCGAAGTAAGCTCTTCCAGTCTGAAACAGAACGCCGGCCCGCGAGGGCCGGCGTTTCTGTTTTCCAAAGGGTCGTCGAGGTCGTCAAGGATGTCGGGGTGATCGAGGCAACTGCCTTTCCTCGATCACCTCGACACCTCGATCCCTCGACGACCTCGGTCACCATGGCCCGCCGAACGCCCGCCATCTCACTCACCTGGAAGATCTTTCTCGGCGGCGTCGTGGTCGTCGCCGCGGTCTCCGCGCTCACACTCGCGATCGCCGCACGCTCGGCGCGGCGAGCCGCCGACGCGGCGGTAACGCGTGGGTTGGCGGCGACCCGAGCGCACGTGCGCGCGATCCTCGACGGACGCGAGCGCGGCCTGGAAGCGAGCGCGCAGGCGTTCGGGCGAAACCCGAACTTTCGTGCGCTCTTCGAGAATCGGCCCCTCGAGCGGTCGAGCTTTCTCGACCAGGCCGGTGAGGCCCTCGAGCGCATAGGCGCTAACACGGTGCACCTCACCGACGCGCATGGGGTGCGCTTCGCCCGCAGCGATGATCCCGCCGCCGGCCCCGATACCCTGGCGCGCTCGGCCCTCATCGCGCGCGCGTTGGCCGGTCGCCGATCCGCGGGCGCGGCGGTCATCTCCGACACCATGTTGCATCAAGCGGTAGCAGTGCCGATCGAGGGCGCATCGGCGCGAGTCATCGGCGTGCTCATGGCGACCAGGGCCGTCGGCGATTCGCTCGCCCGTGAGATCACTGCCGCAACATCTGGCGGGGTCGTCTTTTTCGCCCTCGACAGCACGGGACGCCCGCGCATCAGCGGAGCGTCGGTCGCTCGCGATGCGGCGCTCACGCGGTTCCTCGACGAGCGCGCTCCGATCTGGGCTGCGGCCGATGCCGGGTCGGCACCGACGGCGGCCGACCTGGACATGACCGGGGTGCTGGCAACGGAGGTGACGTTAGGCGAGACGCGATGGGTGGCGAGCGGCGCGGCTCTTCGATCCGCAGGGGGCGTCGCGCTGGGTGGCTTTGTGGCGCTGCGGTCGCTGGACGCGGAGATGGCGGCCTTCGCCCGGCTGGAGCGATCGATCCTCCTTGCGACGGTCGCGGGTCTGCTCGTGGCCTTCGGCCTGTCCTATCTCATGGCCCGGGCGATTACGCGCCGTGTCGGCGTCCTCGAAGCCGCCACGCGCCGAGCGGCAGACGGAGACTACGCTGCCGAGATTCGGGTACGCGGTGGCGATGAGATCGCCCGCCTCGCTGAATCAGTTCGCTCGATGCTCACCGACCTGCGCGACAAGCGAGATCTGGTGGAATTCCTGAGCGCGGCCGCCGGGTCGAGAGAACACCCGCGGGATCTGCTCAATGGTCGACCGCAGCACATCGGCGATGGGTTGCAGTCTGGACAGAAGCTCGCCGGTCGCTACGAGATCACGGAGCTCATCGGCAGCGGTGGGATGGGGATCGTCTACCGTGCGCTCGATCTCGAGCTGTCGGAGCCGGTCGCCGTGAAAACACTACGTCGCGAGTACGTCTCCGACTCCACGGCGCTGGCCCGCTTCAGGAGCGAGCTGCGTCTCGCCCGCCGGATCTCGCATCGCAATGTCATGCGCACACACGACCTCGGCGAGACCGACGGCATGTACTTCATCACGATGGAGTACGTACGCGGAACGTCGGTGAAGGCGCTCATCACCGAGCGTGGGCGCCTCCCGGTGCACGCGACGCTGCCGATTGCGAGGCAGCTGTGCCGCGCCCTCGAGGTTGCGCACGAGCAGGGGATCATCCATCGCGACATCAAGCCGCACAACCTCGTGCTCGCGCCCGATGGGGTCCTCAAGGTGATGGACTTCGGCGTCGCACGGCTGCTCGGCCGCACGCAAGGAGTGACGCAGACGGGAATGGTCGTGGGAACGCCGGAGTACCTGGCGCCGGAGCAGCTCCTCGGCGAGGATGTCGATGCGCGCGCCGACATCTACGCGGTTGGCGTCGTGATCTACGAGTGCCTCACGGGGCGTACGCCACACACCGCCGACGATCCCATGCAGCTCATCTCACGCGTTCTGGAGCAGTCCCCGGTGCCCCCGCACGAGCTTGTGGCCGACGTCCCCAGAACGCTCTCCGATGCGGTTCTCGCCGCCCTGCACCGCGACCGAGGGAGACGGCCGAGGACGATGGCGGAGCTACACGAGCTCCTGGTGGCGGGAGAGTAAAGGGAACGACGAGCGAGGAAGCGCCCAGCCAGGCTCTTCGCGTTGCTTCCTAGTTCCTAGTTCCTCGTTCCTCGTTCCTCGTTCCTCGTTCCTGTTCCTAGGCAAACACCTTTTCCACCGGATGTAGCACCGCCTTCACCTCCAGGGCGATGTTCCGGAATCGGCCGGCGCCTGTGGGCGGAATCGGCACACGGCTGAAGAGGACCACCGCGAACATCTCGCCCTTGAGAATCCCCCCGAATCCCACCACGGACTGGATTCCGAAGGGGACGACGAAATCGGTCTGCGCGGGGATGTAGGGGCTTCCAGGTGCCTTCTCGACGTAGAAAATGTTGAAGGTGCGCCCCTCGGAATCCGGAACCACCGTTGGGTCGGTCTGGACGAGGTGCTCGACGTCCATCCCCATCTGCTCGATGAGCTGCGCGATCATCGGGGCGCGGTGGACCATGCGGACGCTCGCGAGGGGAATGGCGCGGTGTCCCTGGGATTCGTGGCGGTCGTTCCATGCTTCTTCGACGCCGGCGGTCGCCAGCAACGTGAGGCACCGCATCCCCTCGTCGCGCGGGGCCTCGCCGAGGGCGGCTTTCGCGTAAACGCGCAGATCGGGATCGAGCTCCCGGTAGGGCATCGTCTTGTAGAAGCGGACGAGCGCCAGCTGCGGGTCACCCGAGCCTGAATCCCGAAACGCACCGAAGAGATAGCGGACGATCGACGTCGCCGCGGCTTCGAGGGACGGCGCATTGCGGGCCGCTTGCCGAATATCGAGACCGCACCGGAGCATGTCGTGGAGCTCGAACGAGCGGAGATCGAAGGTGCGCACGGTCTGAATCCGGTTTGGGACGGGATAAAGTAGCGATATCCGGCGCGGTGCAGCACCCGCCAGAGGCTCGCCTCCTGTCGGAAACGGGCGGGTAATCGGAGTGCTCACTTCTTGCACTACAGCGTCGGAATCACTCGAGAGCTATCCGAGATGTGCGGGCCGGCGTGCGCCATAGTGCGCATTTCGGGCCAGGCGACGCTTCTCACGACACGCAGACATCAGGAGCCAATCCGTGGGCATCGGTGACATGGACCTCGATCGCGAGGCCGCGATCGAGCCCTCACGCGACGAGGCCGGCCAAGGCCGAGGCAGCGCGCGACGGGGACGAAAGGGCAGCCGCGACGATACGCCGGCAAAGTCGGGACGCAACAACCGCGATCGAGAGCTACGACGGCTGCTGGAAGGCCTGCGGGACCTCGAGGCCGGCGACTTCACCGTGCGACTCGACGGCAACGGCGATGCTCTCATGGCTGAGATCTTCGACACGTTCAACGAGATCGCCAACCGGAACCAGCGGCTCTGCGAGGAGATTGGCCGGGTTGCTCAGGTCGTCGGACGCGAAGGTCGCATGGACGAGCGGGCGTCGATGGGTCCCGTCTCCCGCGGGTGGGCAGATTCGATCAGCGCGGTAAATGAGCTCGTCGGCGACCTGGTCCAGCCCACGACCGAGGTGGCGCGCGTGATCCAGGCTGTCGCGGAAGGCGATCTTTCCCAGAAAGTCGAGCTCCAGCTGGAAGGCAAGCAGGTCCAGGGCGAGTTCCTGCGGATCGCTACGACCGTCAACCGGATGGTCGACCAGCTGTCCTCGTTCTCCGGCGAAGTCACGCGCGTCGCGCGGGAGGTCGGTACGGAGGGCATCCTCGGCGGTCAGGCAAACGTGCCCGGGGTTGCCGGTACCTGGCGTGATCTCACGGAAAGCGTCAACGCGATGGCGAACAACCTCACGACGCAGGTTCGCAACATCGCCGATGTCACGACCGCGGTGGCGCGAGGCGACCTGTCGCGCAAGATCACCGTCGACGCGAAAGGCGAGATTCTCGAGCTGAAGAGCACGGTCAACACCATGGTCGACCAGCTCACCGCGTTCGCATTCGAGGTGTCGCGCGTTGCGCGCGAGGTCGGAACGGAAGGAAAGCTCGGCGGGCAAGCCCGCGTCGAAGGCGTCGTCGGAACGTGGAAGGATCTCACCGACAACGTGAACGCGATGGCGAACAACCTCACGGTGCAGCTGCGTGACGTGTCGGCCGTGTCCGCCGCGATCGCGAGCGGCGACCTCACGAGGAAGATCACCGTCGAGGCGCAGGGGGAGATCCTTCAGATCAAGGACGTCATCAACAAGATGGTGGACTCGCTCTGGGTGTTCGCGGGCGAGGTCACGCGCGTCGCTCGTGAGGTCGGCACGGAGGGCATCCTCGGGGGCCAGGCGAATGTGCCGAGCGTGGCCGGTACGTGGAAGGATCTCACCGAGTCGGTCAACTACATGGCGAGCAACCTGACGAATCAGGTTCGCAACATCGCCGATGTGACGACGGCCGTCGCCAAGGGCGACCTGTCACGGAAGATCACCGTCGACGTGAAGGGCGAAGTGCTCGAGCTGAAGAACACGATCAACGTCATGGTCGATCAGCTGAGCTCGTTCGCCTCCGAGGTCACGCGCGTGGCGCGCGAGGTGGGAACGGAAGGCGTCCTCGGCGGTCAGGCGAACGTGCCGGGCGTCGGCGGGACGTGGAAGGATCTCACCGACAACGTGAACGCGATGGCGTCGAACCTGACCAACCAGGTGCGCAACATCGCCGATGTCACCACCGCCGTTGCGAAGGGAGATCTCTCTCGACAGATCACGGTCGAGGCGAAGGGCGAGATCCTCGAGCTCAAGAACACGATCAACACGATGGTGGCGCAGCTGCGCGCGTTCGCGGACGAGGTAACGCGCGTGGCGCGCGAAGTCGGCACGGAGGGCGTGCTCGGCGGGCAGGCGAACGTCGGTGGCGTCGCCGGCACGTGGAAGGGCCTCACCGACAACGTGAATTTCATGGCGAGCAACCTGACGAATCAGGTGCGGAACATCGCGCTCGTCACGACGGCGGTCGCGAGTGGCGACCTGTCGCAGAAGATCACGGTGGACGCGAAGGGGGAGGTGCTGGAGCTCAAGAACACCGTCAACAACATGGTGGACAAGCTCCGGGTCTTCGGCGACGAGGTCACACGCGTCGCGCGCGAGGTGGGAACGGAAGGGCGCCTCGGCGGCCAGGCGAACGTGCCGGGGGTCGGTGGCACGTGGAAGGCGCTCACGGACTCCGTGAACTCGATGGCCAACAATCTCACGGTGCAGGTGCGCAACATCGCCGACGTGACGACGGCAGTCGCGAGGGGCGATCTCTCGCGGAAGATCACCGTCGACGTGCGCGGCGAGATCCTCGAGCTGAAGAATACCGTCAACACGATGGTCGACCAGCTCTCGTCGTTCGCCGCCGAAGTGACACGCGTGGCCCGCGAGGTCGGAACCGAAGGGAAGCTCGGCGGTCAGGCCAAGGTGCCCGGGGCGGGAGGCATCTGGCGCGACCTCACCGACAACGTGAACTCGATGGCGTCGAACCTCACCGCGCAGATGCGCAACATCGCCCTGGTGACCACGGCGGTGGCCAACGGCGATCTGTCGCAGAAGATCACCGTCGACGCCCTCGGCGAGATCCTCGAGCTGAAGGTCACGATCAACAACATGGTGGACCGGCTGCGCATCTTCGCCGACGAGGTGACACGCGTGGCGCGCGAGGTGGGCACCGAAGGGAAGCTCGGCGGTCAGGCCGAGGTGCCGGACGTCGCCGGCACGTGGAAGGGGCTGACGGACAACGTGAACGCGATGGCGAACAATCTCACCACGCAGGTGCGAGCGATCGCCGAGGTCGCCACCGCGGTCACGCGCGGCGATCTCACGCGGCAGATCACCATCGAGGCGCAGGGCGAGATCGAGGAGCTGCGGCGCAACCTGAACCAGATGATCGCGAATCTGCGCGAGACGACCGAGCGCAACCGCGAGCAGGACTGGCTCAAGACGAACCTCGCGAAGTTCACGCGGATGATGCAGGGGCAGAAGGACCTGCAGACGGTGTCGCGTCAGATCATGTCGGAGCTCACGCCGCTGGTGAGCGCGCAGTACGGTGCGTTCTACATGCGTGACAGCGACGAGGGGCAGATGCTGCTCAAGATGATCGCGAGCTACGCCTACAAATCGCGAAAGCACGTCGCCAATCGCTTCACCGAGGGCGAGGGCCTGGTCGGGCAGGCGGCGCTCGAGAAGCAGCCGATCCTGCTCACGAACGTGCCTGACGACTACGTCCAGGTCACGTCGGGGCTCGGGGCCGCGCCACCACGCAACATCATCGTCCTTCCGATCCTGTTCGAGGGGGAGGTGAAGGCGGTGATCGAGCTCGGGTCGTTCAACGCGTTCAGTCAGATTCATCAGCTCTTCCTCGATCAGCTCTCGGATAGCATCGGCGTGGTGCTGAACGTCATCCAGGCCAACATGCGCACCGAGGAGCTGCTCGAGCAGTCGCAGAACCTCACCCAGGAGCTCCAGAATCAGTCGAAGGAGCTCCAGGTGCAGCAGGAAGAGCTCGAGCGCTCGAACAAGGAGCTCAAGTCGCAGGCGGAATCGCTGCGCGCCTCCGAGGAGCTCTTGCGTCAGCAGCAGGAAGAGCTCCAGCAGGTCAACGAGGAGCTCGAGGAGAAGGCGTCGCTGCTGGCCGAGCAGAACAAGAAGGTCGAGCAGAAGAACAAGGAGGTCGAGGCGGCGCGGCTCGCGCTCGAGGAGAAGGCGCAGCAGCTTGCGCTCAGCTCGAAGTACAAGAGCGAGTTCCTGGCGAACATGTCGCACGAGCTGCGCACGCCGCTCAACTCGCTGCTCATCCTCGCCAAGCTCCTCGGCGACAACAAGGACGGCAACCTCAACGACAAGCAGGTCGAATACGCGCAGACGATCTATTCGTCAGGCACCGACCTGCTCAACCTGATCAACGACGTGCTCGACCTGTCCAAGGTCGAGGCCGGCAAGCTCGATGTCCACCCGACGGAAGTGCCGATCCCCGAGATCAGCGAGTTCGTCGATCGAAGCTTCCGGCCGCTGGCGGAGGAGAAGGGGCTCAGCTTCAAGGTCGACGTGATGCCCGACCTGCCGCCCGCCATCGTCACCGATGGGCACCGGCTCCAGCAGGTGCTCAAGAACCTGCTGTCGAACGCGCTCAAGTTCACGCACAACGGTGGCGTCACTCTCACCATTCGTCGGGCCGAGAAGGGCCGTCGGTTCGCGACCCGCACGCTGGATGTCGCGCCCGATGTCCTCGCCTTCGCGGTGAGCGACACCGGGATCGGTATTCCGAAGGACAAGCAGCAGCTCATCTTCGAGGCGTTCCAGCAGGCCGACGGATCCACGAGCCGCAAGTACGGCGGCACCGGGCTCGGCCTGTCGATCTCGCGCGAGATCACGCGCCTGTTAGGCGGAGAAATTCGGGTCGAAAGCTCCCCCGGAAAGGGCAGCACCTTCACGCTGTTTCTGCCCGGCCGCTACGTCGACACGGGGCCCGGTGCCGGCGGAAGAACGCAAGGTCCGCCGGGGCGAGCGACGGCGCGCGCAATGAGTGAGCCGACGTCGGGACGGGCGTTCGAGTTTCCAGAGCCCGCCGAGAGCGTGGCGGTGATGGATCCGCCGGCACACGAGCCGCGCGCGGAGCCCGCGGCACGCCCGCAAGCATCCCCGATCACCGACGACCGTTCGGAGATTCAGCCGGGCGATCGAAGCGTGCTCATCGTCGAGAACGATCCCAACTTTGCGCGCATTCTGCTCAACATGGCGCGTGAGAAGGACTTCAAGGGGATCATCGCATTCGATGGCGAGGAGGCGATCGATCTCGCGCATGCGTATCACCCGGATGCCGTGACGCTCGACATCGATCTGCCGGGCATGGACGGCTGGGCCGTGCTCGACCGGCTGAAGCATCATCCGGATACGCGTCACATTCCGGTGCACGTGATCTCGGGCATCTCGAAGCGTCAGCGCGGCCTCAAGGCCGGCGCCATTGCGTACCTCGAGAAGCCGGTGAGCAAGGACGCGCTCGACGATGCCTTCGGGCGCATTCAGAACTTCCTCGAGGAGCGCGTTCGTCGCCTGCTCGTGGTGGAGGACGACGAGGCGCAGCGGAACGCGATCATCGAGCTCGTGGGCGCGGAAGACGTCACCATCACCGCCGTCGCCACCGCGGAGGACGCGCTGCGGGAGCTCGCGTCGACCCACTACGACTGTATGGTGCTCGACCTCGGGCTCCACGACATGAGCGGGTTCGATCTGCTCGAGCGGGTGAAGAGCGACGAAGGCATGTCGACGATTCCGATCATCATCTACACCGGCAAGGAGCTGTCGCCGGCGGAGGAGACCCGCCTTCGCAAGTACGCCGAGACGATCATCGTCAAGGATGTGAAGTCACCGGAACGGTTGCTCGACGAGACCGCCCTCTTCCTGCACCGCGTGGAAGCGAAGCTTCCCGATCAGAAGCGCCGAATGCTCGAGCAGCTGCATACCGCCGACAGCATTTTCGCCGGCAAGAAGGTGCTGATCGTCGACGACGACGTGCGCAATATCTTCTCGCTCACGTCAATGCTGGAGGATCACGGCATGCAGGCGACGTTCGTCGAGAACGGGCAGGATGCCATCAACGCGCTCCAGGCAGACCCGTCCATTGACCTCGTCCTGATGGACATCATGATGCCGGGGATGGACGGCTACGAGACGACGCAGGCCATTCGGCAGGAACCGAAGTTCAAGACGCTCCCCATCATCGCGCTCACCGCCAAGGCGATGAAGGGAGATCGCGAGAAGACCATCGCCGCTGGTGCCTCGGACTACATCACCAAGCCGGTCGATCCCGAACAGCTGCTTTCGCTGATGCGCGTATGGTTGTACCGGTAGGGCTGGGCGCCGCTGACCCGGCACCCGCAGCCGCGGGCGAGCCGATCGTGACGCCGACGGTGACGGACATTGCCGCGGCGGCCGAGGCGCCGGTCAACGGGTATAGCCCGGATCTCGAGCGCATCGAGATCCAGCTGCTGCTCGAGGGGATCTACCGCCACTACGGATTCGATTTCCGCGCGTATGCGTACGCTTCGCTGCGGCGTCGCATCTGGAAGCGCATCGATAGCGACGGATTGAAGACGATCAGCGCCCTCCAGGACCG
Source organism: Gemmatimonadaceae bacterium (assembly GCA_035249985.1). Classification (GTDB taxonomy): domain Bacteria; phylum Gemmatimonadota; class Gemmatimonadetes; order Gemmatimonadales; family Gemmatimonadaceae; genus JAICNG01. Next base: position 85,186 of record DATFFP010000063.1, read on the forward strand.
GGTGCTTCATGATCCGGCGATGATGGAGCGGCTGCTTCTCGACCTCTCCATCAATGTCACGGCAATGTTTCGCGACCCGGGATTCTACGTCGCGTTCCGACGCGACGTCGTGCCCGCGCTGCGGACCTACCCGTTCATCCGGATCTGGCATGCCGGGTGCTCGACGGGCGAAGAAGCGTACTCCATGGCGATCCTCCTCGAGGAGGAGGATCTCTATGACCGCGCCCGGATCTACGCCACGGACATCAACGAGGTCGTCATCCGCAAGGCGAAGGAAGGCATCTTTCCCCTCGACCGCATGCAGGAGTACACTCAGAACTACCTGCGTGCGGGCGGCACCCGCTCGTTCAGCGAGTATTACACCGCCATGTATGACGGCGCCCTGTTCGCGCCGCGACTCATGCGGAACATTGTGTTCTCGCAGCACAACCTCGTCACCGACCGCTCGTTCGCCGAGTGCAACGTCATCCTCTGTCGCAACGTCCTCATCTATTTCGACCGTACGCTGCAGCAACGGGTGCACAAGCTCTTTCACGAGTCGCTTCCCATGTACGGGTACCTCGGGCTCGGAAGCAAGGAATCGCTTCGCTTCACGGGGTTCGAGGACAACTATGAGGCGGTGGATCGTCGCGAGAAGATCTACCGGAAGATCAAGTGACGCGGCGCGTGTCGATGATCGCCGTCGGGGCGTCGTGGGGTGGGCTCAAGGCGCTGCGCGCCATCGCGCATGGCCTCCCGGCACACTTCCGCGTGCCGATTACCTTCGTCCAACATCGCAGCAAGGAATCCGCCGCATTGCGTGACCTTCTCCAGGACTGCACATCGCTCATCGTGTGCGAGGTCGAGGACAAGCAACCGATCATGGGCGGGTACGTCTATCTCGCTCCGCCCGACTATCACCTTCTCGTCGACGGCGACGAATTCTCGCTGTCCGTCGACGAGCCGGTGCGCTACAGCCGGCCCTCGATCGATGTGTTCTTCGAGTCGGTGGCCGACCGCTTCGGCGCCGCGGCGGTTGGTGTCGTACTTACCGGTGCCAACGAGGACGGCGCCGAGGGACTGCGACAGATCGCGGCGCGGGGCGGGTTGGCGGTCGTCCAGGACCCGCGCACCGCGGAAAGCGCGATCATGCCCCGGGCGGCGCTGCGGGCCGTTCCCACCGCGCAAACCCTGCCACTCGAGCGGATGACGCCCTACCTCGTGTCTCTGGCAACGGGCGAGGAGAACGAGCAGGGACACCGCAACCGAACCGGTGGCACCGATGAGGTGCGTGCATGACGGCGATCGAGACCACCGCCGAGCCCGAGCGCCTGTCGATGCACCGCGACGTCGACGTGTTGCTCGTCGACGACCGCCAGGAGAATCTGCTCGCGCTCGAGGCCATCCTCGAACCGCTCGGTCTCCATCTCATTCGAGCGACGTCGGGCGAGGAGGCGCTGCGTGAGGTGCTGCGCCGCGACCTCGCGGTGATTCTCCTCGACGTGCAGATGCCGGGGATGAACGGCTTCGAGACGGCGAAGGTGATCAAATCGCGCGAGCGCTCGCGACACGTGCCGATCATCTTCCTCACGGCGATCAGCAAGGAAGAGCAGTACGTGTTCGAGGGCTACTCGGTCGGTGCGGTGGATTACCTGTCGAAGCCATTTCACCCCGACGTGCTCCGCTCCAAGGTGTCGGTGTTCGTGGAGCTGCACCAGAAGAGCCGGCAGCTGCGCGAGCAGGAGCATCGGTTGCGTCTCCACGAGCGCCGCGAGATCGAGCTCCAGCACCGGGTGCGACTGTCGGAGTCCGAGGCCCGCATGGCGGAGGTGGTGGAGTCGGCCATCGATGCGATCATCATGTTCGACGAATCGCAGCATGTGACGCTGTTCAATGCGGCCGCCGAGCGGGTGTTCGGATTCTCGGCGAAGGAGGCGGTGGGGCGGGAGATCGGCGACTTCTTCCCTCCGGAGTATCGCTCCGACTTCATCGACCGGGTGTGCGCGTCGGCCCCGGTCGCGCGACCGGGCCGCTCGCACACCCACGTCACGCCACAGCTGGAGTCGGCGCTCGGAGTCCGGGAGTCGGGCGACACGTTCCCGATCGAGTGCTCCGTGTCGTGCCTCGAGCTCGCCGAAGGAAAGATCTATACGATCATCGCGCGCGACATCACGGAGCGCGTGGCGGCGGAGAACGAGCTTCGCAATCAAGCGACGACCCTCGCCAACACGATGGCCGAGCTCAAGTCGGTGAACGATGAGCTCGCGCGGCGCCAGCTCGACCTCGAGAAAGCGATCACGGCCCGGTCGCGCTTCTACGCGTCGATGTCGCACGAGCTGCGCACGCCGATCAACGCGATCCTCGGCTACAACACGCTGCTGCTCGACCACATCTACGGCCCGCTCAACGAGAAGCAGACACAGGGCGTGCGCCGTGCGCAGAAGGCGGCCAAGCACCTGCTCGAGCTCGTCAACGACGTGCTCGATCTGTCGAAGATCGAGGCGGGGAAGATCGAGCTGCAGCTCCAGCCGGTGCCCTTCCCCACGCTCATCGAGGACCTGTTCGTCACCGTTCGGCCGCTGGCGGACGAACGGCGGTCGGAGCTATCGCTCGTCGTCGAGGGAGACGCGCGGAAGATCGTCAGCGATCCGCGCCGCGTGCGTCAGATCCTCCTGAACTTGCTCTCGAACGCGATCAAGTTCGGCAACGGGAATCCGATCCGCGTCGTCTACCGCGCGATCGACGAGGGCGGAGTGCAAATCGACGTCATCGATCACGGCGTCGGGATCGCGGCGGAGGACATCCCCAAGATTTTCGACGAGTTCGTGCAGCTCCAGAAGACGCATAACGAGCAGGGAACGGGGCTCGGGCTGCCCATCTCGAGCCGGCTCGCGACGCTCCTGAACGGCAAGCTGGAGGTCGAGTCGGTTCCGGGTGAAGGAAGCACCTTTCGGCTGTCGCTCCCGGCGAACGTCGAGCAACCGCGCCTCCCGGCGACTCCGGTGGCCGATCGCGCCGACGGCGCCGGCCGGACGGAACGCCAGATCCCCTCTCCGGTGTTTCAAGAGGGAACGCGCCCGAGAGCCTGATCGTGGCCACCACCTCGGCACCTCGACAAGTGACGCTTCCACCGCCGCCTCCCGCAGCGCCGCTCGGGGGGCTGCGCGGACGCGCATGTCGAATTCTGGCCGCCTTGCACCGGTGGGCAGAGTCCGGATGGTCGGGCCCGGCGACGGCGGGGTGGACGTTCGCCCAGGGCTCGGCGATGCCGGGCCCCGCCGACGCGTTGCTGATCCCGTTCGGCCTCGCCGACCCGCGGCGGGTCTATCGGCTCGCGCTCTGGGCGCTCGCAGGCTCGACGCTCGGCGGGATCGTCGCGTACACCGCGGGGGCGTACGCGTTTCAGGAAGTGGTCGCCCCGGTGCTTGGCTTCTTCGGGATCGATCCCGGCGAGCTCGCGACGTTGAGGACGCTGTTCGCCAGGCATGGCTGGATGCTGGTCGTCATCAGCTCGGTCTCGCCCTTCCCGTCCAAGCTGGTCTCCGTCTCGGCGGGTGCCTTCGGGATTCCCTTCCCGATCTTCGCGCTGGCGTTAGGCGCCGGCCGTGCCGCGCGCTTCTTCACGATCGCGGTGTTGATTCACCTGGCGGGAGAGCGCATCGCGCGATGGTGGAACCGCGTAGCGAGAGGATGCTGAAGGGCGGACTGCGGACTGCGACCTGCGACCTGCGAACTGCGAGCTGCGAGCTGCGAGCTGCGAGCTAAAGCCTCGGGATGCTACTACCACGCCGGTAGCGTCCCGGGGGTGTCAGGTCGCAGGTCGCAGGTCGCAGGTCGCAGGTCGCAGTCGATCCTAACCCTCTCCCGCGACGATCCCCCTAACGACCCGCACCGGGATTCCTCCGTTCACCGTTCCCAGCACGGGACGCAACGGCAAACGCGCCGCCTTCTCGAGTCTCGCGTCGGCTGAGTACATCGCGACGGTCCAGCCGGGACACTTCGCTTGCATCACCTTGCCGAACTGCGCGTAGAGGTTTCGCAGCTCGGCGCGCTCGCTCACTCGCACGCCGTAGGGAGGATTCGTACACACCCACCCGGGCTCGGCCGGAGGGTCGATCGCCGAGAGCGCGCGCTTCTCGAAGGTGATGTCGCCGGCGACGCCAGCGCGGGCCGCGTTCGCGCGTGCGGCCTCGATGGCTCCCCCATCTCGGTCAGACCCTTGAATCGCCGAGGGCGCGCGGGGAAGTGCCATGCGTGCGGCCTCGTCGTGAACGCGACGCCACAGCGCGCTGTCGAAGTCGGGCCAGTCCATGAACGCAAAGCGACGATTTAGCCCCGGCGGGATACGACGCGCGAGTAGCGCGGCCTCGATCGCGATCGTTCCCGATCCGCAGAACGGATCGAGCAGCGGTGCGTCGAGACGCCACTCCGCGGCCAGCAGCAGCGCGGCGGCCAATGTCTCGCGAATGGGGGCCTTCGCGGTCGCCTCACGATAGCCACGACGGTGAAGCAACGCACCCGATGTGTCGACGCTCAGTACGCAGTGGTCGTGCGTCATCCGGACGATCACGAGCTGCCCCATTGCGTCTTCGTCCTCGCCACCCTTGATGGTGTTGAGCCCATCGACACCCAATCGTTTCGCGATCGCGTCACCCACACGCTCCGCGACTGCGTCGGAATGGTAGAGTCGCGACTTCTTGCAGGTGACTCGCAGGTGAATCGGTCGGTCGGCGGCGAGGTACCGCTCCCAGGGTTGCCGCTTCGCGTGCCGCACGAGCTCCGGGAATCCTCTCGCGCCAAACTCGGCGACCCGCGCGATGACGCGGCTCGCCGTTCGCAGGTGCAGGTTCGCGCGATAGATCGCCTCGCGTCCGCCGGTGAACGAGACTCCACCCGCGTCGGCGTGAGCATCCTCGATGCCGAGCGCGCGGAGCTCGCGCTCGACGAGCGGCTCCAGTCCCGGTGCTGCGATGGCGAAGACGTCGAAGCGGTCCGTGGCCGACTCAGTCGGCGAGGTTCGCGTCTCCGTCGAGCGACCGCCAGAGATACCAACAGGCATACGTGGAATATGGCGACCACCGAGCGCCAATGGCTTGCACGCGCTTGGGTGTGGGCAGCTTTCGCATGCGATATGCCCGCTGCAGCCCCTTCCGAATGCCGAGGTCGAGCTCGGGTAGCACGTCCGGCCGCCCGAGCCGGAACATGAGGAACATCTGCGCGCTCCATCGTCCGATGCCCTTCACCGCCGTGAGCGCCGCGATGATCTCGGTGTCGTCGAGCGCCTCGAGTCGATCGACGGGAAGCAGCCCCTCTTCGACGTGGCGCGCGAGATCGCGCACGTAGCTCAGCTTCTGCCGCGACAGGCCCGCCGCCCGCAACTGGTCCTCGGGTGTGGCGAGCAGCTCGGCCGCGGTCGGATATCGATCGCCGTAGATCGCGAGCACGCGTCCGAGAATCGTCGAGGCGGCTTTCCCCGAGAGCTGCTGATACACGATGGCGCGCAGGAGCGCATCGAAGTGCGTCCCCTCGACGCGGCGCGTGAAGCGACAGGGCCCGACCTGTTCGATGACGCGCGCAATGCGCTCGTCCGTCTTGCGGAGGTGCGCGAGGGCGCGGCGGGTAAGGGCGGAGGTAGTCAGGGTCCTCAGGGTCCTCAGGGTCCTCAGGGTCCTCGGGGAGCGTGCAAGATGCCTCGTGGTGGACGGGCACTCAATGCACGTCCCTGAGGACCCTGAGGACCCTGAGGACCCCGAGGACCCTCCCCGGTACGATCCCTGCGCATGGCACCCACAACCTCGAACCGGGTCTACGACATGAATCGACTCTTCGCCGCGCTCGGCGCCGGCTGGGGCGCGAAGAAGCTGGGCGGCGGCTGCTTCACCACCGTCCTGATTTTCCTGCTGCTGTACTGGTTGTTGCGGAGTATCTAACCGCCACGCCGGCCGCGGGCCGCCATCGGCAGCTCACGCGGTCCGGCGCTCCCACTCGGTGTCTTCGGCGCGCGCCTCTCGGTACGCGTCGTAGTCGCCCGCGGGCCACGTTGCCCAGGTTGCCGGGCCCGCGCCTGAAGGTGTCGAGCGACCTTGGTGAGATCGGCGATGAGCTCCTGCTCGGCCTGCGCGCGCGCGGCCGGATCGGGCGCGCGCAGTACGGATGAGGGGTGAACCGTCGCGAAGATGGCTTCCGCCAGCGGCGAGGCGATGGGCTTCCCGCGATCCTTCGTCACGCGAAACTGCTTGCCTAGCAGCGCCTGCGACGCGGTGGCGCCCAGCGTGACGATGACACGCGGTCGCACGAGGGCAATTTCCGAATCCAGCCATGGGCGACAGGCACGGATCTCGGCGTCGTTAGGCTTCTTGTGGATGCGCCGGGTGCTTCGCTCGGTCCGCTCCCACTTGAAGTGCTTCACCGCGTTGGTGACGTAGACCGTCTCGCGGTCGATGCCCGCTTCGTCCAGCGCGCGGTCGAGCAGCTTCCCCGCCGGACCGACGAAAGGACGGCCAGCCTTGTCCTCCTGATCGCCGGGCTGCTCGCCGATGAACATGACGTCGGCCTGACGAGGTCCTTCTCCGAACACGGTCTGCGTGCCCAGCGTCCAGAGCCAGCACGCCTTGCACCCCTTGGAGGCGGTGCGGACCTTCTCGAGCGTTGGGCGCTCCGGAATGTAGGACGCGGCGCTTTCGGCGTACGGCTTCACTCGTGTGGCCATCGGACCTCCTCGCTACCGCTCCGGCGGGCAATCGGCATGCCCGGCGTCCGCGGGGCGGGGCCATTGACGCTGGCGACCAGGTGCATCACCGGTCATCGTACACGAGCACTCGGTAGTACCGTTCCCTGCGCCCTTCGAGTCATGCGCCTTACCCATGTCATCCTTGTTCCTCTCGCGATCGGCTGCGCCTCGAGCCCTCGTGAGGTGGACTCCCCATCGCTTGCAGCCAGGGCGATGGCCGACCAAGGCAGCTTCATCGTCACGCTCGGCCGCGACACCATCGCGGCCGAGCGGTTCAGGTTTGGGCGTGGGCGGATCGATGGTGAGGTCGTGACGCGGCTGCGCGAGACGGTGAGACGCCCCTACGCGATCACGTTCGACGATGAGGGAAACCCCGCGCGCCTCGAGTTCTCCACGCGCCGGCCCACCGACACACCGGCGAGCCCGCCCCTGCAGACCGTGAGCATCACGCTCACCCGCGATACGATCGTGATGGAGACGAAACGGAACGACAGCACGGTGACGCGCCGGATTCCAGTGCCTGGTGGCACCGTGCCACTCCTCGGGCAATCGTACGCGTCGTATGCGATCCTCACCCGCCACCTCGCGCGCTCCGGCGCCGACAGCGTACAGATCCCGACGTGGGCCGTGGGCGCTCAGCGCACCGATGCGGTCAGTGTCGTTCGTGTGAACGCTGACACGATGAGGATCGTCGCCCCCTTCGGGACGATGTACGCGCACGTCGATGCGGCCGGGCGCATTCTCGGAGCCCACGCGCTTGGCTCGACGTTCAAGGTCGTCGTCACGCGGGGGCCGATGACGGATCTCACACCGATCGCGATGATGGCGGCGATTCCGCAGCTCTCGCCGCGAGACACGCTCCGGACGAGCATCGCCGGCGCGAGCTTCACCATCACGTACTCACGGCCCACGAAGCGCGGGCGCGTGGTCTTTGGCGGGATGGTTCCGTGGGGAGAGGTCTGGCGGACGGGCGCGAACGAGGCAACGCACTTTCACACCGACAAGGATCTCGTGATCGGCGGGGCCGACGTCCCGGCGGGAAGCTACACGCTCTGGACGATCCCCACGCCCGAGGAGTGGACGCTCATCATCAACAAGCAGACGGGTCAGTGGGGCACGATCTACGATCCGGAGCAGGACCTCGTTCGTGTCGGCATGCACCATGAGCCACTGGCGCCGACGGAAGAGCAATTCACGCTCAGCCTGGAGCCGATGGAGGCGGGCGCGGTGCTTCGTCTCAAGTGGGACGATCGTGAGGCGTGGGTGCCAATCGAGATCAAATAGGAACGAGGAACGAGGGAGTGCGATCCGGCCCTGCTCGCAGGACCTTCAACGCACTTCCTCGTTCCGCGTTCGTCCCTCCTCGTTCTTTTGCCGGCTTATGGTACGACGATGACCCTCGCGCTTCCGCTCTTCCCCTCTGACGTCGCCGTGATCGTGACGAACTGAGCGCTCGCCGCCACACCAGTCACGCGTCCGCTCCCGTTCACGGTTGCAATCGTCGTATCCGAGCTCGCCCAGGTGACCGTGCGGCCGGTGACGACGGCGTTGTTGGCGGCACGGAGCGTTGCCGTCAATTGCACGTTGTTGCCTACGCGGACCGTCGTGTCTGCGGGAGCCACGGTCACGGTGTTTACCGGGCGAAGGGTGACGGTTACCCTCGAGGTATCCGCCTCCTCCTCGCGCGTCGCGACGATCGTCGCCGTTCCCACGCGGACTCCCGTGACGACTCCGGCCGAGCTCACGGTCGCGATCGTCGTGTCGACACTGCTGAAGGTCGCTGTGCGCTGGCGGATCGTGTCGCCGGCAGCGTCGAGCAATGCTGCACGCAGCGTCGTGGTCGCTCCGACGAACACGCCGGTGGAGTCGGGTGTCAGAGAGACCGTTGCGACGGGACGCGGGGTCGCCGTGACGACGATGGTATCGCGCGCGCTTCCCGTCGTGCCGGTGTAGCCGACGATGATCCGCGCCGTTCCCCCGGTGATGGCCGTGACCTTGAAGCTGTCCGGCCTGGCCGTCGTTTCGACTCTCACGATCGACGGGGCGTCGCTTTCGGCGAACGCGCCGACGGGCGACACGGCTTGATTTCTCGTTTCATTTCGTACCGTGACGGTGAAGCTCGTGACGCTGTCGGGGCGCAAGGTCATCGTCGGCACCGACGTGGCGATCGTGAATTGGCTTACGGCCTCCGGCCCCTCCAGATTCTTTTCGTAACACGACGCCAACACCAAGAGCGCGGACGTAACCGAGAGAAACGAAGACAGGCGCATCGGCAACTCCTGTGGTTGAGGTCCCAGCCGCAGGACCAGCTGCCCGGCTAGGGTCCAGGCTCAGCTATCCCGGCGGACCGGGAGCCCTAACTTACCGTTGACACGGTCGCTGACAAGACGGGTCCGGGGCCTCCCTCCCCTGACCCCCCCTTACATCGTCAGGCATCCATGAAACGCCTCGCCCAGTACTTCCTTCGCGGCCTCGTCGTGATCGCGCCGGTGGCGATAACGGTCTACGTCTGCGTATGGATCTTCCGCAGCATCGACGGGCTCCTGGGGCTGCCCATTCCGGGGCTCGGGTTCCTGCTGACCCTGGTGGTGATCACGCTCGTGGGCTTTCTCGCGTCCAACCTGCTCGCGATCAGCTTCGTCTCCCTCCTGGAGCGGGTGATGACGAAGCTGCCGTTCATCCGGCTCCTCTACACGTCGACGAAGGATCTCCTCGACGCCTTCGTCGGTGAGAAGCGGCGATTCGACACTCCGGTGATCGTCGCCGTGACGCCGGACGGAGGCGCCAAGGCGCTGGGCTTCGTGACGATGCGGGGGCTCGATCACCTGGGAATCGACAAGCACGTCGCGGTCTACTTTCCGCAGTCCTACAACTTCGCCGGCAATCTGCTGCTCGTGCCCAGCGAGCGGGTGACACCGCTGGCCGTCGATAGCGCGGCGGTGATGGCGTTCATAGTCTCGGGGGGCGTTACGGGCCTGGTGCAGAGGTGATCGAGGTAACGGTCCTGGCTCTCCTCGATCACCCCGATGACCTCGACACCCTCGATTACCTCTGCCGTGTCGTCACATCGTCGGGCGTTCCCACAATGCCGTCCGCCCCAACCGACCGCAGCTCGTACGAGGCCGTCCCAGGCGTGTACTCGATCGCTCTTCCCCATCCATCGCGCAGGAATCGCTCGAGCGGAGCGTAGTGGGCTGCCTCGGCCTCCGGCGGGCGAACGTGGTCGAGCGAGGCGGGTACGGTCCCGTCGCGGGCGATCGAGGCGCGAATCCAGTCATCGATCAGGGCGAGGCGCTCCCGAGTGAGCAGGAGCTCGGTGCCGGTGCCGATGGGGGCGAGCGTGTCGGAGTCATGCGCCCGCGCGTGATCGGGCTCGTCACGACAGGCGGCGATGACGAGGATCACCGTTAGGCAGGTCGCGATCCCCTTCACTCCTCTCCGCGCTGCTTGCGCAGCCACTCCTCGTCGCTCTCCGGGACGAGCAGGTTGTCGGCGATCTTCGCGATGTCCTCGGCCTCGCGCCACGCCTGCTCGAGGGCGAGCAGCTCGCCCTGGAGCGCCCGGCGCTCCTGCTCCTCATGAAGGGCCATCTCGAACGCGAGGCGTCGCTCGGGACTCATGCCGAAGGCATCGACGTTGCGCACGTGGCTCTCCTTCTTCCACACCGGCAGCGGCTGGTTCCTGGTCGCCATTCCCGCCACGAGGGCTTCGGCGCTTCCGGCTTCCTGCACGCGCTCCACGGCGCTCTGTACCTGGGACCGGTTTCCACCGCGGCGGTTGGCGTGGACGATCAAGGTGGCAGCGTGGCGGCGGGCCTCCTCTCCGGTGAGAACGATCGTGCCGCGCTTGAAGCCGATCGCGAGCCGGTGATCGCCGCCGGCGGCGTCGGTCTGCCAGCGCGTGTGCTTGAGGTGCAGGCGACGCACGGCGAGAGGCTGACCATCGTGCCCTGTCACATGCCCGACGACGGCGCGCGGATTCCCGTCGATGATGAACCGCGCCGACTGTATCATCATCCATCCGAATCCACCGATGCCGGCGCCTGCCGCGATTCCCCCGGCGACGACGGCGCCAAGGGCGCCCAGGCCCAGCCCCGCCTGGAGCATCGTGCGACGACGGCGGCGCCCGAACTGATCGCCATATCGCCACGCCGCGAACTCGGGTCGGAGCGCGGCGCCGATCCTAACGAGCTCGAGGCCCTCGGGCAGCTTGGCGAGGCCGATGTTGTCCGTCGACGCCCGCATTCGCGTCCCTTCGAACCGGCGCTCGCACAGCTCGATGGCCTCCCAGCGCTCCTCGAGTGGGGAGAGGTTCCATCGTTCGCAGGTGCGGCACACCACCCACAGGCGGCCCTTCGCCGAATCGAACGCGAGGCGGCGGCCGACGGGAAAGTGCTCGATCGCCTCGTTGGCGCCGAGCGGCGAGTGGCAGAAGAGGCAGGTGCTGTACATGGGTGCTCAGGGTCCTCAGGGTCCTCGGGGTCCTCGGGGTCCTCAGGGTCCTCAGGGTCCTCGGGGTGCCACGCCCTGAGCACCTAGCACCCTGAGGACCCTGA
>DATFFP010000064.1:0-31238 GCA_035249985.1 Gemmatimonadaceae bacterium
ATGGAAGCTCGGAGCGCCCGAAGTCGGTGTCGGAACCTCGCAAGAGGGCCAAGCCGCCGAAGGCGAGCCGGGTGACTGGGGCGAAGTCGTAACAAGGTAGCCGTAGGGGAACCTGCGGCTGGATCACCTCCTTTCCGGAGATCGCGAGTAAACGAGCCTGCTTCGGCAGGCGCGACGAAAGCGTCTCGGATGTCGCGCCAGCGCACGACTCACACACGATTGGCCCGAAGCCTCGGATGCCTCGCGCATCCGAGGCTTCTTTTTTTGGTCGACGGCAGAAGTCAGATGTCAGAATACAGAATTCAGAAAAACGGACGAGCGCCGCCCGTAGCCCGGCGTGGTCGTTTCTGAACTCTGAATTCTGTATTCTGACATCTGACGTCTTTGCCGTTGATGCTCGTACGCTTTCTGCAATCTCGTAGGGTATGACCCAGCCAGACTCCCACGAAGGAACCGTCTCCGCCCGCATCGGCCGCTCTGGGTATCGGGTCGAGATCGACGCTAGCGGCCACGCCCTCCTCGCCGACGAGCCCACGGCGGCAGGCGGGACCGACTCCGGTGCCACCCCTTACGACCTCGTCCTCGCGGCGTTAGGCGCGTGCACGGCCATGACGCTCCGGATGTACGCCGATCGCAAGCAGTGGCCACTCGAAGGAGTCGTCGTGCACATGCACCACTCGCGCTCGCACGCGGTCGACGAGCAGCATTGCGAGGATCGCCCCGCGCGGCTCGACCATATCGACCGCACCCTCGAGATCGCGGGCCCGCTCACCCACGAGCAGCGCGTGAAGCTCGCCGAAATCGCCGAACGGTGTCCCGTGCATCGCACGCTCGACGCCGGAGTTCGCATTACGACGCGCCTCTCCGCGACCGGCGCGATCGTTGACTCGCCGTCGGCAGCGGGGTAACTTTTCTGTCTCCAGCGGGGCCTGTAGCTCAGGTGGTTAGAGCGCACGCCTGATAAGCGTGAGGTCGGTAGTTCAACTCTACCCAGGCCCATCCCAACAAGCACAACGAGTTAGCCCGAGGATGGAACGGGGCTCATAACGAATGAGCCCCGTCTTTGTGCGCGCCCGATAGTATGTCCGCCCTCAGCTTTGGTGAAGCACGCGCCTATCGGCAACAGTCCACCCCTGCGGAGAACGCGCCAATGTATAGCGACGCCTCACGTAGGCGACGCTGGGTTCGCGCCCCCCTTTGCTAATCCAGATGTTGTCAACTACGGCGGAGGCTCTGTCACCGGCGACATCAACGGATCGCACGGCTATCACGAGGTCGCCGTCCACTATCGTGCAGCGTTGCGCGGATGGAGTAGCGCCTTCACAAACCAAGGCATCCGCCACTTTGCGCATTCGATGATCCGGCACCCGCCCGACGGTTTGTGCCAGGGCTTCATCGTACGCGAGGTCAATCCAAACGCGGTCCAGCGACCTCGTGCCTCGCGCCGCTTTGATAGCCTCGAGAACCGCAGACACCCGCTCGGGCGCCTGGGCTGAGGCGGGGGGAGCGATTGTGACGAGCACGAGTGTCAGTGCCGTCAAGCTCAGGAGGTTCATGGATTCCTCTCCGGACGAAGGCGAGGCCGCACCCGCGCCCCGTGGGCACCGTCGTGAATCAAGCATACGGAGAAGGAGAGTGCGATGGCCATCACGACATTCAGCGACGTTCGACGCTCATGCATCCAGTTTTGCTGCATCTTTGTCGCCGACAGTCCGCCGCCCTCGCTGCCTTCGCCCACCGGTGTTGCAGTGTGTCGCACTGCGGAGGTGCGCACCGATCCATACACAAAAACGCCTCGGCCGCACCAAAACGATGCGGCCGAGGTGTTCTGAGTGACCGTTAGGCTGCCCGAACGCGTTCGCGTCTGGCGACCTCGTGCCGGTAATGCAGACGCCGTGCGTCCACACTGACGGGGCCGGCACCTCGTGCAGCGAGGAAGCCGAAGACCAGCGCATAGAGCAGCGCTAGCTCACCCCCGTTCTGGATGGGCATTCCCCCTTGCGGCAGGTGCGCCTGGAAGTAGGCGACTACCATCTCGACGAGGAGGATCAGCGCCACTGGCCGCACGAACAGTCCGGCCACGAGTAAGGCGCCGCCGACCACTTCCAGTATCCCAGCGACGCCCATGAGCGAGTCGAGGGGGGCGGTGGCTCCCGGTGTGCCACCAAAACCGCCGAACATTCCAAACAGCTTCTGCAGGCCGTGCTGCATGAAGAGGAGGCCGGCGCCGATCCGAAGGATCGCGAGCGCTGCCGGTGTGAAATCGCGACGATGCGTCGTGGTCGTTACGACGGGAGCGTCGACGTCTTCGGTGATTGCCATAGGGGATGCCTCGGGCTTGGGTCCTTTACGCCCCGTCCCGCCCGGCGGGATCGGGCTCCGAAGCTCACCCCGTAATGCCAAACACAGGCCCGCGGGGACGCGCCACGGCGGAATTTGACGCGTCCCCCAAAAGCGGTTAGGAGGCTTGAGCCCCTCCTCGTGGACTCAAGTTCCGCGAATCTTCCCTGTGGCCGGTACCTGCTCCCGCCCGGCGAACGGCGGCGATGATCCGGTCACTCAGTTCCGCCTCGCTCACGCGTAGCAGCTCCGAGGTGTCGCCAGCAGTGAGCGAATACCCGCGAATGATGTCGCGCAACCGTGGCGCGTCGAGAGCGGCGAGCTGTCCGCGAAGAATGTCCTCGCCCTGCTGGTAGACCTCGAAGGGATTCAGGACGGGGCGCGATCGTGCGTTGCGCGTACCTGAAACCGATACGATCGGCCGGTCGGGGGCGGGCGCATCGTACACAGGTTGAACATCGACTACGCGGTCGACGACCTGTACCGGCTCGAGTGCACGGCGCAGTGCTCCCTCGAGATAGATCGGCGTGAGGCCCGTCGCCCAGTACTCGGTATCGACGCGATTCGGCTGCGTCGTCTCACGCGCCGACCGAATTACGACGCCGCCATCGATCGGGACGAACTCCAGCCACCCTTCCCAATGGCCATCAGGACATTCGCGGCCGCACGCGCGCGCGATGAACTCGCGACCGTTCTCGTCGCGAACCGTGGATTCGAACTCCGTGAGCACTTCGGCCATGACTGCCTCCCGAGTGTCGGCCTCCCCGCACTAGAGGCAAGCTCGGAGCCAGCGCCGCCGGGACGCGCTAGCTGCTCGCGCGCCGTGCGACGAGCCTGAACACGTATGCCTCTGCGGGGAGCGGCTGGGTGGAGAGGCGAGCCGGCCGCACGTCGACGAGCTCGACGCTATAGCCGAACCGGGAGACCGCGCGCGGCTGCAGGGTCGAGTTGACATCGCCGCCCTCGGCGTTCGCGCCTTCACGAAGCGTCAAGGACACGCGCGCATTGCCGGCCCACGCACAGACAACATCTGTTGGGCAGCGGGAGTCCTCTGGCACGGCGACCGCTTGAATTGAGAGCGGCGTATTGGCGATGTACGCCGTCTCGTTGAGGCGTAGATCGAATTCTTCGTCCAGCCGTGCGCACACGACGGCGGTACCCGCGCCGGGCTCGCAGCGCGCAAGCCCTGTCGCAGAGGAGCAGCCGAGTGTGGTGAGCAGCGATGCAGCCAGGAGTGCGGCGCGCATGATCTCTCTCGTCGAATGCGTTCACGATACGGACCCGCACGCCGCACGCCAGGTCACGGCGACTCGACGTCTGACGGCAGTTGCTCGAAAATGGGCGGAATTGACGGCGGAATACCTACCGAATCGGGAACCGGTGCGGTGGCGCGCTGGCGCGAGGCCGCGGCGACGACGGCCGTCTCATATGCGGGCGGCGGCGTCGGGCGCACTGGGTCGGCGCACGCCGCGATCAGCATCGCCGCGAGAATGACCAGACGTCCGCTAATGATGGAGTGCATGAGAAGCTCCGTACGAGGTGAGCGCGCACAGTGCAGCCACGTGGGCCACGGTGTGGCATCGAGGTCACGCGTGCCGAAGCGCGACTACGCACCGTAGCCTCCCTCGGCGGCACCGCGTATCTTCCCGCGCCCGGTGACCCTGCATCGCGGAGGAAGCGTGGACGATTCGCACGATCAGATTCGCGCCCTGGCGCGTGCGCGCTGGAGGATCGCGATCCTGCTGACAGCGATCATGATCGCCGTCTACTTCGGGTTCATCGCACTCATCGCCTTCGCAAGGCCCCTGCTGGCGGCGCGAGTCGCGCCGGGACTCACCGTCGGCATCCTCCTCGGTGTCTGCGTGATCGTCGCGTCGTGGCTTCTCACCTGGGTATACGTGCGCTGGGCAAACGCGCATTACGACGCGCGGCTCGAGGCGTTGCGGAAGTGATGCCACTCGCGCTGTTACAGGTTGCGTCCGCGGGCGCCACCAGGCTCGGGGAGCCGAATCGCATCGCGATGGGATTCTTCTTTGCGTTCATCGCGGTGACACTCGGCATCACGTACTGGGCTGCGCGTCGAACGCGTACGACCGAAGAGTTCTACGCCGCTGGCCGTACGGTGAGCGCCGGACAGAACGGCTTTGCACTCGCGGGCGACTACATGAGCGCGGCGTCGTTCCTCGGGATTGCCGGGCTCGTGTCGACCACCGGCTTTGACGGTCTCATCTACTCGACCGGCTGGCTCGTCGGCTGGCCTGTCGTGCTCTTCCTCATCGCCGAACCGCTTCGCAATCTCGGGAGATACACGTTCGCGGACGTGGTCGCCGCGCGCTTGCGGCAAACGCCGGTGCGGATCGCGGCTGCCCTGGGGACGTTGGCGACCGTCCTCCTGTACCTCATCGCGCAGATGGTCGGGGCCGGCGGGCTCATCCGTCTCATGTTCGGCATTCCGTACGAGCAGGCGGTCATCGTCGTCGGTGTGGCCATGCTCGCGTACGTGCTCTTTGGCGGGATGATCGCGACGACGTGGGTGCAGATCGTGAAGGCCGGGCTTTTGTTAGGCGGCGCGTTGCTGCTCGCGATCATGGTGCTGTGGCGATTCGACATGAATCCCGCCGCGCTGTTCGCGGCCGCGGCCGAGCGCTATGGCGACGCTGTGCTGGCGCCGGGACGGCTGGTGTCGAACCCCCTCGACGCCTTTTCCCTGGGTATGGCGCTCATGTTCGGCACGGCCGGGCTGCCCCACATCCTCATGCGGTTTTATACCGTGCCCGACGCCCGGGCGGCGCGAACATCGGTGTTCTACGCCACGGGGCTGATCGGATTCTTTTACCTGATGACGTTCGTGCTCGGCTTTGGGGCGATGGTGCTCGTCGGTCCCGACGCCATCCGGGCCGTGGATCCGGGCGGCAACATGGCGGCCCCGCTCCTGGCGGAAATGCTCGGGGGAACGCCACTGCTCGGATTCATCGCGGCGGTGGCTTTTGCGACGATTCTCGCCGTCGTCGCCGGCCTCACGCTGTCCGGAGCCGCCGCTCTTTCGCACGATCTTTGGGTGAACGTGGTGCGGCACGCGCATGCGGACGCGAAGGAGCAGCTGCGAGTCGCACGCGTCGCGACGATCCTGCTCGGTATCGGAGCGATTCTGCTCGGCATCACGTTCAAGGGTCAGAACGTGGCGTTCATGGTATCGCTCGCCTTCGCGATCGCCGCCAGCGCGAACTTTCCCGCGCTCGTGCTCTCGATCTTCTGGCGCCGTTGTACGACCGCCGGTGCGGTGGCAAGCATGGTCGTGGGAACGATCGCCGCGCTCGCCCTCATTTGGTTCTCGCCGACGATTCAGGTCGATGTGCTGGGCCGGACCGACGCATGGTTCCCGCTCAAGAATCCGGCACTGATCACGATCCCGCTGTCGTTCGCGGTCGGGATCGTCGTCTCACTTCTTACCGCTGAGGCGGCACGCGGCGACACCGCCATCCTCGACCGCCAGATGTTGCTTGGCAGTCGAGTGGCGAGTGATCGATGATCCGCGTGTTTCTACTGCGCGACCGCGTATCCGGAGAAGTGATCGGTCGTGAAGGAGATTTTGCGGTTGGCGCGGTCGTCGACGCCGCCCATGTCCCGAATAAACGCCTTCGTATCGGGATCGATTTGCCAGACCGTCAACGGCTCCGGGCCAATTTGCCACGGCTGGCAGCGTGAGTAGTCGAGCGTGACCGTGACCGGCTGCCCAAAGTCGAAGTGGTCCTGTCCGTTGACGCGGGCTTCGATTTCGACGAAGCGGGTCGACGGCGTGCGTACCGTGATGAACGCCAGCCGGTCGAGCGCGAGGGGCGGTACGCTGATGCTGTGGCCGTTGAGGGAGATCACTCCTCCGAGCGGACCGAGCAGCCCCCATGTGAAGTCGAACAGCGTTCGCCGACACTCGAGGAGTCCCGAGGTCGTCTGCGTCTCGTTCAGACTCGGAGGGGACGCGTCAAAAGTGGGTGCGGTGGTGGGCTCACTACATGCAGTGAGCGCGGCGGCCAGGGCCACCGTCGCGAATCGCCGAACAAACGTCGATCGAACCATGAAAGCCTCTCGTGCGTGGCGGCAGGGTGACGCCCGACTCAGCAACCGACATGCCTGACCCGCTCGGCGACATCGAAGAAGGGCTTCGCCTCGAGAAATTCGGCATGCTCGACCGCGCCCTCGCTCATTACGAGGCGGCCGCAAGTGGCGACGACCCGCTGACCGTAGCCACCGCGTGGCGACGCCGCGCGAGTGTGCTTCGCACGCGGTGCGACTGGGACAGCGCGCTGGAGGCGGCGCGCGAGAGCGCCGCGGTCGCGATTCGACATGGACTCGGCGATGCGCACGCCGAGGCGCTCAACGCCGAAGCCGCGGTGTTCCAGAGCCAGGGTGATTTCGCCGCCGCACGGCCGCTGCTCGAGCGGATTCTCGGGATGACGACGGACCCGCGCATCCGCGGCGTCGCGTTGCAGAATCTCGGAGCCATCGCCGCCGAAGGCGGCGATTTCGAGACCGCCGAACATCGGTTTCTCGAGTCGTACCGGTGCTTCCAGGCCGCCGAGTATCTGTGGGGTCAGGCGTTCGCGCTCAACAACTACGGTCGAGCGGCCATGGATCGCGAGAACTTCGAGATCGCCGAACGCGTGCTGACGCGCGCCGTGGACATGGCGAGGGAGATCGAGGATCTCGATCTGGCAGCGCTCGCGACCATGAACCTGGCCGAGACGATGCTGTGCGCCGGGGAGCTCGAGCGGGCGGACGAGGCCGCCAGCACGGCCCTCGGATACTTCGACATGGCCGGCAATCGATGGCGGCGCGTCGAATGCCTGCGTCTCCTCGGCGATATCAATCGACGTGATGGACAGCCTGAGATCGCGCGACGGTGCTACATGCAGGGACTCGAGCTCGCGCGCGAGCTGGGTGTGCACCTGGAGATCTCGCGACTCGAAGAGCGCCTCACGTCCGTCGGAGACGCCTCACCACGGAGGACCGAAGCATGATGCCGCGCGTCGCAGGGTGCTTGATGCTGTTCGTCCACACCGCGTGCGCGTCCGCGCCCGCGCCTAACGTCGACCCACAGCCGCAGCCCGCCGTGGGAGGCGCTGGAACGCCGCAGACGGACGCGCCCGAGGCGCGGCCCGCGGACGTCGCCTCCATCGAGGCGATTATCGCCGCGCTCTACGACGTGATCTCGGGCCCGGCCGGACAGGACCGCGATTGGAATCGCTTCCGCTCACTGTTCACGAGTGGTGCTCGCCTGATCGTGGCCGCGCCCGCGCAGAACGGGCGCGTCCCGTCTCGCAACATGACGGTCGAGGAGTACGTCGTTTCGGCCGATCCTTTCCTGAAGCGCGATGGCTTCTGGGAGCGGGAGATCGCGCGCCGCGTCGAGCGCTACGGCAATGTCGCTCACGTGTTCTCGACGTACGAGTCGCGCGTGAACAGCGCCGAGTCGCCACCGTTCAGTCGCGGGATCAACAGCATTCAGCTCGCCACGAACGGCCAGCGCTGGTGGGTCGTGACGATCTTCTGGGATTTCGAGCGTCCGGGAAACCCGATACCGCGCGAGTATCTGCCGCCGGAGTGAAGATGAAAACGAGGAGCGGGCAATTGCCTCGCTCCTCGCTTTTTACTACCGATTGCGCATTGCCCGACTTCGGCCGCGTCGCCGATTCGTGTTCACGCCACGAGCGTGGCCAGCATCACGAAGAAGGCGATCCCGGCGAGCGGAACGAGAATGTCTCGCGCCGCACTGAGGTGACGCATCACGAGCCTCCGGGGGGGTGTGGGGTGGTGCATCCCGACTCGCGCGATGCTGCGTTCTGCCGTGCTCGAGTGTGATGGGCGTCACAAAGTGAAAACGCCGGTTGGATTCTGCAAGAGTGGCGCGAAGGCGACACCGTGGTACGTCATCGACGACGGGTGTCGCGACCTGACATCATCGCGTACGAAACGCTTGGAGCGTTCAGGGGTACGTCGCACAGGCGCCTGGACTCCATACCGCCTCTCGCGCCGCTAAATTGAGCGCTTGCGCTTCACACGAAGTCGTCCTCTGGGAATGGTCTCCATGCGTTTCATACCGAGCTACCTGGCGCCTATCGGGTTTTCGGCGGCCGTTGCCGCGTGTGCGGCGTCCCCCGCTGTCCGCCCGGAACCGGTGTCCGTCGCGGCCCCGGCCGCGGCCGCGCCCGCACTGCCAGACCGGGACTACCTCGTATACGTCGTCGCGGAATCGGCTGATGAGATCGCCCTGCTCCGATTCGGCCCGAACGGTGGCACCGTCGATCACAGGCTGACGACCGGCATCATGCCGGCCGACGTCGACGGTCCGCATGGCGTCGCCGTCTCGCCCGATGGGCGGTACTACTACGTCTCGATTGCCCACGGTACGCCCTTTGGCACGGTGTGGAAGTACACGACGCACGGCGACACCCTGAAAGGCCGCGTCGAGCTCGGGAACTTCCCGGCGACGATGCAGACGACGCCCGACGGCGAATTCCTCTACGTGGTGAACTTCAATCTGCACGGTGACCCCGTGCCGTCGTCGGTGTCGGTCGTCGCGACCGAGGCGATGGTCGAGGTGGCGCGAACGACGACGTGCGTGATGCCGCACGGATCTCGTGTCAACCCTCAGGGGACGAAGCAGTACTCGGCGTGCATGATGGATGACATGATCGTCGAGATCGACACGCGCACCTTTGGCGCGTCCCGACATTTCATGGTCACGAAGGGCAAGGAGCACGGCGACGCGGGTCCGCCGCATCGCGCCACGGCGGCCGGCTCGCACCAGCAGCACGACATGTCGGGCCACGGCATGACGCCTCCCAAGCCCGGCGACGACGCATGCTCGCCCACCTGGGCACAGCCGTCATCGGACGGCTCGAAAGTCTTCGTGGCCTGCAACAAGTCGAGCGACATCGTCGAGATCGACGTGGCGTCATGGAAGATGACGCGCCGAATTCCCGCCGGGCCGGGCGTGTACAACCTCGCGGTGTCGAATGACGGGCGCCTGCTCATCGGCACGAACAAGCGCGGCCAGTCGGTCTCGATCATCGAGATCGCCAGCGGCCGGGAGCTCGCGCGCGTGCCAACCAAGCGGAAGGTCGTGCACGGGGCGGTCGTCTCCCCCGACAACCGTTACGCGTTCATCTCCGTCGAGGGGATCGGCTCCGAGCCAGGCACGGTGGAGATGATCGACCTCGCGACCTACAAGACGATTGCGACGGTGGACGTCGGGCAGCAGGCGGGGGGAATAGACTTCTGGAAGATCGAGAAGTAGAACTGCGAACGGCAACTGCGTACTGCGTACTGCGAACTGCGAACTGCGTACTGCGTACTGCGTACTGCGTACTGCGACCTAAAACCCTCGGGAAGCTACGCCGCCAACTATTAGCATCCCGAGGGTTCTAGCTCGCAGTACGCAGTACGCAGTACGCAGTTCGCAGTTCGCAGTTCGCAGTCAGGCCTCCCGCAGCGCCGCCATTGGCGTCTCCGCCATGACCCGCCGCCCACTCGTGAGGCCGAGTACGACGGTCAGCAGCATCATGCCGCCGGCGATCGCCAGCGAGGCGCCGGAGGCGAGGGCGAAGGGGAGCTCGAACATGTAGTGGACGATGCCCCAGGCGCCGCCGATCGACAACAGCATCCCGGTGGCGGCGCCGAGGGCACCGAGGACGGCGTACTCGGTGAGCATCATCCGCCGGATCTGCTGCCGAGTCGCGCCTAACGTGCGCAGCAGCACGGCTTCGCGCACGCGACGCCGACGCGTCGCCGCGACGGCCGAGAAGAGCACCAGCGCTCCGGTGGCGAGGCTGAACAGCGCCATGAACCGCACCGCCACCGCCACCTTGTCGAGGATGCGCTCGACGGAATCCTGAATCGTGGCGAGATCGAGACTCGAGACGTTGGGATACACGTCTACGACGGCACGCTGCAGCCGCGCGCGGGCCGTGGCATCGGCGATCCCGGAGAGCACCACATGCGACGCCGGCGCCCCCTCGAGGGCGCCTGGCTCGAACACCGCGAAGAAATTCGGCTCGAAGCGTGCCCAGTTGACTTCGCGTACACTCGTGAGGCGTGTCGGTATCCGCACGCCTTGAACGTCCCACACGATCGTGTCGCCGACGGCAACCTCGAGCTCGGTCGCGATCTCTCGCTCGAGCGAGACCTCGGGGAGCTCGCGCGAGCCCGGCTGGTCGGGTGTGAACCACCGTCCGTCCACGATGCGCTCGGAGCCCACCAGGGTATCGCGCCAGCTCGAGCGATACTCGCGTCGCACGGCCCATCCCGACACCTGATCGGTCGTGTCCGCGATGAGGTCGCCCACGCTGCGAGGGCCGATCTGCGCGATGCGCATCGGCACGATCGGCACGCGCTGCAGGATGGGGTGCCCCTGCTGTCTCACGATCGAATCCACGCGCTCGACCTGGTCCGCCTGAACGTCGAAGAATGCGACGTTGGCCCGAGTTGCCTCGCCGCTCAGGGTGAGGTGGCGAATGAGGTTCGCCTGCGTGACGTAAAGCGTGCTGATGAGAAACGCGCCAAACCCCAGCGCGAGAATGATCGGGCGCGTCTGACTTCCGGGTCGATACAGGCTGGAGATTCCGTGGCGAACGACGAACGGCCAGTCGTCGCGTACGACGCGCCGAGCAAGCCAGGTGAGCCCGATGGCGGCGAGGACGAGGACGAGCAGCGCCCCGCCGATCGCCGCCAGCATCCCCAGCGTTTCTTCCCAGTCGCCGGCGCGAGCCCGGGTGATGATCACCAGGCTCACGACCAGCGCGGCCGTGGCGAGGAGTCGAGGGATGTCGCGCCACCACCGGCCCCGAGGTAGCTCGCTGACGGTGCGTCGCAGCGCTTGCAGCGGCGACACGTGTCGTATGGCGAGCAGGGGACGGAGCGCGAAGATGAGTGCCACCCACACCCCGGTGATGAGCCCGGCGATCAGGGCGCCTGGCGCCAGAGTCGGCCGCACATCCACCGGCATGAAATCCCCGAGCACGCCTGGCAACGCGAACTGCGTGAGCACCCCGAGGATCACGCCGCCTAACGCGCCGAGCAGGCCCATGGCGGCGGCGGTCGCGGCGTAGATGGTGATGACCTGGGCAGTCGTCGCGCCAAGGCACCGCAGGATCGCCACGGTATCGATCTTCTCGGAGACGTAGGCATGGATGGCGCTGGCGACGCCAATGCCACCGAGGAGCAGTGCGACGAGGCCCACGATGCCCAGGAATCGATGCAGCTGCGTCACGCCGTCGGTGAGGTTGCGCTCCGTGTCAGCCGCCGTGCGCACGCGGGTGCGCGTGCTGTCGAGCTCGGCCCGCACGTCCTTCGCGAGCTGATCGACGTCCGTTCCCGGGGGCACCGCGATCATCGCTTCGTACTCCGCGCGGCTGCCGAACACGAGGAGCCCGGTGTTGTCGAGCTGAGCGGCGGGAATGAAGACGCGTGGCCCGAACGCGGAGGCGATGCCGGCGTCGCCGGGGACGTTCTCGAGAGTGCCCGCGATGGTGAACGTCGCGAAACCGAGCTGGAGCGAGTCGCCTACCTGCGCGTCGAGGGCGATGAGCAGTGATGGGTCGACAAGGACGTTGGCGCGGTCGTGCAGAGTGGCCCATTGATTCGCGGGCCGCGTGTCGATCGTGCCGTAGAAAGGGAATCCGGGCTCGACAGCGCGCACCTGCACCAGTCGCGTTCCGGGCCGGCCGCGGACCACCGCCATGGATGCAAACGAGGTGATCCTCGCGATGCGGGATCCGGTATTCCGCAGAGAGTCGAGCACCGTATCGACCGCGGGCGTGAATTCGGATCGTGATCGCACGGTGAGGTCGCCACCCAGGAGCGCCCGCGACTGCTCGTGAACCGCGGCAGTCACGTTCGCGGCGTAAGAATCGATCGCCACGAGCGCCGCTACGCCGATCGAGATCGCCGACATGAACAGCGCGAGGCGGCGGCGAACCGCGCGCGAGTCGCGCCACGCGAATGCCGCGAGCTGGCGCCACGCGAGGCTCATGCGGCCTCCGCATCGGAGATGACGGCGCCGTCACGAAGCCGGACGACGCGGCGGGCCCGCCCCGCGATGGCCGGATCGTGCGTCACGAGGACGAGAGTCGTGCCGTCCTCGCGATTGAGCGACTCCAGCAGCTCGACGATGCGCCCGCCGGTCGCGGCGTCGAGGTTGCCGGTCGGCTCGTCCGCGAACAGCACCTTCGGCGAGTTGGAGAACGCGCGAGCGATGGCGACTCGCTGCTGCTCCCCACCCGAGAGCTGGACCGGATAATGGTGCGTCCGCTCGCCGAGGCCGACGCGCGCGAGCAGGTCGCGCGCCCGGTCCCCCGCGTGTCGCTCGCCGCGGAGCTCGAGGGGCACCTGCACGTTTTCGAGCGCGGTCAGCGTCGGAATCAATTGAAAGCTTTGGAACACGAAGCCAACTTTCTCCCCGCGCAGCCGCGCGCGCGCGTCTTCACCGAGCGCCGCCAGGTCGGCCCCGTCGAGGATCACCGTGCCCGCGCTGGGTACATCGAGCCCGGCGAGCAGCCCAAGCAGCGTCGTCTTGCCGCTGCCCGACGGTCCGATGATGGCGACGAATTCTCCGTCGCGGATGGTAAAGTTCACATCGCGGAGGACGGTCAACGTCTGCGCGCCACTTTCGTAGGACTTCGTGAGACCTCGAGCTTCGAGCATGCAACTCTTCGTGAGGGTGACCGTCGCGCTGCTTCTACTTGGTGCGTGTAGTGGCGATGAAAATAGCGATTCCGCGGCGCGAGCCGGTGATTCCGCGTCTACCGACTCGATACCGGCCGCGTCCAGGCGCCTCCTGTTCGTTGGGACGAGTCTCACTGCCGGGCTCGGCCTCGAGACGGAGGAAGCGTATCCCGCGCTCATCGCGCGGCGAATCGATTCACTTGGCCTTCCATACCACGTCGACAACGCAGGGTACAGCGGCGAGACGTCGGCGGGAGCGCTCCGGCGAATCGACTGGCTCGTGCGGCAGCCAGTCGACGTATTCGTGCTGGAGACGGGCGCGAACGACGGCCTCCGCGGCCTCTCGGTCGATTCCATGCGGGCGAACATCCAGGCGATCATCGACCGTGTCCGTGCTGCCTCTCCCAGCGTCCGTATTCTACTCATCGGGATGGAAGCACCGCCCAACCTCGGCCCTCGCTATACGTCCGAGTTTCGAAAGGTGTTTCCGGAGCTCGCGGAGCGGAACGACGCCATCTTGCTCCCCTTCCTGCTCGAGGGCGTTGCGGCGGTGGACTCGCTGAATCAGGGAGATGGAATTCATCCCAATGCCGCTGGCTCTCGTCGACTGGCTGAGACGGTGTGGAGCGCGTTACGCCCGCTGCTCGAGCCCGGGGCCCTTGGCCCGTGAGCCCGTCAACGATAACTTTCAAAGCTCGCAAAAAACCGGCGCCCTGCGGGGCGCCTTGCATTTCGAGGTCAGGCTCATGGCTCTTCCGGCAACCCAAATTCGACGTGGAATGGTGATCGTGTTCGAGAACGATCCCTGCCGCATTGTGGAATTCCGCCATCACACGCCCGGCAACCTCCGGGCGATGGTTCAGGCGAAGCTCAAGAACCTGCGCACGGGTAACAACTTCGAGCACCGCTTTCGCGCAGCCGATCAGGTGCATCAGGCATCGATGGAAACGCACGAGCTGGAGTTCATGTATCAGGGTGGAGATACGTACCACTTCATGAACACCGAGAGCTACGACCAGCTCGAGCTCGATGAGGAGGCGCTCGGCGACAACGCGCAGTGGCTGCAGCCCGGAATGCGCATCATCGCCGAGTACTACGATGGCCGCCCGATCGGCATTCAGCTGCCGAACTCGATGGAGCTCACGATCGTCGACACCTCACCGGTCATGAAGTCCGCGACGAAGACGGCGTCGTTCAAGCCGGCGAAGCTCGAGAATGGCGTGACGGTCAACATTCCGGAGTTCATCCCCTCGGGGGTGCGAATCCGGGTGAATCCGAACACGGGCGAGTATCTCGATCGCGCCAAGTGACGGTGGTGCGCAGGGTTGATCGACTGGTCCCGCACCGTTAAAATTGATGTTCTCTCCGCGACCGGCGTGTTTCGGAGAGCTATGGTGACCGTAGCTCAATTGGTTAGAGCACCGGACTGTGGCTCCGGGGGTTGGGGGTTCAATTCCCCTCGGTCACCCCTGGAACCCCTGGGGTCAGGGGTCAGTAGTCAGGGATCAGGGGGTTGTAGGTTTGATGGAATCAGGGCGTGTGCTTCGTCTCCTTTCACCAATTCCCCGACACCACCTGATCCCTGAATCCTGACTCCTGACCCCAGGGTCATAGGTCCGTAGCTCAACTGGTAGAGCACCGGTCTCCAAAACCGGCGGTTGGGGGTTCAAGTCCCTCCGGGCCTGCTGGTGTTTGACAAGCGAACGTTGTGGCAATCAACGGCGGTATCGTCTAGGGGACTAGGACGGAGCCCTCTCAAGGCTCAAACACGGGTTCGAATCCCGTTACCGCTATGGGGCGAGCGAGGCGTTAGGCAGGTTCGCAGGTCGCAGTTCGCAGTTCGCAGTTCGCAGCTCGTCTGCATCGCCTGCCGCCGATCGGAGTTCGCACGGCCCCATCGTCTATCGGTTAGGACGGCACTCTTTCAAGGTGCAGAGACGGGTTCGACTCCCGTTGGGGCTATGAGAGTGGCGTAGGAAATTCGGGGGCTGTAGCTCAGCTTGGTTAGAGTGCCGGTCTGTCACACCGGAGGTCGCGGGTTCGAGCCCCGTCAGCCCCGTAGGAGCAGGAGTTGGGAGTTGGGGGTCAGGGATCAGGGGGTGTTAGGTTTGAGGATTCAGGTGTCCCTCAAACCGATTCCTCACACCCCTGATCCCTGACCACTAGTTCCTGTGCAGTACAACGCCCTGGTGGTGAAATTGGTAGACACGCCATCTTGAGGGGGTGGTGCCGAAAGGCGTCGCGGTTCGAGTCCGCGCCAGGGCACTCTCTCGCCACCGTAGCTCAGCGGTAGAGCACTCGATTCGTAATCGAGCGGTCGTCGGTTCAATCCCGACCGGTGGCTCTCGACGATTCGCTTCGCGGGCGTAATTCAGTTGGTAGAATGCCAGCTTCCCAAGCTGGACGTCGCCGGTTCGAGTCCGGTCGCCCGCTCTTGTATTTCGCCGCGTTTGACGCAATAGGACGGGCCCCGCTGGGATGAGCGGGCCCGTCTTTTTTTTCATCGGTGCGGCCCGCCCCCGGCGAGCGGCTGCGATTTCGCCGACCGTCGCAAGGAGACTCGCGAAGGCATTCGCGCACGAGACGTTAGGCACTCCCAGGACGAGCTGCTTTGGGCGCCACAAAGAGACCTTTCGAATACAGCAAACCCTGCGAGCAGAGCTGGCATTCCCGGCATCACCATGGCGGCAGGACGCTCGGCGGTGGGTACAGGCCGAACCTTCCGTCCGTGTGATTGGTCGAAAAACCGGGAATCATCAGCGGGGCGCCGCGCCGCTGACCGTGTCTACTAGCGTGTCCACGCGCCCGCCTCCGGGTGTCTGCACCTTGCGCATCAGCAGGCGACGCGAGCTACGGCGAAGCGAATCGAGAGTGGCGCGCTGTGAAGGGGTGAGTATCTCGCGCAGCTCGGCATCAGCCGAGTCGGCGACCTGCTGCAGCTTGGTCGCCGCCTCCGCCATGACGGCACGAGCGAGCGGTGAGCGGCGGGCCAGTATGGATTCGGCGCGAACACGCTGCCCTGGCGAGAGCGACAGCCGATCCAGCAGCGCCGATCCGTCGTCCAGCTTCACGCGAATGCCGGGGCGGACGTTCAAGAGTCGGTCACCGGCGACGCCGGCCGAGGCACCGCCCGCGAATGCCAGCGCGAGCATGGACGCGATCACGAGTCCTTTCCGCGAGCGGTTCGACGTCACCGTTCACTCTCCTGCAAGGCGGTCAGCAACTCTCCGTTGCTCGGGACGTGGCCAGCGGCGATCCATCCAGCCACCGCACTGGCGGTCGTTTCAGCTACGCCGCGCGGGATCTCGCGCGCAATTCCGACAGCGAGCGCCGCGAGCACGGCCGCCATCGCAAGCATGGCTCGCCGTAGACGGAGCAACCGCGTCAACTCGAGGTCCCGCTGAGGCGTCGCGACGATCCGCTTCATGACGGATTGCATCACCGCCTCGTCGCGTTCCATGTCCGGCGCGGCGTCCAGCGTGCGAAGATCCACGCGTCCCGTCGAGTCACGTCGCTCAGTCATGATCGGCGATGGACGTGAACACGTCGGCGAGCTCTAGCCGAAGTGCCTTTCGCGCGTCGCTGAGGTGTCGGCGCGACATCAGCACCGAGATGCCGAGGCGTTCGGCGATCTCCTTGTGGCGCCAGCCCTCGAAGTCATGAAGCATCACCACTTCCCGCTGAGCGGCGCGGAGACGCGCCAGCGCCGCATCGAGTCGGGCCCGCAATTCCCTGCGCTCGGCGTCGGAATCGGGACGCTCTGGCGCCGCGAGTGACCCGGCGACCTCGATGGCCTCCGCACGGCGAACCGCGAGGAACTCGCGCCGATTGTGCGCCGCGTTGCGAACGACAGCGGCGATCCACGCGCTAGCGCGCGCAGGCTGCCAACATTCTCCGATGCGCTCCCAGCACCGGACGAATGCGTCCTGGCACACGTCCTCGGCGTCATGCCTATTCTGCAACTGCGAGAAAGCGATGAGAAACGCCATGCGATAGTGCCGCCGCATCAACACCTCGAACGCGGCGGCGTCTCCCCCTTGAATGCGCGCGACGAGCGTCGCGTCCGATTCGGTCATGCTCCCGTTCGACAGCGTCCATCGACAGAGTGGTTTCTATCCTCCCGGTCGCCTGAGGACACGGGTTCCACCGGGCAGCGTCTTGCCCAAAAGACGCGCAATCTCCTGCGCAACCGTGGTAGCGGCGGGTGGATCGAGGTTAGTGAACACGATGATCGTAGTGCCGTCAGGAAACGCAGCGTACTGCGTGTTGGTCCCCGGTCCACCGCCGCCATAGTTGAGCGGTTCGGTCCCGCCGGATCGGAAACCCGGGGGCAATATGGAATCAGCAAATGTCGCCGGGAGCAGGCTTCCCGCCCGCAGCGCGGCATCGAGCTTCAGGAAGTCGTCCACCGTGGAGTAGCCGCCGCCAGCAGGCGACCCGCGTCCGGCGAGGCTTTCGATGTTCGGCGACAACGGACCGCGCATCCGCGTGTAGCCTGTCGCACGGTCGGGAACGCGTTCGTCCAGGAAATAGTGCCGCGTATGCGTCATCCCGGCCGGGCCCGTGACTTTCGCCAGCACGTAGTCGTAGTAGCTCTCGCCCGAGAGCCGCTCGATCAGCTTGCCGAGTATGATGTAGCCGCCGTTGCTGTAGAGGCGGCCGGAGCCCGGCTCGAAGCGAAGCGGATCCTTCACGAAGAGCGACAGGTAATCGTCGACGCTACGAACGCGGTCGTGCCGGCGGCGGAACTCGTCATTGAAGAAATCACCGACGCCGCTGCTCATCTGGTAGAGGTGCCGGGCGGTAACCTTTTCACGAACGTCGCGGTTAGGATAGTCCGGCAGGTACCTTCCGATCGGCTCGTCGAGCTCGAGCTTCCCGGCGGCCACGAGTTGCCAGATCGCGATGCGCGTTATGAGCTTGTCGATCGAGCCAAGATTGAACTTCGTCTCGGGCGTGACCGGCCGCTGGCCCTCGCGCTCGGCGAGGCCGAAAGCCGCTCGCAGCATCGGCACCCCGTCCTTGGCGACCAGGACGGCGCCTGAGAAGGAGTCGGTCGCGGCGCGCGCGCGCACGAACCGCTCCAAAGCCTGAGGAGATGATTCTCGGTCGGCTTGTGCCGAGAGCCCTGCGAGGGGCATTCCGATGAGCAGGATGGCGTATAGTCTCATGCTATGAAGACAGCCGGGGCCTTCAAGATGTGAGTCGTGCGACAGGGCGCGGCAGCGTGTGCTACCGGATCATCTCGGAGATGTGCGTCCCGGCTACGTTCGCCCCACTGTCGAAGTTGCTCAGCACGACCAGCGTGTAGCCGAGCTCGGGGAACACCCGCAGCATCGAGTTCATACCAGGTGCGCCACCGAGATGGCCGAAGTACCGGCGGCCGCCTATCGCACCAACCTCGAAGCCTCTGGATCGACCCGTACTGGCAGGATCCCGAACCAGGGAATCCAGCCACTGTGCGCCCACGAGTGTGCCCTCAGTCAACGCCCGCGCATAACGCAGTAGGTCGGGCGCGGTGGAATAGGCGCCGCCGTGAGGACCGGCAGCCAGATCGTTTTCGGGCGCGAACTCGACCAGCGTCGGCGCGAAGGTAGCGCGCAATGATTCAAAATGCGTGTAGCGGTGTGCACGATCGGCTGGCAGGGCGTTCGCGGGATGAATATCGGTGCGGGTCATCCGTGCCGGCTGGAACAACGCGCGTCGCAGGTATTCGTCGTACTGCATGCCACTCGCGCGTTCGATGACTCCACCAAGCAGTATGTATCCTCTGTTACTGTACGACACATCCGTGCCTGGCGGAAACGCAAGGTCGCCGCGACCGACAAGCGCGATCATCTCGCCGACGCTCTGGCTTCGGCGCATGGCCGAATCGAGGGTCGGGCCAAGCTCGCCAAGACCAGACGAGTGCTCCAGCAAATGTGCGATCGTCACGCGTCCGGCGATCGCGCGGGGCAGCTGCGGCAGAAAACGGCCGACGGTATCCGCCAGGCGCAGCGCTCCCCGTTCAGCGAGCTGCGCGACACCGACCGCGGTAAAGGTCTTGCCGATCGAGGCGATGTCGAATGGCGTATCCATCCGCATCGGCTCCCGTCGACCCCGGTCGGCGAAGCCATAGGTGCGCTGGAACAGGATGCTGTCACCATGCGCGAGAGCGACAACGCCTGAGAAAAGACCCGCGTCCGACAGGCGGCGCATGTACTCGTCGAGATACGCCGGAAGCGTGCTTCGGGTCAGATTGATGTTTCGTCCGTCCGCGAACGCCGGGACGGAGCCGCGACCCAGGCCGATGCTTCGCACACGGCGATCGCCAATGGAATCGGTCACGAGCCGGACGAAGAGCCACGACCGCGAGATCGTGCCTCGCAACCAGACCGTAATAATCGCGGGTGCGACGGAAATGGTCGTGTCGATCTCGAGCGGACCGTAGTTGCTGCGGACTTCGCCCCAGCGTGCCAGCATCCGGGCGTTGCCTCCAGACCCTGCCAGCGCGACCGAGTCGTAGTGTGCGCGAGCGAAACCCAGGATGGAGGACGAATCACCCGCATTGACCGCCCGGACCAGGGCGAGCAGTCGGCGCCCGGCGGGGCTCTGCGCCAGAAGCTCTGCCGCCGCCGATGGACTGGCCGGGGGTGCAGCCGTTCGTGAAATGCACGCCCCCGCAAATGTCACGATCAGAAGCCAGCCCGCGAGCGACGTCAGGGCGACGACTCGGCGCCGAAGCAGCTGTCTTCCGATGCTCATTGCCATGGAGACAGCCAGGCCCTCCCGGGTGTGAGTCATGGCCGGCCTTAGTGCGCGACCTCGGCAACGGTCGCCGGCGTACCCGTGGTGACCGCCAGGCACGGCCACAGGAGGCATGTTCTTGCCCCTGAAACCTGGTGATGACGTCGCCCGTATGGGATTCCAATAGGGCGGGCCGCCACGAGGGATAACCCCCTCTTGCGCAATCCGGCGTGGGACCTTACGCTCATATTGGAAACCCATAGGACGGAGCATGCCAGAAAAGCTCGACGTCAAGCAGGGCACCCTTGCGCTGATGATCCTCAGAACGCTCGACGTCCTCGGGCCACTGCACGGCTACGGCGTCGCCCGGCGCATCGAGGAAACGAGCAAGAACCGCCTGACACTGAACTACGGTACCCTGTATCCGGCGCTGCTCAAGCTGGAGCAGGAGGGATTCATCAAGGCCGAATGGCGGCAGTCGGAGAACAACCGCCGAGCGAAATACTATGCGCTCACGGCCTCGGGCCGGAAGCAGCTCGAGCGCGAAACCCGCGAATGGTACGCGACCGCCGATCTCATCGCGGCGTTCCTCGCACCGCGACGTGAAGCGCGATGAGATACCTGCGCGCCGCGCTCGCGCGCACCGCGGGCTTCTTCGGCCGAGATCGTGGCGATGACGATCTCCGCGATGAGATGCAGGCGCATCTCGAGATGGAGATCGCCGAGAACATCCGGCGTGGCATGCCGGCGGACGCGGCTCGGCGACAGGCGCTGCTGGCCGCGGGTGGCCTGACCCAGGCGGTCGAGGCCGTTCGGGATCAACGTGGGCTGCCATGGCTCGAAAGCGTAGGCGCCGACATCAAGTACGCGCTGCGCGCGCTTCGCCACAGCCCGGCGTTCACCGCCGTCGTCGTCGTCACGCTCGCGCTCGGCATCGGCGCCAACACGGCGATCTTCAGTGTCGTTCAAGGCGTGCTGCTCAAGCCGCTCCCGCACCGTGACGGCGATCGCCTCGTGTACCTTCGCCAATCGACGGATGGGCCTTCCGGCGCCAACGTCAGCTTCTCGGTCCCCGAGGTCCGCGAGTATCGCGCCGGAGCGCCGTCGTTAGGTGGGATCGCCGAGTACTCGCCCTGGTTCCACACGCTTCATGACGACGGCGAGGCGGTCCGCATCGACGCCGGCCTCGTCACCGGGAACTTCTTCGAGGTGATGGGTCTCTCGCCCGTGCTGGGAAGGCTCACGCGGCCGAGCGATGACGGCACCGGTGTGCCGCCGGTCATGGTGTTGACGTACGACTTCTGGCTGAAGCGCTTCCGTGGTGATTCCAGCATCGTTGGCAAGCAGCTGAGACTGGATGGCACGTCGGTCACCGTGATCGGAGTGCTCCAGCCCGCACCGTTCTTTCCCAACCGGGTGGATGCGCTGCTGAACATGGTGGTCAGCCCGCATCACCTGAGTGCGCAGATGGTAGGGGCTCGCGTGCACCGGATGACCGAGATGGTGGCGCGATTGGCGCCTGGCGCCACGCTCGAGCAGGCGAAACGGGAGGTCGCCGCCATCCACGCGCGGATGCGGCAAGACCACAAGGACGCGTACGAGCCCGCCTCCCATTATCGCGTGGCGGTCATCCCGTTCAAGGAAGCGCTGGGGGAGCGGGCCCGCCTGACGCTGCTGCTGCTGGTGGCTGCGGCGGCGTTCGTCATGATCATCTCCGCCGCGAACGTCACCAATCTGACGCTCATGCGGGGCATACGCCGGGAGCACGAGCTGGCGATTCGCGCGGCGCTCGGGGCAGGCGTGCGCCGGTTGCGCCGATTGCTGCTGGTCGAGAATCTCGTGTTGACGGTCATGGGCGCGGGCCTCGGCGTCATCATCGCGATCGAAGGCGTGCAGCTCCTCACCTCGCTCGCCGCACGGTACTCCCCCCGCGCGAACGAGATACGGCTCGATTCCGTGGCGCTCGCCTTTACGCTCGCGCTGTCGGTCGCGATCGCACTGTTGCTGTCGCTGGTGGCGCCGCTGCCAAGGGAAGGAACGCTCGGCTCGATCTCCGCGGGGGCGCGGCGCATGACGGGGAACATGCGGAAGCAGCGACTGCAGCGCGGGCTCGTCGTCGCGCAGGTCGCGGTGTCGGTGGTGTTGCTCGCGGGCGCGGGGTTGTTGACGCGCACCATGATGCAGCTCGCCGACGTGAATACCGGCCTCAGGACCGAGGAAGTGCTCACGATCCCGGTCTCGCTCCTCGACCCGACACGCGTCGATCCTGCCACTGACGCGACGAACAAGGAGCTGTACGATCGCATGCGGCGTGAGATCAGAGCCCTTCCCGGTGTGATCGAGGTGGGACTGGGCTCGACGATGCCGCTGACGCGGACGGGGCTCGCGTTCGACGTGAAGGCGGAAGGGAGGCCCCTCGCGGTCGGCGAGGCGATCCCGCACGCCGATTTGCGGACGGCGAGCCCCGAGTATTTCCGCGCGGCGGGGATTCCGCTACTCAAGGGACGCGAGTTCTCGACGACCGATCGGGCCGGCTCCGGCCGAGTCGCGATCATCAACAGGCAATTCGCCGACAAGATCTTCCCGAACGAGGAGCCACTCGGAAAACGGGTTGCGTTTACGGGAGAGATCCTGCAGTTCACGCCCATCAGCAGTGAGTGGCGCACGATCGTCGGCGTCGTCGGCAATACCCAGGACGGCGGTCTCGACGCGGAGCCTCGGCTGGTGGTATTCGCGCCCTTCGCGCAGGAGTTCGCGATTCTCGGCGGACTGGTGATCCGCGCTGACACGAATGCGTCGGCCCTCGTGGCACCGGCAACGCGTATCGTCCGGCACATTGTGCCGGGAGTGCCGATCGAGAACGTGATGACCATCGCCCAGATCAAGGATCAGAGCGTCTCGCCCCGCCGCCTGAATGCGGCCCTCGTATCGTCGCTCGGCATTCTGGCCGTGATCATCGCCGCGGTGGGCATTGCGGGCGTGTTGGCGTTCTCGGTGAGTGCGCGCACCAACGAGATCGGCATCCGCATGAGCCTCGGCGCCGACCGCGGGCGCGTGCAGCGGATGATCCTGAAGGAAGGAGGCGTCTTGCTGGCGACCGGTCTCGCGTTGGGCATCGCCGGCGCGCTCCTGGCGGCTCGCGTCATTCGAGGTCTGCTCTTCGGGGTAGCGCCGCATGACCCGGCCACGTTCATCGGCGTCGCGGTGATGATCGGAGCGATCGGGATGGTCGCGTGCTGGATCCCGGCGCTTCGCGCGGCGCGGATCGATCCCGCGATCGCGATGCGCGCGTAGAGGGCATCTCCATGCGGCTGATCTACGTGGTACACATCGTTGCCGGTGGACTCGCGCTCCTGAGCGGGTACACCGCGCTCTATTCGGCGAAGGGCGCGGCCGTCCATCGGAAAAGCGGCCGGCTGTTCGTGTACGCGATGCTCACCATGGCCGTCGCCGGGACGACGATCGCGGCCATTCGGAACGTCGCGCCCTCGATCAATCTCCCCGCGGCACTTTTGACGTCGTATCTCGTGATCACGGCGCTCACCGCGGTGAGGCCGCCTTCCGCGAGTGCGCGCTGGCTCACTCCCGGCCTCATGATCATCGGGCTCGCGGTAGGCCTGACGAGTCTCACGTTCGGCTTCGAAGCGATCGCCAGCGCGGACGGCAAAGGGCGAGACGGAATGCCGGCGTTTCCGTTCTTCATGTTTGGCGTCGTCGGCACGTTGGCCGGTGTCCTCGATCTTCGCCTGATGCGCGCGGGCGGACTCACGGGCGCATCACGTCTCGCACGGCATCTGTGGCGGATGAGCTTCGCGCTTTTCATCGCGGCGCTATCGTTTTTCATTGGCCAGGCCCAGGTGTTCCCGAAGCCGGTTCGCATCATGCCTCTCCTCGCGCTTCCAGTGCTTGCCGTGCTCGTGACCATGCTGTACTGGCTGTGGCGGGTGCGCGTGAGGCGCTCGTTTCGCGGTCTGGTCGCTACCGTCGGTGCACCGGAGGCGGTGCGCTGAGACCCGCGACCGGCCCGCGGCCTAGTCGGGTCGCAGCTGATAGAGCCGATCGTCCTCCACGCGGTAGAGCAGGGGCGCGACCGCGATTCTCGGGTAGATGCCTCGCAGCCGATCGGCCTCCTGAAGGACGAACTCGACT
Source organism: Gemmatimonadaceae bacterium (assembly GCA_035249985.1). Lineage (GTDB taxonomy): Bacteria > Gemmatimonadota > Gemmatimonadetes > Gemmatimonadales > Gemmatimonadaceae > JAICNG01. The sequence continues at coordinate 23,935 of DATFFP010000064.1, forward strand.
TCGTTCCGAATCCCGAACTTCGGGGCAGACTCCTCGAAGTGCCGTATGGCTCGGGCCTCATCCCACCCGGCGGCCTTCGTCAAGCCGCTGATGAACTGCTCGCGCCGTTCGGTGAGGCGCGCCATGCCGCAGTCCGTGTGGGCGATCAGCGCTATCGTGCGGACGCCGCCGACGGCGATCGCGTAGGAGATCCGGAATTCGTTGTCCCGCATGTTCGCGCCCGCGGTGCGCAGCACGAACGCGAAGTCGTTCGGGATGCGCAGCGCCTTGCGGCTGTCCATGCACATTCCGATGAGAAGCTGCGGTGTGACGGGCGAGCTCGCCGCGCGGCCGAGGTTGTGGAACTCCAGGAGCAGCCCCACGGGCGTGTCCCCATATTCGGGGAGGATGTCGTCACGAGAGGTGACGGCGAGGATCTGTGGCATGCGCAAAAATAGCGCATTTGCCATACATTCGATGGCCATCACCAGAGGCGTCTCCTGTGACCGAACCTCCTCGTCCCAACGATCGTGATTCGATCGACGAGCTCCTGCGGGGCATCGTCGAGCGCAGCGCGGGTACAGGTACCGACGCGCCTCGGGAGCGTCTTCCGAGACGGGTGCGGTGGGCCCTCCTCGGCGCTGGCGCCGCGTTCGTTCTCCTCCTGTTCGTCCCTGCCGTGGCACGTCGCGTCACCGATTGGATGTGGTACCGAGAGATTGGGTTCGAGCGCGTCTTTCTGACGAAGATCGTCGCCCAGTGGATCCTGGGGGGCATCGCCGGCGTCATCGCATTCGTCATTTTTTACGGCAACGTGAGGCTCGCGCTTCGTTCCCAGACGACCGCCGTAATGGCGGCCACATCGGAGCCACGCCGGCGTCCCACGACGCTCCCGGAACGATTCGCACGGGTGCTCGCCTTGCCCGGCACGGCGGTGCTCGCGCTGCTCTTCGCGCTGGGCGCGGCGACCGAGTGGCGGACTCTGCTTCAGTTCCTCTATCGCACGCCCTTCGGCACGGCCGACCCGATTTTCGGCCGGGACATCGGCTACTACGTCTTTGTCCTGCCGCTCCTCGAGGCGATCCTCGGGTACGCGGTGCTCGCGGGAATGCTCACGCTCGCGTGCGTCTGGGCCGTCTATAGTGTGCGCGGGGCCATTCGACGCCGTGAGTGGCGTGTCCGGCTCGAGCCCTCAGCCCGGCGTCACCTCACCATCCTCGCCGCGCTGCTTCTCGTCGTGTTCGCCGCCCAGATTCCGCTGATCGCGATCCCGCACCTGCTGTACTCGGTGCACAGCTCGCTGGTGGGCGCGAACTATACCGATCTCCACGCCAGGCTCCCGGCGTGGTGGGCGGTGAGCGGGCTCATGCTGTTCGCCGGTGCCTATTTGCTCTGGCGGGCCTGGAAAGGCCGCCTCACACGCTCCGCCGCGATCGTCGTTGCTGGCACGATTGTCCTCGCCCTTCTGATCGGGCGTGCCTATCCTGCCACGTTTCAGCGTCTCGTCGTGCAGCCTAACGAGCTCACCCGGGAAGCCCCCCAGATCGTCCGCCACATCGAGGCCACGCGTGCCGCCTGGGGCCTCGCCGGCGTGGAGCGACGCGAGCTCGAGGGAGGAAGCGCACTCACGCAGCGCGACATCGACGCCAATCGGGCGACCATCGCCAACGTACGGCTGTGGGACCGGGAGCCACTCCTCCAGACGTTCGGGCAGATTCAATCGATTCGCACCTACTACGATTTCGTCGCCGTGGACGACGACCGGTACCGGATCGGCGGAGAGCTACGCCAGGTCATGCTGTCCGCTCGGGAGCTGAACACCGCTGCGCTGCCCACCCGGACGTTCATCAACGAGCATCTCACGTTCACGCACGGGATGGGAATCACCCTCGGCCCGTCGAACCAGGTCACGGCCGAGGGACTCCCGGTGCTGTTCATTCAGGACCTGCCGCCCGTCTCGCGAATCGACGTGAAGGTCTCGCGCCCCCAGATCTACTTCGGCGAGCTGTCGAACGATTTCATCCTCGCCCCGAGCCGGCAGCGCGAGTTCGACTATCCGGCGGGGGAGGGAGACGAGGCAGTGTATTCCTCGTACGACGGGACGGCGGGGGTGCCCGTGGCGTCGTTCGCGCGACGTCTGCTGTTCGCTTGGCGATTCGGGTCGCTCAACATTCTCCTGTCGCGTGATCTCACCGAGCGCACCCGCATCATCTATCATCGCGACGTTCGCGAGCGGGCGCGTCGGGCCCTTCCGTTTCTCACGCTCGACCGCGACCCGTATCTGGTCATCGCGGACGACGGCACGCTCAAATGGATGCTGGACGCCTACACCATGACGGCGCGGTATCCGTACTCGCAGCGCGCGACCGACGGCACGAACTACATGCGCAACAGCGTCAAGATCGTGATCGACGCATACAACGGGGACGTGCGCGCCTATCAGACGGACGACACCGACCCGATCATCCGGACCCTGGCGCGGATCTATCCCGGATTGCTTCAGCCGATCGCCCAAATGCCGGCTGATCTCCGCGCGCACGTGCGCTACCCGGAAGACCTGTTCCGGATGCAGACGGCGCTCTATGCGACCTATCACATGAGCGATCCGCAGACGTTCTACCATCGAGAGGACCAATGGCAAGTGCCCGGATCGTCTCGCGGTGACCAGGCCGAGGCGTTCCTGCGTCACATGGTGATGCGATTGCCCGGGGAGCGTGAGCCCGAGTTCATCCTGATGCGTCCTTTCACACCTCGGCAAAAGGACAACCTGGCCGCGTGGATGGTCGCCCGGAACGATGGCGAGCAGTACGGTCGCCTGCTCGTGTATCAGTTTCCGCGGCAGAGTCTGGTGTTCGGCCCAACCCAGATCGTCAACCGCATCAACCAGGATACCGAGGTCGCACGACAGATCTCACTGTGGGACCAACGCGGCTCGGAGGTCATTCGAGGGGAGCTTCTCGTCATCCCGATCGAAGAGTCATTGATCTACGTCCAGCCGCTGTATCTGCGCGCGGAAGGGGGCCGCATTCCCGAGCTGAAGCGGGTAATTGTCGCCCATGAAAGCCGGGTCGTGATGGAGGAATCGCTCGAAGCGGGATTGGCGCGATTGTTCGGTGGCGAAGGGCAGCTGCTGGCGCAGCGGGACGCGGCGGAACCGACGCCAACGCGATCCACGGCGCCCGCCTCCGCCATCGGTGAAGTCGTTCGACGCGCGGTTTCGCATTACGAGCGCGCGCGGGCCGCGCAGCGCGCCGATGATTGGGCCACCTACGGGGAAGAGATGCGGCTACTCGGCGAGACGCTTCGCCAGATCCAGGGGGAGGGCGATTCGCGTCCCTGAGTGATGCGCTCGGAAGCGCCGTGTCGTACGTCACGAACGCTCGTATTGCCATCGCGCGCCGCCAGCGCCACGTTATTCTCCCGTGGCGACGTTTACCGTCAGCGCGATGCGCCGGGTTCCGGCCCCTCCGGCAGAGGTGTACGCGATCCTCGCCGACTACACGGAGGGCCATCCTCACATCCTGCCCTCCGCCTACTTCCGTAACATCGAGGTCGAGGAGGGCGGCGTCGGCGCGGGCACGCGCATCCGCTTCGAGATGACAGTGCTCGGGACGAGTCGGACCATCCGCGCCGAGATCGAGGAGCCCAAGCCTGGACGTGTCCTCGTTGAGCGCGACGTCGAGGGAAAATCCGTGACGACGTTCACCCTGAACCCCGCTCGCGAGGGGCGTGAGTCGGACGTGACGATCACGACGGTTGTCACGACTCGCGATGGAATTCTCGGGATCGTCGAGCGCCTGGCCACCAAGGCGTTCCTCGAGCGGGTGTATCGCGACGAGCTGTCGCGCCTTGCCGCGTATGCGGCGAGCGGGGCTGGGGCGCTGCTTCCCGGCGCCCGAAAGTAAGCCGGAGGCGTTTGCCGGTCGCACATGCTTTGTAACATAAAGCACTTGACAGCGGTGAAGCCGGGCGGGATATTGACGACATGAGCCGACGAGCGGGCGCCGAGCGCGCCGTCCCATCGCTACAGGGGCGCGCCATCGATGATCTACGCTTCATCCGCGAGACGATGGAGAACGCCGCGGCGTTCACCGCCGTCTCGGGGTGGGGCATGGTCGCCGTTGGCGCGATCGCGTTCGCGTCAGCGGCCGTCGCCGTCACTCAGCCGACGATTCGTGGCCAGCTCATCGCCTGGTTCGCCGCGGCCGGGGCCTCCATCGCAGTGTCCTCGTACGCGATCTGGCGGAAGGCGAAGCGCGCGAACGCTCCGCTCTTCCACGGCGCAGCGAGGAAGTTTCTGCTGAGCTTTTTTCCGCCGATGACCGTCGGCGCGATCCTCACGTACGTGCTGCTGGAGCGTGGTGACTTCGAGCTCGTTCCGCCAATGTGGCTCATGCTGTACGGGACCGCGGTCATCACCGGGGGCGCGTTCTCCGTGCGCGTCGTTCCGCTCATGGGCCTGATGTTCATCGCGGTCGGCGTCGCATCGCTGATGATGCCGGCGTGGACCACGCACTGGGTACTCGGGGCCGCCTTTGGCGCCCTGCACGTGATCTTTGGTCTCATCATCGCAAGGAGGCATGGTGGCTAAGCCGAGCGCAGCCTCACGAGACGAAGCCCGGCCCGAGACGACTGAGCGGCTTCGCGGCGTTCGTGGTCATGCCGTGGATACCGATCCGCTGGCGCTCGATCGACTCATCCACGAGCGCATCCGGCTGGGCATCGTGAGCGCACTGGCCGTGAACGAGTCGTTGTCGTTCAACGACCTCAAGAAGCTGTTGCGAACGACCGACGGAAACCTGAGCGTGCATGCTCGGAAGCTCGAGGACGCCGGCTACATCGCCTGCAGCAAGTCCTTCGAAGGACGCGTACCGCACACCGACTATCGCATTACCGCAACCGGCCGCCGCGTGCTCGAGAAGTATCTCGCGCACATGGAGGCCCTCATTCGGGCGACGCGCGAGCCGCGCGAACGCTGATCTTTTTTTGTCTATTTACTTTATGACACCAAGTACTTCGCCATCGCACAACGCTGCGCACGTCGCGATAATCATGGATGGCAACGGTCGTTGGGCGACCGCACGCGGCCTCCCCAGGACCGCCGGCCATCGCGCGGGCGCCGACGCCGTTCGGCGCGTCGTCGAAAGTGCGCCGTCACTCGGAGTGGAAACCTTGACGCTGTTCGCGTTTTCCTCCGACAACTGGAAGCGGCCGACCCGCGAGGTCACGACGCTCATGCGGCTCTTTCACCGGTACCTTGCTTCCGAAGCGGCCGCTCTGCAGGAAAATGGGGTGCGCCTTTCCGTCGTTGGGCGACGCGACCGGCTTGCGCCCTCACTGGTTCGACAGATCGTGGCGGCCGAGCGACTCACCGCTGACGGCGGGCGCTTGCACCTGCGGCTGGCGGTGGACTATTCCGCCCGCGACGCGATCAAGCGGTCGGTGCGTGAGCCGTCGTCCCTCGGCCCCGACGTCGATCTCCTCATCCGGACCGGGGGCGAGCGGCGACTCAGCGACTTTCTGTTGTGGGAGTGCGCGTACGCGGAGCTCCATTTCATCGACAAGCGCTGGCCCGATTTCGATGCGACGGACCTCGAGCGTGCACTTGCCGACTTCCACGGCCGGCAGCGGCGCTTCGGCGCACTGCCCGCAGCCGTCTGAATTCTCGAGAGGCGTTTACATGACTACCGCTTCGTTCACACAAGCCGAGATGTCGACATCGACACAGCGCGCGTTGCTGGGACGGCTGTGGGTGAGCTCGGCCCTCGTCGCCGGGTTGAGTACCGCCATCCTGTGGAACGCCAATCCCGGCATCAACTGGCTCCTTTGCGTCGTGGCGGCGAGCATCGCGCTCCTCGCGTCAGCATTCGCCGAGGGGACGGGGAGTCGCGTTGCACCACCGCTCGTGCTTGCGGTGTTGACGGCGGTCGGGGTCGTTTTCGCTGCGAGCGAGCCGTTGCATGTCCTGTCCATCCTCGCCGGGCTGATTCTTCTCGCCATTGCGATCGCGAGAGCCAACCCCGAACGCTACGCACGCGCGCGGATCATCGAGCTCGTCGCGCTTCCGGCTGTCGTCTTCGTGACATGTGTGGCCGAAGCAACCCGGCGTGCCACGGAGACTGTGCGCGAGCTGACGAACGACCGCGCCGTGCCCTTCATCCGCGGCGCGGTGCTCACGCTCCCGATCGCCGGGCTGTTCGCGCTGCTGCTCTCCTCGGTGGATCCGACTCTCGCTACCTGGCGCGACGAGCTCGAGCGTCTTCTTTCGACGTGGCACTTCGTTCCTCGACTGATATTCTTTGGCGTCGTCCTCGCCTTGTCGCTGGGTGCGGTAGGGTACGCGGCCAGACCGTCGACAGGCAGTGCGCGGGCACCGGCCGACCCAAGGCAATTCGTTCAGCTCGGTGAGACCGAGCGGCTCATGGTGCTGAGCGCGATCGCGGGAGTGTTCACGCTCTTCCTCACGCTCCAGGTGAGCTACCTGTTCGGAGATGTCGCGCGCGTGCAGGGAAGCGGCGTCTCGTACGCGGAATGGGCGCGCCGCGGGTTCGGAGAGCTGACCATCGTGGCGACGCTGTGCGCCGGTGTGATCATGGGACTGGCGTTGTTGGCGCCGGCAACCACGCGACGGCGCCGAATCCTGATCGTCGAGCTCATCGTCCTCGGCGAGACGCAGGTGCTGCTGCACTCGGCGTTCCGCCGCGTGCTCCTGTACGAAGACGCGTACGGCTTCACGACGACGAGGTTGTACGCACAGGCGTACATGCTCGTCGTCGCCGCGAGTCTCATTCTCCTCGCGCACGAGCTGCTGCGACGCCCCAGTGCGCGCCGATTGCTTGGGCGCGCAGGGGCGCTCGCGGTGATGGCCATGGCGGGCGTGTCGATCTGGAACCACGAATCCTGGATCGTTCGGCAGAACGTTGCCCGGCATGCCGAGACGGGGAAGCTCGACCTGCGCTACCTCGCCTGCGACCTGTCGGCGCGCGCGGTCCCCGAGGTGCTCCAGGCGGCGAACCGCGAGCACGAAGGGCTGCGAGCAAGGGCACACACGGCGATCGGCGAGCGGTTCATGTGGGTCATGGATGACGCGTGGTACGAGTGGAATGCCGGGCGTTCGCGGGCGCGCGATGCGATTGGAAAGGCCGGGATCGTTGGGCCGGGTCCGGATACGGCGACGGGGATTTGCAGTCGCGAGTGGTCCTAGAGCGAAGGCTGGCCAGGGAACTGCATAACCACAGAGGCACAGAGGGCACGGAGGTACGGCGAACTGCTCAAGCAGCAGTTTCGCCGTACCTCCGTGCCCTCTGTGCCTCTGTGGTCAATGC
>DATFFP010000065.1:0-60540 GCA_035249985.1 Gemmatimonadaceae bacterium
GAGGTTTTACGCCACGAGCCCTGACTGCACGACCACAGAGGCACAGAGGCACAGAGAACGGCCAACTGCAAAAGGCTTTTTGCAGTTGGCCGTTCTCTGTGCCTCTGTGCCTCTGTGGTGATGCAGTCAGGCTCGTTGCGGTACGACTAGAGTCCGAAGAGTCTCGACAACAACCCCGGCTTCCGCGGCCGCCGCAACCCACGCTTGAAGTTCGAGAACTTCGTCGGCGTCTCCGCCTTGGCCGATGAGCCCGAGATCCGCTTGAGCGCCGTGGGGAAGATCGTCGCGAGGTGCTCCTGCAAGCGATCGGGGGTCGCCACCGGGCGCTGGCGCTCGATCCATCGGTCGAGCGCGTGGCCCATCGCCGCGGCCGTGGGGCGGCGGTTCGGGTCGCGCGCGAGCGCACGCGTCAGGATCTCCTCGATTTCGCCGGGGAGCTGCGGCACGCGGGCCCGCACGCTCGGCAGGGGATGCACCGTCACCTCATCGAGGAGGAGATCGGTAATGTCCTCCTTGAACAACGGCTCGAGGGTGAGCATCTCGTAGAGCACGACGCCTAACGTGAAGACGTCGGAGCGCGCGTCGACGGCGAGCGCCAGCGCCTGCTCGGGGGACATGTAGTGCTTCTTCCCCATGAGGATGTGCCGTTCGGCGGCAGGATCGAAGGAGGTGCGTGCCTTCGCGATGCCGAAGTCGGCCAGCTTGATGTGGCCGTCCCACGACGCCATGATGTTTCCCGGGGAGACATCACGGTGCACGACGTCCAGCCGCTGCCCGCCTGGCGCCACGAAGTTGTGCGCGTAGTCGAGCGCGCGACACACGCGTGAGGCAATGTACGCCGCGATCGGCAGCGGCATCGCTTGGTGGAGCTCCGCATGTCGATCGATGATCGAGCGCAGCGTCGGACCCTGGATGTACTCCATCGCCATGTAGTATTGCCCATCGACTTCGCCGAGCTGGTAGATCTGCACGATGTTGCCGTGCGCGAGGTTGGCGGAGAGCTTGGCTTCGTCGATGAAGAGCTGCAGCCAGTGGCGTTCGGACGCGTACTGCGGATGGATGACCTTGAGCGCGACCCGCTTCGCGAACCCGGCTGGTCCGAGCTGCTCGGCCTCGTAGACGGTCGCCATGCCGCCGTCCGCGACCTTTCGGAGGAGGCGAAAGGAGCCGGCGTAGTCGAGGATATGATCTTCGGGCGAGGTTTCCATAACGGCAGAGACGTCAGAAGTCAGAATTCAGAATTCAGATTTCAGAAGCGGCTTCGATGGCATTTCGCCTGACGGTCTGAATTCTGAATTCTGAATTCTGACATCTGACGTCTCTGCCGTCCGTCCGAGCCTTGCCCTCAGAATCACCACTGGTGATCGTTAACGCATGCAGCACGAGCCCAAAGACATTACAATTCTCGGCGCCGGCCCCACGGGCCTCTTCGCCCTTTTCTACGCGGGGATGCGTGGCGTCTCCGCTCAGATCATCGACGCGTTGTCCGAGCCCGGCGGCCAGCTCACCGCCCTCTACCCTGAGAAGTACATCTTTGACGTCGCGGGGTTTCCTCGGGTGCTCGCGAAGGACCTTGTGGCGGGGCAGCTCGAGCAGGCAAAGCAGTTCGGCGCACCCATGCATTTCGATCAGCGCGTCGTCTCCCTCGAGGAGGACGGCGGGACCTTCACGCTGGTCACCGAAACGGACCGGTTTCCGACCCGGGCCATCGTGATCGCCGCCGGCATCGGGGCGTTCTCACCGCGCCGGCTGCCACAGCCGTGCGCCGAGCCGTGGTATGGGAAGGGAATTCACGACCGCGTGCTCGATCCCGAGCGATTCCGGGGCAAGCAGGTGCTCATCATCGGCGGCGGTGACTCGGCGTTCGACTGGGCGCATCAGCTGCTCGATCGCGCCTCGTCGGTGACGCTGGCCCACCGCAGCGACCGGTTTCGCGCGCATGCGGCGACGGTCGAGGAGATTCGCGCGGCCTGCACCGAAGGACGCGCGCGGATGCTCACCTTCCACGAGCTGCACGACATCACCGGCAACGGCGAGAATCTCTCCGGCGTCGTGCTCAAGGACATCAAGGCGAAGACGACCGTCGCCATCGACTGCGACGCGATTCTTCCCATGCTCGGCTTCGTCAGCGACCTGGGCACGATGGCGGAGTGGGGGCTCAATCTCGAGAAGGACGAGATCGTCGTGAACACCGCGATGGAGACCGGCCGCCCGGGAATCTGGGCGGCGGGCGACATCACGACCTATGCGGGAAAGCTCAAGCTCATCGCGACCGGCTACTCGGAAGCGGCGATCGCGGTGAATCAGGCGGTGCACTGGATTTACCCGGACAAGAAGGTGAATCCTGGCCACTCGTCGCACATGGCGGTGTTCGGCGTGAAGGAAGAGGCCGGCGTCTGAACTGGGGGTCAGGAGTCAGGGGTCAGGGGGTGTCAGGTTGTAGGTGAGAGGAGAAAGGCTCGCGCAGCTCCTGGAACCTGGACCCTGACACCCCCTGACTCCTGACTCTGACTCCTGACCCCCAGTCAGTCGTACCGCACCCGCGGATCCGCCTTCGCGTACAGGAGATCGGTGGCGAGGTTGACGAGCACGAACACCACGCTGAGAAACAGCACGCTCCCCTGGATCGCCGGCAGATCGCGCCGCGCGATCGCGTTCACCACGTAGCGACCGATACCGGGCCACGAAAAGATCGTCTCGGTGAGGATGCTGCCGGTGAGGTAGTAGCCAAAGTCCAGGCCGAGCACGGTGATGATCGGAATGAGCGCGTTGCGGAGTGCGTGCCGCCCCAGCACGACGCGCTCGCGCAGTCCCTTGGCCCGCGCGGTGCGAACGAAGTCGCTGCCTAACACCTCGAGCATGGCCGAGCGCGTCATGCGGGCGAGGAAGGCGATCGAGCGGGTGCCTAACGCCAGCGCGGGCAGCACGAGGTACTCGACGCGTCCGAAGCCGGACGGCGGCAGCCAGCGCAGCGTGACCGCGAACACGAGTATGAGGATCAGCCCGACCCAGTAGACGGGAAAGGAAATCCCGAGGTACGCGCCCCCCATGGCGAGGCGGTCGAACGCGCTGCCTGGCCGTCGCGCGCTCAGGACTCCGATCGTGATTCCGAGCGAAGCGGCGAGCAGCATCGCCGCCGTCGCGAGCTGCAAGGTCTTGGGGAATCGCTCGAGAATGTCGCGCGTGATCGGCCGGCCGGTGATGTACGACGTGCCAAGGTCACCGGTGACCACGCCGCCGGCGTAATGCGCGAACTGGAGGGGAACCGGATCGTCGAGCCGCAGCTCGGCGCGGAGCCGCGCGATCGTTTCAGCGTCCGCCCGCTCGCCGACCATCTCCATCACCGGATCGCCCGGCGCGATGTACAGGAGAAGAAAGACGACGACGAGAACGCCGAACAGCGTCGGGATCGCGAGGAGGAGTCGGCGGGCGATGAAGGAAATCATGGAGCTGGGGATCAGGGATCAGGGGTCAGGGGGTGTCAGGGGGTGGGTTGCAGGAGAGAACCACTCCCGGTCCCTTTCCCCAAACCCCCCTGACCCCTGACCCCTGACCACCAGCTCCTCGCTCAACGCAGTTCCGCCTCAACCCACCGCTGCCCGTTGAAAATCACTGGAACCTGGAACCCGCTAACCCAGGGCTGCACCGCGTACAGCTCGTTATAGAAGAACAGAAACGCCATCGGTGCATCCGCGAACGCGATCGAGTCGGCGCGGCGGTAGAGCTCCACGCGGCGCGCGCTGTCGAGCTCGATGCGCGACTGGTCCACCAGACCATCGAACTCGCGATTCGAGTAGAACGACACGTTTCCACCGAGTCCGCGGTTGGTGGTGTGCAACAGCGGATAGAGAAAATTCTCGGCGTCCGGGTAGTCGGCGTACCAATCCTTCAGCACCATGTCGGTCTCGCCGTTGCGAGCCGCGGCACGCATCGCCGCTGCCTCGCGCTGCACGAGCTTCGCGCGAATATCCGCCTCGGCGAGATAGCTCTGGATCGATTGCGCGACGCGCGAAAAGCTCTCGTTGTCCGAGTGCCACAGCTCGATGTCGATGCCATTCGGGAAGCCGGCCTGAGTCAACAACTGCTTCGCGCGGCCGATGTCGTGCGCGTACGGTGTCCGCGTCGTGTCGGCGCCGTCGAGCACCGGCGGGATGACGCCAGCGGCACGTCGCCCGCGCCCGCCAATGAGCCGGTCCAGGATGATGTCGACGTCGATCGCGTGATTGATCGCCTGACGCACGCGCACGTCCCGTAACGGTCCGCGCGTCGTGTTGATCCCGACGTACCAGAGACGCAGGGCAGGGGCGGCCGCGAGGGTGGCGTTTCGCTCATCGGTCTGCTCCCACCGACGCGTCTCCGCCTCCGGAACGTACAGCAGATCGACGTTCCCCACCTCGAACTCGGCGACCGCCGTGCTCGGCTCACGAATGATGCGAGCGCGAAGCGAGTCGGTCCTGGGCGCTCCGTCGAAGTAATCGGGGTTCTTCGCGAACAGGAGATAGTCGTCGTGCCGCCACTCGACGAACTTCCACGGCCCCGTTCCCACCGGGTGCTCTCGAAAGTCGGGTCCCACGGAGTCGGGGACGATCGACGCCACCGGCATCGCCAGCAGCTTGAGGAAGATCGACAGCGGCTGACCGAGTGTGATTCGGACGGTCGAGTCGTCGACAGCCACCAAGCCGCGAATGGACGGGTCCCGCCGGTCGGCGAACTCGCGCGCGCCGTCGATCGGATACAGCACCCATGGCCCGGTGCTCTTCGTCGTCGGATCGAGCACACGGTGAAAGCTCTTCAGGACGTGGCGCGCGACGAATGACGTTCCGTCGTGAAACCGCACGCCCCGACGCAGATGGAACGTGTATACTTTCCCGTCCGGAGAGACATCCCACCGCTCGGCGAGCGCCGGCTCCAGTCGAGCGTCGGGGGTAAATCGGGTGAGCCCATCGAAGACATAGGCGACGGCGCGTCCGCTCGGCACATCGGTGGCGAGTGCCGGATCGAGCGTCCTGGGGTCGTACGTATCCCGGGAATCGATCAGCGTCCGGCGTTGCGGCGCGGAGTCGCCGCCTCGGCAGCCGACGACGATGAAAAGCAGCAGCGCGGGGAGAAGTCGGCGCATGGGTCGGATCGTTATCAGGGGATGCACGATCGCGTACCGTTGACACGGGCGTCCGCGCCGATGAACCTTATCGCGCCCTAAGCGCAGCGTCAATCGTGAGTTACCTGCTGTTCGTGGACGATAACGAGGACATGCGCCTCGTGGTGCGCGACATCCTCGAGTCAGCGGGACACGAGGTGGCGCTCGCCGCGGATGGCGTGACGGCTCTCGCATCCATTCAGCAGCGGGAGCCGGACCTGCTCGTGCTCGATCTCGTGATGCCCGGCATGTCAGGCTTCGAGGTCTGCCGTGCAGTCAAGCGTAACCCGTTTACCGCTCGAATTCCGGTTCTCATGTTGACCGCGCAAGGCGACGTCGACCACAAGGTCGCCGGGTTCGAGGCGGGCGCGGATGACTATCTCGCGAAGCCGTTCGATCCGCGGGAGCTTCGCGCGCGCGTCGTCGCGCTCCTGCGCATCGTGCGGCGCGAAGGCGATCGCAACCCGACGAGCGGGCTGCCCGGTGGCACGGCCATCGAGGAAGAGATCACGCGACGCGCGGAGCAGAACGAAGCATTCGCCGTCTGCTACATCGATCTCGACAACTTCAAGCCGTTCGCCGACACCTTTGGCTTCACCGCGGCGGACACGGTCATTCGAGAGATGGGAGCCGCGGTGCGGGCCGCGGTGCTGGCGGTTGGCACTCCCCGCGACTTCGTCGGTCACATCGGCGGAGATGACTTCATCGTCGTCACCGTGGCCGAGCGTGCCGAAGCGATCGGACGTGAGACAGCGAGCCGGTTCGTGGAGGTCGCCGCCCACGCGGTGGGTGAGGATGCGGTGCGCCGGGGCCACTTCATGGGGATCGACCGCGACGGGCGTGCAAGAGAATTCCCGATCGCTCGTCTATCCGTTGCGATCCTGCTGGTGCAGCCCGACCGTTTCACGTCGATTGGTCAGATCGGCTCACTCGCCGCGGACGTCAAGCGCCGGGCGAAGCAGAGAGGACCGGGGACGATTCTCGTGCATACGGTGTAGAAGCTCGACTAATCAGCAATCCGCAATCCTCTTTCGACGGCGCCGATGAAGCCTGATTCCGGATCTCGTCTCGTTCCTCCCTCCGTCTATTACTTTCGCCGCGAGCTCGAAGCGCGTGAGACGCTCACGGCGGCGGGAATCGCGGTGGGCGCGGGCCTCGCGGCCTTTTATCTCGCGCGGATGATGCTGCAGCGCACGCCCATCGCGCGCGAGAAGAGCATTCCGCAGATCGACGAGCGCGGCGCCATCGTGAGGCGCACTCGGCAAAAACGGCCCGGGACGTCCGCGCCCCGGTGAGCTGGCGGGTCACGCGACATGTCGCGCCACTAGCGGTCGCTCTCGTTCTCGCCGTGCCGGCCGCGGCCGGCGCGCAGGATCTCGAGTGCGACCCCGGCGACGTTCGGGTCGACGACATCGAGTTCCACGGCAACGAGACTTTCCCCGACGACGAGCTGGAGGCGGCGATCGCGACGACGCCGTCGAGCTTCTGGCGTCGCGTCGGCCTCTTCTTCGGGGCGCAGCGCTGTCTCGATCGCGTCGAGTTCGAGCGCGACGTCCTTCGACTGCGACTCTTCTATCGCCAGCGCGGCTTCTACAAGGCGACCGTCGACACCGTCGTCACGACGGAGGATCCCGGACGCGTCGACATCGACTTCAACATCGCCGAGGGTCCACCGGTCCTGATCGACACGCTGCGCGTGAGCGGTCTCGACACCGTGCGTGATGGGCCACGCATGGCGCGCGACCTGGAGCAGATGCGTGGCGGCCGGTTCGATCGACAGGAGCTGCAGCGCCGGGTGGCGGGCATCATCGAGCGCCTGCGCGGCCAGGGCTTCGCACGCGCGGAAGTCCTGAGCGGGTACGAAGTGGACGAGATCCGGGACCGCGCCACGGTCGACCTCCAGTTCATCCCCGGCCGCGTGATGCGCATCGCGAGCATCGACGTCGACATTCAGCCGAGGGAGGGGAAGCGGCAGGAGATTCCGGAGGCGGAAGTCAGGCGGCTGATCTCGCTCCGGGTGGGGGAGATCTTCCGCGAGCAGGACCTCTTCCGAAGTCAGCGCGACCTCTACCAGCTCGAGACGTACGCCCACGTCGAGATACGACTTGCGGCGGACAGCCTTCAGCCGCCGGGCGATTCGCTGCTCGCCGTGCGCGTGCTGCTGAGCGAGGCGGCGATGCACTCGGTGCGCGTGGGCGCGGGCTGGGCGACGCTCGATTGCTTCCGCACGCAGGGGCGCTTCGTCGATCGCGACTTCATCGGCGGTGCACGGCGCCTCGAGGTGAACGCCCGCCTGTCCAAGATCGGCGTGGGCTATCCGCTCGATGGGGTCGAGCAGCTCTGCGCATCCCAGGTGCGCAACGACGTGTTCAGCGACACCGTGAACTACTACGCCGGGGCGACGGTGCGGCAGCCGTTGCTCTTTGGAATCCGGCTGGCGCCTTCGCTGACGTTGTTCAGCGAGCGCTATTCGGAGCTCGACGCGTATCTGCGCCGTACGACGATCGGAGGCGTCGCGTCGATCACCCGGGAGACCCGTCCGCGCACGCCGCTGACGCTCGCCTATCAGCTCGAGTACGGACGCACCCAGGCGGCGGACGCGGTGTTCTGTGCCGTGTTCAACGTGTGTGAGCTCCAGGCCATTAGCGAGCTCACGCAGAACACGCAGCTCGCGACGGCGCGGTTGAGTCTCTCACGTGACCGGACGGACAACCTGTACGACCCCCGACGCGGCGACATCGTGCGCCTGGAATGGCGTCACTCGTCGAGGCTCATCGGCTCGGACTTCCGGTTCAACAAGTGGACGGGAGAGGCGAACTGGTACAAGGGGCTGACACCCAGCGTCACCTTCGCTTCCCGGCTGCAGCTCGGCGGGGTGCTCGCCCTGGGGACCTTGCGGGGCGCCGATGACTTCGTCCCGCCGCAGGAGCGCATGTACGGGGGAGGGCCCAATTCGGTCCGGGGCTACCGGCAAAATGAGCTTGGGCCTCTCGTGTACCTCGTGAACGACGCCCGGGTCGACTCGATCCTCCCGTCGGGTGACACGATTTTCGTGGCCGACGACACCATCGGTGTCATCCGCACGTCACCAACGGGCGGGAATGCGCTGGCTATCGCGAACGTGGAGCTGCGGATGCGGCCGCCCTTCCTTCGGGATCTGCTCCAGTTCGCACTTTTCGTTGACGGCGGGCAGGTCTACAACCGGAGGGCGGAAACCGTTCGGCTCGACCAGTTCCGCTGGACGCCCGGCGTCGGCCTTCGCATTGCGTCGCCCGTTGGACCTATCCGGTTCGATCTCGCGTACAACAGATATGCGCAGCAGCGGGGTCCGGCGTACACGATCGTTCGCGACGAGGTCACCGGAAACCCCAGCCGCCTCCGGTGCGTCAGCCCAGGGAACACGCTGCCGAACGGATTCGGCGAGGGGTGCCCTGCGTCCTTCACGCCGCGCCGGGACGATTCCTTCTTTCAGAAGCTGACGTTTCATTTCTCGATAGGGCAGGCGTTCTAAGGGTCCTCGGGGTCCTCAGGGTCCTCAGG
This sequence comes from Gemmatimonadaceae bacterium, assembly GCA_035249985.1. Taxonomy (GTDB): domain Bacteria; phylum Gemmatimonadota; class Gemmatimonadetes; order Gemmatimonadales; family Gemmatimonadaceae; genus JAICNG01. The sequence continues at coordinate 8,678 of DATFFP010000065.1, forward strand.
GTCCTCGGGGTGCGAAACCCTGAGCACAATCCCTGAGGACCCTGACGACCCTGAGGACCCTGAGGACCCTTCGCAATGTCTCGTCGCCGTCTCGTCGCCATCATCAGCGCCGCCGCGTTGCTCCTCATCGGAGTCGTCGCGGCGGCTGCTGTGTTATCGGTGACGCAGACGGATCTCGGCCGCGACTACGTGCGCCGCTATCTCCAGGCACAGGTCGCGTCGAAGCTCGGCAAGCGCGGGACGATGTACATCGGGCGCATCAGCGGCGGGCTCGTCACCGGCGTCGTCGTCGACTCATTCGCCATCCGCGACGACGAGGACTCCCTCTTCGTGAGCGCGGGGCCGATCGAGATCACCTATGACCCGCGCGACATCATCGACAAGCGCCTGCTCATCGGGCAGCTCGTCATTCACAAGCCGTTCGTCAATCTGCGCCGCCATTCCGATGGCGTCTGGAACTACCGGCGGATCTTCCCCAAAGGCGCGCCGCGCGTACGCACACCGGATCGGCGCTTCGGCGACTACATCGTCATCGACAGCGCCACCATTCATGACGGTACCGTCATCGTCACCATGCCGTGGTCGCCGTCGGACACGCTGACGGCGCGCCAACGCGACTCCGCGCTCGCGTACGCGCGCACGACGGGCGGCCACGAGATTCGCGAGACGAAGGAAGGCTTGAAGAAGACGTGGCGGTGGACGGGGCTCGAGGTCGAAGCGCCCTTTGCCCGCATCGCCGATCCCGACAGCGCGGGGCGTCTCATCGTCGTCGGCGACATGGACGTCGACGAGACCGACCCGCCCTTCAAGTTCCGCAACGTACAGGGCCCGGTCCGGATCGGCGACGATACGGTGCGCTTCGACATCACCCACTTCGATCTTCCCGGCTCCACCGGGCGCGCCCGCGGCATGGTGCACTGGAAGACGCCCGGTCCGGTTCGCTACGACGTGCAGGTGGCAGGCGACTCGGTGTCGCTCGCCGACATCGCGTGGGTGTACCCCACGCTGCCGCGCCAGGGCAGCGGCCGCATGCTCCTGCACATCGTGAACGACGCGCGCGATCCACGCGTGATCGACTACCGCATCACGCGCATGGACGTGCGCGCGGCCAGGTCTCATCTCGTCGGTGACTGGACGTTCGGCGTGGGCGGTCCCGTGCTCGTGGTGAAGGACGTCGACCTGCGCGCGGAGCCGGTGGACTTCGATCTATTCCGGACGCTGGCCGGCGGACCATTCCCCGTCGATTGGCAGGGAACGCTCACCGGGAGCGTTCGCGGTCGGGGCGGTCGCCTCGATCGCTTCATGGTCGACGAAGCGAACATCACGTTCCGCGACAAGCACGTGCCGGGGGCGGTCACGCGGGCGTCGGCGAGTGGCGGCCTCAACATTCTCGACCCGGCCTTCACCAAGTTTCTCGGGCTCTCGCTCGACATCGAGACGCTGGACCTTCGCACGCCCCAGTTTCTCTTCGCTGATTTTCCGCGATTGCGGGGCACGATCTCGGGCACGGCGGTGCTCGATTCGTCGTGGATGGATGTCCGCTTCCGCGAGGCCGACGTCACGCTCCGCGACGGGGGACCCGGAGAGTCGCACTTCACCGGATCGGGACGGGTGACGTACGGCGAGGAGCTCCTCTCCTTCGACGTCGATCTCTTCGCGCAGCCGATCGACTTCACCCAGTTCGCGCGCTCCTATCCCGCGCTGCCCGCGCGCGGGCCGCACACCGGTCCGCTGCGCGTGCAGGGGACGATGGCGGACCTCGTCCTCGCGGCGACGATGCGCGGAGACGCCGGGATGATGAGCGTGGACGGCCGCTTCGACATGACGGCGCCTGGCTTCGCCGCGGAGATGACCGGTGCGGTCGAAGATCTCGACCCGCGCGCTCTGCTCGCGCGTGACGACATTCTCGTGTCGCGCCTCACCGGACAGTACCGCGCCAGCCTGAGCGGCGATTCCCTCGCGAATCTGGATGGGACGCTCGCGATCGACCTCGACCGCTCGACCGTCGGTGGCGTACGGATCTTCCCGTCGACCGCCTCGCTGACGTTCGCCGGCGGCCTTGTCCGGGTGGACACGATGCGCATCGAGACGACGGCGGCTACCCTGACCGCGTCCGGTGCGCTGTCGCTCGCCGAGCCGCGCGCCGACTCGATGCGCTACACGATCGTCGTCGACTCGCTCGGCGGCCTGCGTCCGTGGATTCCGACCGATCGCGCCGGACGCGGCGCTCGCGCACTGGCCAGGGAGGACACCGCCACCGGTGCGCGGCGCGACTCGCTGGTCATCGCCTATCGAGACTCCCTGGCCGGGAGTATCCAGGTCAGCGGCTGGCTCCGCGGCTCGATCGATTCGCTCGCTACCACGGGAAGCGTCGAAGGACGCGGCCTGTTCGTCGCCGGCGATCGCGCGCGCGCTGTGCGTGGCAGCTACGCGCTTGCGGGACTGCCTCGCACGCCGGCCGGCCTGCTGACGCTCGCGCTCGACACGCTCGTCGTCGAGGGCGTGCGTCTGGATTCGGCACGCATCGCGCTCGACGCCACGGGCCCGACCGCCGGTCGGCTGGCGCTCGGCATCAGCAGTGCAACGGGCCCACGCGGCCGGCTGTCGCTCGCGTACGCGTTCAACGGCGACACGACGAGCTTGCTCGTCGACACACTCGGCGCGGTCATCGGCGATCGCCAGTGGACGCTGGCGTCGCCGGCGCGCGTGACGCTCGATTCCACCAGCGCCGCCGTCGATTCCCTCGCCCTCGTCGCCGATGGCGGAGCCCGCGTGGTACTCGCCGGGGATTTCCCGTCGACGCGCCCCGTCGACGCGTCGTTCCGAATGTACCAGGTGCCGCTCGCCGATCTCGGTGCGATCGTCCAGAGCCGCTCGCCGTTAGGCGGCCTGCTCACGCTCGAGCTGGGGATCACCGGGATGCGCGACGATCCCACGATGCGGCTGAGCGCCACCGCCGACACGGTGCGTGTCGACGAGATCCACTTCCCGCGACTCGATGCCCGCGCGACCTACGCCCGGCGCCGCCTGGACGGCGAAGTTCGGCTCGTTCGCGACAACCAGCCGGCCATCAACCTCCTGGCGAGCCTTCCGCTCGATCTCGCGCTCACCAGCGTCGAGAAGCGGTTGATCGAGGACTCGCTGCGCGTCAGCCTCCGCGCCGACAGCATGAACCTGGCGCTGCTGGAGACGATGGTCCCCCGCGTGTCGAATGCGACCGGGCGCCTGCAAGCCCGGCTCGACGTTGCCGGGACGTGGACGCGACCGAGCTTCACCGGGACCGTGCTGGTGAACGGCGGGCAAATGGCGCTCGCGTCGACGGGGACGCTGCTCCGGAACATCAACGGGAGCCTGACGCTCACCGGTGATACCGTTCCGACCATCCGGCTCGATAGCCTCGTGATGGCGAGTGGAGAAGCACGCGACAGCCGCGCCTCCCTGAGTGGCACTGTGCGGTTCTCGCAAAGCGCCGACAGTGCCTGCGCCGTGAGCTCCTTGCTGGAATGCCTCGCGCGCCGGTCCGCCTTCGACGTCAGCTTCAGCGCCAACAACTTCGAGGCGATTCGCCAACGCCGGATCGCGGACCTCGAGATCAGCGGCGGCCTGCGGCTCGCGGGCGACTACGAAAGCTCGCTCCTCACCGGGGGGCTGCGCGTGGAGCGTGGCGCGGTGTACCTGCGTGAGCGGCTCCGGAAGCAGATCGTCAACGTCGACCGGCTGGAGGAGGATGAGTTCGGCGCCTTCATTGACACGACGTCCTTCAGCGCCATCGCTCCCGTCGCGCGCGGCCCGGGCTGGGCGGAAGAGCTCCAGAGCCACATGGCGATCAGCAACGTCGACATCGCCATCGGCGATGATGTGTGGCTCCGCTCGCAGGAAGCGAGCATCAAGCTCGCCGGCTCGGTGAGTGTCACACGTACCGGTGACCAGATCACCCTCGAAGGACCGCTGCTCGCCAACCGCGGCACCTATCGACTGTATCTCGCTCCTGGCGTGATCAGGACGTTCGAGGTCCAGCGCGGAGTGATCACCTTCTTCGGCGGCCCCGCGATCGATCCTGCGCTGGACATTGTCGCCGTGCACACGGTGCGTCAGGCAGGTAGCGACCGCCGCGACGTCCGCATCCGCGTCACGATCGGTGGCACGCTCTCCCAGCCGCGGCTCGCGCTGTCGAGCGATGAGCGCATCCAGATCTCGGAGACGCAGATTCTCAGCTACCTCGTGTCGGGACAGCCGACGTTCGTCGCTGAGAACACCGGTCAGCTGCAGACGGCGTTCGCGACGCTCGTCCCGACACTCGGCGCGCTGGTCGAGCGCGCGATCTTCGATCAGCTGCGTTTCCTGGACATGTTTCAGCTGCAGACGACGCAGAACCGGCAGTTCTACCAGGTCGACAACGACCCGCTGAACCTGGTCTGGCAGTCGCGCATTGCCTTCGGGAAGCAGCTCACCGAACGCACCTTCCTGAGCGCCAACGCCGGGCTATGCTCCATCGGCGGGCAGGACTCGCAGAACCACCGCTTCCTCGATGCGTTCGGCCTCACGCTGGAGCACCGGCTCAACCATGGTTTCTCGCTCCAGATGAGTGTCGAGCCGGCCACCAGTGCCGCGCTCTGCCGCACCGACGCCGTCGAGTTCAATCGGCCGCGCCAATTCGGTCTCGATCTGTTCCGGGAATGGAGCTTCTGAGGGGGCCGTTCCTCCTCATCGCCAACCCAGCCGCCCGCCGCGCCCGCCGTCGCCTCGCCGCGGCCGCGCACGCGTTAGGCGCCCGTGGCGCACACGTCGATGTCGCGACCACCGAGCGGCCAGGCCACGCCGCTGAGATCGCCGCGGCGCGCGCCGCGAACTATCAGGCCGTGTTCACGCTCGGTGGCGACGGCACGGCAATGGAGGTCGTGGGCGCACTTGCCGGGCGCGGCATTCCCATCGGCATTCTCCCCGGAGGAACGGGCAACCTCGTCGCGCGCGCCCTCGGAATCCCGATCGCGACTCGGCGCGCGGCCTCCGCGCTCCTCCGCGGCGAGATCGCCGAGGTGGATTTGGGGAGACTCGTTTCCGGTCGATGCTTCGCGTTCTCGTGCGGAGTCGGCGTCGATGCGCGAATGATCCGCGACACCCCGCCAATCTGGAAGCGACGCCTCGGCATCCTCGCCTATGCGTATGTCGCCGTGCGCGCCTCGCTGCGCACCGTCACCTTTCGCGTTCGGGCGACCGTGGACGGCGAAACCATCGAGCGTGATGCGACGGCGGTGATGGTCGCGAACTTTGGTGCCGTTCTCAGCGACCTGATCGTGCTCGGCCCCGGGATCGCGCGAGATGACGGCAAGCTGGACTTGTGCGTCTTCTCTCCGGCCAGCGGCTGGGACGTTCTCGCGATCGCCTGGCGCTTGCTGCGCAAGGACTTCCGTCCTCATCGCGCCATGGCGTATCGATCGGGCAAGCGCTTTCGTATCGAGTGCGATCCTCCACAGGACGCACAAGCCGATGGAGAGCTCGTCGGGATGACGCCGGTGGATATCGAAGTCCATCCTCGGGCCGCGCGTCTTTTGCTGCCCCGGGTCGGTTGACCCTGCTGTCAAGAAACTCTACATTGGCCTCCCCCACCGCGTGGCCGGTGGTTCCCTGATCCCGCCCGAATGACCGACGTCTCCAGGTCAGCCACGTCCATATCGCGTCCGACCGAGGGTGCCCCGCTTCCATCGCTCGAGGGGCTGCCACCGGAGCAAGCGCGGGCGATGCGCGAGCTGGCGCGTGAGCGTGATCGATTGCTGGTACTTCAGGACGCCCTGCGCGACCTCGAGCGCTCGGGATCGCTCGACGCGCGTCTCGGCGTGCTGCTGCGTGGCATGCGCGCGCTCGGCTTCGCTCGGGCGGCCGTCGCGCTCCAGGACGAGCCGGGCCACGCCGTGCACGTCGCGGCCTCCGGCGCCGTCCCCGATGCGGAGAGCGTGGTTCGACGCGCGTTAGGCGATCCGGGCGCGTGGCCGCGGCGGCTCGATGAGCTGTCGCGTTTCCGAAGCGGCACGTCGTTCCGTCTCGACACGCGCGACGCCTGGGTCACGCGGGAGCTCGGAGCCGTCGGGCTCGATGCGTCGGAGATCCTCCTGCTGCCGCTGCGCCGTCGCGACGGCCGCCTGGTGGCGTTGCTCCTCCTCGCGGGAACCGAGGACGGCCCGGCCGGCGAATCGCTCCTGCGGACCGCGGAGCTGCTTGGCCGGCAGGTCGTGCTCACCGTCACCGAGGCCACGCTTGCCGACGTGGCGCGTCGCCGGGCCGAGCGATTGCAGCGACTGCACGATGTCGGAAGCGCGCTCTCACGGTCGCTCGAGGAAGGGGAGATTCTGCGGGAGCTCGCCCGCCAGGTGGCGCGCGTCATCGACGCCGATGGCATCGTCATCGCGCGCCCGGAGCTCGACACGCACCGCATCGTGACGCTCGTGCGCCTGGTGCGCTCCATGCCCGCCGTGCGCGCGCCCGTGCCGTTAGGCGGCGGACCGATCGCGACCGTCGCCCGGACCGGCCGCGCGGTCCGCCTGGCACAGCCCACCCTCGCTTCGCTCGCCGACGACGATGTGGTGGGTGACGACGAGCCACCCCGCGCGCTCGTTGCGGTGCCGATCATGGTCGGCATTCAGCTCCTCGGCGTGCTCGCCGCGTATACGCGCCAGCACGACGGCTACACCGACGAGGACGAGGAAGTCCTGCTGACGATGGGCGCCCAGGCCGCCGTCGCACTCGCCAATGCCCGTCTCTATGCGGAGAGTCAGCGGGAGCGGCGACAGAGCGAGGCGTTGGCCGACGTCGCGCGGGCCGTGAACGAATCGCTGCGCCTCAGCGACGTGCTGAATCTCACACTGCGTCATACGTCGGCATTGCTGCGTGCCGAGGGCGCGTGCGTGGCGCTGCAGGATGGCGACGATCTGGAGATCGTCGAGGCCGTCGGTGCGACGGAGGCGTTGCGCGGCATGCGCCTCCCGATCGCCACGAGCTTGAACGGTCGCGCCTTCCTGACGCACGCGTACGTGATCGCCAACCGCGCCCCGGAAGAGGGCGTATACCGGCCGGCGCACGAGGCCGCGGGAATTCACAAGGCGATCACCGTCCCACTGATCACGGCACGTGGAGCCATTGGAACGCTTGCGGCCATCAACCGTGCCTCCGACTTCACCGAAGATGATGCGCGCGTGCTGCAGCGCCTCGCCGATCACGTCGGCGTGGCGATCGTGAATGCGCGGCTGTTCGAGGAAGTGGCGAGCGCGACGCGCGAATGGCAGGTGGCATTCGATTCCATCGCCGGCGGGATGGTCGTGCTCGACACGGAGGGCCGGATCGTCCGGAGCAATGCGCGCGCGCTTCAGCTCGCCAACGTCACGCGGGCCGACGATCTGGTGGGACTTCCATTCTATCAGGCCGTGCTGCGCGAGCACCATCCACCGGGCGACTGCGTGATCGGCAAGGCCCTGGTCGAGGGCCACACCGGCCATGGCACGCAGCGGTCGATGTCGCGCGGAAAGGTGTTCGACGTCGTCGCGTCACCGCATCCGAGCGGTGGCGCCGTGGTCACCTTCGACGACGTCACGTCGTTCCACATGCTCGCCGAGCGCTATCGTCGCGTGGTGGAGACATCGCGCGACGCGATCGTCATCACCAATCGCGCGAAGCGTATCGAGTTCGCCAATCCCGCCGCCGATGACCTGTTCGGCTACGCGGACGGCGCGATCATCGGAATGCCCGCCGGCGATCTGGTCGTTCCCGAGCTGCGCGACGAGGTCGCGCGGCGCGAGGAGATGGCGTTCGCCGGGGAGCCACAGCGCTACGAGACGATCATCGTCTGCGCCGATGGCGACCGTCGCACCGTCGCGATCAGCACCGCGCCGCTGCGCGAGGTCGGTCAAATCACCGGCGTCGTTGCCTCGCTGCGCGACGTCACCGAAGAGCGGCGCGCGCGAGACGCCGTCGCGCAGTCGGAGGCACGCTACCGCAACCTGTTCGAGACCGCCCCCGACGCCATCTTCACGCTCGACAAGCGCGCGACCTTCACGTCGGCGAACCTCGCCACCTGTCAAGTCACGGGGTACGCGCGCGAAGAGCTCCTTGGACGCTCGATCCTTGGCTTGCTCGAAGAGGAAGAGGTGGCCACGGTCAAGGCGCACTTCAAGGAGGCGCTCGCCGGAACCGCCGAGCGCTACGAGTGCCATTTCTATCGGAAGACCGGCGATCGCCGCGTGGCCTCGGTCACCAACACGCCGATGCTTCGCGGCAACGACGTCGTCGGCGTGCTCGCCATCGTTCGGGACCTCACGGCCGATCGCGCGCGAGAAGAAGCGCTGGTGCGCTCCGAGGCGCGATACCTCCGGCTCGTCGAGTCGGCGTCGGACGCCATCTTCACCATCGATTCCGACGGTCGCGTCACCTCGGTGAACCGCGCGCTCGAGCGCGCCATCGGTCGTTCGCGTGGCGAGATGTTCGGCATGCGTTTCATCGATCTCATCGAAGCGTCCGACCGCGATGCAGTCTGGTCGCACTTCGAGGCCACGCTTCGCGGCGAGCGCGTGCGCGGCGAGATCCGCTATCGCGATGCGCAGGAATCGTTGCGCGTGGGCTCGGTGACGATGACGCCGATCGTCGAGGAGGGGCGCGTCACGGGTTGCCTCGGCATCGTGCGCGACATGACCGAAGAGCGCACCCTCGCCGAGCAGCTGCTCCAGCGCGAGAAGCTCGCGGCGGTGGGACAGCTCGTGAGCGGTGTCGCGCACGAGCTGAACAATCCGCTCGCCGGCATCATGGCGTTCTCGCAGCTCATGCTGGCGATGTCCACCGTGAACGCCGACCAGCAGGATGCCCTCGTCACGATCCACAAGGAGGCGAAGCGCGCCGCCAAGATCGTGTCGAACCTCCTCATCTTCGCGCGGCAGCGTCATCCCGAGCGCACCGATGCCGATCTGAATCAGGTGCTTCAGGACACGCTCGAGCTCCGGCGCTATTCGCTTCGAACCCACCAGATCGAGGTCGACACGGACTACGATCCGGAGCTTCCGCTCACGTGGGCGGACGCGTTCCAGGTACAGCAGGTCATCCTCAACCTGCTGACCAACGCCGAGCAGGCGCTCAGAAACTACGGTGGCGACAAACGCATTACCCTCCGCACGCGGCGCGAGGGGGAATTCATCGTCGCCTCGGTGGCGGATACGGGTCCCGGCATTCCCGCGGAGGAGCTGGATCAGATCTTCAATCCCTTCTTCACGACGAAGCCGGTCGGCGAAGGAACCGGACTCGGCCTCTCGATCTCCGACGCGATCATTCGCGAGCACGGCGGGCAGATCCGCGTCACCTCGCGCGTCGGCGAAGGCGCGACCTTCACCGTCGAGCTGCCGATCGTCCACGCGCCCGCGCCGCGCACCGGCGAGATCCCGGTCGCGACCGAGCGCGCCACCGCACCGCGAACGATGCTCATCGTCGACGACGAGCCGGCTCTTCGCGCGGCGTTGTCGCTGTATCTCGAGCGTGAGGGGCACACGGTGGACGCCGTGGCGAGCGGACGGGAAGCGCTCGAGCATGCGCGCTCCCGTCGCTACGACGCGATTCTCCTCGATCTGCGCATGCCGGACATGTCGGGCGATGTCCTGTTCGCCGAGCTCCAGTCGAGCGATCCCGAGCACGCGGCCCGCGTCGTCTTTGCCACGGGCGACGTCGACAGCGAGACGGCGCGGTCGTTCCTCGAGCAGAGCGGGCGGCCCTATATCGAAAAGCCGTTCGCGCTCGAGGACGTGGCCGAGCTCCTCTGTACGGAAGTGCGTCGGTAGCGTGGCGACGATCGTCATCATCGATGATGAGGTCGAGCTGGCCGCCGCCCTCGGCGCCTTCTTCGAGCGCACCGGGCACCAGGTCGTCCGCGCGCACACCGGTGAAGACGGGGTCGATGCGTGCCTTCGCGTGCGGCCCGATCTCGTGCTGCTCGACCTCAAGCTTCCCGATGTCCAGGGGTTCGAGCTGCTCGAGCGGCTGCAACCGGATCAGCGCGTCGTCATCATGGTGACCGCGCACGGCGACATTCCGCTCGCCGTGGAAGCGATGCGACGGGGCGCAGAGAACTTCTTGACGAAGCCGGTCGAGCTTCCGCACCTCGGAGTGGCGGCCGAGCGCGCGCTGGAGAAGGCGAGGCTACGCGAGATGAACCGGCATCTCCTCGAGCGGCGCGGTGCGCGCACGACGGCGCTGCTCGGCCCGTCGCCGGCGATGCGCGAGCTCGCGCACCAGATCGAGCTGCTGGCCACCGCGGAGCGGACGACGGTGTTACTCATCGGGGAGACCGGCACGGGGAAGGGGCGCGCCGCCGAGGCGATTCACGCGTCGAGTCCGCGGGCGGCTCGGCCATTTGTCGAGCTCAGCTGCGCGGGTCTCTCGGCTGCTGCGCTCGAGGCGGAGCTGTTCGGTCACGAGGCAGGCTCGACCGCGGCCACCAGAGAGCGAAAGCTCGGGCTATTCGAGGTGGCCGATGGTGGAACGCTCTTTCTCGACGAGATCGGCGCGCTCGATGCGGCGATCCAGCCGAAGCTGCTCAAGGTGATGGAGGGAAAGTCCTTTCGCCGGATGGGCGGTACGCAGGACATCACCGCCGACGTGCGGGTGATCGCGGCGACGAACAGGGATCTCGCGAGCGAGGTCGTGGAGGAGCGCTTCCGTGAGGACTTGTACTATCGGCTGAGCGTGATGCCCGTGCATCTGCCACCGTTGCGCGCTCGGGCGCGCGAGGACATGCTCGACCTCATCGCGCGCTCGCTCGAGGAGCTTCACGTGCAGCTGCCGGAATCGCCGGTGGAGCTCTCGGAGGGCGCGCTCGACCAGCTGCTGCGGTATTCATGGCCCGGCAACGTGCGAGAGCTGCGGAACGTGCTCGAGCGAGCGATGATCGTGGGGCGTGGGGCGCGCAAGATCGGCACGGAGCATCTTCCGCCAGAGGTCCGCAACGCGACCGGAGCGGGCGTGGAGCGCCACGTCCCGAAGTCGCTGGAGGAGGTGGAGCGCGCCCACATCGAGCGAACACTCCGCGCGCATAACGACAATCGCACGCGCGCAGCGAAGGAACTGGGAATCTCGCGGGCCACGTTGATCAACAAGATTCGCGGCTATGGTTTGGAGCGGCGATGAGAGAGGAGCTAGTGATCAGGGGTCAGGGATCAGGGGGTGTCAGAGTGAAGGTTGGAGGAGAGCGGCTCGCGCAGCTCCCTAAACCTCTTCCCTGACACCCCCTGGCCCCTGACCCCTGACTCCTGGCTCCTCGTCCACACCAGGGATCAGGGACGAAATCAATGCCAGAACTCAAGGAAAAAGACAGCATGAAGTGCCGCAACTGCGGCAACGAGGAACGCGCGTCGGAAGGATATCCGTGCGACGACTGCGGAACCTTCATCTGTCTGGTATGCCAGATGCGCGGGGTCACGTTGTGCAAGGCGTGTCAGGAGAAGCGCGGGGTAACGCAACCCACGTGAGCGGCGAGCTGCTGCTCCTGCGCGAACGCTTCGATCTCGACGATCGCGCGTACACGGTGATGGCCGATCCCGCCTTCGACGCCGCCACGGGGATGTGGCAGGCGACGCTCGTCTTTCTCTCGCTCGACCGGTCGTTCTCGACACCGCTCAGCAGCGCCCCCGTGAGCAGCACCGTGCGCCGCGACGACTTGCTCGCCGCCATTCATGAGCTCGACGACGAGGAGATCGCTGCCGCGCTCCGCGCCATCGATCTTCCGCTCCCCAAGATTCGCTCGAAAAAGAAACGTGGGCGCTGACCTTCGCGCACTGGGGATGGCGGTCGGCCACGCGTCGGACGACATCGGCGCGACCGGAGTGACCGTCGTGCGCGGCGTCGAGGGACCGTTCCGCGCCGGCTGCGCCCTGCTCGGCCGGGCCACGGGAACCCGTGAGCTCGACGCCCTGTCTCCACGCCATCTCGTCGATCGCGTCGATGCCATCGTGCTGACGGGAGGCTCGGCGTTCGGCCTCGACTCGGCGGGAGGCGTCATGCGTTGGATGGAGGAGCGCGAGCGAGGATTTCCGGTGGGCGTTGGCGTCGTCCCCATCGTTCCCGCGGCGGTGGTATTCGACCTCTCGCCCTGCGGCTCGCCGACCGCCCGGCCGACTGCGCTCATGGCATATGAGGCGTGCGACCAGGCACGACCCAACGGCATCGGGGAAGGAAGCATCGGTGCGGGAACAGGGACGACGGTGGGAAAGGCGGCCGGCGTCGCCCGCGCAATGAAAGGCGGCGTGGGACTCAGCCTCGAAAGCTCGGGTGAGCTCCACGTCGCGGCGCTCGCGGTCGTGAACGCGCTGGGCGACGTCAGAGACGGCAGTGGACGGATCATCGCCGGGGCGCGCGGCGATAGCGGCGACTTCGTCGATCTGTCGCGCTCGCTCGCCGCGGGATCTCTACCCGCCGAGTCCCGCTTCGCGACGCAGGCATTGCACAACACGACGTTGGCGGTCGTGATGACGAACGCCGCGATGTCGCGCGAGGAGCTGGCGCAGCTCGCGGCGGCATCGAGCGTCGCCCTCGGGAGGAGGATCACGCCAGTGGGAACGTCGTACGATGGAGATGTCGTGTTCGCGACCTCTCCCCTGAAGGGCCTCGCGGCGACAGCGCTCCAGGTGGAGGTCCTCGCCGTCGCGGCCCTCGAAGGCGCGATCGAGCGCGCGGTGCGCACGGCTCGCGGTCGCGATGGCATTCCCGGCCTGGCCGACGAGGCGACGGCATGAGATCGGTGATCGTGAGCGCCGCGATCGCCCCCCTGCAATCGCAACCGGCGGCCGGAAGCGAGCAGGTCTCCCAGCGGCTCGCCGGCCATCGCCTAACGATCCTCGAGGAGCGGGAGCCGTGGATGCGCGTTCGTGGGTCGGATGAGTACGAGGGGTGGGTGCACCGCGGCTACGTCACTGCCGACGGATCCGCGCGCTACGAGCGTGGGCGGACGTCCCTCGGGTGCGTCATTCGTGATTCACGCGGTTGGCCGTGCCCGCTGCCGTTGGGCGCCGTGCTGCCTGACGACGCGCGGCTCGAAAGCGGAGAGGCGGTCGATGCCGCAGACCTGGCGCAGCGCTTTCCCCGAAATGCCGACGCGATCGTGCGCAGCGCGATTCGCCACTTCGCGGGCACGCCCTATCAATGGGGCGGCATCACGCCGTGGGGCGCCGATTGCTCGGGCCTCGTACAAACGATATTTGGTCTGCACGGCATCCTGGTCCCGCGCGACTCCTCGCAGCAGGCCGGCGTCGGTGTTCGAGTGGACCTCGCGCCCGAGGCACTTTCTCCCGCTGACCTGCTCTTCTTCTCCGACCGCCCCGACCGTCGCATCACCCATGTCGCGATCTCCCTGGGCGGCCCTCGCCTCGTTCACCTCGCCCTCGGCCGCGGCGGCTACCGTGTCGAGGATTTGACGGACGACGGCGACCCGTACGTCAGGGCGCTCGTGGGGAGGTTTCTGTTCGCGCGGCGAGTACTCTAAGACAACTGCGAACTGCGAACTGCAGCCCGCAGTTCGCAGTTCGCAGCTCTAACTGATCATCCCCCCCGGCGTCGCCACGGCCGGCCCCGATCGCACCTGGAGCGTGATATCCGCCTGCCGCGCCCCATCCAACGCGATCGTCATCGTGTGCGCGCCCGTCGTCTCGATCGGGAGATCGATTGCCGCGATCAACGGGAGATCCATCTCGGTCACACCTGCCGGTGGCGTGCCGACGTCCAGCTCGCCGCCACTCGACCACAGTTCCTTTCCCTCGGGCCCCGTCCACCGCAGCACCACCGAGTGAGTGCCGATGTCGGTGCGGCGACCCTTGAACCGTACCACCAGGTGCGCGCGAGGGTGAATCGTCGGCACGGTCCCCACCTGGACCGCATCGAAGACGCCGAGGATGTTGAGCTTGCCCTCCTGCGAGAGGTTGGCCGCGTCGCAGAAGAGCGCAAAAGAGACGTTCATGCGCGCAAGGTACGGGCGTGCTGTCGCGCTGTCGAGCGGCCGTCTAACTTTCTCGCATGAGCTCCACAGCCACCGAAAGGGTCGCCGCGCCAACGCCGGGCGTCGCACGGTCGCGCGTGACCCTCACCGACGGTCTCCTCGTCGGCATGGCGCTCATCTGGGGTGTGAACGCGAGCGTGATGAAGCTCGCCGTGAGCGAGATGCCTCCGCTCGTCTTCAACGCCGCCCGTCTTGGCCTGGCGTCGATCGCGCTCGTCGTGCTCGCACTGGGCGTCCGTCAGACCCACCTCACCCGACGCGATGTCGGCATGCTTCTCGTGCTCGGCGTGCTCGGCACGGGACTCTACCAATACTTCATGATCGAGGGGCTCGCGCGCACGCGGGCGGGTACGACGGCGCTGATCCTCTCGTCCGGTCCGGCGTTCGTGGCGCTCTTCGGGCGCCTGCTCGGCGTCGAGCGCATCACGCGCCGCGGGATGATCGGCATTGGACTGTCGATGATAGGCATCGCGTTCGTGGCGCTCACGCAGCCCGAGGCGTTGACGCGTCGAGCGACGCTGCTCGGTGCCGGGCTCGTGCTCATCGGATGCGTCTGCTGGTCGCTGTTCGCGGTGCTCATCAAGCCGTATGCGAACCGTCTCGACGGACGCGTCGTCACCGCGATCACCATCGTCGGTGGGACGCTTCCGCTATCGCTCCTGGCGCTTCCGGCGCTCGACCGGACGGCGTGGGATGAGCTCTCGCTCGCGACGTGGGGCGCGATCGTGTACGCGGGCCTCGCCTCGATGGTGGTCGCCTATCTCTTCTGGAATCGCGGCGTGCGATTGCTCGGCCCCACACGAACGGCGGCGTTCGGGAATCTCCAGCCGATCTTCGCGCTTGCGGCCGCGCGCGCCATCCTCGGCGAGAAGCCCGGCATCTGGCAGCTCGTTGGCGCGGTCGGCATCATCGCCGGGGTGCTTCTCACGCGAACGGCCGAGCCGCTGCCGGAATGACGACGGAGCGTCCCGTGCGGCTCGTCCTGTTCGACATCGACGGAACCATTCTGAAGAGCAATGGCGCCGGCCGGCGCGCCATGCTCACGGCGCTTCGCGAAGTGTTCGGCACTCCGGGGCCCGAGGATCATCGTTATGACGGCAAGACCGATCCGCAGATCGTGCGCGAGGTGATGCGGCTCGAGGGCCATCACGATGCGCACATCGATGAGCGCATGGATGTGCTGATGTCGCTCTATCTCAGCCGGCTCGAGCATGAGCTGCAGCACGTCGACACGCTCGTTCATCCGGGCATCTTCGAGCTGCTCGCCACGCTGGAGGGGCGGAAGGATACGGTTCTTGGCCTGCTCACGGGCAACCTGCGCGAGGGGGCGTACGCGAAGCTTCGCGCGGCGGGAATCGATCCCGATCTCTTTCGCGTGGGCGCGTTCGGTAGCGATCACGAGCATCGCCCTGAGCTCCCCGCGGTCGCCAAGCGCCGAGCGAAGGATGAGCTTGGCGTGGACGTCGAAGGGGAGGAGCTCGTCGTCATAGGCGACACGCCGGCCGACATCGAATGCGGGCGTTCGCTTGGCGTGCGGGCCATCGGTGTGGCGACGGGGGCGTATACTGTCGAGGAGCTTCTGCGCTGCGGAGCGTACGCTGCGTTCGAGACGCTCGCCGACACCGACCGGGTCGTGAGCGCGATCGTCGATGCGTGAAGTGGAGCTCAAGGCGGTCGTCGACTCGATGCCGGACCGCATGGCGAACGTCGAGCGAGCCGGTGGCCGCCTCGTGTTTCGCGGGCGCCTCGAGGATTGTCGTTACGATACCGTCGACCGCCAGCTGCGTGTGCGAGATGATGTCCTGCGGTTGCGCGTCTATCGTGATGAGCGGAGCGTCCGCGCGGAGCTGGGGTGGAAGGGTCCTACGCGGTATGAGGACGGCTACAAGGTGCGCGATGAGATCGCTGCGCGATCGCCAGACGCGGATGCCTTACGCCAGATGCTCGATCGCATCGGGTTCGTCGTCACCCGCGAGATCGACCGCGACATCAGTCAATACGAGCTGAACGGGGCAACGGTGCGATTCGAGCGCTATCCACGCATGGACGATCTCGTGGAGGTCGAGGGCGACCCGGGCGCCATCGAGCGGGCGATCGAAGCGATCGGCCTCCCTCGTGAGGCGTTCACCTCGGAGCGCCTCTTCGATTTCGTGCGCCGCTGGCAGGAACGCACCGGTGAGGCTGCCGCGCTCTGCGATCGCGAGCTGAGCGGCGAGCACCCATACGCGCTCGAAGATGCCTGACCGAACGGGCCCGGTCTTCCAGGCGACGATCGACGCGTTCTTGCGCGGCGTCGAGTTCGGTGGCGAGGGGACGATCGAGCTCGTCGGTGAAGCCCTTGGAGTGACGGTCGGCAAGCGGCGCGCTCTGGTCGCGTTCAGCCGACTCGACGGACTTCGCGAGGGTCCTGGCGCACTGGAGGTCTTCGCCGACACTGGCGACACGATCGCGATGTATGCGCCGTCGGGGCTCGACGTGCTCGCGCGCGCGATCCTCACCTCGGCCCACTCGCTTCCCGAGCTCACGCGATCGCTCCGCGGCCTCGGCTCCCACCGCGCGCGGCCGGACGACGATCATGACCGGTTCTTCGCACCATTCATTTCGGCGCGCGCGAAGGCGGAGCGGACGAGTGATGCGGCGGTGCGCCTGGAGGCATTCGACGCCGCGCGACTCCGCGATGCCGTCGAGCGACAGGTGCTCGAGTTCGCGCGCACGCGGTACCCCGACCAGCCGCCCGACCGACGTGCCACCGAGGCGATCCTCGGCGAATGCACCGACGATGTCGTGAAACGGCTGGAGCGACTCGAGGCGGCGGCCGTCGCCGTCAAGTCGAGTCCGCCCGAGGTTCAGCTGGCACGGTGGCGCGCCTGGCGCGACGCAGTGCATGACGTCATCGACTCCGCCGATCGATGCTGGTTCGCGATGCACCCGGTGCTGCGCGAGAGCGGGGCGCCACGGAAGCGGCGCTGGTGGCGGCGACTGCGGTTCGGTGCCGCCCTGGCGCTGATCGTTCCCGTCACGGCCGCGGCCCAGCACGTCACATTCCGGGTCGAAGGCGTTCCGGCAGACACGCTCATCGCTCGCGGGCTCGATGTCGTCTTCCAGGCAAGCGATCACGCAATCGTGGTGATCGAGGCGAATCGGCGCGGACAGCTCGACCTTCTCGGAGCGCGGGTGACCCCGCTCTTCGCGCCAGGCACGAGCCGGGAGCGACAGCTCGGATTGTCGGCGGTCACGGTGACACACGTGTACCGATCGTATGACGACCCTGTGCGCGGCATTCCCGTTCTGCTCGATTCGCTCGCGCGCACCAACCCTCAGATCCATCTCGACACGATAGGTCGAACGCTCGAGGGCCGGCCCATGCTCGCTGTAAAGGTTGGCGAGGCGGGCGACTCTCCCGCGCGACCGAATGTGCTCTTCATGGCGACTTATCATGCGCGCGAATGGGCAGCCACCGAGATGGCGTTGCGGCTCATCGATTACCTGGCGAGGAGCCCCGCGTCGAACCCGCGGGTCGATTCGCTCGTCAGGCGGCGCGACATCTGGATCGTGCCCGTGGTGAATCCCGATGGATACGAGTACACGTTCACGACCGATCGACTCTGGCGAAAGAATCGGCGTCCGAACGGCGACGGCACCTACGGCGTCGATCTCAACCGCAACCACACCGAGCACTGGGGCGCGGACGAGGTTGGGTCGTCCTCGCTCGCCTGGGCGGAGACGTACCGCGGGCCCTCGGCGGAATCGGAGCTCGAGACGCAGGCGATCGCGGCGTTTCACCGCGCGCATGTCCCGGTGATGTCGGTGAGCTATCACACCTTCACCGGGCTCATCCTCTGGCCGTGGGGCAATGATTTTGGCCGGATCACCGGTGACGACGGAATCTTCCGCGCGCTCGGCGGCACCGACGTTCGTCCTGCCGTGCGCGATAACCTTCCCGGATCGGAGCGAAATCACTACCACCCCGCGTGGGGCTGGAATCTCTACCCCACGAACGGCGAATACACCGACTGGGCATACGCGAACTTCGGGACCCTCGCCTTTACCCCCGAGCTGACGAGCGGCTTCGAGTTCAGTGGGTACTACGGCTTCGAGTTCCCCGACGATGAGCAGCGACTGGCCCGGTTGTTCGAGGACAATCTGCCGTTCGCGCTGGATCTCCTCGATGCCGCGACCAATCCCCTGGAGACACGGTCGGTCACGACCGGAATGGGGAACGAGATCATCGGCCTCGAGTCGCTGTCCCCGATCATTCGCGTGCGTGTTCCACGCGAGCAGGCGACCCGGACGACGGTGCAGACACGTGGCGTGGTGCCCGTCCAGCAGAGTGAAGACGCCGGCGCCTACATGGTGCGCCTCGAGAGCGACACGATCGCTCGGCCGACGAACACCACGATCATCGCCGGCGAGACCGCCCTCGCGCTCACCGTGCTCGCGTCCACGGGAGCCGAAGCCAATGAGACCGGCTGGGTGCCTAACGGCTTCACCCCGGTGGCCGAGCGCGTGAGCGGTCGGTCTGCCTGGTTCTCGGGAGTAGGCCGGCTCCGGTCGCCGCTCATTGACGTTCCCGCCAACATCGACACGGTGTCCGTGCTCTTCTGGACGCGCTACCTGGGCAACGGCTTCAGTCTCGATCCGCGCGGCGAGGTGCGCCTGTCGGTGGACTCGGGCGCTTCGTGGGTCACGACGGGACTCGTGTCCGGGCGTGCGCCCGTGTACTACCCGGAGCGCGTGGTCATGACGGGTCTCGCCGGTCGAACCATCGTGATCGAGTTCGTCGCGCAGTTCTTTTCCGCGCAGACGGGATGGTGGCTCGACGAGGTCCTCGTCACCGCACACGGCGCCGCGACGGTCGCGCGCGCGGAGGGCGAGCTGCGCCCCTCGAGCAACCCCGTGCGATCGAACGTCGTGCACCTCACCTGGCCGTTCGGGGACAAGACCGGCGATGTTCGGGTGTTCGATTTCGCCGGCCGACTCGTCTGGTCGAGGACGGTGCAGGGCGGCGCGACGACCGTCATGTGGGACATCGGCTCCGCGGTGAGCAATGGCGTGTACATCGCCGTTGCGCGCTCCGAGGGTCGCATCCGCCGGCTCAAGCTGTTCGTCGCGCGGAGGCCGGCGTGATCGTCGGCATTGGCGTGGACCTCGTGCACATCGCGCGCGTCGAGCGACTGCTCTCGTCCAAGGGGCAGCGCGCTCTGGAGCGATTGTTCACGGAAGACGAGCGCCGTTATGCGCTCGCACGCATGGAGCCGGCACGTCATCTCGCCGCCCGGGTCGCGGCGAAGGAGGCGACGTTCAAGGCGCTCTCGGGGAACGCGCGCGCCCATGCGATCTCCTGGCGTGAGATGGAGGTCGTCATCGGCGCGCACGGCCGGCCGGAGCTCGCTCTTCATGGACTGGCGCGTGAGCGCGCCGAGCAGCTCGCCATTGCGCGCACGTGGCTCACGTTGACGCATGATGGCCCGACGGCGGCTGCGTTCGTCGTGCTGGAGCGCTGAGCCGTATGCCCGTCGTGCAATCCGTCCCGACCAACATCGACAGCATCGCGCCGGGGATCCGCGTCCTCGAGATCGGGGCCGGGACGATCAAGCGCGTACCGCACGCGGTGACCCTCGACGTGAATCCGCTCGCCTCGCCCGACGTGCTCCACGATCTGGACGTGACGCCGTATCCATTTCCAGCCGACTCGTTCGACATCGTGATCGCCGAGCACGTGCTCGAGCACGTAGAGCACGTCATCCGTGTCGTGGAGGAGCTCCACCGGATCGTCGCGCCCGGCGGTGTGCTGCTGGTGGAAGTGCCGCATTTCAGCAGCGCGAACTTCCATACCGATCCCACGCATCGGCACGCATTCAGCACGCGCAGCTTCGACTACTTCGTCGAAGGGAAGACGCTTGCGCGGTATCGCTACTCGAACGCGTTTCTCAGGAAGCGTGAGGCGCGCATTGGATTCGAGGGGAGAAGCGTGATCCAGCGCGCCATTGCCCGGTGGGCGAACCGGGATCCCGAGCGTTACGAGCGGAAGTTCGCGTGGATCCTTCCGGCCGAGAGGATCAACTTCGTGCTCGAGGTCGTGAAGTAGGGAGCCGTGCGCCGCTCAGTGCGACGCGAAAACCTTTTGCTTCCCGTCCTTCGCGAAGCTCTTGACGTCGTATCTGTCGGCCCGCATGTCCGGAACTTCCATCCCTGGCGATCCGACCGGCATTCCCGGGACGCCGATGCCGGCGACCTTCGGCTTCTCCGCGAGCAGCTTGCGAATGTCAGCGGCCGGAACGTGCCCTTCGACGACGTACTCGCCGACGATCGCGGTATGGCACGAGCTCAGCGACGCGGGCACGCCGAGCTTGGCCTTGATCGCGGCGAGATCGTCAACGTCCTTCGCGGTTACCTCGAATCCCTCCGTGCGGAGGTGATCGACCCATTTTCGGCAGCACCCGCACTGCGCGTTCTTGTAGACAGTGACGGCCAGAGGAGCCGCATGGTCGTGAGCGTTCGCGGATACGGCGACGGCCCCGAGGGGGACGGCGAGGGCGAACAGGGGGATGGCGGCGAGGCGGAGAGGACGCATGGGGACGGAATGTAGCATCGCGACAAGGCGCTGGGAAAGCGCTGGAACAGGGCTGGGCACGCGCTGAGGGGTTGCAGCGGTTCCCCAGCGCCCCCAGGCTTTCCAGCGCCACAACAGCGCAGCGCCATATCCTTGACGGGGTTACGTTGAACCCCCAATCCCGATACATTCGATCGGGATGCATTTGAGAACGCTTCTCACCTTCGGCCTCGTCCTCGCGGCGGCCGCCTCGGGACGTGCGCAGGAGCACCCGGCGCGGCGGCTCTCGAGCATCGTCGGCGTCGCCGTCGAGGAGTACTCCAAGGGCATCGACGCCTCCGGAAAGCTGACCTCCGAGCTCGAGTACCAGGAGGCCGTCGACTTCCTCCAGGATGCGCGGGGTGTGGCCGAACGACTCAGCGGTGATCGCGCGCCCGCCGTGCGACTCCTGGTCGATTCCCTGCGCGGCGTTGTCGCGGCCAGGCGGCCTCCCGCCGAGGTCGACGCGCTCTATCAGCGGTTCGTGGGCGCGCTCGGCAATGAGGGGGCGCTCGAGCTGCCGACTCGGGCACTGGACGTCGCCGCTGGAGGCGCGCTCTACGCGCAGAACTGTGCGTCCTGCCATGGCGCGACCGGGATGGGCGACGGACCCGCTGCGCGCGGAATGACGCCCGCACCACCCCCGCTCGGAGACGCCGAGGCGATGGCGGATCTCACCCCCGCGCTGATTTTCCGCGTGATATCGGTGGGTATCGCGGGCACGCCGATGATCGCGTGGGGCGACCGACTCACCGCCGACCAGCGGTGGGACATCGTCGCCTACCTGCACTCGCTGCGCGCGACCGACGCGCAGCGGCTGGAAGGGGAAGGGCTGTACGCGCGTTCATGCTTGGCGTGTCATGGCGCCGCGGGTGCCGCTGATGGACCTGCCGCGTCGTCGCTCACGCGTCTGCCGCCTGACATTGGCACCTTTGCGTGGCAGGCGGAGAGGAGTGATGCCGTGCTCGCGTCGGTTGTGCGCAATGGCATCCCGGGGACCGCGATGCCGCCGAGCATCGGGCTCGAGGCGAAGCAGCTCGCCGGCATCGTTGCACATCTGCGCAGTCTCGCCGCCACCCGAGACCCGGCGCCTGCCGCCGTCGCGTCGTCCGAGGACGTGCGGGGAACGGCGCGGCGCGTGTTGGCGACGCTGGATCAAGGGCTCGCCGCGGCGCGCGGGGGCCGCGGACCCGAAGCGGGCGACCTCGCTTTCGATGCGTATCTCGCCTTCGAGCCGCTTGAGACACGTGCGCGCGCACGCGACCCCGGGCTCGTGGCCGCGGCGGAACGTCAGTTCGCCGACTTCAAGGGTGCCGTGCGTCGTGGTGACGTGCGCGGCGCGGAGCGCGCGCGGAACACGATCGAGGCGCAGCTCCCCGACATCCTGGCGCTCACGGAATCGCCGTCGGGCAAATGGGCGACGTTCTTTCAGTCGTTCCTCATCATCCTGCGCGAAGGTTTCGAGGCGATCCTCGTCATTGGGGCGATCTGTGCCTTCCTCCTGAAGACGGGGAATCGCGCGCGTCTGCGCTCGATCTGGGCCGGCACCGCGCTCGGGCTCGTCGCCAGCGCCGCCACCGCGATCGTGCTGCAGACGGTGCTGCGCTCGATGCCGGCGAGCCGCGAGATCATCGAGGGCGCGACGATGCTGGTGGCGGTCGCGGTGCTTTTCTCGGTGAGCTACTGGCTCATCTCCAAGGTGGAAGCCGCGCGCTGGCAGCAGTTCATTCGCGAGAAGGTGACGAACGCGCTGCAGCATGGTGGCGGCTCGGCGCTCGCTTTCGTCGCGTTTCTCGCCGTCTACCGCGAGGGTGCCGAGACGGCGCTCTTCTACCAGGCGCTCTTCGGTGAAGGGAACGCCGCGATGGGGCCGATCGTGCTCGGCATCGTCGCCGGCGCGGCGGTCCTGGCGGTCGTGTTCACGCTCTTCTATCGCTTCGGTGTCCGCCTTCCGCTCCGACCGTTTTTCGCGATCACGAGCGTCGTGCTGTACTACATGGCATTCGTCTTCGCGGGCAAGGGAATTCGTGAGCTGCAGGAGGGGAACGTCGTGCCGATCACGACGATCCCCGGGTTTCCCTCGATCGACGCCATGGGGATCTACAACACCGTCGAGACGCTGCTCGCCCAGCTCGTGCTGCTGGCCCTCTTCGTGTTCGCCCTCGTGAAGACGTTCTGGCCCGCGCGCTCGGTCGCGCTCCCGAGCGCGCCGCCGGCCGCGGTTCCGGTGGGGGATGTGACCGTTCGCCTCTCCCGGATGCAGGAAGCGATCGAGCGACTGGGGACGCGGGTGGAAGCGCTCGAACACGGCGGAGTCGACGCGGAGAGCGCATCCCGCCGGCAGCCTGTCGTCGACGCCTAACGTGCGTCCCCAGGTCGTCGAGGGGGTCGATGTCGTCGAGGTGATCACGGTGAGGTCGTCGAGGTGAAGTCACCTCGATCACCTCGACATCCTCGACGACCTCTGTAGCTTCACGGCATGAACGTCCCCGAGCTATTCGACCTTCCGTGGGGCCCGCTGCTCATCTTCGGGCTTCGTGTCGCCGACGTCTCGATCGACACCATGCGCGTCCTCTTCGCCGTGCGCGGCAAGCGGTATCACGCCGCGACGCTCGGCTTCTTCCAGGCACTCATCTTCATCCTCGTCGTCGGCAACGTCCTTCAGCATTTGGGGAGCGCGTGGCACGTGCTCGGCTATGCGGCGGGGTTTGCGACCGGCACGCTGGTCGGTGTGCAGATCGAGAACGCCGTCGCCTACGGGTTGTCGACCGTGCGCATCGTCTCACCGCATGGCGGGGTGGAGATCGCGAACGCGCTGCGCGAGCGCGGCTACGGCGCCACCGAGGTGGCCGGCTATGGTCGGGACGGCACGGTGGAGATCGTCGACTCGGTGGTGCACCGATCGCATCTCGACGAGGTCATGGAGATCGTCGACAAGTGGGACTCGCAGGCG
This sequence comes from Gemmatimonadaceae bacterium, assembly GCA_035249985.1. Taxonomy (GTDB): domain Bacteria; phylum Gemmatimonadota; class Gemmatimonadetes; order Gemmatimonadales; family Gemmatimonadaceae; genus JAICNG01. The sequence goes on from DATFFP010000065.1 coordinate 32,234, forward strand.
TTCGTGACGGTGGAAGAGCCGAAGATCCTGCGCGGCGGGTCGTTGGCGAGCCGCGCACGCTGGATGCGCGTTCCCGACTGGGCGCGGTTCAGATATAAGGATCGACCGCGCTCCTGAGCGCGCGCCACTCCTCCCGCAGGATCCCGTACAACCAGACGTCCTCGAGCACGTCCCACTTCACGAAGTGCTGTCGAAGGCGGCCCTCCCGCTGCATGCCGAGCTTCTCCATCACGCGCCACGAGCCCTCGTTCCTCGTGAGGCAGTGCGCGACGACTCGTGACAGGTCGAGCGTGCCGAACGCGTAATCCAGCATCGCGCGCGACGCCTCGGTGGCATACCCGCGACCCCAGTGCTCGACGCCGGTCCAGTACCCCAGCTCGCCACGGCGGTGCGGGCGGTTGATGCTCAGCGCGACTGCGCCGACGATGCGACCGCTCGGTCCCTCCGTCACCGCCAGTGTGAGCCCCTCATCCCGTTCGGCGGCCTCCTCGTGCGTGCCGATCCACGCAGCGGCCGTGCTCTCGTCGTACGGATGCGGAATGTTGAGCGTCGTGTCGGCGATGCGGCGATCGCTCACGAGCCGCGTGACCTCGGCGGCATCGGCGAGGGCGAACGGGCGAAGTACGAGACGCTCGGTGGTGAGCGTCGGCCGACTCACGCCGTTCGGCCCGCCGCGGCGCGCTCCTCAGCCATTCGCGCTCGCAACCAGCTCCAGTGCCAGGCGAAGAGAGCAATCGCGATGACCATCGTGAGGCCGCTGCCGACCAGGCGACGCCACGCTTGCAGCCGGTTCGCGCCGATGCGATCGGCGCGCAGCGCCTCGAAACGACGTCGTCTCGTCTCGACCGACGTCGTGTCGACAGGCACGCTGCGATCGGGAACCGTCCGCTCGACGCGGCTTGCCTCGTACGACTCGAAGCTGGTGAGCCCCTCGTGGCCGCCGTACGGCCCGTGCATGGGATTCGCGAGCGTGAAGGTGGCGTCGACAATGCCGTTGATGCTGATGAGAAACGCCACCACCGCGATGAGGCAAACGGTGTAGCCGTAGATCTGCGGGATTCGATTGGGCTTGTCGATGGAGCGGTCGCCGTTCACGGGATCAGGAGCGAGAGGAACGATGGCAGCGGGAACGCTGGGAATTCTATGCGCCGGCCGCCGCCTTCGCGAATCGTCGTACGATCTCTCCGGCAGGCTCGATCTCGGAAATCGATTGCACGCTCTTGCCGGCCTGCCAGTAGTCGCGTGTTCCGGTCTCATCGAGTGATGCACGCTTGAGCTGTAGCGCGGACCGAAGCGCATATATCGTTCGCATCCAGTGTTTCCGGCGATGCCCGCGCAGCATCCACCGTGCGAGTGGTCCAGCCCGCAGGCCCATCCGCTCGATGTACGGCGTGCGAATCACCGCCACCGGTACGCCCGTGATGCGCTCGGTGTGCACGATGTCGTCTTCGTCCGCGGCGAGAATCGCATCCTTGTACGCCGTGCTGGCGCGGCATTCCGTGGTGGCGATGAACCGCGTGCCCAGCTGCGCGCCTGCGTACCCCATGCGCAGCGCGGCCACGAACTCGCGCTCGTCGCCGATGCCCCCGGCGCAGACGACGGGCAAACCGAGATCCGCGACTTCCTCGAGCAGGCGCTCCGCGCTGTGCGGCCCGGCGTGTCCGCCGGCGCGATTGTTCACTCCGATGAGGCCATCGACGCCCGCGTCACGCCCCTTCAGCGCCCACTTTCTCTCCGTAACGTCGTGATAGACGATGCCGCCCGCCGCATGCGCACGCTCGGCCACCCATTTCGGGTTGCCGAGCGATGTCACGAAGAAGCGGACGCCTTCCTCGAGCGCGATGTCCACCCACTTCACCATGCGCTCGTGATAGATGCGCGAGGACTGCTCGATGAGCGCATTCATCCCGATCGGCCTGGACGTGAGCCGTCGAATGAGGCGAAGTCCCTCGCGGAAGTCGTGGCCATGGACGAAGGTGAGCGACACCGGCTGCACGATGCCAAGCGCGCCGGCCTCTGACACCGCTGCCACGAGCTCGGGGTTGCTGCACGGATACATCGCTCCGCAAATGAGCGGAATCTCGACGTTCGCGTGCCGCGTGAGCAGCGTGTCGAGGGAGCCAGCGATCAGGGTGCCTGGGGAAGTCAGAGTGCTCAGGGGGAGGGTGGAACCGAATGCTCATCACAGAGCCGACATTCGAGCGTCGTGCCGAGCCGCTCGTTGCGTCCCTCGACGGTAATCACCCACGGCCGCACCTGCCAGGGTGGATCGTGACGCACGTGCTGCGAGTGCCCGCATTCGAGGTCCGCCACCCAGTGGTTCTCCGCGTCCCGATGGAATCCGACGATCCGTCGTATCGCCATGCCTAACGACGCCGCCGGCAGAGCTCGGTGCCGACGAGGCCGCCGAGAAATCCCGCGGCACCGGCCCAGGCGATGATGGTGGGATCGGCCCCTGGCACGTCATGTCCATTCCGAACCAATGGCTCGCGGACGACGGTGTACACCAGCTCGAGTACAGCGGTAGCGAGCGACAGACCGAGCCCGAGAAGCGCGGCGTTCTTGAGCGCCGATCCGCACGGCGCGGCCGCGACGAGCGACGCCGGAGCGGAGGGATCGGCGATCCTCGGCGCGACGAATGCAGCGCGGGCCGCCATCACCGTCGGGCCGTGCTCCTGCGCCGTGAGCGCGGACGCCGTGGGAACGAGCGCCACCAGGAGCGCGATCGTCCTCCGTCTCACGTCTTCTTGGGTGGGTTCAGGGGTCGCATCTCGATGCGGTCGACGAGCATGCGCTGCGGCGCATCGAGGAGGAATTCGACCGACGCGGCCACGTCGTCCGCCATGAGCTTCCACGACTGATCGCGGCCCGTTCGACTGAACGAGGTGGCGACGGATCCAGGCATCACGACGGATACCTTCACGCCGGCATCGCGAACCTCGAGCATGAGGCTCTCCGCGAAGCCGTTGACCGCGAACTTCGTCGCCGCATACGCGGTACCGCCAGCGAAACCGCTCTTTCCGGAGATCGAGCCGATGATGACGACGTGACCTCGTCCGCGCCGAATCATGCCTGGCAGGAGGGCGTGCGTGACGTGATACACCGCGTTCAGGTTCACGTCCATCATCAAGTGCCATTCATCAGGAGTGAGCTCGACGAATGGCTTCATCACGCCGACGCCGGCGTTGTTGACGACCACTTCGACATGACGTCCATCGAGCGCGCTACGAACCGCGCGTCCATCGGTGACATCGACGACGATGGGCTCGCACGCACCGCCGGCCTTCCGGATGTCCTCGGCGAGACTCTCGAGCTCGGGCGCCGTCCGCGCGAGCGCGACGATGTTCCATCGGGGCGCGAGTTTGAGCGCGATCGCACGCCCGATGCCGCGCGATGCCCCGGTGATGAGCGCCGTCGGTCGAGAATCGGTCATGGCGCGTTGCTACGCACGGCGTGTTCCGCATCGGTAGGCGGCACGTCGAGCCGCCAGCGATCGATAGAAAGGCTCGCATGGGGGATCGCGACGAAGGCCCACGGCCTTGCCATCCCGGTCGGCGACGAGCACGCTCCAAGGGCCCCTGAGACCCGTACGCAGGTCACAGGTCACAGGTCGCAGCTCGCAGCTCGCAGTTCGCAGTTCGCAGGTCGCAGGTCGCAGGTCGCAGGTCGCAGCTCGCAGCTCGCAGCCTGCAGTGCGGATATGACACGCCTGGAATCGCATGGCGGGCATGCGTTTACTCGTTAGGGAGACGATCGGCCATGGTGAAACTTCCGCTTCGCCGGCGTCGTATGGCGGCCAACGGCATGACGCCGCGCGGAGGTCGCCATGTGGACGCTCGTGAAAGCCTGGTTGCTCAAGTTGGTCCTGCAGCGGTCTCTCGGGGCGGTCCTTGCCGCGCTGCTGGTGATCCTGCTGCCGATCGCCGGCATCCTCAAGGTGGTCGGGATTCCGCTGCTGTTGGTGCTGCTGATCGTCGGGGCGCCCCTACTCCTGCTCCTGGCGATCATTGGGCTTCCATTCCTTCTCGTCCTCGGCGCGGGAATGGCGATCATCGGCGTCATCTCGGCGGTCCTCGCCATGGGGTTCGCCCTGCTCAAGATCGCCCTGCCGATCCTCCTCGTCGTCTGGCTGCTGCGCTGGTTCATGTGCGGCCGGAACGGGGGCAACGGCAAGGAGCAGCGGACGGAGCCGGGTCCCACGCCCGATCCAGGGGTCGACGCAGCGTAAGCGTCAGACGAGGGCAACCGATCGCCCTCGTCCTCCTCGGTCTCGCCGGACTTCTCTCGGCCCTTCCGGCCGAGGCGCAACCAGCGGACACCAGCCGATCCGCGCAGCCAATATTGCTGCGTCCCGCGCGCGTATTCGACGGCGTCGCGACGCAGGCGCGCGAAGGCTGGGTGGTTCTCGTTCGGGGTGATCGCATCGCCGCGGTGGGGCCCGCCGCCGATGTAAGCGCGGCTGGCGCTCGCGCTCTCGAGCTTCCGGGAATGACGCTTCTCCCCGGGCTGATCGATGCCCATTCACACCTGCTCCTCCACCCCTACAACGAAACCTCCTGGGACGACCAGGTGCTCCGCGAGCCGCTCGCACTGAGAGTCGCGCGCGCGACAGTGCACGCGCGCGCGACGCTGCTCGCCGGGTTCACCACGCTCCGTGACCTCGGGACGGAAGGGGCGGGCTACGCCGACGCGGGACTTCGCGATGCGATCGAGCAGGGGATCATCCCAGGTCCGCGGTTGATCGTGACGACGCGTGCCATCGTCGCGAACGGGACGTATGCGCCCTCCGGGTTCGCGCCGGAGCTCGCGATTCCGCAGGGCGCTGAAGAAGTGAGTGGAATCGACGAGATCCGACGCGTCGTGCGCGACCAGAGCGCCCGTGGCGCCGACTGGATCAAGGTGTACGCCGACTATCGCTGGGGGCCGAACGGCGAGGCGCGCCCCGCGTTCACGCAGGACGAGCTGACGGTGCTCGTGGAGACCGCGCGCAGCGGCGGACGGCCCGTCGTCGCGCACGCGACCACGCCCGAGGGAATGCGTCGCGCCGTGATGGCGGGAGTCGAGACGATCGATCACGGCGACGCGGGCACGCCGGAGGTCTTTCGACTCATGGCGCAAAAGGGTGTGGCGCTCTGTCCGACCATCGCTGCCGGTGATGCGGTGCTCCAGTATCGAGGATGGAAACGAGGCGTCGATCCGGAGCCCGCGCGCATTCGCGAGAAGCGCGCGAGCGTGCGGGCGGCACTCGATGCCGGCGTGACGATCTGCAATGGGAGTGACGTCGGCGTGTTCGCGCATGGTGAGAACGCGCGCGAGCTGGAGCTGCTCGTCGAGTACGGCCTAACGCCGCTTCAAGCGTTGCGCGCGGCGACGTCGGTGAACGCGCGCGTGCTCCACCTCGAGAACGAGACAGGTGCGGTGCGGCCCGGACTGCTCGCCGATCTCGTCGCCGTCGAGGGCGATCCGCTGCGGGATATCACGGCGCTGCGACGCGTGCGTCTCGTCATGAAGCAGGGGACGATCTACCGGTCTCCGTGAGACCGAGGCGCCACCTCACGTACAGAACGACGGTGACCACGAGCGCCGCCGTGACGACGCCCCCGAGGATCGCCGGCGGCCATCCGACGTCAGGGGCGTAGGCTCGCGGGGCGAGCACCGACGCCGCGACGGCGGAGGCGCCCCAGAGCACGACGAGCAGCGCTGCCGCGCGATGCTGACGCCAGATGAGCGCGGCCGACGCGAGCCCCGTCAGACCCATCGTGATGTTGAGGACGCCGACGATCGTCGCGAGCGCGTTGTGCGCGCGCGGGAGGTCGGTCACACCGTTGTACAGTCCGTTGATCCCCGTCCCGATGGCGAACGCGGCGACGAGGACCAGCCCGAAGCCGGGAGCCTTCACGCGGGCTTGGGACGACGACGGCCGCCAGCGGGCGAGATGTCGATCAGGAGGGCGACGACCAGGCCAACGATCGGCCAGAGGCTCCACTGTCCACCAAACCAGTGATGCACGGCCGTATACCAGAGCAGCGTCGTGGGCAGGAAAATGACGCCCAGGATCGGCCACAAGAGCGATGTGAAGATGCCCTGGAACCAGGTCGTGAAGAACCAGAGAAAGACGATGAGCAACCGCGGTGTGAGGAGCGCGAAGACCGCGAAGAGGCAGGGCATCTATCTCGAGAACTGGAAGGTGACTTCATGGCGCGGAGTCGCCCGGGCGAGGTGCCCCGGGAACTTCCACGTGAGCGCGCGCTGCATCACGCAGGACTCGACGGCGGTGCCGTCAGGCCCGCTCCACTCGCGCCACGACGGATCGACGCGCGACACGCCGCCGAGTGTGTCGAGTGTCAGCACCATCGCGAACGTACCGGACAGCTCGGGATCGGTCTTGAGACCGCTCTCCTCGAAGCAGAACTGCACTTCGCGATGCCGGCCGCGAACTACCCTCTCGACCTGACCGGCAGCCACCGTGTCGGTGGAGACGAGCGCCACCGCCAGCGTGTCGCGCTGCGGCGCCGGCGGCGGACCTTTCCTCGTCTGCGCGGCACTGATCGACGGTGCAGCGATCGCGAGCGTGAAGAGCGAAAGAATGAGTCGTCTGCGCATCCCTGAGAGTCGAAGGCTACCCCTCAAGTGATAAGCGCGCGGAGCGAGAGTGTCCAGCGCCAAAGTGCCGACCGAGCAGGGCGATCAGGACGATCGCGGACGCGCCGTACACGATGACCTCGACAATTTCCTGACGTCGAGGGTCGAGGCCACCGGGCGAAAAGAGATTGAGCGATGCGTGGAAGAGCGTCGCCAGCAGCACGCTCCCCCGCGTGCGTAGCAGAAGCCAGGTGAACCAGACCGAATACACGGTCGTCGAGATCATGAACAGCGGGAAGGACCGCTCGCTATGCGGGAATGCGGGCGTCAGAAACACCGACAGATGCCAGAGGCCCCACAGCACTCCGATGATGAGGCTGGCGCTCAGCGGTGTGAATCGCTCCAGCAGCCGCGGCAACAGATACCCTCGCCACCCCAGCTCCTCGCCGACGACGAGAACGCCGAGGATGAGGCTCGTCGTCGAGAAGTCGCCGAGGTCGAGCGGTGCTGGTCGCCCGAGTGCGCGCTCGAGCGCCAGTGCGGCGAGCACGTGCAGCAGTGGAATCGCCACCGCCGCGGCGTACCACTTTGGGTGAACTCGCCAGATGAATGCGCGCTGAATGAGCTCGCGCGCGCCGGGGACCCCGCCGCGCGTCAGGGAGACGAGGAGCGCCGCGACGGCGGGACCGAACAGCGCGAGGAGCACGAGGAAAAACGAAATTCCCGCCAGCGATGCGAGCGACCACGTCACCACGCATGCGGTGACGTAATACGCGACGAGGTCGTGGCGAGCGACGAACGCGCGTGCAGAGGACACGTCGAACTCTCCGGATGTGAGCGAGCCGAAACTGGCGCACCAATGATACGGCCATCGATCGCGATTGGGATGGCATGCGCGTTGCCCCTGTCGAACGACGTGTGAGCCCAACCACGACCACGAAGCGCCCGCTTCGCCGATCTGCCGGTTCCGTCGCCATTCCGCGCGATGCGCGCGATGCGGTCGTCGAGGTGGATGGCCGCGAGGTGCGGCTCACGAACCTCGCCAAGCCCTTCTGGCCCGAGGACAGAATCGCGAAGGGCGACCTGCTCCAGTACTACGCGGACATTGCGCCCGTGCTTCTTCCGCACCTGCGCGATCGGGCGATGGTGATGAAGCGATACCCCAACGGTGCGCACGGCAAATTCTTCTTCATGAAGCGCGCGCCGTCGCCGCGACCCGACTGGATCCAGACGTGCGCGATCGAGCACAAGTCCGGCAACGTAATCGATTTCCCGATCATTCAGGACATGGCCTCACTGCTCTGGGTGATCAATCTGGGCTGTATCGATCTCAATCCGTGGTACGCGCGATGTGATGAGTACGACTGCCCGGACTACGTTCACTTCGATCTCGATCCGGTTCCCCCCGCGACGTTCACGAAGGTGCTCGAGGCATCGCTCGTCGTGCACGAGGCGCTGGACGCGCTCGCGATGCCGACGTTCGTGAAGACCACGGGCTCCAAGGGGGTGCACGTGTACGTCCCGATCGTTCGTGGACCGACGCAAAAAGAGGTGTGGACGTTCGCCAAGGCGCTCGCGCAAACGCTGGCCGCGGACAACCCGAAGCTCCTGACCGCGGAGTACCGGATCGCCAAACGGCCGCGCGGGCGCGTGCTGGTCGACTACAACCAGAACGCGTGGGGGCGAACGCTCGCATCGGTGTACTCGCCGCGCCCGAAGCCGCGCGCGCCCGTGTCGACACCGCTGTCGTGGAGGGACGTCGAGAAAGGAATCGCGATCGAGGATTTTCGCATCGACAACGTGCCCGCACGTGTCAAACGCCTCGGCGACCTCTGGAGTCCGCTCAACGAGCACCGTGGCCGGTTTGATCTTCGGAAGCTCCTGAGGGGCTAGAGGCGCTGGAGGCGCTAGAGGCGCTAGAAAGGCGCGGTTGGGAATTGAACGATGCGCTCGCGCACACGAGGCTCCGCATATTCGCGCGTGACCACCAATCAGCCGTCTGGGTCCTCACGCCCGTCTCACAAGACCCACCGCGATCTCATCACGTGGCAGAGCAGCATGCAGCTACTCGTCGAGGTCTATCGAGTCGCTTGCCAGCTTCCGGATGTGGAACGATACGGCTTGGCGGCACAACTGCGGCGCGCAGCCGTCTCGGTTCCGGCCAACGTTGCTGAAGGGTTCGGGCGGTCCACACGTGGGGATTACTTGCGGCACCTCTCCATCGCGTCGGGGTCTCTGCGCGAGCTGGAGACGCACCTCGAAGCGATCACGCTGCTCGAGTATCTGCCCGAAACGGCGACTGCGACAGCCGCGGACGCTGCGCGACGAACCGGCTTTCTTTTGTACCGCTTGCAACGCAGTCTGATGCCCCGCCGTAGTTAGCGCCCTTAGCGCCCTTAGCGCCCTTAGCGCCCTTAGCGCCCTTAGCGCCTCAGTCCTCGAGCAAATACTCGATCGTCGACACGACACGCACCGTCTTCAGTATCTGATTTCCCTCGAAGATGCCGGGTGCCTGGTCGCGCGGGAGGATCTCGAAAATGCCCTGGTTCGCGCGACGAATGCCGCCGAGCCCGCTGCGCGCGTCGCGCGCGAACTGCTCCGCCGCCTCGCGCGCTCGCGCCGTCGCCTCGGCGATCATCGGCGGCTTGAGGTCGTTGAGCTTGGTGAAGACGTACGTCGGACCACCGGGGCCGTACTCGCCGCCTGACGAGAGCACGACGCCTGCGCTCACCAGCTCGCCCACGCGCTGGCTCGCCGCGGCCACGCGATCCGGGTCCGTCGAGCGCACGACGACCGTCTGCCGGATGACGAACCGCGTCGTCACGTTTCCGCCGCCGTATTGGTTCGTGAGGGCATCGGAAACGACGAACTGCTGGAGCGTGAGCTCCGTCGTGTCGATCTGGTTGCGGGCGAGGAACGTCTTGATCTCGCGAACGCTGCGGAGCAGGCTCGCGTGCGCGCGACTGAGGTCGTTGTCCGCCGCGACGATACCGAGGGGCCAGATGGCGAGGTCGGCGCGCGCCTCGCGCTCCGAGACGCCCTTCACGGTGACGAAGTGATCCGCATCGCGCCCCTTCGCGAACCCACCGCCCACGAGTAATCCCGCAAGCACGAGGCCCACGGCGAGGATGGCGCTGCCCACGATCGTCCGGTCGGTCGTCACGTTTCGTCAGGTGAGAGGTCCACGAAATACCCCGAAATTTGGCGCGTGTTCGGGCCGCTGGGGAAGCACGATTCTCTCGACCGAAGAGGAGCCGTCATCGAGGACGTTGCCCTGCGCGGCGCTGCTCCGTCTCACCTGTGCAGGGTCGTAACGCCCATGGAGCCACCCGTGACCGAAATCATCAACTGGAAGGCCGAGCTCAAAAAGATCGAGCGTGAATACGACACGCACGGTGCCTCAGGCAAGCCGGGTCGTATTTCCGCCAATGGGCTGGCCGCCACTCCGATCTCCCCCGAAGAGCTGACCAACGGCGCGATGCTTCGCATCGGTCTTTCCGTGGCCGTTGCCGTCGGTATCTACTTCTGGCCCTACGCCCGCGACTGCGGCTCGGGACTCTTCTGGTTCCTCGGCGCCTCGCTGGTCGTGATCGTTGGCGGCCTGTGGTCGGTGCAGTGGACCTGGCGCGGTCGCATGCCGCGCTGCCATGCGGTCTCGCTCCTCATCGTCCTCTGGGGCCTCACCGTCGGCGCGACGCAGATCCTCCCGCGCACCGGCCATGTCGCGATGTCCGCGTCCGCGGCGCCGAGTCAGTGGTTTTGCCCCGGGTATTCCCCGCGGGAGATCCTGAGGGAGATTCGGAACACGAGGTAGTCGGGGTCCTCAGGGTCCTCAGTGTCCTCAGTGTCCTCGGGGTAGGTGCTCAGGGTTTCGCGCGGCGAGGACCCTGAGGACCCTGAGGACCCTGAGGACCCTGAGGACCCTGAGGACCCTGAGGACCCTCGACTACCTCTGCAGTAACGGCAACGGATCCACCGGCGTCCCCTCCCACCATCGGGAGACGTCCGCCGACCGCGCGATCGCGAAATGCAGGTGCGGCACGTTCGGCGGGGCATTGCCGGTGGTGCCCACGTAGCCGATCACCTGGCCGCGACGAAGCGGGCTCCCGTCGCTGACGCCGTCCGCGTAGCTGTCGAGATGCGCGTACATCAGCACGAAGCGCTCGGTCGCATCGGCGGTGTAGATCATCAGCCCGCCTCGTTCGCTCGTGAACAAACGCAGCACGCGACCATCCGTCGCCGCGAGCACCGGCGTGCCGCGAGGCGCTGGGATATCGAGCGCATCGTGGCGTCGCTCGCCGCGAGCCTCGTTGAACGTATCGAGTAGCTCCTCGGCCTTCACCCCCGCGACCGGAATCGTCAGCGTCTCAGCGAGTGCGCTCAACTCCGTTGCGCGCGGGACCGCCGGCGCCGTCGTGTCGCGGCGAATCGAATCCGCGTTGTCGAGGGCAACGAGCGTATCGGTGGCTGCCGGTGCCTGAGGGGGCGGAGGCGGAACCTCGAACGTCTGCGTGTCCGATCGCGTCCCCGCAGTATCCGCGACCGAGTCTTCGCCTTCGGGCAGGATGCGACACGCCGCGGCCAGGACCAGCGGGACGATGAGCACGCGCGCGATCATCATGTCACAAGCATGGTATCAATCGTGCCTCGACGCGAGTCCATGGTCATTTTCTGCCTCGGTAATCATCGTTCGGCCCCGCGCGGCGTTGCATGCGCGCGTTGACGGTTGCTCCGCGCGTGGCTCACAGCGCACGCCTCGACGACGTCGAGATCCCCGGTGAAGGCAGCGTGTTGGTTCGGGGGCTCGTCGTCGGTGTCTGCGGAACCGACCGGGAAATCGTCGACGGCGAATACGGCAACGCTCCTGCCGGACACGACCGACTCATCCTTGGTCACGAAGCGCTCGGGCGCATCGAGGAGATCGCCGAAGACGCGCGGCTGCACGGCGGCGATCTCGTCGTCCCGATGGTGCGTCATCCCGATCCCGTGCCATGCGCGAGCTGCGCTGCGGGGGAATGGGACATGTGTCGAAATGGGCAGTTTACCGAGCATGGCATCGTCGGGCGTCACGGGTTCGCTGTCGAATACTATCGCACCCACCCACACCGCCTGGTGCGCGTGCCGGAATCACTCGGGGTGCTCGGGGTCCTCGTCGAGCCGACGAGCATCGTCGCGAAAGCATGGGAGCACATCGAGCGTATCGGCGCGCGCGCCCTGTGGGAGCCGCGGCGCGCGCTGGTGACCGGTGCGGGTCCCATCGGGTTGCTTGCCGCCTTGTTGGGGCAACAGCGCGGTCTCGAGGTGCACGTGTTCGACCGCGATGCTACCGGCATCAAGCCCGAGCTCGTGCATTCACTCGGCGCGGAGTATCATGTCGGCGCGGTCGCCGACGTGGGTGCGGATGCCGACGTGATTCTGGAGTGCACGGGCGCGAGCTCGGTGATCTGGGACGTGCTCTCGCGCAACGCGCGATCGGGCATCGTCTGCCTCACCGGCGTCTCCCACGGCGGGCATCGCATGTCGGTCGATGTCGCGCAGCTGAATCGCAACATCGTGCTCGAGAACGACGTCGTGTTCGGAACGGTGAACGCCAACCGCCGGCATTACGAAGCTGCCGTCGACGCGCTCGTGCGCGCCGAGCAGTCCTGGCTCGCGCGAATGATCACGAGACGGGTCCCCCTCGCCGATTGGGCGCACGCGCTACGCGATGAGCCCGACGATGTGAAAGTCGTCATCGACCTCGCCGCATAGCGTGGCTTCGCGCATCGAGGATTACGCGCTCCTGGGCGATTGCGAGACCGCGGCGCTGGTCTCGCGCGACGGATCGATCGATTGGCTCTGCTGGCCACGCTTCGACTCGCCGGCGTGCTTTGCCGCGCTGCTCGGTGGCCCCGAGCACGGGCGCTGGCGCATCGCGCCGCTCGACGCCGCCGCAACGAGCACGCGCCGGTATCGCGGCAACACGCTCATTCTCGAGACGACCTTCGCCGCCGCGGATGGCGCCGTCACGGTCATCGACTTCATGCCGCTTCGCGGCCCGATGTCCGATCTCGTGCGCATCATCCGTGGCCGGCGCGGACGCGTCGCCATGCGCTCGGAGCTGCTGCTCCGATTCAACTATGGCTCGAGCATCCCCTGGGTGACTCGCATCGATGGCGGCGCCCTCCGCGCGATCGCGGGTCCGGACATGGTGATCGTTCGCTCGAGTGTGCCGTTGCGAGGCGAGGGGCTCAGTACCGTCAGTGAGTTCACCATCGGGGCGGGCGAGACCGCCTGCTTCGTGATGACGTATGGTCCATCCCACCTCCCCGCGCCGTCAGGTGTGGATGCGGAGAAAGCGCTGGTCGACACGGAAGCCTTCTGGGAGGAATGGGCATCGCGGTGCTCGTACCGCGGTGAGTGGCGCGATCCCGTGATGCGCTCGCTTGTCACGCTCAAGGCGCTCACCTATCGACCCACGGGAGGCATCGTTGCCGCGCCAACGACCTCGCTCCCCGAGCATCCTGGCGGTCCACGTAACTGGGACTACCGATTCTGCTGGCTGCGCGACGCTACGCTCACGCTGCTCGCGCTCATGGATGCGGGATACATCGAGGAAGCTCAGGCCTGGCGCGAATGGCTGTTGCGCGCCGTCGCCGGCCACCCCGCGGACCTGCAGATCATGTACGGACTTGGTGGCGAGCGACACCTCATGGAGTGGGAGGTCTCGTGGCTCCCGGGCTACGAGCAGTCGCGCCCCGTGCGCGTGGGCAATGCGGCGCACGGGCAGCTGCAGATCGACGTCTTCGGTGAGGTGCTCGATGCGCTGCACCACGCGCGACGGCACGGTCTAGCGGGCGTCGACGGATGGAATCTGCAGAAAGCGCTCGTCGGGTATCTCGAGACGGTGTGGGACCGGCCGGATCGCGGCATCTGGGAGGTTCGGGGCGCGGACCAGCATTTCACCCACTCGAAGGTCATGGCGTGGGTCGCGCTCGATCGCGCCATCAAGACGGCCGAGCTGTTTACTCTCGACGGTCCGCTCGATCGGTGGCGTGCCCTGCGCGAGCAAATTCACTCCGCGGTATGCGAGAACGGCTTCAGCACGTCGGTAAACTCCTTCGTGCAAGCGTATGGAAGCACGCAGCTCGACGCGAGCCTGCTCCAGATTCCACTCGTGGGCTTTCTTCCGCCGGAGGATCCCCGCGTCGTGGGGACCATCACCGCCATCGAGCAGCGACTTGTCGCCGACGGGCTGGTGTATCGCTACGACAGCGAGCTGACCGATGACGGCCTTCCGGCCGGCGAGGGTGCCTTCCTCGCGTGCAGCTTTTGGCTGGCCGACAACCTCGCGCTGATCGGGCGGCGCGAGGACGCGCGCCGGTTGTTCGAGCATCTGCTTGGCCTGTGCAACGACGTTGGGCTGCTGGCAGAGGAGTACGATCCCGGGGCGCGTCGAATGACCGGCAACTTTCCTCAGGCCTTCTCCCACGTTGCGCTCGTCGATACCGCGCTCAACCTCGCGGCGCGCAGCGAGGCGCGGGGTCGTCCGGCGGAGCAGCGGGCGGCGGTCGGTCTGGAGGATGGCTGATTACTGGGGGTTGACGCTGTTCGAGGCGGCCGCGATGGCGGCGGCTCGGGTCTCGAGGTGCGTCGCGCGCTCATCGTCGCCGAGCGATCGGGTCGCGTCCGCCTCCACGCGCAGCAGCTCGGCCCAGATCGAGAGCTGACGCGGATCGCGGATGAGGCCGGTCACGGTCGCGATGTCCACCCGCTGGAGCAGCAGCCAGGTGTCGCCGAACAACGCAGCCTGCGCGGCGCGAGCCTCTTCGACGATCGTCGCCGGTGGTGCGGTACCGGCGCCCAGCAGCTCGCGCAGCCGTCGAACCGCGGCAGCGGCCTGCTCGAGGAGACGCAATATGTAATCGCGTTGAACGGGCATCGACCTTGCCTCGGGGTGCCTGGTGACCGACGTCACCAGGAGATCACATGAAGGTCACTCCGCGCGATGCGCTGGACCTGTTCAAACGATCGGGAACGGAATTCTTTCGCGACGACTGCCCGCGGCTCGCTGCCGCGTTGTCCTATTATACGGTCTTCGCGCTCGCGCCGCTGATCGCGCTGCTCCTGTTAATGGCTGGGCTCATCTGGGATCCTCAGGAAGTGCAGAGCGCCATCGGACATCAGATCGGCGACTTGATGGGTGAGCAGGCTTCGCGCGAAGTGCTGACGATGGTCGCCCACAAGGATCCGACAGGCGGGCGAGGCCCGATGGCGACGATCATCGGACTCGCCATGCTCGCGTTCGGTGCAACCGGTGCGTTCCTTCAGTTGCAGGGCGCGCTCAACGCGGCGTGGGACGTGGAGCCCGATCCGTCACAGGGAGGTCTCAAGAACTTCGTCACCAAGCGAGTGTTCTCGTTCGGGCTCATCCTGGGAATCGTGTTTCTCCTGATCGTGTCGCTCGCGGTCACCGCGGCGGTGAGCGCGATAACTGATCGGTTCGGCGGCGGGATGAACGAGACCGTGATGCTGGTCCTGGAATTCGCCTTCGCGTTCGTGGTCGTGACGTTCCTCTTCGGGGCAATGTTCAAGGTGTTGCCGGACGCCGAGGTTGCGTGGCGCGACGTGTGGGTCGGCGCGGTCGTGACCACGATTCTGTTCGTGATCGGCAAATTCGCGATCGGCTTCTACCTGGGCCAAAGCGATCCCGGCAGCTCGTTCGGGTCCGCCGGCACACTGGCGGTGATTCTGATCTGGATCTATTACGCCTCCCATATCGTGCTATTCGGCGCCGAGTTCACGCAGGCGTGGGCGGTGAAGTTCGGGGGCGGAATTCGGCCGGAAGCGGGCGCGGCGAAAGTCGTGGAGCAAAAGACGCGCGTCACCGGTCCAGCCGCGGGAACCACGGAGACTAAGTAGGGTCGACCGGGGTAGGGATCTCGTGCCAGATCTCGACGTCGTACCCGTCGAGGTCACGGAAGAAGACGTAGGGCTCGCCGGGACAAAACTCGCCGTGGTCGAGCACGGTGCCGCCCGCCTGCTCGATGGCGCTCACCGCTGCCGCGATGTCGGCGGGATCGACGAGCCGAAACCCGAAATGGGCGATGGAGCCTGACGACCGCGTACGCCGTTTCGTCTTCTGGAAGACGAGAACATCGCGGCTCCCGGGGGTCTGGGCCTGGATGAAGTCCTTCTCCCGATAGACAGGGATCACGCCCAGGATCTTTTGATAAAAGGAGAGAGACCGCTCGGGGTCCTCCACTCCCATCGCGAGATGGGTCAGGCCGTAGGTCTTTATCATGGTTGGGAACGGCAGAGACGTCAGATGTCAGAATACAGAATTCAGATTTCAGAACCGCATGTCTGAATTCTGTATTCTGACATCTGACGTCTCTGCCGTTGAAGGAATCAAGGCACTGCCGTCTCTCGTATCGGCTTCCCATCCGCGTCAAGAAACTGCAGCGGCCCCAGATTCAGCTCCCGTATCCCCGGCTCGATCTTCGCCCGATCCCCGACCACCACCCATACCAGCTTGTCGGGCTGAATCGTCTCCTTCGCGGCGGTGCTCAGGTCGGCGACCTGGAGCTCGCGCACTTTCGAGGCGAAGGTCGTGTAGTAATCGTGCGGCAGGTCGAAGCGCACGATTTCCTCGACGGAGCCACCGAGCGCGCCGATCGTCTCCCACTGACCCGGGAGACTGAGCGTCAAATTCGCCTGCGCCTTCGCGAGCTCCTCGGCGGTGACCGGCCGGCTCTGCGTGATTCCACGGAGCTCGTTCACGACCTCGGTCAACGACTCCTTCGTCTTGTCGGTCTGCACCGGCGCGTACACGATGAATGGGCGCTGGCCGCGTGCGTCGAACAGCAGGCTGAAAGCGCCATACGACCAGTGCTTCCCTTCGCGCAGGTTCATGTTCACGCGCGAGGTGAAGCTGCCGCCAAGAATGTCGTTCATCGTCAGCAGCGCGATCTCGCGCGGATTGCGCTTCGGCGGCGCGACGTGCCCGGCGAAGATGATCGACTGCTCGGAGCCCGGGCGGTCGATGAGATACACCGCCGACCGCGGCTGCTGCGCGACCTGGCCGATGTTCTTCTTCGGCACGTCGCCAGGACGCCAGCTTCCAAACAGCCGCTCGAGCTTCGGCGTGATCTCGGCCAGCGTCGTCGCGCCGACGACGATGAGCGACGCGTTGTTCGGCTTGAACCAGGTACGATGGAACTCGATGAGATTGTCGCGCTGGAGGCGTGACACCGATTCCTCCGTGCCCGACCCGGTGAGCGGAATTCCGTACGCGTGCCCGCTGCCGTACAACAGTAGCGGGAAGACGCGAAGCGCCATCTGCACCGGTGTCGCCTTCTCGCGCTGTATCTGCGCCAGCTGGAGCTTCATCAGACGATCGAAGTCCTGCTGCGGGAAGCTCGGGTTGAGAACGACGTCGGCGAAGACCGCCAGCGACGAATCCATGTTCTCCTTCAGCGTCGACAGGAAGACGTTCGACATGTCGACGTTCGATCCGGTGCCAAGCTGCGCCCCAAGACGCTGCAGGGCATCACTGATCTGAATTGCGGTGCGCGTCCTCGTGCCCTCGTCCATCATGTTCATCGCCAGGCTGGCGGTGCCGAGCACCCCCTGATGATCGGCCGCGTAGCCTGCGTCGACCATCAGATTGAAGTTCACCAGCGGCACGGTGCTTCGTTCGGCGAGATAGACCTTCAGGCCGTTTGACAACGTCGTCGTTGCGATCGTCGGGAACTTCGGCTCTGGCGGAGCAGCGACGTCGGGGAGCTTCGAGCGATCGACTCGTCCCGTCGAGGCCTGAAGCTGCGGGAAGGGGTGCACCTCGAGGATGTACACGCCGTCGGAGAGCCAGTCGCGGGCAACGTTGCGCAGCTGCGCGGCGGTCGCGTTCGCCACCCGCGTGAGCGAGGTGCGATAGAAGTCCGGATTCCCGGCGTACACCATGTTCGTCGCCAGGATGTCCGACTTTCCACCGAAGCCCCCGATACGCTCGGCGCCGCGGACGAAATTCGCGCGGGCCTGCGTCTTCACTCGCTGCAGCTCGCCTGGCGTCGGCCCGTCGCGGATGAATCGCGCGAGCTCCTCGTCGATCGCGCGCTCCACCGCGGCGAGATCGCCACCGGGCTGAGGACGTGCCTGGATGAAGAACTGACTGCCAATCTCGCGCTGGAAAATGAACGCCTGCACATCGGTCGCGATGCGATCGTCGTACACGAGCCGCTTGTAGAAGCGAGAGCTCTTGCCGTCGGCGAGCACGCTCGCGACGAGACTCAGGTGATCGGCGTCGGGCGAGCCCCACTCCGGAACGTTCCAGATCTTGTAGATGCGCGCTTGTGGCACGCGATCCTGCATCATGCCGCGATGCGTGCCCGTCATCTTCGCCACCCACTTGTCCTGCTTCGCGATCGGCGGTCCGGGCGGGATCGCGCCGAAGTATCTCTCCACCTTTTGACGAGCCGTGGCCGCATCGATGTCACCGGCGATGACGAGCACGGCATTGTTCGGCCCGTAGTACGTCTTGAACCACTCCTGCACATCGGCGAGCGCGGCGGCGTTCAGGTCCTCCATGGAGCCGATCACCGACCACGAATACGGATGCCCGCGCGGGTACGTGTTCTCGACGATGGTGGAGAATGCCTTTCCGTAGGGCTGATTCTCTCCCTGCCGTTTTTCGTTCTGCACGACGCCACGCTGCTCGTCGAGCCGCGCCTGGTCGACCGCGCCCAACAGGTGCCCCATGCGGTCGGACTCGAGGAACAGCACGAGGTCGAGCGCCGAGGTCGGCACGTTCTGGAAGTAGTTCGTGCGATCGAAGTTCGTCGTGCCGTTGAGGTCCGTCGCCCCCACTTTCTCGAGCGGCTTGAAGTAGTCGTCGTTGTAGTTCTCCGAGCCGTTGAACATGAGATGCTCGAAGAGGTGCGCGAACCCGGTACGCCCGAGCTTCTCGTTCTTCGAGCCGACGTGGTACCAGAGATTGACCGCGACGATGGGCGCCTTGCGATCCTCGTGGACGAGCACGGTGAGGCCGTTCGGGAGAACGAACTTCTCGTACTTGATGTCGGGGATGCCCTGCGCGGCAGGGCGGGCTTGAGCGTTGACCTGCGGGCTGAGCGCCGCGAGCAGCGCGAGCGAACAGACGAGACGAAAGTGCATTGGTGCACTCCTGCCTGGGGGGAGGGAGAGTATACGACTGGGGCGGGGAAACGGCAAAGACGTCAGCTGTCAGGAAGGACGGCAAAGACGTCAGATATCAGAATACAGAATTCAGAATTCAGTAAAAGCACGCCGGAGCCGGTGTTAGCTCCCGTGGTCTTTTCTGAATTCTGAATTCTGTATTCTGATATCTGACGTCTTTGCCGTTGAACCCCTAGGCCCGAGGCCCCGCGCCATCACCCATCCGGCCGAGATACTCCCGGTCCCATGCCGCGGGCACACTCTCTCTCGGGGAGTACGGCCCGGGCACGTACGCTCGCGACGCAATCCCGGCGTGGCTCAGCTCGCAGATGTGCCAATCCTGCGTGTTCGTGACATCCCAGAACTCCACCGCATCCGATGGGTCGAAGTGGGGCTGCGCCATCGTCTCGGGGTGGAACATCCACTCCGAGATGATCTTCGTCTCGCTCGGCGACTGCGGCCACACCATGTAGTACACCACGTAGTCGGGGTGGATGCTGAGCATCATCGACGGAAACAGACTGTAGTAGTACGCGCGGCGCTGGTCTTCCTCGGGCAGCGTCCCGATCGGCAGCCCGCAGGAGCGACCGCTCATCGTCGCGCTCGCGTGCGGCGGCGCGATCTCCATGAAGCCGCCAAGAAACGGGCCGGAGGTGAGATCGTTGGCGCCGCTCGTGTACGGCAGGACCCGCGACAGCTGTGGGTGAATCGTTGGGCAGTGCAGGCACTCGTTGTAGTTCTGGAGCACGAGCTTCCAGTTCGACCTCACCGTGTACTCGATGCTGCGTCCGACCGCGAGCCCCGCGAGGTTGAATCGCGCGAACCGCCCAAGGAGGGGTGCGTACACCTCGTCGAACGGCTCCGGCGCGGGCGCCATGTTGATGAACATGAAGCCCTCCCACTCCTGGAGCGCGACGCGGAAGAGCGAGTACTCCGTCTTGTCGAATCCGGCGACCTCCTGCATGTGCGGCGCGCCGATGAGGCGGCCATCGAGCGCGTAGGTCCAGGCGTGATAGGGACACTGGATCGTCTCGCGCAGTGTGCCGCGCGCCGCCTCGCACAGACGCGTCCCGCGATGGCGACACACGTTGTGAAAGGCGCGGAGCGATCCGCCCTTCTCGCGGAGAATGATCACGTTGTCCGCACCGATCGCCTGGAGCTTGTATGCGCCCGGCTCGGCCAGCTCCGCGCTGCGGCCGACGCACAGCCACGACCGGGCGAAGATCCGGTCCTGCTCCAGCGCGAACACCTCATCGCCCACGTAGTAGCGCTGCGGCATCGTGCGCGCGCCCTGAACGAAGCTTTCGACGGTCCGAAGGAAAGTCGCCATGACGATTACACCAGGGTCGTTGTCAATCCGCGGCCGCGGCCGCGCGCGCGCGCCCCCGCGAAGTTGTCTTCGACCCGCCGATCGCCGCCGCGACGCGCGCCGCCGAGGCGATGGAGCTGCCCGGGTGCGTGCCGGGTCCGCCAAGATACAACCCGGAGATCGGCGTCGCATGTCGCGAGAGGCCGGGCACCGGGCGCATGAACAGGATCTGATCGAGCGTGAGCTCGCCGTGGGTCAGGCTCCCCTCGGTTGCGCCATACCGATCCTCGATGTCCTTGGGCGTCAGCACCTGCTTCGCCACCACGCGCTTGGAGAAGCCCGGGAGCACCTCCCCAAGCGTGTCGATGACTAGGCTGCCGACGGCCTCACGGCGCGCGCTGTCCCACGCGGCGCCACGCACGCGATACGGCACCCACTGTACGAGCACCGACATCACGTGCCGCCCGGCCGGTGCGAGCGACGCGTCGTGCATGGTAGGGATGCGCGCCTCGAGGTACGGCCGCTCGGAGATGCCCCCATACTTGGCGGCATCGTAGGCGCGCTCGAGGTAGGACATACTGGGCGCGACGACGAGCGCCCCACGAAGAAGCTCCTCGGAGAGCGGAGGCAGTCCATCGAGCACGAGATTCACCTTCGCGCACGCGCCCCGATACTTCACCGTTCCGATCGCCTGCGAGAGCTCCGGATCGAGGTACACGGGGTCGACGAGATCGTAGAGCGTCCGCCGCGGATCGAGCGTCGAGACAACCGTCGTCGCGACGATCTCGTCACCGCCGTCGAGGACCACGCCGCCCACACCGTCTTCGGTCGCCGTGATACGCGAGACGGCCGTACCGAGACGAATTTCGGCGCCTGCGGCCCGCGCGGATTCGGCGAGCGCGCTCGCGATCGCACCAAGACCGCCGCGGGCGATGAGCCGGGACCGAATCGCGCCGGCCGGCGCACCCACGTGATTGTGCACCAGGAGAAACGCGGTCGCGCCCGACTTCGGTCCCTGGACGAGACGTGTGAGGCCGGACGTCGCGACGAGCCCCTTCAGCGCCTCGTTCTCAAAGGTCTCGTCGAGCACGTCGGCGACGCTCATCGGCAGCGTGCGAAGCAGGTCGATGATCCCATCGCGCCCTAACGAGCGCGCCTTGCGTCCGAGCCCGAGCATTGAGAGCAGCTCGCCCGTCCCGGAGGCCAGCGGCTCTGGGGCCGGGCCGTCATAGATCGCCTGGAGAAATCCAGCGAGCCGGCTCACACGCTCGCCGAACGCGCGCCATCCGCGCGCGTCGTTGGGCGAATGCCGCTGCAGCTCACTCGACGTGCGGGCGGGGTCGCCCCACAACGTCAGAGTCTCGCCGCCCGGCAACAGCGAGACGGCCGAGGGATCGGGGCGAACCAGCGACAGTGCTCGCTCATCGAGCTTGAGCGTCTTCGTCACCGATGGCGGAATCCAGCCAATGTCGTGCTCCACCGCGTCGCCGCGCACCCCGGGCGCGATCTCATCGGTCGAGTGGAGCCCGCCGAGCACGTTACGCCGCTCGAGGAGGAGCACCCGCCGACCCGATTTCGCGAGGAGCGCCGCACTCGTGAGGCCCGCGAGGCCGCCACCGATCACGATCACATCGTACGTCATGAGCGCTCGCCGAGAATGGTGAGCGCCGCGAGCCGTCCCGACGCGCCCATGATGCCGCCCCCCGGATGCGTCCCCGACCCGCACTGATAGAAGCCGTCGACCGGCGTCCGGTACTTGGCATACCCCGGCGCCGGACGCAGGAAGAACAGCTGATCGAGCGCGAGCTCGCCCTGAAAGATGTTTCCCTCCGTCAGGCCGGTGATCCGCTCGATGTCGGCAGGCGTAAGCACCTGACGGGCGATGATCGCGTTCTTGATGTTCGGCGCATGCACGGCAAGGGCATCGATCACCGCATCGCCGAACGCTTCGCGCTTGGCGTCGTCCCAGCCGCCTTCGATCGCGAAGGGCGCGTACTGGCAGAAGATCGACATCACGTGCTGACCCGGCGGCGCCATTCCCGGATCGATCATCGACGGGATGACGACGTCCATGTACGGCCGCTTCGAGAAGGAGCCGTGCTTCGCGTCGTCGTAGGCGCGCTCGACGTAGTCCATCGTCGGGCTGATCGAAATGGCGCCGCGCAGATACCGCGCCGGGGGAATCGACACGCCGCCCCATCGGGCGATGTTCTCCGGCTCCATGCAGGTGAGGCGCGGCAGCTCCGACAGCGCGAGATTCACCTTGCCTGACGAGCCACGCGTCTTGAACCGCCGAATGCTGGCCACGAAATCCTCGGGCAGCTCACGCTCCTCGACGAGCTTCAGGAACGTGCGCTTCGGATCGAGCCCCGAGACGACGATGTCGGCGTGGTACTCATCCCCATTCTCGAGCGCGACTCCGGTCGTGCGGCCATTCTTCACGATGACGCGACCGACCGGTGACTCGAGCTTGATCTCCGCGCCCATCTGCGTGGCCGCGCCCGCGATGGCATCGCTCACGCCACCGGTGCCGCCTTTTTGAAATCCCCACGCGCGAAAGGCGCCGTCGATCTCCCCCATGTAGTGATGCAGGAGGACATAGGCCGAGCCGGGCGAGCGCGGGCCCATGAAGGTGCCGATGATGCCGCTGGCGGACTTCGTCGCCTTGAGGACGTCGGTCTCGAACCATTCGTCGAGATAGTCCGCCGAGCTCATCGTCATGAGCTTGTGGAGCGCGTAGAACTTGCGCGCGCCGAGCGAGCGCATGTGCCCACCGAGCTTGCCGAGGGAGAGGAGCTCCTTCGGGGAGAGCGACGCCGGATCGGGCGGCATCATCCCGATGATCGGCTTCACCGCATGCGCCATGTGATGCATCAGCATGCCGAATTCATCGTACGCGTCGGCGTCGAGTGGCGAATGCCGATACAGCTCGCGGCGCGTCTCGTCGTGATCGGCCCATGCGGCGAGATAGTTCCCATCGAGCATGGGCGTGACCGTGCTCTCGAGCGGCAGGATCTGGAGCCCGTGGCTGGGAAGATCGAGCTCCCGAATGATCTCCGGACGAAGCAGGCTCACGACGTAGGAGAACTCGGAGAACTTGAATCCGGGGACGATCTCCTCCGTGACCGCCGCGCCGCCGACGATGTGCCTTCGCTCGAGCACGAGCACCTTCTTGCCGGCGCGCGCCAGATATGCGGCGCAGATGAGCCCGTTGTGACCGGCGCCGATGACGATGGCATCCACCTTTCCGTTCTTCACGCGCGCTTCCTCGGCGGATCGTAGAACGGGAGCTTGCGAACGCGCGCCTCGGCCCGCTTGCGGCGGTGCTCGACGGTGATCTCGAACTCGAGCGTCTTGCCCGGTCGCGCCGCGGACGCTTCCAGATGCGCGAGCGCGATGTAGCGTTTGAGCAGTGGCGACCAGGTACTGCTCGTCGCATAGCCCACCTGCTTCGACCCGTCATACACCGGCACGCTGACGCGCGATGCGACGGCCGCCACCCGTGGCGCGAGTCCCATGTTCTCGTAGAGCGGCTCGAGCGTGAGCCAATCGATCTCGAGACCCATGAGCGACCACGTCGGTCCCTCGGCCTTCTCGCGCGCGAGCGCCTGCTTGCCGTTGAACGGTGGCTTGTCGATCGACACCGTCCAGGCCAGCGCAAGCTCGAAGGGCGACGAGAGCTGCCCGGGGATGAGCGCCTTACGAGCGGAGACGTAGTCGACGTCGAGCAGGATCAGCCCCGCCTCGATGCGGGCGATGTCGAGCGCGAGCATTCCGGCCGGGGTGATCCCGTACGACTTCCCCTGTGCCATGAGGGCATCCCAGACCGGCAGCGCGTTGGTGGCGTCCATCCACACTTCGTAGCCGAGATCGCCGGTGTAGCCGGTTCGAGAGATGACGACCGCGACGTCTCCGATGGTCGCATTCGTGAGGCGGAAATATTTCAGTGACCCGAGGTCACGCCCGATGGCGCGCTCGAGGATGACGCGCGACAGCGGCCCCTGGAGCGAAAGCGATGCGACACGCTCCGAGACATCCTCGATGTCCACCTGCATGCCGCGCGCGTTCTGATGGAGCCATCGCAGGTTCGGATCGGCGGAGGTCAGCCGGTAGGTGTCCTCTCCGAAGCGGTGCAGCGTTCCATCGTCGATCACCTTTCCGCGGGGATCGCACCAGGGCGTGTACATCACCTGGCATGGCTGACACTTGGCGACGTTACGAGTGACGACGCGGTCGAGGAGACGCGTCGCATCGCGCCCGCGCACGTGGTACTTGTACAGCGGCGAGACGTCGAACAGGGCCGCCGAGCTGCGAATCGCGTGGTATTCGCGCTCGTGCGACATCTCGTAGGCGCTTGCGACGAGGAACCCTGCCCAGCGCCGCCACTGCTGCGCTTCCATGAGGGCGGCGGTGCGGGGGTGAAATGGCGTCGTTTTCAGCATGTCGGGGAAAACTGGCGAGGCGCGACGCAGAAGCGCAACGTCCGAACGAGGTACGAGGAACGAGGAAGCGCGCAACGGAGACTACTGTCACGTCCTCGGTCCTGAATGCGTCGTTCCTCGTTCGGGCCGCCTAACGGCTCTCCCGATCCGGGTGATCGCCCGGCTTCCCGGGGTGGAGGGGTCCCCACGATGGAGCGTCACTCGCCGGAAAGCTGTCCTTGGACGCCTCGTCAACGACGTCTGGGGATTCGCGACGCTTCTCGGCGGGCGCTGGCGGCTTCGCTCTCGGGGGATCCGAGTCGCTTTTCTTCCTCCGCGGCTTCGTCATCGATTCTCGCTCCACCTCGCTACGGCGTTTTCCCGAAACTATTCAAGCGCTGCTCCGTCCACACCCGTGTCGAGTCGCCACGGGCAGCGCGCGCCAGATACATCTCGTACGAAGTGACCGCTCGTTCGACATCGGTGCGCTCGAGCACTCTTCCAAGATGCAAATATGCCGGAGCGTAGTGTCGATTGGCGTCGATAGCCCGCATGAGCTGCTCGGCAGCTTCGTGGGCCCGATTGGCCGACGCCAGCGTGCTGCCGTAGTAGACCCGGAGGCGGGCATCGGCTGGTCGCAGATCGACAGCGTGGGCGAGATGGGTCAATGCCGCCGTGGTGTCACCCGTGGCGAGGGCGTGACCTGCCAGCCGGACACTCGCCATGTGGAAGCTCAGATCTTCGACGAGCGCGCGCTCGAACGCCTCTCGCGCCTTTGCCGTGTCACGGTGCTGCGTGTACGCCATTCCCTGAGCGTAGAAGACGGCGGCGCGCGAGATGTACAGCATTGCCTTCTTCGTTTGCCGCCCCTCCATGGAATCGGCGAGGATTCGGAGCTCGGTGGCCGCGCTGTCGAAGTGGCGCAGCCGGAAGAACATCTGCGCCCGAAGGTAGTGCAGCTCGATCTCCTTCGGGGTCCTCTTCAAAGCCTCTCCAAAGCCCCGCAGCGCCCTGGCGTAGTCGCTCTTGTGCAGGAAGCACATGGCAGAAGCTCTCATGTCGCGCACCCCTTCGCACCTCAGGAATTGCAGGGGTGGCCCCACCAGATGATCGAAGCGTCGATGAATGAACGGGTCGAGATCGTAGGCCGCCCGATGCAGCGAGTCGATGACCTGTGCTTCTTGCTCGCGGAGTTGTCGCTTGGCGGCCAGAATCGACGTGCCTGGCAGTGGCTCCATCAGAGTGCGCAGGAGCGCAACTGCGCGCGCGTAGTACGCATCGGCGTCCCACGGATCCAGTTGCGTGGCCCAGTAGAATGCGGCGGCCGCGGTATCGGGCCGGGCGCCGATCATGATGGTGCCGAAGAGGAAATACGCCCGCGCGTCATTCGTGTCGGCTTCCGCCGGCAGCACCGGGCGCGGAGGCGCCACCCACGAGGACTGAGCAGGCAATGGGGTACTGATCTCCCGCCGCGGTCCACAGGCCCACAGCAAGACGGCGCCGGACGCGAGTGCGCCAATGCCGAATTGCCGCAACACCCCCACCCGTGGAGGGCGCCTCATGAGGGCACCACCGCCGTGGCCTCGATCTCCACCTTGGCTCGGGGATCGAGCAAACCGGCGATAACGACCACAGACATCGCGGGATAGTGGTCGAAGAAGAGCGCACGATAGGCTTCGCCGATCTCACGGCGCGCAGCCACATACTCGGCGCGATCGGTCACGTACCAGGTGAGACGCACCACGTGACGCGGGTCGGCACCTGCCGCGCGCAGCACGACGACGAGATTGTCGAGCGCCTGTCGTACCTGCGCCGCCATCTCGCCGGTCTCGAACGTCTCCGTAACGGGATCCCATCCGATCTGTCCGGAAACCGATACCAGCCGGCCGCTCGCGCTCACTGCGTTCGCGTAGCCGGCTGGGCGCGGCCATCCCGGAGGCTGAACGATGTTCACTTCGCGTGCCCCGCGCGCGAGGCTGCCGGAGTCTCGCGCAGCCGAAAGCGCTGCAGCTTACCCGTCTCCGTTCGCGGCAGCGCGGTGACGAATTCGATGCTCCGCGGATACTTGTACGGCGCGATCTGCGATTTCACGAACTCCTGGAGCTCCTTGATCGTCGCCTCGGTCTCCGGAACGCGCGGCCGCAACACGACGAACGCCTTCACGATGCAGCCGCGCTCCTCGTCCGGTATGCCGACGACGCCGCACTCCGCGACCGAGGGATGATCGAGGAGCGCGTTCTCGACCTCCGGGCCCGAGATCTTGTACCCGGAGGAAACGATGAGATCGTCGGTGCGCGCCTGGTACCAGAAATAGCCGTCTTCATCCATGCGATACGAGTCGCCGGGAAGATTCCACCCATTCTTGACGTAGGCGCGCTGGCGCTCGGTGTCGTCGAGATAGCGACAGCCCGTAGGGCCCTGCACGGCGAGGTGCCCGATGGTTCCCGGGGGAACCTCATTGCCGTTGCCGTCGATCACGCGGGCCCGATAGCCGGGCACCGCCCGCCCCGTCGATCCCGCGCGGATGTCGTCTCCCGACGCGCTAATGAAGATGTGGAGCATCTCCGTCGAGCCAATGCCATCGATGATCTTGAGCCCGGTCACCGCGCGCCACTTCTCGAACGTCGCCGCGGGAAGGTGCTCGCCCGCCGAGACGCACTTCCGCAGCGACGAGAGGTCGAACCCGGCGCTCGACGCCGCCATCGCTCGATAGGCGGTTGGCGCCGTGAAGCACACCGTCGCGCGAAAGTCCTGAATTCCCTGCAGCAGCTGGGGCGGGGTCGCCTGCTCCAGGAGCACCGTCGATGCGCCCACGCGCAGTGGAAAGAGCAGCAGGCCCCCAAGACCAAAGGTGAAGGCCAGGGGAGGGGAGCCGCAGAAGATGTCGTCCCGGGTCGGGCGAAGCACGTGGCGCGGAAACAAATCGCAAATGGCGAGGACGTCGCGATGGAAATGCATCGTCCCCTTCGCCTGCCCGGTCGTGCCCGAGGTAAACGCGATGAGGGCGACGTCATCGGCGGCGGTCGCGATGTTGGTGAAGATCGCCGGTCGCGAGCGCGTCAACGTATCGAGCGAGCCGGGAGCATCGGTGCCGAATTGGACGATGCGCTTCAACGTCGACGCACCCGCCGCCTGCTCCAGCTCCTGAAGGACGCGGGCGTCGCAGAGCGCCAGGCTGATCTGTGCCTTGTCGATGAGATAGGCGAGCTCGCGGGCGCGCAGCAGGGGCATCGTGCACACGACCACACCGCCCGCCTTGAGCACCGCGAACCAGCAGGCCGCCATCATCGGGTTGTTCGGTCCGCGCAGCAGCACGCGGTTGCCGGGCTTGAGGCCCATCTCGCGCACCAGCGCGTTGGCGAGGCGGTTCGTCTGGGTGAAGAGCTGCGTGTACGTGCACTCGCCGTCGGGCGAGCGCAGCGCGACGCGGTGGCCGTGGCCGCGGGTCACCGGCTTGTCGAGGAGCTCGGTGGCGCAGTTCAGGCGCGCGGGGTACTGCAGCTCGGGCAGGTCGAAGCGCAGCTCCGGCCAAAGGCTGCGCGGCGGCAGGTTGTCGCGCGCAAAAGTGTCGACGTGCGCGGTATAGCTCATTTCAGAAGATCCCTCGCGATGATGAGCTTCTGCACTTCGGTAGCGCCCTCGTAGATGCGCAGCGCGCGCACCTCGCGGTAGAGGCGCTCCACCGGGTGGCCACGCATGACGCCGAGGCCGCCGCAAAGCTGCACGGCGTCGTCGATCACCTGCTGCGCCGCCTCGGTGGCGAACATCTTCGCCATCGCCGCCTCTCGCGTGACGCTTTCCCGAAGATGATCTTTTTTCCA
>DATFFP010000066.1:0-18737 GCA_035249985.1 Gemmatimonadaceae bacterium
CTCGCGAAATCAATAAACCCTTTCGCCTCATCCGCCCCCAGCAGGGTCACCGAAATCCGCGCCCCCTTCTCGAGTCCTCGAACACCCCTCACCAGCCGTCCCTCGATCCCCTCCTCTCCCACCGTGCGGACCCAGACCGCCTTCGACGTCACCCCGGTGACCTCGACCTCGAATCGCTCCCCGATCCGTCCCACGAGCCGGCGCGCGGCCTCTCGCTTTCTCTCCAGACGCTCACGCTTCCGAGGCTCCACGCCTTCCGTGTACTCGAAGTCGATGAATCCCAGCGCCGTGTTGACGCCCGCGAGAGTCACCGACACGCGCTTGCCGGTTGCGCTCGCCAGCGCCTTGTAGCCGGCCACGACCTTGCCTTCGACCGGCGTGCCATCGGGAAGCTTCTCATCGAGTCGGACCCACACGCCATGTTCGGACACGCCGGACACCACGCCATTGAACCGCTCGCCGACCCGATTGCGCACGGCGTCCGCTGCGTGTCGCTTGCGACGCTGCCGCTCGATCTTGCGCGGCAGCTCACTCGCGCTGGTCTCCGAATCGAAGTCGATGAACCCGCGCCGCACATCGACCCGCGCCAGGCGTACGCGGATCGTGTCGCCAACGTCGGCGGCTCCTGCGCCCGTGAGCCGCCCTTCGACCGGTGGCGATAACAAACGCACCCACACGCCACCCGACGTCTTGCCGGTGACCGTCGCCACGAACGATTCGCCGACCCGATCACGAATGAAATGCGCGGCGATGCGCTTTCGCATGGCGCGCTCGACCTTCTTGGCTTCCCGCTCGCGCTCCGTGCACCGCTGCGCGATCGCGTGGAGCTCATCCTCGTCGTACGGCATGTCAGTGCGCAGCTCGGTGGCCTTGAGCAAGCGCTGCGTCACGAGGTCCACGAAGCGTCGATTCGGCGCTGTCGAATGGACGTAGTCGGCGACACCGAGTCCGAAGTGACCGCTCTCGCGCCGATCACCTAACCGGCGCTCGAGCACATACTCGCCCGGCCCGAGCAGCTTCACGACCGTGAGTGAAAGATCCGCGAAGTGGGTGGGGTCGGCCTCGCGGCGACGCGCGAGGAAGGCCCCGAGCGCTCCGCTGTCCGGCGTCGCGGGCAGCGTCTCGCCGAGATCGGCGGCGAGCTCCACGAGGCGGTCCCATCGCTGCGGCTGGCGCACGACGCGCCGGATGGACGCGGAGCCGCGCTCCAGCAGGATCATCGCTGCAGCGCGGTTCGCCGCGATCATGAAATCCTCGATCAGCTCTCGGGCGACATTGCGTCGTGGCACGGCGAGATCGACGACGCGTCCTCCGACGACGACCGCTTGTGGCTCCGACGATTCGATGTTGATCGCGCCCGTCGATCGACGCAGTTCCCGAAGGCGGCTCGCACACTGATGCTGCAGCTCGAGCTGGGCGGTGAGCGCGGTATTCCGGGCCATCGCGGGCGGCGCGGTGCCCTCGCCCGCCAGCCACGCGCCGACACTCTCATAGTCCAGCTTCGCGGTGTTGCGCACGAGCGCTCGATAGGCATCGGACGAGGTGATCGTTCCGTCCGGTGCGACCACCATCTCGATGACGATCGCGTTGCGGTCCTCGCCCTCGTTGAGCGAGGTGAGATCCGTCGAGAGCGCGGCCGGGAGCATGTGAAAGACGCACACGCCCGTGTACACCGAGGTGGTGTTCGTGGCAGCGTGCTCGTCGGTCGCCGTTCCACGCTCGACCAGCGCGTCGACATCGGCGATGCCGACCATCAGGCGAATCGCTCCGTCGGACAGCGATTCGGCGACCTCGATCTGATCGAGGTCACGCGACGTTCGGTTGTCGACCGATGACCACAGCATGGCGCGGAGGTCGCGCCGCCCATCCTCCATCCTCGGCGGCGACTCCCGCTCGAGTTGCTTGATTTCACGATGTGCTTCCGGCGGATACTCGGGCTCGAAGCCGTGCTCGATCATTTCCGCGACGGCCAATCGTGCCAAATCGACGGTCGTGGCACGCGGCGTCGCACGCTCCTCGGGCACATCCATTGCTCTGTCAGCGGTTCCCAATGGCTTCACCGAATCAGGAGGACGTATGGCTGACGACACGACTCGCAAGAGCGGTGCACAGAACGAGATCGAGGGCGGGCTCAAGGAAGTCGGGGGCAAAGTTCGCGGAAAGTTCGGCGACATGACCGACGACCACGGCGAGCAGCTCAAGGGCAAGAAGGACGAGATCAAGGGCAAGGCCCAGAAGAACCTGGGCAAGGCGCAGGGAGAGGTCGAAGACCTCGACAAGAACCTGTAACACGTTGGCGGTGGGGGGATTGTGCCGATGCACATTCTCCCCGCCGTGCTCTTGACGTAGGGAGCCGGCGGCTGCATCAACAGCGGCCCGTCACTGACATCCATGCTCCCAGAATCATCACTCACTTTCCTGAAGCGACTCCTCGATTCCCCCGGTCCTTCGGGGTTCGAGTCGATTCCCGCGCGCGTATGGCGCGAAGAGGCGAAGACCTTCGCCACCGAGGTTCGGGGCGACGTCGCCGGTAACAGCCTCGCCGAGATCAATCCGAAGGGCTCACCGACGATCATGCTCGATGGGCACATCGACGAGATCGGGCTGATCGTTCAATACATCGATGATGAGGGCTTCGCGCATGTCGGCCCCATCGGCGGCTGGGATGCGCAGGTGCTCGTGGGCCAACGCATCCGCTTCCTCGGACGCGACGGCGACGTGTTCGGCGTCATCGGGAAGAAACCGATCCACTTGATGAAGAACGACGACCGCGAGAAGGCATCGAAGATGTCGGACCTCTGGGTCGACATCGGCGCGGCGAACAAGTCGGAAGCGGAAGAGCGCCTTCAGGTTGGCGACCCGGGCGTCATCGATTCGCGCGCAATGGACTTCCCGAACAAGCGCCTGGTCTCCCGGTCCATCGACGACCGCATCGGCGCCTTCACCGCCCTCGAGGCGCTGCGTCGCTACGCGAAGAATCCCGGCAAGGCGCGCGTCGTCGCGGTCGCGACCACGCAGGAGGAAATCGCGTGGCACGGGGGCGGCGCGTTGATCTGCGCCACCTGCCTCAACCCCAAGATGGCGATCGTCATCGACGTCACCCACGCCAGCGATTCACCAGGCATGGAGAAGAAGGAGCTCGGCGACCACAAGCTCGGTTCCGGTCCCGTGCTCACGCGGGGTGCGCTGATCAACCCCGTCGTCTTCAATCTCCTCCGCACTGCCGCCGAGAAGAAGAAGATCCCCTTCACGATCAACGCGGCCGGCCGTGACACGAGCACGAACGCCGACGCGATCCACATCGCGCGCGAGGGCGTCGCGACCGCGCTGGTGTCGATCCCCAACCGCTACATGCACTCGCCCAACGAGATGGTGTCGCTGGAGGATGTCGAGCGGACGGCGGAGCTGATTGCTGAAGCGTGTCGCGAGATCAGTGAGAAGACGGACTTTACGGCGAGGTGATAGCCGATTGCGGATTGCGGATGGCTGATTGCGCATCGTCGCTCTTCATCAGCAATCAGCAATCCGCGATCGGTTACTCGGCTTCGCTCTTCGCCGACCGCACCGCCCAGAACACTGCCTCCCGCACGTCCTTCTCCTTGTCGTGCAGCAGGTTCTGGAGGGCGCCCATCGCGGCGGGGGTGCGCGCCTCGCCTAACGCGCGCACCGCGGCGACGCGGAACGCGGTCGCCTTCTTCTTGAAGAGTCCAGTCGCCGGCTGCGCAGCCTTCGTCAGAAAACGGATCGCGTCACCGGTCGCGATCTTTCCCAGCGACGACAGGCACGCGTGCTGCACCTCGGCGACCTCTTCGCGCTCGAGGTGTTTGATCAGCGCATTCGCCGCCGCCGGCGTCTTGGACGCGGCGAGCGCAGCCGCGGCCCGCACGCGGACACCGGGGGCGCCGTCCTCGAGCGATGCGGCGAGTCCCTTCACGGCACCCGCGCCCGTCATCTTCGAGAGCGCCGAGACCGCCGCCTTCCGGACCCGATCGTCGTCGTGCTGCAGCAGCTCCGAGAGCTTCGGCTCGGCGTCATTCGCCGACATCTCGCCCAGCAGATCCGCCGCGTTGCGCACGACGTACCATCGCGAGTCGCCGAGCATGTGGATCAGCACCTTGACGCCCGCGTTCAGCTTGCGAAGCGAATCGAAGTAGACGCGACGCTCGGCCAGCGATTGCGCGGCGTTGAGCTGCTCGATCAGCGCCTCGGCGCCGTCGTCGCCCGTGCGAGCGAAGATGGCGAAGAGCTCCTCGTACATCTCGCGCTGGGAGGCGAGGAGCGGGGCGACGACGGCCAGCATCGGCTTCTTGGCCAATCGCCGCACGGCCATGCCGTACGCGCGTCGCAGATTGGGATCGCCGGCGGCTGTCTCACGCTTGACGATGCCCGCGAGCGCGACCGCGAGTGTCTCCGAATCTCCCTCTCGAAACGCGGCCTCGGCGGCCCCGGACACGCCGTCGAGCAGCTTCGTCGTCTCGTTCACGCTGGTGGTCGCGTCCAGCTGCGTGAAACCGGTCGAGATGGAGCCACGGGACGTGTCGGGCGCCGCGAACTGGGAGAGATAGCTGTCGGTGATCCCGCGCATGACGCCCATCTCGACCGAGGGGCGATGCGCCGGTGCTGCCGGCGCCGCTGGCGTGGCAGGCGCCTGCGCAACGATTGCGACTTCGGCGGTGTTGCGACTGGCCCCGTTGGTGGCCGCCCGCTCCACCTGACTCGGCACATCCGAGCCGTGCGTCGGCATTGAGACGGTCGCAACACGCGGCAGTGGCGCGTTGCCAGAGAGCGTTACGCGTACCGTCTTCGCGCCCAGGGCGGCGAGCTTGTCGGCGACGTTTCGTCCGCCATCGCCCGGAATGGGCTCGGTTGCGAGGGTCCGGGCGATACCGAGCAGGTCCGCGGCGGTGGCCTCTTTCTCGGCCACGAGCTCGCTGATCGCGTGGCCGATGAGCTGCGCGCCAAGATCTTCTGCGCCTTCGAGTTGCGGGGGCAGCAGCGCTCCGTTCGCCACGACTTGCCAATCCCGAATGGCCAGCGTGACCTCCCCCTCTTTCGCCATCGCGACGAGGAGGCGGAGGGCCGCCTTCTGATTCGCGATGTTCTTGGGCTCGTGCAGCAGGAGATGCACGAGTCGCGCGAAATGCCGGGCGAAGGTCGTCGAATGATCCATGAGGTGGCGAAGCGGCCGCGTCGGCCGGAGGAGTGCAGAGGCGGGATGCCGCCCTAGCTGTTACCTGCACTACGGATGACGCGCGAGGCGGCACGGCCGTTACGCAGCACGACGGCATGGTCACACACCCGGCGGGCGAAGGCCAGATCGTGCGTGATGACCATGGCGCAGCCGCGCGTGCGCTGACGTGCGATGGCGGCCGCGATACGCCGCTTCCCCTCCTCGTCCTGCCCCGCCGTCGGCTCATCGAGGATGAGCACCGGAGGTCCCGAGGCCATGGCTGCCGCGATGGCGACAAGACGCTGCGTCTGCGGGGCCAGGTCGCCCGGATGGACGTTCTCGATGCCCGCAAGGTCCACCGCGGCCAGCGCCTCACGGGCGCGGTTCTGTGCCTGACGATTCGAGGCGCCGATCGCGCGAGGCCCGAAGGCGACCTCCTCGAGGACGGTGCGCGCGAAGAGCTGGCGCGAGGGATCCTGAAAGACGAGGCCCACGTGACGCGCCCGGTGGTGGACCGGCATCCCATCGAGGGATCGATTGCCCACGCGAATCGACCCCTCGCGAACCGGAACGAGCCCCATGATCGCGCGGGCGAGCGTCGTCTTCCCAGCTCCGTTGTCTCCGAGGATTGCCATCGCGGAGCCGCGCGGCACTTCCAGCGTTAGGCCATCGAGAACGACGCGGTCGTCGTACGAGGCGACTACCTGTCGCGCCTCGAACAGCGACTCGGCACGCGTGTCCCTCACCGAGGCGTTTGCGGGTTCGGCAGCGCCGAGAACGTCGGTGGGAGATCCGGTGGCGCGGAGGCCGCCGTCGCCGAGCACGAGTACGCGCGCAGCGAGCGACATCAGCAGGTCGGTGTCCTGGGAGACGAGCAGAACACCCGTGCCGTTGGAAGCGAGAATGCGAAGGCATTCACCGAAGCGCCGGGCCGCCTCGGGATCGAGTTGGGCGGTTGGCTCGTCGAGCACGAGCAGCGGGGCCTCGAGCGCCAGCGCGCAGGCCAGCGCGACGCGCTGCCGCTCGCCGCCCGAGAGCTCATCAGGCGGTCGTCGCGCGAGGTGCGTCGCGTCGGCGGCAGCGAGCGCGCGATCGACGCGCTGGCGAATGGCCTCGCGCGGAATGGCGAGATTCTCCGGCCCTACCGCGACTTCTTCTTCGACGGTGCCTCCGAGCCCCGTGAGCTGCGCCAGCGGATCGTCGAACACGTAGCCAGCCAGCGGAGGCGCAAGGCTCGCGTGATGAACCTTCCCATCGATGCGCGCCGGCACGGCGTGACCAAGCAACCCCGCGCAGGCCAGAGCAAGCGTGGTCTTTCCCGATCCGACGGGCCCGGTGACTCCGACAATTTCTCCCGGCTTTATCTCGAGCAGCACGTCCCGCAACACGACGCGATCGCCGTAGGACACGCCCGCCAGCTGGACAGCCAGAACGGGTATCATCGTACCAGTCCCCAGACGATCAGGGCCACGGTGAGACCCCACATCACCGTGCGCAGCGTGCGTTCGCCGTTAGGGTCGGCGACCTCGGTGAGCGATGTTCGCGCGCCGCGCGCGTCGAATGCTCGCGCATCGAGCGCGAGAGCGCGCCGCTCCGCCTCGGTGACGAGGGAGACCATCAACGGCCCCGCCAGGGCGAGCGAGGCGCGCAGGCGCGCGAGCGGACCACCACCGACCGCCAGCCCGCGAGATCGCTGCGCATCGAGCACCTCGCGCGCGCGACGCCGAGCTTCCGGGACGGCCGCGAGCGATGCCGCGAGCAGGTACTGCGACCATGCCGGCAGTCCGCGCCGCGCGAGTGCGCGAACCAGACGTTGTGGCGGCGTCGTCATCACGACCCACCCGAGCGCCGCGACCGCGGCGCCGAGGCGCAGGGAGATCCAGGCCGCGGGGGCGAGCGCGCCAGGTGCGACGTCGAAGCCGGCGACCCGGACCATCTCGCCCTCCGGGGCGACGAGCGCGTTCATTACGACAAGGAAAATCCACGTCGGGATCGCCACCGCAGCGGCGAGGATGATGACCCGCGGCGCGACACCGGTCATCGCCGCGAGTGACACCGCCAGCGCGAGCGCGGCGAGCGGCCCTAACGGCGCTGGAACGACGTACGTGCCCACGACGAGCAGCACGGCGGCCGCAAGCGCCGTGAGCGGGTTGGTGTCGCGGAGTCGTGCGATCACGCAGCCGGGTGCGGCAGGCCGAAGCGCGCCCCGAGACGCCGCGGAAGTCTCGCCAGAACAGCGGCGACGATCACGCAGGAGAGCACCTTGTCGAGCACATCCACGCTCATGCTGGAAATCAACGCGGCAGGCCCGAGCGGGAGGTCGAGCGCTCGAAGAATGATCGT
Source organism: Gemmatimonadaceae bacterium (assembly GCA_035249985.1). Classification (GTDB taxonomy): domain Bacteria; phylum Gemmatimonadota; class Gemmatimonadetes; order Gemmatimonadales; family Gemmatimonadaceae; genus JAICNG01. The sequence goes on from DATFFP010000066.1 coordinate 7,514, forward strand.
AATGATTCCCGTTCCCCCCGCCGTCACGCCGCCGAACAGCGCCAGCACGATCGGGACGGACGCCGCTCCGGCCAGCAGCCCGATCACCACCCCCGCCGCTATGGCCCGCGGCACGGTGCGAAACGCGCCCACTCGTGAGGCGACGCCGGCGCTCGCACCGATCACCGCCGTCACCGGGATGAACGCGATGAACGTCGGGCTCGAGAGCATGCCCAGCACCAGATTCGATGTCACCCCGGTGAGGATGCCCGCGAGCGGTCCGGCGAGCGCGGCGACGAGCACGGTTCCGATGGAGTCGAGATAGACGGGGAGCTTCAGCGCCGCCACGATCGCGCCGATGGCGAGATTGAGGGCGACGGCGCGGGGGATCAGAGCGAGGGCGATCGTGGACACGTAGTTCTTGGCGAGGGGCGTGACCCGCGCGTAAGATATGGAGGACCCCGCACCCTCCAACACACCTTCGCATGTTTCGGCCAGCTTTTTCGCTCGCCCTTTCGCTGTTCGCGCTCGGCGCTTGCCAACCATCTCCGCCGACGACGACGGCCACCCGTGACGCCCGCGTCGCTCCCGATACGATGGCGATCCGGCGCGATGTCGAGCACCTGGCGAGCGCAGCGCTCGAAGGGCGCGGCACCGGCACCGCCGGCAACGACAGCGCGGCGGCATACATCGCTCGTCGGTTCGAGTCACTTCGTCTGGCAACCCTCCCCAATGGCTGCCAGGGGTCCGCCGCCGCGCTGCACACACGATGCGAGCGGAAATACTTCCAACCCTTCGTCGCACGCTCGGCGGCCGCGGCACATGCGGGCTTGCCCTCCGAGCTACCGTCGCAGAACGTCGTCGCGCTGTTGCGTGGGACCGACCCCGCCCTCGCCAACGAATACGTGGTCGTCGGGGCGCATTTCGACCACCTCGGCCGCTCCGGGGCGAGCTCCCTCGATCCCGATTCCGCGGAGGCGGTTCGCAATGGCGCGGATGACAACGCGTCGGGCACCGCGGCGGTGATGGAGCTGGCACGGCTACTCTCGCGTCACGCACCGCGCCGTTCTGTCATCTTCGTCACGTTCAGCGGCGAAGAGCTCGGTCTGCTCGGCTCGCAGCGGTTCGTCGATCAGTCGCCCGTGCCGATCGATCGTGTGGTCGCGATGGTCAACTTCGACATGGTTGGTCGGCTTCGAAACGACCGGGTGATCGTGTATGGCGTCGAGACCGCGACCGAGATGCGCTCGCTCGTGGACAGTGCGGCGTCCGGAACGGGTCTGGAGGTGCGGGGCGTCGGCGACGGGTACGGTCCCTCCGACCATTCGTCGTTCTACGCGCGCGGCATTCCCGTGCTCCACTTCTTCACGGATTTGCACGAGGACTACCACCGTTCCACCGACGATGCGGAGAAGGTGAGCGCGGCGGGCGTCGGTCGGGTGGTGGGATTCGCGGAGCGTGTCGTCCGCGCCGTCGCGGACCGGAATGAGCGCCTGACGCTCGTACGCGTGAGCCGCCCCGCGCCGGTGGCAGGCTCGGGACGCAGTCGCGAGGTCTACCTCGGCTCGATCCCCGACATGAGCGCTCCGGAGACTCCCGGAGTACGCCTCACGGGGGTGCGTGCCGAGAGTCCCGCCGACAAGGCAGGGCTCAAGGCGGGCGACATCATCGTCGAATTCGATGGCAAGACGGTGAAGGACCTCTACGAGTACACCGATGCGCTCCAGGCGCGGAAGCCCGGCGATACCGTCACCATCGTGGTGCTGCGGGAGGGCGCGCGTGTCCAGCTGACGGCGACGTTAGGCAGGAGGGGCGGATGACGCGTTCGCTGTGCGCGCTGGTATGCGTCGCCGCGGCTACCTCGGTGAGCGCGCAGGAGCTTCCCCGCCCCAGGCTGGACGCGAAGGCCGACACGAACGATTGGGAGGCGTACTACGAGTTCGGCGTCCAGAATCTCCAGCGGTTTCCGAGCCGGGCGTACGACGCCTTCTACTGGGCCGCGCGCCTCGCCCCGTGGAGCGGGGATCCGCTCTACGCGCAGTGGGTGGCATTTCACCTTCGCGACGTGCCGCGATTCGCGCGCTACCTCGACGACGATCAGAGGATTCTGACGGCGCGAGACGTCCAGGCCGCCGATTCGACGGTGAGTCGCGCCTTCCTGCGAAATCCGTTCGTGCATCGCGGCATGGAGATGGCGCTCTACGATGCGCTTCCCGGCAGATGGCGCGGCGACGTGCTCACGCGCGCGTGGCTCGCGTACGCGAATCAGAAGTTCGACAAAGCCAACGAGCTGTTCGGCAAGGCGATCTCGCAGAAGCCGGACAAGTTCTATCGCTTCCGGCACATCCGCGCCGTCCTGTTCGTGATGTACAAGCAGTACGACAGTGCGCTCACCGAGGTCCAGGCGCTGCTCGCCAAGGCGCGCGAGGCCGAGAGGAGCGACGCGGCGCTCGTCCGCGAGTACGAGTCGAAGGCGTTCTACGAGTTCGCGATCGGCCAGCTCGAGGCCGCGCGGGGAAATTCCAAGGCAGCGCGCGAGGCGTTCGAGCGGGCGCTCATCGAGGATCTGGCGTACGGTCCGGCGCACGTTGCGCTCGGCGCGCTTTCGGAGGCCGCCGGACAACGCGACGCTGCGCTGGCGTCATATGCACAGGCGGTGGACCTGTCGCCTGCGGACGCCATCTATCGATACCGGTACGCCGTCGCACTACTGAAGGCGAATCGGCCTCAGGACGCCATCGACCAGCTCAACCAGGCGATCGCGCTCGAGCCATACTACGCGGAGTCTTACGTCTTCAAGGGAGGCGCGCACGAGACACTCGGCCAGGCCGACTCGGCCCGCGTCGCGTATCGCACCTATCTCGCTCGGGCCGCGCGCAACGGGCAGAACCGTGGTCTGGCGACGCGGCGGCTCGCGGCGCTCGAAGGCTCGCCGCCTAACTAGTTCATGGCAATGGCAAAAAGCGGAAACAGCGCGGATACTTCACCGCTCTCAGGAAGGGTTCCACCCGAGATGAAGTTTCCCGAAGTGTCTTGTTGACTGCTACGCGGAGCCTCGTTCGGACACGGAGTCATCCGTGTAGCTTCCACGTGCATCCGTGTCGACGCTTTTGACGTTGCCGGTATTTACGCCATTCTCCGACTGAGCGGTTTCACCTCATCCAAACGTCCATGAGCCAGGCCCGAATCTCGACCGCGCTCGCCGCAGTTGCCTTCGCTGGCGTCACGCAGGCCCAACAGCCGGCGCAGGCCCCGACAACCATCGTGCTGCGAGCCGCGCGCATCGTCGACGGGACCGGGAGCGCCCCGATCGCCAACGGAGTGGTCGTCGTCAGCGGGAATCGCATCACCGCCGTCGGACGCAGCGGCTCGGTGACCGTGCCCGCCGGCGCGCAGCTGATCGATCTCGGTGACGCCACCCTCCTTCCAGGTTTCATCGACGCGCACACGCACATCAGCGGTCGCGTCCTCGGCGATCCCGGAAACGATCTCGAGAGCGTGAAGGATTTCAATACGTACGGCGCCGTGCTTTCCGTCGCGCACGCCGATCGCACGCTCATGGCGGGATTCACGACGATCCGCAACGTCGGCTCCGACCACTGGACCGACCTCGCCCTGAAGAAGGCCATCGGCGAAGGGAAGGTGCGCGGCCCACGCATGCAGGGGGCCGCCCACTCGCTCGGCATTACCGGTGGACATTGCGACAACAACGCCTTCAAGCCGGGCCTCATGGATGGCGATGCGAGCACCGGCATCGCTGACGGCCCCGACGAAGTGCGGGCGGCGGTTCGCTACCAGATCAAGTATGGCGCCGATCTCATCAAGACCTGTGCGACCGGTGGTGTCCTCTCCGAGGGCGATGCCGTCGGCAACGTGCAGTACGGGCTCGAGGAGATGCGCGCGATGGTGGACGAGGCGGCGAAGCACGACCGCAAGGTCGCCGCGCACGCCCACGGGACCGAGGGCATCAAGATCGCCACACGCGCGGGCGTCGCCTCGATCGAGCACGGCTCCTTTCTCGATGTCGAGGGTGCCCGGCTGATGGCGCAACAGGGCACGTACCTCGTCCCAACGCTGATGGCCGGCGAGGCGGTGGAGCGCGCAGCGCGCGAGGGAACGCTCAAGGGTCTCCGCGCCGAGAAGGCGCTGGCGGCGGCAGCCGCCATGCGGAACGCCATCAAGATCGCGAAGAGCAACAACGTGAAGATCGCGCTCGGCACCGACTCGGGCGTCATCCCGCACGGGACGAATGCGCGCGAGCTCCGCCTCATGGTGGAGTGGGGCGGACTGACGCCGATGGAAGCGGTCGTGGCGGGGACGAGCAACGCCGCGAGGTTGTTAGGCTGGGACGACCGCATTGGAACGCTGGCGGCGAACAAGCTCGCTGATATCGTGGCGGTTCCCGGCGACATCACCCGCGATATCACGGCCGCCGAGCGTGTGATCTTCGTGATGAAGGATGGGGTGGTCTACAAGCAGCCCGGGACGCCGACGACGGCCGCCCTTCCCTGACCGCGGGTGCCGCTCCACGCCTGGAGCTCGGCCGCCTATACCTTCCCGCTCCCCGCGGGCCATCGCTTTCCGATCGAGAAGTATGCGCTCCTCCGCGACGCAGTGGTCGCGGAGGGGCTCGTGGCCGAGGTTCACGAGCCGAATCGCGCGACGGTCGAGGAGCTGGAGCGCGTTCACACCCGTGATTACGTCGAGCGTCTGACGAATGGAACGCTGAGCGACGGCGAGCTGCGTCTCCTCGGCTTTCCCTGGTCGCCTGCTCTCGTCGAGCGGTCCTATCGAGCGGTCGGCGGCACACTCGGCGCCGCCCGCCGAGCGCTCGAGGACGGTGTGGCGATGAACCTCGCTGGCGGAACGCACCACGCATTCCCGGATCGCGGCGAGGGGTTTTGCGTCTTCAACGATGTCGCGATCGCCGTGCGCACGTTACGAGCGGACGGGCGCATTCGCAGGGCGGCCGTTATCGACCTCGACGTGCACCAGGGCAACGGCACGCACGCGATCTTCGCCGGTGACGCCGAGACCTTCACCTTCAGCATGCACGGCGGCCGGAACTATCCGTTTCACAAAGTGCCGGGCACGCTCGACGTCGAGCTCGCCGATGGGACCGGCGATGAAGACTATCTCGGGCTGCTCGCGAAGGCATTGCCCCGCGTGCTCAACGAGGGACGACCCGATCTGGTCGTGTACCTGGCCGGCGCCGACCCGCACGAGCGAGACCGACTCGGACGACTCAAGCTGACTTTCGAGGGGCTGGAGCGACGGGACGCGATGGTGCTGGAGGCGTGCCGGGATGTCGGGATTCCGGTGGCGATCACGATCGCGGGAGGGTACGGAATCGATGTACGGGAGACGGTTGGGATTCATGTCGCAACCGCGCGGATTGCCAGGCATTTTTGCGCCTGACCGAACTGCATAACCACAGAGGCACGGAGGCACAGAGAAACGGCGAACTGCTTGTTGAGCAGTTCGCCGTTTCTCTGTGCCTCCGTGCCTCTGTGGTTATGCAGTCGGTCGCGCGTATCAGAACTTCTCCACGTTCAGTCGAGCGACGTGCACATCCAGATTGTGATTCACCCGCAACCCCACCTGCCCATCGATATCCGCGATCGCGCTCCTCGGAAAGGCATTCACCTGCTGGCCGTTGATGAAGAACGCCACCGAGTCGCTTCCCACGCGCACCGCCAGGTCGTTACTGGCCTCGCCGTTCCCCTCCGGCACCTTCACCGCCGGATGCGACGTCCAGTCCACGATCGTGTGCGTCTCGGTGCCGGCGCGGTGCTTGATCAGATACTTTCCATCCTGCCTGACGAGAAAGTACGTGTAGCGCTGATCGTCCTGATCGAGATCCCTGCCGCCGAAGAGGACGCCGTAGGCTTCCGGATGGGCCGACGGCTTCATGAGGATCATCGACGAGCTCACCTCGTACTGGCCCGTCCCCATGTGCTGCGGATTCCAGTAGATCGCCGATGGACCGGCCGTTACGTGCCACCCGGGCGCCATGGTCGCGAACTTGATGGCCGACGCGTTGGCGTTGGCGCGATCGAGTCGGGCCTGCCATCCGTCGGGCAGCGTGGGGCGCGACGCAGGCCGGGCATCGGGTTGCTGCGCCGCGAGCGGAAACGCGAGCAGAGTGGCGGCGAGAAGCGAGAGACGCATCATGGGACGGTGAGGCTGAGGGTGAATCGTTAGGTCCAGGGCTCGTCGGCGGTGGGACCGTAGATCGACGGAAGCTTGCCGCCCGCCAGGCGGAGATAGACCGACAGCTGACCGCGGTGGTGGATCTGATCGAAGAGCAGGAACCATGCGAACGGCAGCTTCTGCCACGGGCTCACGGTCTTGGGCGCCGTGGGAAACGAGATCGATCCCGACGCCAGTGATTCCTCGGTCACCTCGCGCAGCCCTTCGAGCGTGTGGGCGCGTGTCTTCTCGAACGCCTCGACGACTTCCTTCCAGTTCTGAGGCATCGGCGGCAGCCTCGGCGGAAAGGTGAACGTGCCCCGTACGGCGGCGTCGATCGCGGCCATCTCCATCGTGAACATCGCCGCGAGCTCGCGCGCCGTTTTCATCTTCTCCTGGGGACGGAGCTCGCTCTGATCTTCCGGATATGCCTTGAGGACCTTGATCGTCGTCGCCGTCTCGCGCTCGAACGCCTCCAGGAATTGCTGTTTTGCACTCTTGGTCGCGGTCGCTGCAATCATCGCTACCTCATTCCAGAGATCGGGGGCGTCGATTATAGACCCCTTTGAGGGCCTCGGCAATGGAGGACGAACGAGGAACGAGGAAGCGGTTCGAGCGATGTACTCGAACAAACTCCTCGTTCCTCGTTCCTCGTTCATGAGGTTATCCTTCCGCTCATGCCTCCCATCCCGAAGCCGCGAGCCTCAGGGTTCACGAACACCACTCCGGTCCCGCTCTACTGGGCCGCGTACGGTCGCGAGGGCGCGCCGCGCCTGCTCGTGCTTCATGGAGGACCGGGCGCGCATCACGATTATCTCCTCCCGCAGATGCTCGCGCTGGCCGAGAAGTACGAGGTGATCTTCTACGATCAGCGAGGTGGTGGGCAGTCGAAGACTGAAGATCGCTCCCCGATCACTTGGGAGACTCACGTCGCCGACCTCGGTCTCGTCGTCCGAGAGCTCGTCGGCGAGCCGCTGTCGATCGTTGGCTATTCGTGGGGCGGCCTGCTGGCCGTGCTCTACACGGTGGAGGCGTTCGAGCGGCGAAACGAGGCCACACTGGCTCCAGCGCGTCTCGTCCTGATCGATCCCGCCCCGGTGACACGCACTTATCGCGCGCAATTCGAGGCCAACTTCGCCGAGCGCCAGTCGGGCGCGTCGGTTCTCAGACTCAGGGAGGAGCTGGCGCGGTCCGGGCTTCGCGAACGTGATCCAGATGCCTATCGGCAACGTGCGTTCGAGCTGTCCGTCGCCGGCTACTTCGCCGACCCCGCCCGCGCTCGCGACCTTACACCTTTTCGTGTGATCGGCCGCGTCCAACAGCAAGTGTGGGAAAGTCTTGGTGACTTCGACCTCTTGCAACGCGTCGAACAGGTAGAAATTCCCGTGCTGATTTTGCATGGGCGGCACGACCCGATTCCGCTCGAGGCTTCCGAGGCGCTGGCTGGTGCGCTTCCCGATGCGCGCCTCGTGATTCTCGAGCACAGCGGGCACGTGCCGTACGTTGAAGAGCCAGAGACGTTATTCCGTGAGATCGAGCGCTTTCTCGAGACGGCGCCGGTCCAGGTGAGGTGAGATGCGCACGATGAACGAGGCCATTCAGCCGCACGTCGGCACCATCGAGGTGAACGGCAAGCGGTACAACGTCGCCGTACGCGTCGCGTACGACGGCCTCGAGTTCGTCGGTCGCCTCTGGTTCGCCGAGGATGACTGGGACGACGCCGGTACGCCGGATCGCGGGTATCTGACCGGCCGCACCAAGGAAGACGTCATCGCCATCGCGCGTGGCTACTCGCAGCACGAGCTGGCGGCCCGATGCCGTCGTGCGCTGTCGAACAAGCGGCGCTTCCCGATGCTGCGAAAGGTGACCGAGGAGATTCTGGCCAAGGTGCGCTATCTCAATCAGCTCTCGGTGTCGATGCGCGCCGGGCTGATCGACCTCGAGGGTGCGGCGCAGGAGATCGACTACACCGAGCAGCAGCTGCATCAGCTGGTGCGTCGTCTCAGGGCCGCCGCCGGAGTCGAAGCGCCGCAGGCATGAGACCTGCCCGCGCTCAGCGTCATGAGCGCGCGAATCACCCCATACGAAATGTTTCTCGAGTCGCTCGAGGCGGTCGCGTTCCCCGCGATCCGCGCCGAGGCGGCGCAGCGCGGCACCGACACGCGTCGGCGCGATCAATTCGTGCTGCTCGGTCACGTTGGTGCGGCGCTCGAGCAGTTCGTGAGCGACGACGCCGATCCTGACGCGATCGAGGAGTACGCCGAGTTCGTGTACCAGGGCTACCAGTTCTGGGAGTACGGGTGTCGGCTGTATTCGTTCTCCGAGGCCGTGACGCGCGAGCTGACGGAGCCTGAGTATGACGTTGGCAACTGGGCGTTCGCGGGGCCGCCGGCGTGCTATCTCCAGTTTCCGTATCAACGGCTGTGGTCGCGGGTGACGGCGGAGTCGCCTTACGAGCCGGTGGATGGATGCTTCGTCGTTGTGGACGATACGGAGCCGGCGCCCGGCGCCGGTGCGCATCTTCGCATTCAGCTCGTGTTAGGCTTGCGTGCGGATCGGCCGGGGGTGTCGCTGGTGTCGTATCGAACCGATCTCACGCCGGAGGAGGTGCACGAGCTGGCGCATCGGCCGTGGCGGGACGAGGGACATCCGTTCGCGAGCGCGATTCCCGGTGGGGAGAAGAAGGGATATCGCACGCTGGCGACGACGAGCGAGCTCGAGGCGTTGGTGATTCGGGCGCTGCACCACCTCGACGTGCATCACGATTCGCTGCGGGCGGCGGATGGGTCGAGCGCGGAAGGACAGACGCATCTGGCGCACACGGTGGTCGAGCACGGTTGAGGATAACCTGCGGATCGGGCCGCTCCTGAACGACACGCTGCGCCTACGTCGCACCGTCAAGCGTGACACTGCGGCTCACGCCCTCCCCTTCGCTTGTTGTCAAACGAGCATTGCGAGGAAAGCTCGCTCCGCTTTCATGAAGCGCTAATCAAAGTGTAATCACCGCACGGTATCGGCTCGCGCTGGCAGCACAAATATTCGAAGCATGGAACGTCGCGCTCGCACCACGCGGTCAGCGGCCACAGGTCGCTTCGTCATGCCACAAAGCGAGTCCCGCGTGGTGCTCTGGGTCACGCGCGTCCTGATCGCGCTCGCCTGCGTGCACGTTGTGCTGTCCTGTTGGAGCACCTACCGGCGCATCTGGCAGGTACAGCGCATCGAGCTGCGGGTATCGTCGCCGATGCTCGTCCCCGGCGTTACGGTGTCCTATGACGTCATCACGTCGGGCGAGACGCGCAATCGCATTGTCCTGGAGCTCGAGCAAGGGACCCAGTCGGAGACGTTGATCGAGCAGCGCGCGCGGTTGAATGCGGTGAGCGCGTACGATCCGCGCCTCTTCCGCTACACGCCTACCGTCGTGATCACCCCGGAGTTGCTCGCGCGATTCACCCCCGGACCCGCAACGCTGCGTCTCACCGCGTTCGGCGGTCCGAAGTTGCTGCGTACGCCGCCGCCTCGCGTGCGCGAGCTGCAGGTTACCGTGCCTCGCCTCGGCGGTGCGCGCTGATCCATGCGGATGGGGCGTCGGGTGGGCCTCAGCGCGATCGCTCGCGCACGCCCTGGCGCATGACGCCGCGCTCGACGAGCGCCGCGACCTTCTCGATCATCGCCAGCCGCTCGCGCACCTGCGCGATCTCCTGGGTCGCCTCGCGTCCGGCGGAATGGATGGCGGCGGTGAGCGACGCCCGCAGACCCTCATTGACGTCGCGCAGCTCCATGAGCCGGCGATCGATCGTCTCGTGCGCCGAGGCGACGAGCGCGAGCTCGCGCGCCTGCGCCTGAACCAGGTCGCTCATGCCGCGGACCTGCCCCTCGAGCTCGGTCTGCCGCGTCTCGACCGCGCTTACGCGCGTCCCGAGCCCGTCGATGTCGCGGCGAATCTCACTGTCACCGCGCTGCACCACATCGTGGAGACGAGCATCAGCCGCCTGCAGGTCTCCGCGCATGAACCTCCACACGCTTGCGACGATGGCGGCCGACGTTGGAACAACGACGGTCACCAGCACCTTGATCAGGCCGGCGACATCGTTGGTAAAGAACGGATTGCTGGGTATGCTCTGCTGAATCACGGCGACACCTCCTGTCTCAGGAGATGCCGCCCGGTGACGCCGTTAGGTCACTTGCCGTTAGGTCACTTGATGAGCGCACCAGCGCAACAACACGGTGCCGAGCACCGAGGTCCGCGTCCGTCGCACCGTTCGCCGGCCGTATGCCGGATTGAGGGAGAGCAGCTCCACCGAGCGCGCCTCGATCCGCCCCACCTTCTTCACGACGTACCCGGCGTCGGTGTCGCGCATGACCACAATCGAGCCGGCCTTGAGCTCGCCGCCGCGCTTGACGAGCACGACGTCGCCCGAATGCAGCAGCGGCTCCATGCTGTCGCCGCTCACCGTGAGCGCGACGTATTCACCTCGTGGCAGCATCTCCGGGACCGCCACCGCGCTCTCACACTCGGCGTCCCACAGCTCGCGTCCCGTCCCCGCCGCGATGGCGAGATCGACCACGGCCGCCTGACGATGCTTCGCCAGCTCGACGATGGCAGAGCTGATCGGCAGCCCCCCGCGCGTCGCGACCTGTTCGGGGAGGTGATCCACCAGGTGCAGGCCCGCCCGCTCCGCCATGACCGTTAGGCAGAGTCTCCTGGCAAGCGCGGTGACCGTGTCCGGGGAAAGCGCCTCGGCCGCACTCGCGCGGACCCGTCGTTCGTGTGCCAGCCAGGTGACGAACTTCTCATCGCCGAACGCCGGCGAGCTGGGACGAAGGGATTCGAGGTATCCGATCGCATCGATCAGGGGGTCGCTCGCGGATTCGAGCCGGTCGAGCTTCTCGCGCTGAAGCGCTACATCGTGGTCATCCATGACTAGCTATCCTTTGAGTGGACGTGCCGTGCCGAGACCGCGGACGACGGATGGACCTCCCGCTCGTGCACACCATTCTCGAGTCGGGCCAGCGCGATCGCGTCGAGGGCGCCCGTTCGCCGAAAGAAGCGCAC
>DATFFP010000067.1:0-97835 GCA_035249985.1 Gemmatimonadaceae bacterium
GCGGCCAGACTCGCAGCGAGATTGACGGCGGTGGTCGTCTTGCCTACCCCGCCCTTCTGGTTGGCGATTGCGATTACGCGACCCGTCACGCGAAGCCCCCCGTCGTTGACCTCAGGTTCGGTCGCGGAATATAACCCCCGCCAACGTCAGGCGAGCAACCATTCCCCTGCGCCCCGGCAGGCCCGGAGGTGTCACGTGACACACCTGGGCTTGAACCACACCCGTGTCACGTGACACATCAAGGGCAGAGTCCGAGAATCGCAGCGATGTTGGCCGGGTGTCAGCCTATTAAAGCCATAATAAGCTCATAATGGCGCCGTCATCGCGTCCTACAACCAGAATTATGTGCGAGGCGTCCGCGGCAGCGATTCATAGTAGCGACATGGTACTTAATCTCCGCCCCCTTCCGTCGCGCAAGCGAAAAAAAGAGGGCCTCTCCGAGGCCCCCCTTTTCCTGCCGACCGCGCTCGCCTAACGGGGGCCGCCGGGAACAAAGGCCCACCGACCCCCGACCCACACTGTGAGCGTCTGCTGTCCTGGCTCGATTGGCGTCTGCGCGGCACCGACCCCCGCATCCATTCGCATGAGGCGCTCCGCGTAAACAGGGCGCACCGGCGGCGACTGCGTGTTCAACTCGAGAAGCGCACCGAGCGAACCGCCCGCCGCCCGAGCAAGCGCCTCGGCGTCCCCCCGCGCGCGCGCGACCGCTTCCGCCAGCGCCGTGCGGCGCGCGGCATCGACGTTCGACGCGAAGAACTGAATCGTATTCACCATGTTCGCGCCAGCGGCGAGTGCGGCATCAATGACCACGCCCACCTGATCAAGCTGACGCAGCTCGACGCGGACCGTATTGTTCGCGACGTAGCCGATGACCCGGGGCGTCTGGGGACCCTCGCGCGGCTGCTCTCGATGATCGTACTCTGGATACAGGTTGTACTCACTGGTGCCGATCTGCGCCGCGGGAATCCCGCGCGCCTTGATGGCGTCGATGACCGCTCGCGTCTTGGTGGCATTGTCCGAGCCTGCCTGCGCCGCCGTCGCCGCACGCGTTTGCACGCCAATGAGCACGTGCGCGCGGTCGGGCGTCACGCGCGCCTCGCCGGTCGCCGACGTGATGATGTCCGGGCCCTGCTGGGCGGCCGGCGGTGAACCCTGCTGCGCGGCGACGGGGGTCGCGGCAACGAGTATCGAGAACAGCGCGAGACGACGCATGAGATCTCCCTGATGAAAAATGTTCACCAGGAATGTACACTGCCCCGGTTATCGAGTGCCGCGAGGCTCAGCGCGGCGCCAGTCGCCGCCGCCTCCCTACCTCGAGGACGAGATTCTGCAAATCGCTCGGCGACACGCCAGGAATGCGCGACGCCTGCGCAAGCGTGAGCGGACGAATCACCGCGAGCTTTTGCCGAGCCTCAAAGGATAGGGACTGCATCTCGCCATACGCGAGATCCGCATCGAGCACGAAATCCCCCATCCGGCGCAACCGCTCTGCCTGATCGCGCTCGCGCGCGAAGTATCCCTCGTACTTGATCTCGAGGTCAGCGGTGATGGCGACGTCGTCAGGCACGTCGTGACCGACACCTGCTGCGTCGAGCAGGCCCCGCAGCGAGACATCCTGGCGCTTGGCGAGCTCCACGACCTTCACCGAGTGCTGAATGGGAGCGCTGCCGGCGGCGATGAGCAGAGCACTGACGGTCTCAGGACGCACACTCGTGCGCTCAGCGAGCCCACGTGCGCGCTCCTCGGCGGCCAGACGCTGCTCGACGATCCGTGTTTCGCCCTCACTGAGCATGCCGAGCGAAATCGCCGTCGGGCCAAGCCGACGTAGTGCATTGTCCTGCCGTACCGTCAGCCGAAATTCAGAGCGCGACGTGAAGAGCCGATACGGCTCATCCACACCTCGCGTCACCAGGTCATCGACGAGCACCCCGATATATGACGTTTGCCGTCCGAGGATGAGTGGCGGACGCTTCATGGTAAAGAGCGCCGCGTTGATGCCACCGACGACTCCCTGGCCTGCCGCCTCCTCGTATCCTGTCGTCCCGTTGATCTGCCCGGCGAAGAACAACCCGGGAAGCGCTTTCACCTGGAGTGATGCATCGAGCTGCGTCGGCGGGTAGTAGTCGTACTCGATCGCGTACCCCGCACGCGTCATCTGAACATTTTCGAGCCCCGGAACGGCGCGGAGAAATTCCAGCTGTACTTCGGGTGGGAGTGACGTCGACAGACCGTTGACGTAAAGCTCGTGGGTGTCGTGCCCCTCGGGCTCGAGAAATATCTGATGGCGCTCGACGTCTGGAAACTTCACGATCTTGTCTTCGACCGAGGGGCAGTAGCGAGGCCCTTTCGCACCGATGGCACCGCCGTACATCGCTGACCGCTCGAGGTTGTCTCGAATGATTCGCTTGACCTCGGGACCCGCGTACGTGATCCAGCAGGGGAGCTGGGGCGGATGGAGAGAGGAACGAGGAACGAGGAACGAGGAAGTCGCCGCGGGGGGTCCGAGGACACCTGGCGTCGTCGCCTCGTTCCGCGTTCCGTCGTCGTCGCTCGTCCAAAAATGCGACCAATGAAACCCGAAGTCCCCGAGCTCGCTCTCCTGTCGCTGAAGATTCGAATAATCGACGGAACGACCGTCGATGCGTGGCGGTGTTCCGGTCTTGAAGCGCGACACCGTGAGTCCGAGCCGCTCGAGCTGCTCCGCGAGGTGGGTGGCCGGAGCATCTCCTGCACGTCCACCGGCGATGGCTGTGCCCGTCCCAATGTGGATGCGGCCGCGAAGAAAGGTACCGGTCGTGATCACGATGGCGTTCGCGCCGAAGCGCCGCCCTTCCAGCGTCTCGACGCCAACGACGCGTCCTTCAACGTCGTCGATGAGCAGCCGTGCGACGGTTCCCTGAATCGTGGCAAGGCGATCGTGTGATTCCAGCAAAGACCGCACGGCACGCCGATACAAGCCGCGATCGCATTGGGCGCGAGGCGCCCATACGGCAGGCCCCTTGCTCCGGTTGAGCATGCGGAACTGGATCATGGCAAGATCGGTCGCGCGTCCCATGATCCCACCGAGTGCGTCGACTTCGCGAGCAACCGTCCCTTTGGCGACGCCGCCGATGGCCGGGTTGCACGACATCTGACCAATGGTCTCGAGCGCACTGGTAACGAGGCCGACCCTCGCCCCGGCGCGGGCAGCCGCTACGGCCGCCTCGGTGCCAGCGTGGCCGCCACCGATGACGAGGACATCGAGCTCCATCTCGGGCAGTCGAGACATGATGGGAAAATAGTGCATCGACCGGGCGAATGCCGCACGCGGAGTTGCGGTCGGCAGGCTCGCCTGCTCACCATTCGCTCTCCGTCACCCACTGCGCCCGGGGTCACGCATGCCGCTGTCCATTCCCTTCGCCGTTCCTACCATCGTCATTCGCAAGAGTGCGTTCGAGCGCACGGGACTGACGCGTCAGGCAGTCGATGAGCGCCTCAATCTCACGCCTGACGAGTTCCGCGTCGAAGGGGACCTCATCGCGATTGGTCCGATCCACGGCGATGAGGAGCTCACGACCTTTGTCGAAGAGCTGGAAAGCGCGGGCCTCGTCTACTTCGACGACTTCTTCGACCTCAGCGGGAACTGGCCAGAATGGCTCAAGGTGTTCGTTCGCGCCGACGGTGTTTGACCCGTTCTCTCAGTGGCGCCGGCTCACCGGCTCCGGGGACCGAATGACGGGCGTCGCGGGCGTCACCGATCCATGACGGTGCAGCCCTTCCCAGTTGCAACGCATGCACCAGCTCGTTCGGAACCAGGGCATGAGCGTGTTCCACCCGCGTGACTGCACGCGCAGCGTCACCTCGTCGCAGATAGGACAACGATCGCCATCCGGGAGGATGAAAAGGAACACGATCGTTGCTACGACGATGCGGAGTATGAAGAGGGCGACGAGGACGACGGCGAAGACCACGGGCGCCAGATCCGGAATCAGACTGTAGGGCTTGCTAGACGAGACGGGCCGCGAGAACCGTACCGCGTCAGGGAAGCTCGAGCTGTCGCTCGATGGTGCTCCACCGCTCGACCCAGGCGATACCGTCCTCGATCCGCTCGATGGCGATCTCGGTACCGGCTTCGATGGGTTGTCCATCGAGGCTGAGCGCACGGGCGCGGTGCCAGGCCCCTTCGAGCTGATAACTGATCTCGCCCGGGGTGCCGCTGCCGATGGGCTGCGTCACCTTGCCTACGAAGCCCTGAAGAGCGTAGCGCTCGTCCTCGGTCTCGCGCCTGGCGCTCGGCACCGCCCACCCGGCGATCATGGCCACGGCCAGCCCCCATCCCGCCAATCCCGCCACGATAGCGATGGCCGACATGGCCAGCCCACTCAGCGTCGTATAGCGGGCCAGGGGGTAGCCCACCGCGCCGGTAACCGTCACGAACGCTCCAATCGTCGCGAGATTGAACAGCGATCGAGCGGTCCTTGGGGGGCTGTCCTTCTGGATGCCGACCAGCATCGCGATGACGCCGAGGACGAGCCCCGCGAGAAACAGGACGGCATAGGTGAATCGAAGGGTCATGGATCTGGCTCAAGCTCCTTCGAGATATCGGCGGAACCATGCAAGCGTCGCGGGCCAGGCACGCCGCGTCGCCTCGAGGTTCGCGCCCGAAGCCGCGTCCTGCTGCCGGAGGAAACCATGCCCCGCGCCTGGGAAGATCTGCGCCTGATAGGTCTTCCCCATGACCCGCATGGCGGAGTCGGTGGGCGCAATCGTCGCGTTGACCCTGGCATCATTCTCCCCATAGAGCCCGAGAACCGGCGCACGCACAGTGGTTAGGCGACCTGGCTCCGGTGCCGCTCCATAATACGCGACCCCTGCGCCAAGTGTGGGCGCATGGACGGCGTGGTTGAAAACCACCGAGCCGCCCCAACAGAACCCGACGATGCCGTATCGTGACGTCGCAGCAGGAAGGGCCATGGCCCACCGGGCGGTCGCATCGATCCGCGTCTGTATCTGGCTCGCGTCGAGTCGGCGGATGAACGCGCGCGCGGAGTCGACCGGCAGACTGTCGGGGTGAAACGTACCTGAGTATCCCGTGAGAAAATCCGGCGCAACGGCGATGAACCCGTCGGCGGCGAGCTGATCGGCCACGCCACGGATCCAGGTACTAAGGCCGAAGATCTCGTGGACGACGATGACGACCGGCGCGTTCGTGCGGCGCTCCGGGTAGACCACCCACACGCGGACGCTGTCATCGTTGCCCACTCGAACCATCGCCCACTCGGCGTGGCGGGTGGACGCGGCAAGGCGCCCCGTGACATCCGCGGCTCCGGCCGGCAACCCGGCCGCAGACGGCTGCGGCGCCATCGCCGATGCGACCGCCGGCGCCGGATGAACGGCATGGTCATCGGCCGGCAGCGTCGCTGATCGCACGCAGGATACGAGTGGCAGTGCGAGCGTGATCAGGGGGAGACAGCGCATGTTGTCCTCTAGCGGATGACGAGATCGAAGCGAAGGGGGTTCGGCACCTCATAGCTGAAGTGCCACCACTCCTTCTCATAGTTCGTGAAGCCTTCAGCCTGCATGAGGAGCACGAGGAGCCGCCGGTTGGAGGCGACCTCGCCAGTCGCGTTTGTCGTGTGGGCAGCGGAGGAAAACGTATCGAATGGCGTGCCCATGTCGAGTTCCTGGCCATCGCCGCCGATGAGCGTCAGATCAACGGCTACCCCGAGATTATGTCGGCTGCGACTCGCGATGTATCCGTCGCGAAGGAGCGCTTGCTGGCCGGTACGCTCGGCCCATTCGACCATCGCGACCGTTGCACGAACCGGGCGATAGCCATCGAACACCTTCAAGGCCATCCCCTCGTTCCGTGCGCGTCGCTGAACGCGGGCGAGGGCCGCGGCCGCCTCGCGGCGAAGCAGAACGCGGTGCGACTCGTATCCTGGGAGCGGTGCACCGGTGAAATTGTTGGCCGTCGCGTACCTGGCGTCCACCATGAAGGTCGGGTCGACGAGGCGGATATCGATCAGGTGCGCGCGAGCAGCGGAATCGCTCGCGACGTCGACCTGCGGAGTGTTGACCGGCGGTGCAGCCGTCTCGAACGAGGGAGGCGGTTGCACGCAGGACGTGGCGACCGCGAGCGCGGCGCCGAGCGAAAGGAGCAGAAAGTGTCTCACGGGCAGAAAGGTATCGCGCGCACCGAAGTTGCGCAGCGCGGCGACATGCCGGATTCGTCGGGCCAACCACGCGTATTCCTGATCTCCCCTGCCACGGCACACGGGCCGCGAGCGACGGTGCTTCGGAAGCCAGGCTCCGGCTCGTCACTCGCCCGCCGACTCCGCGAGGGAGGTGTTCCGCTTGGCGATGTGTTCACCTTTCTCAGCGGCCTGTACTTTCGAGGAAAGCTCGAATACGCTCGCGCCTTCGCGCGCGCGCCTGATGCGCGCGACGGGATCCACGTCATCACCATGACTGATGGACTGGTTTCCCCTGACGCGACCATCGCGGTTGGGGACCTCGAGCGCTACGCGCGTTGTGCCGAGGGAACGGCTGCCGCGGTGGCTACGCTCGAGCGGACCGCGGGAACGTTATCGCAGCGCATCGGTTCGGATGCGGAGGTCGTGCTCCTGGGCTCGGTGAGCACCGGTAAATACACCGACCTGCTTGCGCCGATCTTCGGCGAGAGGTTGCTCTTTCCCCGGGATGTGCTGCACATAGGCCAGCTCGCACGGGGGGCGCTCTTCCTTCGCCATGCGCGTGATGGCCAGGAGCTCGAGTACGTCCCGGTGAGCGAGATCGTGCGCGCGGGCCGGCGCGCCTCGATCAAGGGCGTGTCGTCTCAGCCGCCGGTGCGAGATGCGACGACAGAAACTCCATTACCCGCCACTCGGCCCAGTACAGAGGACGCCAGGGCAGACGCCCGGCAATGAAGCCGACGTGCCCGCCCTGCTCGGGGAATTCGCAGTGCAGGGCGTCGTTCGACCTCGCGACCGCACGCACTTCGTCGAGCACCTCGGGAGGAAGGAAGGGATCGTCAAACGCGCTGACGAGCAGTGTCGGCACGCGGATCCGGTCGAGCCAGCGCAGAGAGCTGGAACGCTGGTAGTAGTCGGTGGCGTCGCGGAACCCGTGGACCGGTGCAGTAACGGCGTCATCAAAGTCCCACATGGACCGCAGCCTCGTGAGGTCGACCTCGGGAACGATATCGGGGAATCGCTGGCGCTTTTTCGTCGCCTTGCGCACCAGCGAGCGGAGAAAATGGCGCTCGTAGACGCGCGCGAAGCCACGGTTGATGTAACGTGATCCGCGGGCGAGGTCGTACGGCACCGACACGGCAGCCGCGGCGCGGACCGCCGGTGGCACGTCCGAGCCATGCTCACCAAGCCATTTGAGCAGCACGTTACCGCCGAGGGAGAATCCGGCGAGCACGATGGGCGCGTCCGGGGCTTCACTCGTGAGGCGGCGAATGGCGAAATCGAGATCGGTCGTCTCCCCGGAGTGATAGAACCGCCGCGTCTGGTTCATCTCACCGCCGCAGGTACGAAAGACGAGCGCGGCCGCGGACCAGCCGCGCTGGTACGCGTGGGCGAGCAATCCGCGCGCATAATGAGAATTGGGCGAGCCTTCGAGCCCGTGAAGCAGCACCAGCAGCGGACGCGAGGGCGACCCCTTGAGCCGGTGAATGACCAGCACGTCGTCGTCAGGCGTGATCCACCGCTCGACGGTTGCGGGCACGCGTGGGCGTCGCCGAATGAATTTTCCCCAAAGCGTGCGAAGGTGGCGTCCGGGGACGAACCAGGCCGGTCGATAGGGTGGAGCCGTCGTCATTGACTGAATGATAACTTTGCCGCGATACCATTTGACATGCGCGTCGTGCCTGCCGAGCTTTCCTTTCCTCTCACAGATCCACTGAGCCACCCGGGGGCGACCGTTTGGCCGCCCCCTTTGGACGCCCGGGAGTTTCCTCGCATTGTCCAGCTCCGACCCCCGCTATGACGTGATCGTGATCGGCAGCGGCTTTGGTGGCGCCATGGCGGCGCATGCACCTGTGCTCGCCGGTGCGCGGGTACTCATGCTCGAGCGCGGCGGGTGGGTCGAGCGTGGTCCTCACAACTGGGAGTCACGGGGTGCGATGGAGCTCACCCCGTTTTACTCGAAAGAGACTCCGGTCCGCGTGTACCAGGGGCGGCGATCGTCAACCATCGGATTGTACAACTGCGTCGGCGGGCAATCGGTTTTCAGCGGTGCAGTGGCGCTTCGATTCCGTGAACACGACTTCGTACCGGACCCTGAGATCCTTGGGGAGTCGCAGGCGCGGTGGCCCTTCGCGTATCAAGATCTCGAGCCGTACTATGCGCGTGCCGAGCGACTGCTCGACGTCGCCGGCGAAAGTGGCGTCGATCCCACCGAGCCACCGCGGGCGGCGCCGTACCCGCACGAGCCTGCCAGGCTGGCCGGAACGTCGGACGTCATCGCCCGAGCGGCGCGCGATCTCGGGCTGCATCCATTTCGACTTCCGCTGGCGATCAATTACCAGAATGGCGCTGCGCGGCGTGCGTGCCAGGCCTGCACGACCTGCGATGCCTTTGCGTGCGCAGTCGAGGCAAAGAACGATGTCGCGACCGCGATCATCCCTGCGCTCGTACGTGCGGGGATGGACCTCCGCCCCCGCACGGTCGTCACCGGACTGGTGTTGGAAGGAGATCGGATTACCGGCGTGGACTGCATCGACCGGGAGAGCCGTCGCGCGTGGCGTGCGCACGGCACCGTTGTGGTTCTTGCAGCGGGCGTTCTGGCGACGCCGCACTTGCTGCTCTGCTCGGGGCTCGATCGAGTGAACCCCGCCGGGCACGCGGTGGGTCGCTATCTCATGCGGCACTGTAACGGCCTCGTGTACGGATTCTTTCGTCATCCCCCCAATCCGGCGCGCGAGTTCCACAAACAGATCGGCATCCACGATTTTTACTTCGGGCATCGCGACATTTCTGTCCCGCGCGGGAAACTCGGGTGCATCCAGCAGGTCATGGCGCCTCCGATCGGACTCATCCAGGCTCGAGTTCCCGCGCTTCTTGGGCGCGTGCTGTCGCTTGGCGTAGATCATGTCACAGGACTGCTCGCTATCGCCGAGGATACACCGCAGCGCGCGAACGGCCTAACGCTCGACTGGGCTCAGCGCGATGCGTATGGGCTCCCGCTGCCGATCGTCAGACACGATTACACCACGCGTGACCTGCTCGCCCGACGCGCGCTCCTGCGGCAGGCCAAACGGGTGTTGCGGCAGGCCGGCGCCCGGTTCTTCTACGTCCACAGCATCGAGACGTTTTCGCACGCGGTCGGCACGGTGCGCATGGGCCTCGATTCGACGACGGCCCCGCTGGACGACACCGGCCGGTACCGGGGGGTCCGCAATCTCTGGGTGACCGATGGCAGTGTCATGCCGACCTCCGCCGCGGTGAATCCGAGTCTCACGATCTCGGCGATCGCGTTGCGGGCGGGCGACGCCATCGTGCGCGAGATGGCCGCGTGACCGGACCGGCCGCCGAGATCGGCATCGCGTTTCTCGGGTGCGGCGCGGTGACACGCGCGCACACGGGTACGCTGCGCGCCATCGACGCCGCTGTGCGACTGTACTACGCCAGTCGCGAGATCACCCGGGCCACCGAGATGAACTCACGCTGCGCCGGCGCGGGGGCATTCGGTACCTACGACGACGCGCTCGCAGATTCGAGAGTCGACGCGGTGCTCGTCGCCACACCTCCGGCATTTCATCTCGAGTGGACGCTGCGCGCGCTGGCGGCAGGCAAGCACGTGATCGTCGAGAAGCCTCCGTTCCCACGCGCGGCTGATTTCGCGGCCGTCGAGGCGGCGGCACGAGGCGCCGCGCGGCAGGTCCTGGTGGCCGAGAACTACTTCTACAAGCCGGTGCTGCGGACGCTGCGCTCCATGCTCCGCGCGGGGGTGATCGGGGAGCCGCGCTTTCTCGACATCAAGGCGTTGAAGACGCAGCGCACGCAGAACTGGCGCGACGACGCGGCGCTCGCCAAGGGTGGCGCGCTCTACGAAGGCGGGATCCACTGGATCGACTTCCTGGCCAATGTCGGGCTCGACGTCGAGTCGGTGCACGGGTTCCGTCCCGGCCTCATCGGTGGGCTGGACCGCGAGATGCTCGTCGTGGCTCGTTATGCACAGGGCGCCGTCGGCACGCTGTTTTTCTCGTGGAATACGCCTTCGCTTCTCAGAGGTGTGCGCCTTTCGCGGATCTACGGGACAGAGGGCTCGATCACGTTCGAATCCAACGGGCTGTTCGCCCTTGCGCTCGGAAAACGCCCAGCCCTGCGGTTTCCCGGTGTGCGGGACCTCACGGGCAGCCGGGCAATGTTTCGTGACTTCCTCGGCGCGTTGCGCGAAGGACGCCCGCCCGAGTTCACGCTCGCCCTCGCGCGCCGTGACCTCGAGCTGGTCGAGGCGGCCTACCGCACCGCCGATCAGCACACTTCACGACCGTCTCTCACCAGTTCACAAGGATCCTGACCGGATGGGCACCGCGCTCGCACTCTCAATAGGGCTCCTCGCCGGAGCGCATACGTCCACGTGGGGGATGTTCAAGGACGCGCCGCACGAAGGCTTCACGTATGGCAAGTACGTGCGATCGATCCTGCTCGCCGCCATCGTCGCGATCATCACACATCGCGTCACTAACCTCGACCTCACGAACTGGTCGCACGCGGTGGTGTTCTTCGGGATGGTGTACGTGATCGAGCGGGCGATCACGGAGTTCTGGAAGACGTTTCTCCGGGTGGAGGATCAGTCGAAGTACTTCATCCCGATGCAGTTCCACGTGAAGGGAGCGGTCGTTCACGACCGGAAGGTGCAGCTGCTCGCTGGAGCGGGGTGGCTCGCCGCGGTGCTGCTCATCGTCTACGGGATCACGTGGGCCCAGCGGAACGTCAGCCTTCCCACCTGGCTCGTGATCGTCGCCATTGGTGGCATCGGAGGATGGATCTCCGCATTCGGCGGGGCGTGGAAGGATGCGCCGCTCGAGGGGTTCGAAACCTTCAAGTTTTTCCGGAGTCCGGGGATCGCTGCGTTCTTCGCGCTCCTGCTGGCGTGCTTCACGGAGAACTGGCTGTATCTCGCGCTGGCCGCGGAGGGGTACACGGTCGCATCGATCGAGACGTACAAGACGTTCTTTCATCCCAACAAGCCTCGCGGGAAATGGGCGGGAAAGCCCATGCCGTACGAGGACATGCTGAAGACGCGGTGGAAGTTCGTTCCGATCTATGTGCTGGTGTGGGTCTTCATCATCGCGGGCTTCGTGCTGGCCTACACCGGCCCGCATAGCGGATTGTTGTGTCGGTGAGGCGGGATGACGCTCTCGGTGCAAATTTTCGGAACGCGGAAAAGCTCCGACACGCGAAAGGCGCAACGGTTCTTCGCCGAGCGACGGATCCAGGTGCACTTCGTGGATTTGATGGAGCGTGCGGCGTCGCTGGGCGAATTGCGCCGCTTCGCCCAGAAGTTCGGAGTGCGCGCTCTGATCGATCCGGAGTCGAGGCGGTATCGCGAGATGGGGCTCACCGCCGCCGCCCGGTCTGACGACCGATGGCTCGACCTGCTCGTCGAGGAGCCACTCCTGCTCCGAATGCCACTCGTCAGGCAGGGACACCAACTGACGGTGGGACCCGCCGAGGCGGAGTGGCGCGAGTGGACCGCGCGGTGATCGCGAGCGCATGACGCAGCTGAGCGCGGGCGGGGTAGCTGTCGCGTTCGGTGCCACGACCGTCTTCGAGGACGTCTCGTTCACCGTCGCGCGCGGTGAGCGGTGGGGCGTCATCGGCCGCAACGGCACCGGGAAGACCACGCTGTTCAAGGTCATCCTCGGCGAGCTGCAGCCAACGCGCGGAAGCGTTGCTCGCGTGTCGGGGCTGCGTATCGCGCACCTCGAGCAGCATCGCGACTTCGGCGATGCCGCGACCGTCTGGGAAGCCGCGGCGGGCGGGTTCGCCGATCTGCTGAAGCTCGAAGCGTCGCTCGCGAAGCAGGTCGCTCGCCTGGCCGAGCTGGGTGAGCGGGCGAGCAACCAGCAGTTGAGCCAGTACGATCGCGATCTCGAGCGATTCTCACGCGAGGGTGGATACACCTATGCGCCACGCGTCGACGCCGTGCTCCACGGCCTCGGCTTCGACCCGGATGACGCCCGCACGCGCCCCCTCGAACGCCTGTCGGGCGGCGAACGTGGACGGGTTGGGCTGGCGCGGCAGCTCGTCGCGCCCGCCGATGTGCTATTGCTCGACGAGCCCACCAACCATCTCGACCTCGACACGACCGAGTGGCTGGAGCGCTACCTCAAGACGTTCGGGCAAACGGTCATGCTCATCAGTCACGATCGCGCGTTTCTCGAAAGCGCGGTCGATCACGTGCTGCACTTCGAAGCCGGAACGGCAACCGCCTACGCGGGTGGCTTCAGCGACTTCGTGCGTCAGCGAGAAGAGCGCCGGCTCTCGCAGCAGCGCACGTTCGAGCAGCAGCGACGCCTCATCGAGAAGGAAGAGGATTACATCCGGCGGAACATCGCCGGGCAGAATAGCTCGCAGGCGAAAGGGCGTCGCACCCGGCTCGCGCGCCTTCCACGCCTGTCCCCACCGCCCGAGGCCGAGGGCGCCATGGCGCTGCGTCTGCCATCGGGGCAGCGCGGTGGCGATCAGGTGCTGGTGGCGGAGCGTGTGACGCTCGTGACCACCGAGCGCATGCTGGTCAAGAACTTCGATGCACGCGTGATGCGTGGTGATGTCGTGGGATTCGTGGGACCGAATGGAGCGGGCAAGTCCACGCTTTTGCGCGCGATCGTCGGGGAGAAAGCCGTCGAGCGCGGCACGCTTCGCGTCGGTGCTTCGATCGTCGTCGCGCATTACCGGCAGGACATGTCGCAGGTGCCGACGGAGAAGACGCTCTACCAAATCATTCAGGATCTGCGACCAACGTGGGAGCGCGGCGCGATTCAAGGGCACCTCGGCCGCTTTGGGTTTTCGGGCGATGAGGTTCACCGTGTCGCGGGGACTCTCTCGGGCGGTGAGCGAGCGCGCGTCGCGCTGGCGATGATCGTCCTAGCGCGCGCAAATCTTCTGCTCTTGGACGAGCCGACGAACCATCTCGACGTCGAATCCATCGAGGCGCTCGAGGATGCGCTGGAGGGCTATGAAGGGACGGTGATCCTCGTCAGTCACGATCGCGCGCTGCTGCGAGCGACGGCGACGCGCACGTGGGTGCTCCACGGCGAGCACATCACGGATTACCCGGGGACGTTCGGGGAATGGGAGGCGGTGAGCGCCGAGCGCACGCATGCGGCGACGATCGCCGCCGAGGAAAAGGAGACGCTGCGCCGTACCCACGAGCGACAACAGATGCGCAGGCCCGACGCGTCGCGAGACGACCGCGCAGCTCGTCGCGCGGCGCACCGCGAGCTCGAGCGTGCCGAAAAGGACGTCGCACGACTCGAGGCGAAGGTCGCCGAGATCACCGCCGCCCTCGAGGATCCGGAGCTCTACACGACTCCCGCTGGTGTGACCCGGGCGCAGACGTTAGGCGTCGAGCTCGATGAGAGTCGTGCCGCGCTCGATGACGCGATTGCTCGATGGGAGCGTGCCGTCGAGGTCGCCGAGGCTGGCGGCCCGGCCGCCTGAGCTAGAGTAGTCGCGACCCAAAGAGAAAGATCGCCAGCACGACCACAATTACGGCCAGGACGTCGAGAAGCAGGCCCGCTCGCACCATCTGGCGAACGGTGATCGTTCCCGAGCCGAACACGATGATGTTCGGGGCGGTCGCTGTCGGCAGTGCGAACCCAGCAGACGCGACCAGGGTGGTGAGCAGCATCAGGGTGAGACGAGGCTGGCCGACGGCGTCGGCAAGCGAGGCCACGATCGGCATGGCCATCGCGGCCACGGTCGTGTTCGACGCGAGCTCCGTGAGCAACAAGATGATCGCCGCGACGCCGAAGAAGATCCCGATCGTCGGCCACCCGCCGAACCCGGTCATGATGTTTCCCAGCCACGCCGCGACACCCTGCACTTCCATCGCCGTGGCGAACGAAAAGCCACCGCCGTAGATCAGCAGGACCTCCCATGGAATCCCTCGCGCCTCATTCCAGGTGAGTACGGGCTTCCGTTTCCCGTCCGGCGCGCGCGCGACGATGATGAACATTGCGAGCGCGCCGATCAGGCCGACGGAGGCATCGGTCAGGCGGGGGACGAGGTCCGTGAGGCCGGGAAGACGGACGACGCCGAGATCTTTTGGCTCCCGAATCACCCATGCGACCGCGGTGGCGGCGAAGATCGCGAGCGCAGCGCGCTCGGTGCCCTTGAGCGGTCCCAAAGCGGCACGCTTGAGGCGCAACTCCTCACGCGCGTCGTCGGTGAACGTCACTCGACCGGGAAACAGCGCCATGAGAAGGAGCCAGCAGACGGGGAGGAGTATCGCGGCCACCGGAAGGCCAATCGCCATGAAGCTGACGAAGTCGATGTCGGCGCCCGCGAGCTCGCGTGCGGCGCCGGCAAAGATGAGGTTCGGTGGTGTTCCAATCAGCGTTCCCATTCCCCCGATCGACGCGGCGTACGCGATCCCGAGCATCAGCGCAGTGCGAAGGTTGTCCGCGTCCTTCGACGTTCCAAACAGGGCGCCAACGGCGAGAGCGATCGGGTACATCATTGCCGTCGTCGCGGTGTTGGAGATCCAGAGGGAGATGAAGGCGGTCGCGACCATGACGCCGAAGACGACTCGCCGCGCGCCGGCGGTCCCCACCGTTCCGACGATGGCATACGCCACGCGGGCGTGCGCATTCCATCGTTCGAGCGCCGCCGCGAGCATGAACCCAGCGAGAAACAGGAAGATGAACTCGTTCGCGTACGGCGTGGCCGCTTCACGAGGCGAGGCCACGCCGAGCACCGGGAACAGCACGAGCGGGAGGAGCGCCGTGGCGCCGAGCGGGATGGGGCCTGTCAGCCACCAGACTGTCATCCACGCGGCGACGCCCAATACGCGTGCGCCCGCGGGAGTGAGTCCCGCGGGCGAGAGCGACGTGATAGCGACGAGGATGAGAGGGCCGGCCGCGAGTGCCACGAGCCGGCCAGCGCCGGGTTGGTCGAGGAGGGCCTCGGACTCCCGGCGGTCAGCCACGCGTGTCGCGCGAGCTACGCGATGACGCCGCTGGCCTCACGCTCGCGGCGGTGATCTCGCGCGGCCGTCGTGAACGCCTCGAACAATCGCCGCGTGAGCGGGTCCTTATCGGCGAGCACCTCCGGATGCCACTGTACCGCGAGGACGAACTGATCGCCGGGGAGCTCGATGGCTTCGATCAGGCCATCCGGGGCCGTGGCCGATACGCGGAAGCCGCGTCCCAGCTCCCGAATACCCTGGTGGTGCATGCTGTTCACCTGACGCTCGCCCGCGCCCACGATCTCGGCCAGCTGTGTCCCGTCGCTGACGGTAACCGGGTGCGCGAGGTGATCGCGCGCGTACCCGTCGCGAAAGGGGAAGTAGTCGTGCTTGATCGACGTCGGTCGCTGCGACGCGAGATCCTGCCAGAGGGTCCCGCCTGCAGCGAGATTGATGAGCTGCAAGCCGCGACACACGCCCAGCACGGGCTTGCGGTCGCGCAACGCCCATTCGGTGAGAATGAGCTCGACGCGGTCGCGAGCAGAGTCGGACCGATCGCAGTTCGGGTGGCGGTGCTCGCCGTACGTGGTCGGATCGATGTCCGCGCCGCCGGGCAGGAAGACACCATCGAGCTCGTCATAGATGCCGCGCAGCGTGTCGATGTCGTCCGGCAGGAGCGGGATCATCCATGGAATCGCGCCGGTGCCCGTGAGCGCCTGGACATACCGCTGGCTCATGGCCCACGACGGCGGAAAATCAGCTGGAATCCCGCCAAAGCTCTGCAAGCCCTGCGTGGGGATTCCGATTATGGGACGCTTGGACATAGGAGACGGATGAAGACTGCGATCGCGCTTCTCGCGCTGCGGATATGATACACCGCCGCTAGGCAGGAAGCTCGCCAGTCACGTCTGACGCGCGAGGGGCACCGAGGTCAAACGCACGGCCCTCGGAGACGCCCTCACCTGGGCGTGCTGGCGATCCCTCGGCACGGCGCTCGCTAGGCGAGGGTGATTTTACGCCCTCCTCGGTCTCGCGAATGAGCTGGTCGACCACCGCCTCGAAGCTGCCCGTTCGCTGGTACGTCGCGAGCTGCCGGTCGGCACTCGTCCCTTCGTCGAGGATCCGGAAGGCGTATTCCACCTCCTTCCGGCTTCCCAGGTCATCGACCACATCGTCGATGAACCACTCGATCATTTCCCGGATGAGCGCCCGCGCTGGAAGATCGATCTGTTTGCCGAAATCGATGAGCTTGCCGTCGAGACCGAACCGGGCCGCCCGCCACTTGTTCTCTTCGATGAGCGTCTGGGGGTAGACGCGAAATGTCATGTTGTCACGGCGGAGCTTCCAGAGCTTGGCCACCACGGCCTGCAGGATCGCCGCGATGCACACCGCCTCGTCGACGCGGGTGCACACATCGCACACGCGGAACTCGAGCGTCGGAAACTTGTGATGCGGCCGCACGTCCCACCAAATCTTCGAGCCGTCCGGAATACTGTTCGTGCGCACGAGCGACTCGAGGAGTGACTGGTAGCTCGCGTACGATTCCATGACCGGAGGCACGCCGGTCCGCGGAAAATTCTTGAAGACGACGCTGCGATACGACTTCAAGCCGGTGTTGCGCCCCATCCAGAAGGGAGAGCTCGTCGAGAGACAGAGCACGTGCGGAAGCAGGTAGCGCGACACGTTCATCGTGTCGATCAGGAAATCCCGATCCTCGATCCCGATGTGCACGTGGGTGCCGAAGATGAGCAGCTGCTGCGCGAGGTCGGCGAGGTCCTGCTTGACGCCGAGGTAGCGCTCGAGCGGGGTGATCTCCTGGGTGATCCAGGATGAGAATGGGTGCGTGCCCGCGGCGACGATGCGCAGGTCCTTGCGGGCGGCAAGATCCATCACCATGCGACGGAGCCGGACGAGCTCGCCGCGCGCCTCGGCGGGCGTGCGGCACACCTTCGTGCCGATCTCGACCATCGACTGGTGCAGCTCGGGCTTCACCTCCTCGAGGACGAGATGGTCGCCCTCGAGAATCTCCGTGATGTACGAGCGCAACTCCCGCGTGCGCGGGTCGATGATCTGATACTCTTCCTCGATGCCTAACGTCAGCGAAGGGGATTGCATGTGGGCTCAGGGCGCTAGCGCTTCTCGACGAGCAGAGTCGGCACCGACGAGCCGCCCCCGGCCGTCACGTTGAGGAGCGCTGCCGTGGAGAGGCGGGTAAGGCAACCATCGACGAACTGGCCGTAGACGACGTACGGTGCGGTATCGAGCATGCGATCCGCCACGACGAGCCGGCCATCCACAAGGCTGGGGTATGGCTCGCTGGGCAGGGAAACACGCTCCTGCACGATGTACGGCTCACGCAGGGCGGTCCGCAATGCCTCGGCCCACGCGGCCTCGTCGACCTCCCACCCGAGGACGATCCCCTTCCCTCCGTACTCATCGTTTGGCTTGAGGACGAGTTGGTCCTGGCGCTCGACGATGAACTCCACGAGGTCGACGGGAATGCCAGCGTGCGTGGTGCGGCGTTCCTCGACCACCCGGGTCCACGGCACGTTGGCGGCGATGACGTCGCGCTCCTGGGCGGTGAACAGGCTCGCGTTCCGCTCGTCGGTGAGCACCGCCAGGCTCGCCTTCTTGTGGAGGATCTTGCAGGCGAACGGGTTCACCATGCAGACGGCGCGCTCGCGCACCGCGCGCACGACGGGATGGTCGATTCCGCCGCGCTCGACGAGCTCGCTGATGAGCACGCGCTTGTAGATGAGATCGACCGGGGCGCCATCGAATGTCAGCCTTCCCCCGCGAAACTCGGCGTGCCGCGGATCGACGACCACGCAGCGAAGGCCCTGACGCTCGGCATATTCCTGAAAAAGCGTGAACTCACGCCGCGTGGGAACGTCGAGCCAGTCGAGCACGGCGATCCGCGGCGAGACGCGCGTACCGGACCAGGCTTCGTACGCGCTGAGCAGCGCATGGAGCACGTTGTGTCGCGCGGGAAGCGGTCGGACGTCCCAGCGCTTCACGAACTCTCGCATGGCGGGAAGCGCATAGAACATTTCGGTCAGTACATCGTTGAACGACGGACCCGCCGGCGTCTCGGCGTTGTACTCGGTGAAGCGAAGGCCGTCGTCGCCGGCGAAAAAGGCGTCGAGCCGCGACACGGGGCTCGGCCACGGGAATCCGGGATCGTCGAGGACGAACTCTTCTTCCCACGGTGCCAATCGGAACTGTGCCCGTATGGCAGGGTTGGCGACGGCAGCCGCGTGCGCACGTGCGAACGCGCCCATGAGCGCGCCGGCGCGCCGCTGAAGAAGCCGATACTGCGCGGGCGCCATGAACCGCGGTCGCAGCACTGTGCATAACGGGCGGTCGCCGAAGAGGAGATCGCGCTTGCGGGTCTGCTGGTCGAGCATCGCCTGTGAGTCGGCGGCGACGTCCGGGCTGAGGATCTCGTGATAGGCGTCGATGGCCTCCCGCACGGGATCGGCGGCCACGGCAGCCGGCCGTGGAGCCGTTCCCACCGTCACGAGGACTCCCGCGACGGATGGGCAGGCCGCTTCTTCGAGGGAGCTGGGCTCAGGGCGGGACTCACCGCGGGCCGCGCAGCGGCGCGGGGAATGTCCACCTCCTTGTCCGGGCGAACGATGGTGTCCAGCTCGCGTCGCCCGAGGAGGAACTCACCGCGACGAGGCTCGCGCGCGGGATGGCTGGTCTTGGCCAGCCGAATCGCGAGATCGGCCATTCGCGACACCGCCCACTCGAAGTAGTGCGGGGTGAGCGAGTAGACGTCCATGTCCGGCGCCGGATTCATGAAGTCGATGGCGTACGGCACACCATCACGCACCGCCCACTCCATCGAGTTCATGTCGTAGCCGAGTGCTCTCACGAGCGTGAGAGAGTCGTCGACGATCCGCTGGCCGAGCTCGGGCGAGAGGTGCTCGTGCTCGACGAGGTATTTCCGTTCACGCGGGTCGTACTTCATCGGCAATACGTCGCGCTGACCGATCACCAGACAGCGGACGAAGTGCTCCCACTCAATGAACTCCTGCACGATCATCGTGAGGCGCCCCGACTGATTGTAGTTGTGCAGGAGCTCGTCGAGCGACCGGCACACATACACGTCGCGCCACCCACCGCCGTGCGCATCCTTCAAGATGCATGGCATGCCGATGTAGTCGACGATGGCGTTCCAATCGAGCGGATATTGCAGGTTGCGCAGGCTCTCGTCGTGTACGATGCCGGGAACGTACTCCTTGTTCGGCAGCGCGACCGTTCGAGGGCTGGCGACGCCAAGCTTGGTGGCGAGCGCCGCACCGAAGAGCTTATCGTCCGCCGACCACATGAACGGGTTGTTGACGACGGTCGCTCCCTGCAGCGCGGCGTATTTCAGGTACGTCCGGTAGTAGGGAACCTCGTGGGAGATCCGGTCGATGATGACCGAGTAGGGTACGGGGTCATCCATGCGAGCCCCGCCGAGCGTTACGAACTCGGCCTCGACACCGACATCGCGCCGACGAATCTCATCGATGAAGGCCGGGGGAAACGACCACTCGCGGCCAACGAGGAGGCCAATCTTGGTCATCGGAGATACCCGGTTAGAGCGAAGGAACTGCGACCTGCGACCTGCGACCTGGGAGGGCGTGGTAGCTCGCCGTTCGCAGCTCGCAGTTGTCGTTAGTCATGCCCACTGATGTACTTGACTACCATGTGATGCCAGTACGGCCAGTCGTGCGCCCAGCCATCCCAGATTCTGAGCGCGTGCCAGATGCCCTTCGACGACAGCACACTGGAGAGCCACTCATTGTTGATCCGCATGGGATCATCGCGCCCAATGACAATGATTATGTCGATCCCGCGCAGCGCCGCCAGACGTGCCGGGTCGTGTTCGTTCTGGAGGAAGTCGGTCGGGCAATTGAAATAGATCGCTTCGTTCGACCATCCGCCGGTTTGCTCCTTGATGTCGTACATCCCGCTCATGCCCAGCACGCGCCCAACGAGGGTCGGATGACGAAAGGCGAGGTTTGCCGCGTGGTAGGCTCCGAAGCTCGTGCCGGTCGTGATGAGAAAGGGGTTGGGATTCCGGTGCGCCGAGAGCGGCAGAACCTCGTTGAGCAGATACGCTTCATAGTCGAGATGGCGGCGCGCGCGGTCCGCGGGGTGGCGACGCCTCGAATACCAGCTCTCGTCGTCGACGCTATCGACGCACCAGAGCTGCAGCCACCCGCGCTCCAGCGGCTCGGCGAGGGCGCCGATCATGCCCCGGTCCTCCCATTCGTAGAAGCGGCCCATGGAGGTCGGAAACACGAGCGCTCGCGCCCCGGCGTGGCCGAACTGGAGAAGCTCCATGTCTCGGCCGAGCGAGGGACTGTGCCAGCGGTGGTGTTCGCGGTGCATCCTGGGTTTTGGGAACGGCAAAGATGACAGAATTCAGAATACAGAATTCAGAATTCAGAAACGCCGATGTCGGGCAAGGTGACCCGCGGGCGCGTTCTGAACTCTGAATTCTGTATTCTGAATTCTGTCATCTTTGCCGTGTTCTTCGGAGTTCTCAATGGCGCGCCGGAAACAGGAAGCGCAGCACTCCCTCGACCCGGGTTGCCCACGACCGCTCATTGTGGCCGCCGCCTTCTGCCTCCAGGTACGTCAGATCCTGTCCTTCGACCCACCCCTTTCGAACGAGCGCATCACGAAGCAATCGAGAGTCGCGGGTCACCTCTTCACCCTCGTTGGTGCCCGCGTCGAGCCAGATGCGAAGTGGCGGCTTTGCCGTAAGCGCTTCGACGTCCCGAACGATCGCGCGATCGTCCCACCAGACCGAGGGTGACATTACTGCCAGGCGGGTGAAGACGGTGGGGAAGCGCAGCCCCAGGTGCAGCGTCAGCAGCCCTCCAAGGGATGATCCGCCAAGCCCGGTGTTCGCGGCACTCCGAAGCGTGCGATATCGGCGATCGATGAAGGGCTTGATCTCCTGGACCAGCATCCGCGCATAGCCGTCGCCTTTGCCGCCCATGTTCTTCTTCGGATCGGGGGTGGGCGTGTACTCATCGATCCGGCCGTGCCCCGCGTGATAGATGCCGACGATGATGATCGGCTCGATGGCGCCGGCTTCGATCAGCCGCTGCGCCGTCTCATCGACCGACCACTCCTCGCCCGTGGCCGATGTCGCTCGGTCGAATACGTTCTGACCATCCTGCAAGTAGAGCACGGGAAAGCGGCGCGTGCGGTCATCGCGGTAGCCAGGTGGTCGATACACCATCAGCGTATGCTCGCTTGGCAGAAAACGCGAGCGAAACCTCGGGTGACGCCGGAAGTCCCCCGTGAGGGTATGCTCCATGGGGTGCTCCGCCGGGACCTGGTCCTCGACGAGCTCCTCACGGCGTGCAAGGGCGCTTCCCTCAGAACTCACCAACGAATCCGATCTCCGGTTCAATGTTCTGGTCGAAGCGTTCGCGCACCGCCTGCTGGGCGACGCGAATCAGCTCGCGCACGTCGCGCGCGGTGGCGCCGCCGAGGTTGACGATGATGTTCGCATGGATGTGCGAGATCTGCGCGTCGCCCACGCGGTGCCCCTTGAGCCCGCATTGATCGATGAGACGCCCCGCGCCTACACCCTCGATTTTCTTGAAGATCGACCCGGCGCTCGGGTGGAACTGGAGCCACGGATGCTTGCCGCCGCGCCAGCTGAGGTTCTCCTGAAGTATGCGGTGCATCGCGGACTCGTCACCGGGCTCGAGCGTGAAAGTCACGGCCAGCGCGACGTCGTTGCGGTGATGCAGAACGCTCGTGTCGTACCCGAACTGCATGTATTCCTTCGTGACGGTCTCGCGCTCACCGTCCTGCGTGAGCAGCTCGCATGATTCGAAAATTTCCTCAATGAACATCGTGCGTTCACGCGCCGGCGCCGGCGAAAGAAAGTGCAGGTTCTGCCAGACGGCGCCGCCGACGGTGCTCGGGATCCCGATGTAGTGCTCGAGACCGGACAGTCCGCGGCGAACGGCTTCGGGGATGATATCGGCAACGATCGCGCCGCTCTCCGCACGCAGGCGTCCGTCATCGTCGAACTCGAAATGACGGGCTCGGTTGTGGATTACGAGGCCGCGGAATCCCTTGTCGCCAACGAGGATGTTGGCGCCCAACCCGAGGATGAAGTGCGGGATGCCGGCCTCGCGTGCGGCGAGGACCGCCCGGGCAAGCTCGTCGGCCGTGTACGCGGCGTAAAAAAGATCAGCAGGGCCGCCTATCCGGAACGTCGTTAACGGCCCCAGCGGAACATCGCGTTCGAGATGGTCTGGATCGAGGCGGGCGACGACCGCGTCCGTCGGGCTGTCTCCTTTTGTCTTCGTCATGTCGAGGAAAGGAAACGGGGACGGGCCGCCCTCGCCAGGCAAGCTGTAATCATTCGATTGCAGCGTCCTCTCCGAGTGCCCGCTCGAGCTCGCGGGCGAGCGTCGAGTCGTTGGCGCGGACCGGTCCGACATGGCGCCAGCGGAGCACCCCCTCGCGGTCGATCAGGAAGGTGGCTGGAACCCCGATCGCGAAAAACGTCGACTGCACACGCTCATCCGGGTCGAGCCACAGCGGGTACGTCATGTTGAAGTCCCTGGCGAACTCCCGCACGGTTGCATGCTCGCCGCGGGCATCGACGCTTACCCCGATGAGCTCGAGGCCCCTCGCGGAAAACCGCTCGTGCAGTGCCTGGAGGATTGGAATCTCCTCTCGGCAGGGGTGGCACCAGGTAGCCCATACGTTCAGCAGGACGACCCGGCCGCGTTTCTGGTCGAGCGATACCGAGTCTCCAGTGAGAGAGATGGTCCGGTATGCGGGCGCGGGCTTGCCGATCTCCACGGAGCGCGCTGTACGGTCGGTATCGCGCGCGCAGGCGATGACGAGGACGAGTGCGACCGCACGAACCGACCGCGTCCCGACGCCCATCACTGGCGTCCGTCGAGGCGGGCGCGAGCGACGCGAATACGGGATGGGGTGCCGGCCTCGGTCCACGCAAAGAGGAGATCGTCTCCGCGCGCTACCATCCGCGGGAAGCCGCTTGCGCGGGCGCCGGAGGTTCGCGCGACGATCACCGAGGTACCGAGGGTGCCGTGGGCGTCGACCCGTCTGACTCGGACATCGGCCTGCTGATCGGACGTGAATTCCATCCAGCTCACGATGGCGCCGCCATGCTCATCGAGCTCCACGTCCACGCGGCCCACCGGGTTGCCGTCGTCGATGCGCGTGGGCGGGGCGAACGTGACGCCGGCGTCAGTGGACATCGCCAGATAGACACGAGCCGAGTCGCGTGCGTTCGTGAACCAGGTTACGGCAACCCGGTCTTCCGCCGCGGCGATCGCTGGACCGTTGACCGGACACGCATCGATTTTCCAGTCGTCGGCGTGGACGACCGTCCCCCGGCTCCACCCTGAATCCGACCAGCGGGCGATGCTGATGTCCCGGATCTCGCCCTCCAGGCGATCGCGATAGACCACGAGGGGTCCCGACGATGCAATCGCGAGCGACGTCTGGCAGCAATCGCAGACGCGGTCGTCGACGATGCGCTCGGCACCGGAGCCACCAGCCAACCCCACGGTCGTCATGAGCAGCATCATGTTGGCGCTCTCGCCCTTCGCCGCTCGCGCGAAGTTGCGGCCGTCCAGCCAGATCGCACCTAACGAATCACGGATGGGGAACAATGATACGAACCCATGCTCGGTCGCAGTCCCGTCCCGGTGCGGAACGAGCGGCTCGCTCCACGTCTCGCCGCCATCGGCCGACTGGGCGATCCGCACTTCGTACGCGTACCTGGCACTTCCGCTTCGCTGCAGCCAATGGGCGGCCAGCGTGCGCCCGGAGAGTGGGACGAGCGAAGGAAAGTCGGCCCAGTTCACGAAGAAGTCCGATCGCTGCGCGATCGTCCGGGGCGCTGACCACGCGTCGTCCTGAAGTGTCGCGAAGCGGAGCGCGTGGGCGGAATCGCCGGAAGGCTCGAGCCACGACAGGTAGACGCGACCATCTGGGTCACGCGCCAGATTCGGCTCCCCGCTGCCCTGGGCGGCTGGCGAAGCAAGGGTATCGATCGGCCCGATCGTGACCGTGGCGCTGTCGGTAGGTGTGCACCCTACGACGAGCATCAGCGCCAGCCACACTCCGTGGCCACCGAGCCTGCGTTTCATACGGGAGCTCCTCAGGATGAACGAACGCATGCGGCGAAGGGCGTGACAGTCTAGCACGCGCGATTGCCCCTGTCAGGACTCGGTCGTACATCAATGCGGTCGCCGTACGCAACATGTCGTTCACAGGCGGATTGGCGCACTTGGGCGCGAGGCACTTCTCCGCTCCTTACACATGCGACAGCTTGACACGCTAGCCCTGCCGCGAACCTCCTGATTGGAGACTGCATGCGTAACGTCGCCTTTTCGAGCGTCATCGTAGCCGTCGCGCTTTCGGCGTGTGGAGGCGGGGGAGGTGGGGGGACGCCGCCACCGCCGGCGGCGGTGTTCACGTCGCTGGTGATCGCCCCCACGAGTCCCGACCTCGTGTTCCGCGACACGCTTCAGATGAGTGCCACCCCGCGTGATCAGAATGGCGCGCCCATGACCGGGGTGGGGACCGCGACCTTCGAGCGACTCACCGGCACCGCGGTGTCGGTGACGACGGCGGGACGTGTGATCGCCGATCAGCCCGGCTCATCGCAGATTCGGGCCTCGCTGACCTCTGGCGGGACCACGCACACCGCGACCACCACTGCGACGGTCACCGCCCTCGGTACCACGGCGATGGTGACCGCGAGCGGTGTGGGATCCAGCTTCAGCCCGGATACCGTGAAGATCGCGGCCAACGGGAGCGTGACATGGACCTTCCCCGGCCCCGAGACGCACAACGTCACGTTCGATGGAACGGCTCCCGCCGGCGGCAATATCGGCGACCGCAACACCGGCACCGAAGCGCGCACCTTTGCGAACGCGGGGCGCTATCCGTATCGCTGCACGCGGCACGCGGGAATGGACGGAGCTGTGGTCGTGCGGACGCCGTAAGGTTCAGAGGCAAAGAATGCCAAACGGGCACGCGCCATGCGCGTGCCCGTTTGCCATCCGGGGCGCTTGTGAATAAGTTCACGAGGTCCGCGGCATTCGCGGAATCACGAGGCGATTGGATCGCCAGACTAGCACGACTTGGAGGCTTCTCGGTATGCGGTTCTACGCTCTGACAGCGGCGAGCATCCTCGTCTTCGGCGCTTGCGCCGGCGGCGACACGGCGAACGAAGGCACGACCGACACGGCCGCACCAGCGGCAACGACGACTCCGCCTGCGGGCGGAGGCCAGGCAGCGACGGGCGCACCGATTACGGGCACCATGCACGAAGTTCGGATGCTTCTCGATGGACAAACGTACAAGTTCGATCCGGCCAATCTGACCATTAAGCAGGGCGACGGCGTAAAATGGGTTATGGTCTCGGGTGGACCCCACAACGTGGCCTTCGACCCGGCCAAGATCCCCGATGACGTAGAGTCGGTGCTCTCGGCGAACATGCCAAACCAGATGATGCCGCTCTCCAGCCCCTATATGACGCAGCCAGACGAGAACTACACCATCTCGTTCGCGGGTATAAAGCCGGGCACCTACGACTATGTGTGCACGCCACACGTCATGATGGGGATGACGGGAAAGATCACCGTGCAGTGATCTAGGTCCGAAGCGCAAAAGTCCTCATGAGGGGAGCCAAGTGGCTCCCCTCATTGATTTTGCGGGCGAGGAGGCGCATCACGAGGGCCGATCCGACTGTAACGGCAACGTTCCTGCAATGAGCGTAGCCAGACGCAGCATGGAGTCGGCATGATCGAGACGTGGACGGACTTGCTGGATGTCGTGTGGTGGGCGCTCACGGGGCGGGAAAACCGGCCACGTTTTCGCCTGAGCCTCCGCCCCTCACGCTCGGCCCTGGCGGCCGTTGGCTGGGCATGGATGAGCGCGCTCGCGCTTCTTTCGGCATTCATCTTCACTGGTGACGTGAACGATCCGGTGCCGACCTGGGTGTTCGCGGTCATGGGCGCGATCGCGCTCCTCTGGGCGCCTACGCAATACGCCCTCTTCGCCGACGCACGGCGGTTTCCTCGGCTGGCGCTCATCGCCCTCGCGATCGGTGCGCCGGTGTGGGTGCTTCCC
The DNA here is from genome assembly GCA_035249985.1 of Gemmatimonadaceae bacterium. Lineage (GTDB taxonomy): Bacteria > Gemmatimonadota > Gemmatimonadetes > Gemmatimonadales > Gemmatimonadaceae > JAICNG01. The sequence goes on from DATFFP010000067.1 coordinate 26,275, forward strand.
GTTCCCCCGGATGTCGCCCTGTCGGGTGTGCATCGATTCGCTCTGTGGGCGCTCCTCGGTATCGCCACCGCGCTTGCTGCGCCGCTTCTCGCGTTGCCGCTCCGCGTGATGCGTCCGAGCCCCTCGTCGGCGCAGCGTTCGATTAGCGGCTGAGCACCCGGCGCCGCACGTGCGGCGCCCAATGCCGCGAGACGTACGCCCGTGGAGCTCTGGCTCGGCGTCGTGACCTTCGTGGCCGGTAGCGTGTTGTGGCGTGTCGCGAGCCGCGAGCGCGCAATCGTTGCACCATGGCTCCCGCGCCTGGGCATCGGAATCGCCGTGCTGGGCCTGGGCACACTCGCCATTACCCTGGAAGGCGTCTTCTGGAACTTCGTGTCCATCGTGGCGAGTCTCGTCGCCATCGGTGTGATCGTCTCGGTGATCCTGGAGATCCTGCGACGTCGATGAACCTCCCGGAGCCTTGCCGACACAGGATTTGCGGCCGATACTCGCGATCGGTGTCATCCCTCGTCGCCTTCGACATGACCGTCGCGTGATGGAGCGGCCGGAGTTTCCGCGCACGACAGGGGAGCCGGGCCCGGCCGACCACGGTTCGCAATCGTTAGGCCCCGACGTCAGCGATCCGGTCGGCCTGCTCCTCGCGGAGTCGGTGCCACCCGCGTCTGTCGGGACCTGGCTCGGGCGTCGAGCGCGCAATGCGGCTCGCCGCACGGCACTGCTCGGGATCGCCGGAGGTCTCGTCTTCGTGGGGATGCTGGTGACGCTCATCGTCATTCCGCACCGCGCGCGCCGGGCCGCGGCGGCCATCATGCCGCGTCCGGGGGAGCGCCCCGATACCGCCCGCCTCAGAGCTTCCGACGCCGCCGCCGCGCAGGAGCTCTCGCGTGCGGAAGCCCAGCTGGCGAGCACGCGAGCGCGCGCGGCGCGTCGAGCACTGCCGCCTCCTCCCGATACGCTCCCGACGGCGGTGCGCCTGCGACGGGACTCGCTGCAGGGGGCCATCGCACGACTCACGACGCTTCTCGAGCGTGCCGAGGCCGCCCCGCTGTTCGCGTCATATCGCGCGTTAGGCACGACGCCCGACCTTCAGGCGGATCCCCGCGTCAGGGCTCTCCTCGACTCATTGGCTGAGATCGAGCGACAGCGGGACGCATTCGGAGCAACCGGAGGGGTCGATCCGTTGTTCGTCGCGCTCACGTCGCGCGCGGGCGAGCTTGGCCGCGCTCTCCAGCAAATCGGTGCCGCACGTCGAACGACGCTGCGCGACGAGGTCGAGCGACTACGACCGCCACCGCGTCCGGTCGTGACGCTTCCTCCCATCGATACGATGCCCGCCGTCGCCTCACGGGACTCGGCTCGTGCGGCACTCGGTCGAGCGCGCGCGGCCCTGGCGAGCGCGCTCGACCGCAACCGCCAGCTCGACGCCCGTCAGCAGCGAGCTCGAGAGATCTCGGCGATCGCGGCGTCGCCCCCAGCGATGCTCGCCGCCTCGCTCATCTTCGGGTTGGCGGCAGGATTCGCCATCGCGCTGATCGCAGAGTTGCGAAGCCCTCGAGTCGCCGACGCGCGCGAGATCGAGCGACTGGTCTCGCTGCCCGTGATCGCACGCGTGGGCCCGACCGAGCGGGTGCCCGAACGTTCGAGGCGCCGGGCCGACCGCGAGGTGGCACCCGTCATCGACCAGGCCACGGACACCTATCGGCAGTTGTACCTCTCGCTGGCCGATGCCGCTGCCAATCTCCCGGTCATCGCGATCATCGGTGATGAGCCGGCTGTCGTCGCCACGATGGCCGTCAACCTCGCGGTAGCGGCATCGCATCAGGCGCGACACCCGTTGGTGATCGATGCCGACGTCACCGTGCACTCCGTCTCTGCGGCACTCCACATCCCACCCGCCCCCGGCGCCACGGAATCCCTCACCGGGGAGGTGGAGTGGCCGGAGGTCATCATCCATGCGATTGTCGGACGCGACCGCACGATCGATGTCATTCCCGCAGGCCGCCGCCGTACGCCGAGTGAAGTCTCCGCGCGCACGCTTCGCGAGGCGGTGGCGCACCTTGCACGACGATACGACACGGTAGTCGTGAGCGCGCCGTGGCTGCGGGAGGTTCCCCTCGAGGAGACGGTCTCCGCCTCGCCAGACATCGTGGTGGTCGTGCGCACCGGACGCACGACCGCGGTGGGGCTCAAGCGCCTCGTGGCTGCCATACATCAGGCGGGCGGGTCCATCCGCGGTGCGGTCGCATGGGATGCTCCCGACCCCGCCATTCCCTTCCTCTCGGAAATCCCCGACCGAACCTCCTTCCTCCCGCGCTACGCGTCGATGCGCCGCGGGGATGGACAAGCTGAGCCCGGCACGAACGAACACCGGCAAGACGTCGTGACCGGGCAAGATTAATTTCGTCTCATAACTAGACGGTCATCGGTCGGTCCTCGAAAGCCGATAGGTCGTCGACCACTTTCGAGGCGAATCGTGCGCGCGACGCTGCCGCTTGGATGCGCTGGGCTGATCATGAGCTTTCTCGGCTGCGGTGAGCCACCGACGGGTGTTTTGGCTCCCGCAATGCCAATTGGGTCGGTGCCGACCGCCGTCGCCACCCTGAGAGGTACCGTCGATCTCGATCGAGGCACTCTGGAATTCGCGCCTGTCGTGCCGGACGGCCTCCCCGGATTCGCCCCCGCCATTTACGGCGACCAGAACGTCAACGTGCGGCTGTACAACTCCCCGGTTGTCGTCGACAGCACCACGACGACATGGCGCTGGACCGCGAGCGTCGGCGTCCGCAACATGCGCCCACATCCGATCGGCGACGAGGAAACGTCGGCGGCGCCCCTCGATACGATGGGACTGTTCGTCTTTTTCGTTCAGGAGCCGATCGTCGGCCAACCGTGCAGTGACTGCTTCGTACGCATCGCGAACTTTCAGGGCACGATGAGCTTCGACGCGCCGCAGCGGAAATATTTCCATTGGCCCGAGCGGCTCGGTGAGATGGGCTCGCCACTCGGCGATACCACTCGTACCCGCCGGTCCTGGACATTCGAGACGAGCGCCGGCGTACGCTCCTTCTCATTCACGGTGCTGGTCTCGGCTGCCTGGCCCGCGCCTTACGAAAGCCGTTGGCGCGTCGAGTACACGGCGGATGTTCTGCCCGGGAGCTCGGCGCAGACGTGGAAGCTTGGCGGCACGGGCGGTAACGCGAGCGTGAGCGGCGGAAGTCTGTTGCTTCGTGGAAGATTCTCCGGACTCTATTATCGTCGCGATCCCATCGCGCCGACGCAGGACGCGTACGTTCACGCGGTCATGCGTTTCAACGGAGGCGGCTCGCAGCCTGAGCTAGGTCTGATCCTGAGCGATCGCGTGAGGCTCATCGCCATCGGCGTCGGAAATGGAGTCGTCGGACTCATATCGAACTCCGGGACTTTCCTGTCCGGCACCACGTCCTTACTGGGCAACGGAGCCCATGAGCTACAGCTGCGGAAGTACGCAGCGGATAGCGCCGTATACTTCGTGGACGGCGCAAGACGTGGGGCCGTACCGTATGATGCGCTCTCGCCGGACACGTTCACACCGCCGCTGTCGTCCGTGTCGTTCGGCGGACTTCCTACCAGTGACGGGAGTAACTCGACCTGGGACAGCGTGATCTACGAGATCGGCGTCGCCTCTCCGTAACGATCTCCGGCTTACTTCGTTCAGCCGTCATTCGTCCTCTCTGCGCCGCGACCGGTGTCGCTCGAGGCGCGGTTCCCGCCTGAACACCCCGCAGAGTCACTTCGACAGCTCCATGCACTACACCATCTCGCCCGACGCGGCCTTTGCCGCGGTCGAAGATGGCGCCGTCGTGCTGCATATGGGCACCAAGCGCTACTATTCGCTCAACGAGACCGGCACATTCGTGTGGCGGCGGTTGGAAGATGGAGTCCCACGCCCCGAGATCGTGGCGCGGGTGGTCGAGGAGTACGATGTGGGAATCGTCGAGGCCGAGATGGCAGTGACGCGGCTGCTCGATGAGCTGGTTCAGGAGAAGCTGATCCATACCGCTGAGCGGGCGTGATTGAACGGGCGTTGGCAGTAATGGCGACGGTCGTGGTGCCGGTAGCGCTGCGAGCGCTGCCGTTCCGCGCGACCCTCGCGCTGTGCGACGCGTGGCCGAGAACTCCGGGTGCTCGCGCACGTCCTCTGGCACTGGCGCGTCGCGTGGACCGCTGGATGGCAAGTGGACGTTTACTGTGGCGTCCGACCTGTCTCACGCGGACGCTGGTGCTCTACACGATGCTTCGACAGCATGGCCACCGACCGGGTCTGCACATCGGCACCGCGGGCCCGGCACACCGATTCCGTGCCCACGCATGGATATCGTTAGGTGGGCTGCCGGTGGCGGAGCTCGGGGCATCGCTCGAGGGCTACCGGGAACTGCTCACGCACCATGCGTAGCACCGCTCCGTATGACGTGATGGTTGCCCTGCTCGCAGGGCACGCAGAGCAGACACCGGCGCGCACGGTGACCCGCGCGTTCGCCGCCCCCGTGGCCTTTTGGCAGCGTGCCCTCGTTCTCGAGGCCTGTGCCGTTCAGCTCGACCGAGCCCTGCGAGCCTCACCGCTCGCTCCGCTCGCACCATCGCCGCTGCGTCGAGTCCTGCGGGACGCGACCGCACGGGCGGTCAGGCAGATACTCACGCTGCCTGGCCAGCTGACCGAACTGGCGAATGCCGCGCAAGAGCTCGGCATCCGTATCATGGTGCTCAAGGGTGCGGCGCGAGCGCTGACGGCGACGATCCCCGCCGCGCGGTCGATGTCGGACATCGATGTACTCACCGCCCCCGATGATGCGGGGCGGTTGCACCACTTCCTCCAACGCCGTCTCGGCTATGGGTCTCTTTCGACGTCGCCCGAGCACCATCTGCCAACCCTGATGCGTGCGGGCGCGCTGCCAGTCGAGGTTCACGTTCGACTGGGGCCTCGTCCGACGGGTCTCGACACGCGGATCTGGTGTGAGGCGCGTGCGGTGGCCGGGACCGATCTCGTGGTTCCGTCACCGACGTCGACTTTTTTGCACGCGCTCGAGCATGGGGCTCTGGTCCATTGGGCGGTACGGTACCGCCTGCGCGATCTCCTCGACGTCGCTGACGCGTGGGGGAGTAGCGTCGACCGCGACGAGGTCGCGGGATATCTGCGCGGCCACCCTCAGCGCGCGACCCTCGCGACGATGATCGGAGGAGCCCGGCGCTTTGCGCCGGACATTCCTGCTGGTCGTCGGTCGGCATGGCGTACCATTCGGCGGGTGGCGAAGTCACGACACTTCGTCGCCGCCCACGTCGCCAATGGCGTTTTCGCGACGTCGTTATGCATCGCCGGCGGTCTGCTGGCCGAGGCGTCGCCGCGGGCGCTGCTCCGGCCGGCCAGGCTGGGACTCTTCGGTGTCGACCAGGCTCGCGTCACTCTGACGGAAGTGTAGGAACGCCGGTTGGACGCCGCACAACAGTTGGCTGCTGCGAAAGTGCGCGAAATCCAGTATCGTTACGCGCACCGCCACGCCCCTCGAGACCAGCGAATGACCATCGGGTACTCCGACCGCATCAACCACGCACTCGCGTACGCCACGAAGCATCACGACCAGCAGGTTCGGCGCGGCACCCGCTCGCCCTACCTCACTCGTCATGCGAACGTCGCGGTGATCCTCGCGCGGTACGGCGGGGACGAGGACACGGTGGTCGCGGGAATCCTCCATGACGTGGTTGGGGACGGCATGCGGGGCGGCATGTCTCGCGAATCCCTGATCGGGCGGGTCGGGGAGAAGTTCGGCGGCGAGGCACTCGATCTCGCGCTCGCCGTTTCGGAACGGCGGGCCGACGAGGACGGTGTCGAGCTCTCCGCTGACGAGCGCCGCGAGGACCTGCTCGAGCGCTTGGCCGGGGCACCGGAGCGTGCGCGCTGGGTGGTGGCGGCCGATACGCTACACGAGGCCGGGACGCTGCTCGCCGAACTCCGGCGCACCGAGTTCCCGGAATCCGTGTGGGGCCGTGGTCCTCGGGACCAGGGGCTCGAGTGGCTCCGGAAGGTCTACGACCGACTCACGGAAGTGGGATTTGCGGCGCCGATCATGATCGAGCTCCGCGCCCTGGTCGAAGAGCTGGACCGCCACTGGCGCGCGGTAGTTCATTCGCCCGCGGGGGGAAAGCAAAGCTAAGCCTGGGTCTCCGCGTGGGCGCTTCCATTCACCGCCGGATATCGCGTGGCGACGTAACTCTCGAGGATCACCAGGAACTCCTCGACGATCCGCTCCCCCCGCAACGTTGTGATCAGCTTGCCATCGACGTACACGGGCGCTTTCGGCTCCTCGAAGGTGCCGGGCAGCGAGATGCCGATGTTGGCGTGCTTGCTCTCCCCTGGGCCATTCACGACGCACCCCATCACAGCGACTTTCATCTCCTCGACGCCAGGCCGGCCCTGACGCCACTGCGGCATCCGCTCACGCAGGTAGACCTGGATATCCTCGGCCATCTGCTGAAAAAAGGTGGAAGTCGTGCGCCCGCAGCCGGGACATGCGGTGACCTGGGGCGTGAAGTGCCGAAGCTGAAGCGACTGGAGGATCTGTTGCGCAACGAGCACCTCCTCGGTGCGATCTCCGTTCGGTCGCGGCGTCAGTGACACGCGGATCGTATCCCCGATCCCTTCGGAGAGCAGCACCGACAGCCCCGCTGCACTTGCGACGATCCCCTTCACCCCCAGCCCAGCCTCGGTGAGACCGAGGTGAAGTGGGTAGTCGCACCGCTGGGCGAGGCGACGGTACACGTCGACGAGATCCGGGACGCCCGACACCTTGGCCGAGAGAATGATGCGGTCGTGTCCGAGGCCGGTCTGCTCGGCGAGCTCGGCGGAACGGAGCGCGCTCTCGATCATCGCCTCGATATAGACATCCTTGGCGTCGAGCGGCTCAGCCCGCGAGGCGTTGGTGTCCATCATCTGCGTGAGGAGATCCTGGTCCAGGGATCCCCAGTTCACACCAATGCGGACCGGTTTGCCCTGGTCGATGGCGATCTGCACGATCGTCCGGAAATTCTCATCCCGTCGCTTGCCCCCGACGTTCCCGGGATTGATTCGGTACTTGTCGAGCGCGCGCGCGCAAGCCGGAAAACGGGTGAGCAGGAGATGACCGTTGTAGTGGAAGTCGCCGATGACGGGCGCGCTGCAGCCTTCCCCCCGGACGCGGTCCACGATCTCGGGGACCGCTGCGGCGGCGTCTTCGTTATTGACCGTGATCCTCACGAGCTGGGAGCCGGCACGGGCCAGCTCGAGGATCTGCGTCGCGGTCGAGGCTGCGTCCGCCGTGTCCGTGTTCGTCATCGACTGCACGACCACGGGGTGCGGAGAGCCGACGGCGACGTCGCCGATGCGCGTGGTGACGGTCTGTCTACGAGGGGCGAAAGACACTAGTGTAGTGAGTCGAGATCACAGGGCGTCGGTACGAGCGCGCCCATGGAGAAAGCTACTCTTCCCTCGTACCCCGAACCATGGCCGATGATATCGAGCAGCCGCCGCGAGGCTACAACACCGAGGACGTGAAGGCGGTGGCTGAGCCGGAGCCTGCGCCCCCGCCGCGTCGTCGCTCGCGGTGGAAGCTATTTGTCGCTGCCCTCGTGCTGATCCCGGTCCTGGCCTTCGCGCTGTGGACGTGGGTTGCGCTGAACTGGTCCTACTCCGATGGAGACCGCGCCGGATGGGTGCAGAAAATCTCTCGAAAGGGATGGCTCTGCAAAACATGGGAGGGCGAGCTGGCAATGTCGAACGTGCCGGGCTCCATGCCGGAAATCTTCCGGTTCAGCGTCCGGAGCGATGCCGTCGCTCAGCAGATCAACGAGGCGTCGGGGAAGCGTGTGTCCCTGCACTACGAGGAACACCGAGGGATACCGACGTCGTGCTTCGGCGAGACCCCGTACTTCGTTTCGGCGATTCGCGTTCTCGAGTAGGTGATGCAGCATGAAGCTTGCACTGCTGCCCGGTCCTACACGGAGGTAACGCAATGGACAGAGGCATGGACTTCCTGCGCAGCCAGGTCAACAACGCGGTCATGCAGCATCAGACCTTTCTCGAGTCCCTGGTGGACCACGAGCGCGAGGCCAAGGATGCACGGTTCCGCGACCTGTGCAGCCGCCACATCCCCATGATGCGAGAGCATCAGCGGATGCTCGAGCAGTATCAGCAGCAGCTCGGCGCCGAGTCCGGCGTCGGCAAGAGGATGCTTGGAAAGGCGCTGGGCATCGCGAAGGACCTGGCCGACGTAGCGCGGGAAAGCGATTTCCTGCGCCTGGTGCAGGACATCGTGATGGCGCGGCAGTCGGAAGACACGTTCAAGACGTTCCGCGAGGCGGGCAGGGAGCTCGGGAACGAGCAGCTGCGACAGATCGGCGACACGGGCGAGCGCCACCATGACGAGTACGTGAAGGACGCGAACCGTCTCTGCGCACAACTGTTCGTCGAGCACGTGCGGGGAGACGCCGCGGTGACGGCGTCGGCGGAGACCCGAACGACTCCCGGCGCCTGACCAAGGAGGCGGTGGCGGGTATTGCCGAACGGCCCAAACTCGATATATTCGGGTCCGGCGACACCCGAATGGACGGACCCGGGCGACATTCGCCCGGGTCTTTTTATTTGGTTCGCTGCCTAACGCGGGGGGTATTGGGGTCCCGCAACGTCACACATTTGTCAGGGGGTCGGCGCAGTCCGCCCCGACAAAACATCTCAGGAGCAGGGCATGCGTACGACCGGCAAGGTGAAGTGGTTCAACGACGCGAAGGGGTTCGGTTTCATCACCCCGGACAACGGCCAGAAGGACTGTTTCGTGCACTTCAGCGCGATCGAAGGTAAGGGTTTCAAGTCGCTCGCCGAGGGCGACGCCGTTGAGTTCGACATCGTCGAGGGGCAGAAGGGGCCCGCGGCGGAGAAGGTGAGGAAGATTGGCGCCTGACGCGTCGCACCGCGCCGCCAACAACGGGGCACCCGCTGGGTGCCCCGTCGTGCATCCGGACCCCGCTACCTAACGGTGACTCTTCCGGGGATTGCGGGAGTCCTCGCCATACCCAATACTAGGGCTACCATCTCGATACGTTGCAGCCGCAGTGGCAGCAGGAGGCTCCCCATGCATCGCTCGTCGCTCGTGCTCGTGGTTACCCTGGTCGCGCTCGCCGGATGCGCCACCATGGGACGGCAGGTCGAAACGGATTCCGGCGACCTGGCAACCGACCTCGAGCAAGCGCGACAAGACACGGTCCGTGCGCGGGCTGCGTTCGATACGGTCATCGAGCAGCGCCGAGCGGTCGACGCTCGCACCGTTGCCTTCGAGGACAGTCTCAGGCGCGCGCGTGAGGCTGCGGCCGCCGCCGCCGCAGCGGCGCGAGACTCCGCGCAGCGAGTCGCCGCCGCGGCCGTCACCACGCCTGAGCCGGGCGGCGGAGAGCGGGCGCTCTCGGAGGCCGAGATCCGCATCATGACGCAGCAGATCTACTTCGCGACGAACAGCGCACACCTGACCAACGCCGCACGGACGCTGCTGCGCGAGAAGGCGGCCATCCTGGCGCGCAACCCAGCGCTCACGCTGACCCTCACCGGCCACGCGGACGCACGCGGCGCCGCGGACTACAACCAGCGGCTGAGCGAGCGACGAGCAGCGGCGGTTCAGCGCTTTCTCCTCGGGCTGGGGATCGACGCCGAGCGGCTCACCAGCGAGGGGCGTGGGGAGGAGGCCCCGGCGACGGAAGGCTCGGGCGAATCGGTTTGGCAGCGCAACCGGAGAGTGGAGTTCGAGATCTCCTGACGGCCCCACCTGCGTGATGACGGGCGTGCTCGCATGCGAGCACGCCCGTTTTGCATCCGGCAATGAGATGAACCCCACCGCGCGAATCCGCTGACGCCTTTCTGACGGATTTCTGCATCGTGCCCGGGTCGCGTACAGAGTCTCGCGGCGAGATGCCGCGGGCCTTCAAAGCGGTGGCTGGATGCCCGCACGATGCGCGACTCACGACGGCGGGGCGATGGAGCCGCCGCGTGATCCCGGTGGCGCATGCGCCACCACACTCCATTGAACCATACATGGAGGTTCACATGCAACCGATCACATCGCTCGGCCTCGCCGAGCTGACGCAGGATGAGATGGCGGCCGTGGTGGGGGGAAGTGATGCGTGTTGGTGCAGCAGCCTCGCTAGCAAGCTGGGGTACGCGATCGGCTACGCACTCGGACACCTCGTCGACGCGCTGGTGAGTCCGGAGGACGACAACTCCTTCCTCGGCAAGTAAGCGCGAAAGCTCAATTCATCGTTTCCACTTCATACCGCGAGGAACACGACCATGCTCGATACGCCTATGCTCGCCGTCGACGGCGATCAAATCACGCTGCTCGATGAGCAGGCGCTGGCCTCCATCACCGGGGGCGACGGAGTGAGGGACTGGCTGCTCAAGAAGATCGGAGAGGCGCTCGTCGATTGCCTTACCGAAAGCCTGGACACGATCATCGCCGCGGCCCAGGAAGGGTATGGGGACGCGCGCTGAGTCCGCGTGCACTGTGTCCGGCGCGCCAGGTGCGCGCCGGACCAGGCGTGCTTCGCGCCCGCCGACGCTCCAGAGCGCTGAATGACACGCCGACTTCGAAGGAAAGGGCCGCTCAGGTCGGTTCTCGGTGCCATGTTGTCGGTAGCGTGGGCATTCGCGTGGATGATCCCCGTCGCCGTCGCCCTGAAGCTGCATGCGACTGCGGCGACCGCGGCCCTCCTCCTCACGATCGGGATCTTCGTCGGCCTGTACGTCGTCCGCCCATTGCGAGCCAACCGGCGAATGGCGGCGCTGCTCCGTCTCCGCTCGTGTCGCCGCTACCTCGCAGCGTTGACCTTTGCGGCCGGCGCGAAGGTGCTCCTCATGCTTTCGACCCTCGCGCTCCATGAGGGCCTCGCCGCGCGGCGCATGCTGCCGAAAATGCCGAACGATGAAGATTTCATTTCGTCTCAGTTCCTCGCCCAGCCGTTGGGCCCCGTCGCGCTGTTCCTCGCGATCGCGGTCATGGCTCCCCTGATCGAGGAGTTCGGCTTCCGAAGCCGGGTACAGCACCCGCTCGAGCATGCATTCGGCGCGGTGCCGGCCATCGCGGCGAGCGCCATTGTCTTCAGCGTGCTTCACGGAAGAATCGATGCCGTCCACCATCTCGCCTTTGGCGTCTTTGCCGGATGGGTGGTGTGGCGAACCGGCTCCATTTGGACCGCCGTGTATATCCACTCGCTCAACAACGCCGCCGCCCAACTCCTGATGCATCTCACGAGCGATTCGGCGATCGACTGGAGCACGAGCGCACCTACCCTCTGGCCGTACGCGATAGTCGGCGGGCTCGTCGGTCTTGGCGGGATGATCGCGGCGGGCGCCCGGATCCACCGTATCGCGCACGCCGAGCGACGGGTCTCCCACAGCGGACGAACGCACTCGGCGGCGATTGCGATGTCGCCGGTGAGGTAAAGCGGGAATGCGCGAGCCGCTCGTTGCCGCTTCACTCGTCGAGGACTGCGTCGAAGTCCATCTCGCGCGACATGCCCCGAGCGGTCATGCTCTGTACCTGACGATTCTCGCGTTGGCGCTCGCCTGTGGCCTCGCCATGCCAATCGTCCAGGTGCCCGTCACCGTCCAGGCCAACGGTGTCATCAGGCCGGTCATCGAGCGGCAGGAGGCTCGGACCGCCGAGAGCGGCATCGTACGCGCCGTCCATGTCCGCGATGGCGACCGGGTACGTGCCGGCGATACACTGCTGGCACTCGATGCGCGCACGATCGAGGCCCGCCTGGCCACATCCGATTCCGTTGCGCGCATCCGTGAGAAGGAACTTGCCGATCTGATGAGCCTCCTCGACGCCGGGGATTCACTCCTCTCGTGGCGGGACCTCGGGACACCACACCGCCAGCAACAGTCACGTGAGCATGCGGCGATAGTCGCGGAGCTCGACGCACGAGCGACGGCAGAGGCGTTGGGACTCGACCGGCTCCGCGCGCTGCTCGCGAGAGGTTTCGTAACGCCGGAGCAGGTCGAGCGACAGGAGGCCGCGCGCCGCACCGCGCGGGCCGCGGTCCGGGAGCATGTGGAGCGCATGCGGTCGAGCTGGGCCGAGGCGCGCGCGCGGACGGCAGAGGAGCTACGGCAGCTCGTCACGGAGCAGGTCGAGCTGAAGGAAACGCTCGCGCGCCATGTCATCATCGCACCGGTGGAGGGAACGGTGGAGATGGCTTCTTCGCTCTCGCCAGGGAGTGTGTTGCAGCAGGGGGAGCGCGTTGCCACCATCTCCCCCAATACGGATCTGGTGGGCGAAGCCCTGCTAACCGCCCGCGACATCGCGCTCGTGCGACGTGGGACGGCAGCGCGCCTCATGATCGACGCCCTCAATTACCGCCAATGGGGCGTAGTGGACGCGGCCGTGATCGATGTCGCCGATGATGCCTCGCTCGCCGGCGACGAGCCGGTCTTTCGCGTACGCTGTCAGCTTTCGCGGACTGACTTGCGCCTTCGCGGGGGGCAGCGTGCGGTGCTGGGAAAGGGAATGACCTTCCGCGCGCGCTTCGTCATCGCCGAGCGCTCGCTGCTTCAGCTGCTCTTCGACGACATGGATGACTGGCTGAATCCCGCCCGTGCCCCGCGAGTCGCGGCCACGAGCCGTTAGGTCATGGGACTGAGTCGCGCGGTGCCCGCGGTACGCCAGCGCGACGTCTCGGATTGCGGCGCGGCCTGCCTCGTCAGCATCGCAGCGTGGTATCGTCTGCATCTGCCAATCGCGCGGGTCCGACAACTCGCGCAAACCGACCGGCGTGGAACCACGGCGCTTGGCCTCGTCGAGGCCGCGGACCGCCTCGGGTTTCAGGCGAAGGGGGTGCGCGCGACGCCTGTGGTGCTCGACACGCTTCCATTGCCCGCCATTGCCCACGTCGTCCGCGGCCAGCTCCAGCACTGGGTCGTTCTGGCCCGTGTGAGCTCGAAGCGAGTCGAGGTCATGGATCCCGCCAGCGGGGCCCGGCAGCGCGTCAGCCGCGAATCCTTCGAGCGCGAATGGTCGGGTGTGATGGTGCTGCTTACGCCCGCGAGCCGCTTTGTCGCCGGGGACCAGCGCACCCCGATCGTGCGGCGCTTTCTCGTACTCGTCGCGCCACACCGCGCCATCCTCGCCATGGCACTCGTCGGCGCGGCCGTCCACACCGCATTGGGTCTCACGACCACGGTGTACGTGCAGCAGCTAGTCGATCACGTCCTGGTCGACGGCAATCGGAATCTGCTCAACCTCATGAGCATCGCGATGGTGATCCTGGTGGTGGCGCACACGCTCGTGGGCGGCATGAAGGGCCTGCTCATTCTCCATACCGGTCAGCGTATCGACGCGACACTCATCCTTGGCTATTACCGGCACCTGCTGAGCCTGCCCCAGCGGTTCTTCGACACGATGCGCATTGGGGAGATCACCTCGCGCATCGGCGACGCGGTGAAGATTCGTGCGCTCATCAATGACATCGCCATCGAGCTCGTGATGAGCGCGCTGATCATCGCGCTCTCACTCGGCCTGTTGTTCCTGTACAGCGCGACGCTTGGCGTGGTGGTCGTGGCAAGCGTTCCGGTCTATGCGACCATCTGGGCGGTGACGAATGCGCGCAATCGGCGGGTATCACGTGAGCTCATGGAGCGGAGTGCCGATCTTCAGTCACAGCTCGTCGAGTCGGTTTCCGTGGTCGGAACGATCAAACGCTTCGGGCTCGAGGCCCAGATGGAGCTGCGTACCGAGGCGCGCTTCGTCCGCCTCCTCCGCGCGGTCTTTCAGTCCGCACGAACCTCCCTCATGACGAGCACAACGACTGCCGCGGTGTCACGCCTTGCCGTCATCGCCGTGCTCTGGATCGGATCGCTGCTCGTCATCGATCGCCGGCTTACGCCCGGCCAACTCATGTCTTCCTACGCACTCCTCGGCTATCTGACGGGACCGCTCCTGACGCTGATCGCCGCGAACCGGACGATCCAGGATGCGCTCATCGCTGCGGATCGATTGTTCGAGATCATGGACCTCCAACGGGATCGCGTCATCGCGCAGGCGACGATCGATGCGGCGAGTGGCGGCGACATCGAATTCGACCACGTCAGCTTCCGTTATGGCGCGCGCGCGCCAGCGCTACAAGACGTGACGCTCCGGTTTCGCCGGGGCACAATCACGGCCATCGTCGGGGAGAGCGGCTCGGGGAAGAGCACCATCGCGGCTCTCGTCCAGCGTGTATATATGCCGGACGAGGGGCGCATTCGCCTGGGCGGCGTCGACGTACGCCATCTGAGTCGCGAGTCGATGCGCGCGCTCTCGTGCACGGTGCCGCAGCGCATCGACCTCATCGCGGGCTCCGTTCTCGAGAACATTGCGCTTGGCGATGCCGACCCAGACGTAAAGCGCGTTCTTCATGCCGCGCGCGAGGCCGGAATCGTCGAAATGATCGATGGGCTGCCAGCGGGGCTCGACACCGAGCTCGGCGAGAATGGAGCAACCCTCTCGGGCGGCGAGCGTCAGCGGCTCGCGATCGCGCGTGCCCTCTACCGAGACCCGGAGATTCTCATCCTCGACGAGGCCACCTCCTCGCTCGATGGGCCTTCGGTCCTACGTGTCCGTCAGATGGTCGAGGAGCGTCGCGCTCGTGGACGAACAGTGATCGTGATAGCGCACAACCTCGATCTCGTGATCGACGCGGATCACATCGTCGTCATGCGACGCGGCATGGTAATGGAGGAAGGCTCGCACGGCGACCTGGTCAGTCGCCGTGGTGCCTACCACGCACTGTGGGAAAGCCGAGGTCTCGGTCGGGTCGCGTAACGCCCGGGTCAGGGCGTCACCAACCGCAGCTCATTCCCGCGAGTGCTGTCCCACCTTTCAGCCAGTGATGCGCGAGCGGCGTCGATTTGCGATCGTACGGCCCCCGGGCCCGTCCCACCCTCCGCTTCGCGTCGCTCGACCGATCGCACCGCCGATAGCGCCTCGAACACGTCGCGCTCGAAGTGGAAGTGCGCCGACGCGAAGGATTCGAAAGGAAGCGTGTTGAGCTCGCACCGCTTCTCTTCGGCTTCGCGCACGAGCTTTCCCACGGCGGCGTGCGCGTCGCGGAAGGACGCGCCCTTTTCCACGAGGTAATCGGCGAGGTCGGTCGCCATCATCGAGCTCGCGAGGGCACCCTTCATCCGCTCTGGCCGGAAGGCCAGCTCGGCAAGCGTCCCGGTGACCGCCGGGAGTACCAGCAGCATGGTATCGACCGCATCGAACAATGCCCGCTTGTCGTCCTGCAAATCCTTGTTGTATCCGGTCGGCAGCCCCTTGATGGTCCCGAGCAGTGCGACCAGGTCGCCGAGTAGTCGCGCAGAGGAGCCCCGCGCGATCTCCAGAGCGTCCGGATTGCGCTTTTGCGGCATCATGCTCGATCCGGTCGTGAACGAGTCCCCGAACTGAACGAAGCCGAACTCGCTGGAGCCGAACAGGATGAGGTCCTCGGCCAGACGGGAAAGATGCGTCGCGAGCATCGTCGTCGCGAACAGGAGCTCGGCGACGAAGTCACGATCGCTCACGGCGTCGATGCTGTTACGCGACAGCCCGGCGAAGCCGAGACTGCCTTGCAGCAGCACGCGAGAAATGGGGAAGGCGCAGCCAGCCACGGCGCCCGAGCCTAACGGGAGGACTCCAGCGGCCCGAGACGCGCCTTCGATCCGGGCCCGGTCGCGATCCAGGGGCCAGAAGTGCGAGAGCATCCAATGGGACGCCAGCACCGGTTGCGCGCGCTGCAGGTGCGTGTACGATGGCATGAGGGTCACGCCGAGCTCGACGGCGCGATCGAGCATCGTGCGCTGCAGGGCGCGAACGGCCGTGTCCAGCGTCGTGCACGCCTCCATCGCCCACAACCGCGTTGCGGTCGCCACCTGATCGTTCCGCGACCGACCGGTGTGGAGCTTGGAGGCGACGTCGCCAATCTCCTCGTGTAACAGCCGATCGATAAGGGTGTGCACATCCTCGTCGGATGCGACCGGCGTCTCCCCTGCGCCGAGGCGTTCGGCGGCGGCATCGAGACCGCGCTCGATGGCGGTGCTCTCCTCGAGGGTGAGCACACCAGCATGCCAGAGTGCGACCGCCCAGGCCTTGGAGAGTCTCACGTCGAACGGCCAGAGCCGGAGATCGACTCCGATCGAGCGGTTCAGGGCGTCGAGCTCGGGCGCAGGACCGGTTGTGAAACGACCACCCCACAACCGGTGCGTCCCACGGGCCGGGCGCTGTGGCGGTGCGTCGTTGGCGCCGGAGTCGGGCTCGACTACGAGGTTGGGAATCATCTCAGCCTCACGCGATCGCAAGAGAAGGTTCAGGCTCCGGTTCCCTCTTTTCCGTCGGGTCCTCGGCGGGAACCCGAGCCTCGGCGTCCTTGAGCGCACGAACGCGAGCGGGAAGCGCGAACAGACGAATGAAGCCGCCCGCGTCTGCCTGCTCGTACACGTCGTCCTCACCGAACGTCACGAAGCGCTCGTCGTAGAGCGCGTGCTCGCTCGCGCGGCCGGCAACGATCACGTTCCCCTTGTAGAGGCGTAGGGTCACGGACCCAGTAACGCGCTCCTGCGTGACGGACACGAATGCATCGTAGGCCTCGCGCTCCGTGGTCCACCACCGGCCCTCGTACACGAGGTCGGCGTAGCGCGGTGCAATGAGGTCCTTGGCCGCGAGTGTCCGGCGATCGAGCACGAGCTGCTCCAATTCCGAGTGCGCGGCATAGAGGAGCGTCCCGCCAGGCGTCTCATAGATCCCGCGGGACTTCATGCCGACCAACCGATCCTCGACGAGGTCGATGCGGCCAACGCCGTGACGTCCCCCGATCGCGTTGAGGGTCGACACGAGCTTCACCGGATCGAGGCGGGCGCCGTTTACCGCCACCGGCGTTCCGCGCTGGAACTCGATTACCACGTCCTCGTGCTCGTCAGGCGCATCGGCGGGAGCAGTGCTGAGCATGAAGAGATCGTCGGTCGGAACGGCTGAGGGATCCTCGAGCATCCCGCCCTCATGCGAGATGTGCCACAAGTTGCGATCCCGCGAGTAGATCTTTTGCGCGGTCGCCGCGACCGGGATGTTTCGCTTGGCCGCATATGCGAGCGCGTCCTCGCGGCTTCGAATGTCCCACACGCGCCATGGGGCGATCACCGGAAGCTCCGGCGCGAACGTCGCGTACGTGAGCTCGAAGCGCACCTGATCATTGCCCTTGCCGGTGCATCCGTGAGCGAGCGCGTCGGCCCCAATGGCCTTGGCGACCTCGCACTGCCGGCGAGCGATCAGCGGGCGTGCGATGGAAGTGCCGAGGAGATATTTGCGGCCGTAGATCGCGCCAGCGCGAAGCATGGGCCAGAGGAAGTCTTCGACGAACTCCTGTCGAAGATCCTCGACGTAGCATTCATCGGCGCCCGAGGCGAGTGCCTTCGCGCGTACGCCTTCGAGCTCGTCACCCTGGCCGATGTCGGCGGCGACGCAGACCACCCGGGCCTCGTAATGCTCCTTGAGCCAGGGAACGATGATCGACGTGTCGAGCCCGCCGGAGTACGCGAGGACGATAGTGCGCATTGGCAACCCCAATCTGAGAGAATATGCAGTACGGATGCATAATCTCTCGTTTTGGGCGGAATGTCAAGTGAAAGGGCCAGGCGCGTCCTGGCAGCCGAACTTCTACCGCCCGGCCAGCGTCCGGATCCGCCGCACCAACCGCTCGCGCGCGGCCGTCGAGCGGCAAATGAGGAGGATCGTGTCGTCGCCGGCGAGTGTGCCGAGGATGTCGGGCCAGGACTCGGCGTCGATGGCGCGGGCGATGGGTTGGGCGCCCCCGGGGACGGTGCGGATGACGACCATCTCACCGACGCCATCGACGGTGCTGAAGAGCGGGGGTAGCACCGCCTCCAGTACCGGGTTTCCGTCACTGCCGGACGAGCCACCGGAGGCGAGTGTGTACCGCGCGCCCTCCGGGGTCGACACACGCGCGACCCCGAGCTCGCGGAGGTCTCGAGACAGTGTGGCTTGCGTCACGTCCCATCCGCGCTGCCGGAGCATCTTGCGGAGCTCTTCCTGACTCCCGACCTCGCGTGCTTCGATGAGCTCGCGGATGGTCGCCTGGCGCACGCGCTTGTTTGCCATGGCGGTAAAGTGGTGACCCGGAGGCGATGGGTCGAGGGTATCCGCGACTCCGACCGGGATTCGGATGCCCCCCGAAGGCCTTGACCCGGCACCGATGCATGTATATTCATTCCTTGTGCATAAACTTCCCGTCGGGGTGCTCGGCGCGTCCGGCTATGCCGGCCGCGAGCTGTGCGCCCTCATCGCGCAACATCCCGCCCTCGAGCTCCATTTCGCCACCGCCAACGAGCGAAAGGGCGAGCGCGCGCGCCTCGGCGGACAGGAGGTGCGGTTCGTCGCGCACGACGATGCAGATCTCGAGGGGTGCGCTCTCGTCTTCAGCGCACTGCCGCACGGCGCCTCGGCGCCCTGGGTGCGCCGCGCCCGCGACGCCGGCGCGAAGGTCGTCGATCTCTCCGCCGATCTGAGACCGGGGTCGATCCCGACGGAGGTCGAGACTCACTTCGCCAACGTGGCCTCGGCGCCATCGCATCGGCCAGCCTCCGATGCCCATCCGGCGTCGGCCGGGATTGCCACCGCCCCGCACCCGCAGCGGGCCGCCACTCAATCCGTTCCATACGGGTTGACCGAGCTCAACCGTGCCGCGATCGCGAAGGCCGACGTCGTGGCAAATCCAGGATGCTATCCGACGGCGATCCTGATCGCGCTGGCTCCCCTCGCGGAACAGAAGCTCATCGCGCCCGGCGCGACCATCATGGCGAGTGCCGCGAGTGGCGTCACGGGCGCGGGGTTCACTCCGCGCGCCGATCTTCTTTTTGGTGAGGTGACAGAAGACTTCCGGCCGTACGCGCCGGGGAATGAGCATCGTCACCTGCCCGAGATGACGACGACCCTCGCGCGCTGGGGGGCGAATTGCGACTTGATCTTCGCGCCGCACCTGCTACCGGTGGCCCGTGGGATTCTCGCCACCTTATCGATTCCACTCGCCGCTGCGGTGGCGAATCCCAACTCGCTGTGGCGTGGGCGATTTGCCGGAGAACCGTTCATCGAAATCGCGGACGAGCTCCCTTCCCTGAGAGATGTCGTGCGACGCAACGTCGTTCGGATATGCGCCACGACGACCGCAAACGTCCGGACGCCGACACTGGTGGTCTATGCGGCGATCGACAATCTCGTAAAAGGCGCGGCCGGTCAGGCGCTGCAGAACGCCAACCTCATGCTCGGCCTTCCCGAGCAGCAAGGGCTGCCCTCGTGATCCGCGTCGTAAAGATCGGCGGCCGCGCGCAGCAGGCGGCTTCGCTCATTCCGGCCCTCGCTGCCGCCTGGCGCACCACCCCCGGTGCATTCGTGGTCGTGCACGGCGGCGGAGACGAGGTCACGGCGTTGCAGCGCACGCTCGGACGCGATCCGCAGTTCGTCGATGGGCGCCGCGTAACGACCGACGACGACATTGCGATCCTTCGCATGACCTTGTCCGGCCTCGTCAACAAGCGCCTGGTCGCAGCCCTCGTCGCCGGGGGCGTGCCCGCCGTCGGCGTATCGGGGGAGGATGCCGCGCTCCTGTCGGCCGAGCCGATCGACGCGGCGACGATGGGGCGCGCCGGAGCGCCCGCGCAGGCCAACGTGAAGCTCGTGCGGCATTTGCTCCAGGGCGGATTCCTGCCGGTCATCTCCCCACTCGCCCGCGATGCGCGCTCCGCCTCCGGAGATGCGCTCAACGTCAACGGCGATGACGCGGCGGCAGCGATCGCCGCAGCACTTGGAGCGGCCGAACTCCTCCTGATCGCCGATGTGCCAGGCGTGCTCGAGAGCGGCAACGTCATCCCGACGCTCGACGCTCATCGCATGCGCGCACTGATCGCGGCGGGCACGATCACGTCGGGGATGATCGCCAAGCTCGAGGCATCGCATCGGGCGCTCATGGCCGGAGTGCCGTCCGTGCGCGTCGGCGATCTCGAAGCGGTTGCGGACGCTGGTCGGGGAACTCGAATCGTTGCTGCGGCCGCGCCGCAGACCTTCACCTCGGTACTCGCATGACTGCTACCGTTCAACTCGCGGCCCCGCCGCACGAGGAAGCCTTGCTCCCCGTCTATCGTCGAGTCCCGCTCGAGATTGCGCGTGGTGAAGGGGTATACGTCTACGACCCAGAGGGGCGGGCGTATCTCGACTTCGTCAGTGGCATCGCGGTCAACGCGCTCGGCTATGGGGACGACGGAATCCGCGCCGCCATCGACGGGGCGCTCTCGTCAGGCGTACTCCATGCGTCCAACCTGTATCACACGGCCCCGGCGCGCGCGCTGGCCACGGCTCTCGCAGAACGCTCCTTTGCGTCGAAGGTTTTCTTCTGCAATTCTGGCGCAGAGGCCAATGAGGGCGCCTTCAAATTCGCCCGCCGATGGGCGCTCACCCAGGGGGGCGCGGGAAAGCACGAGATCCTGGCGCTGCGCGGCAGTTTTCACGGGCGGCTCTTCGCATCCCTGGCGGCGACCGATCGCCCCTCGTACCGCGCACCGTTCCGGCCTCTCGCCGGCGGCGTGGGCATCGTCGAGCGGGACGTAAGTGCTCTCGACATTGCGCTGAACCCGGAAACGGTGGCCGCTCTCATCGTCGAGCCAGTGCAGGGGGAAGGTGGCGTGCGCGTGCTCGACAGCGATTTCCTTCGCGCGCTCCGCGAGATGACGCGGTCACGCGGGATCGCGCTGATCTTCGACGAGGTTCAATGCGGGCTTGGCCGAACGGGGTACCTGTTCGCCTACGAGCGTTACGGCGTGGAGCCGGACCTGCTCACGCTCGCGAAACCGCTCGCCGGTGGACTGCCGATGGGCGCGGTGCTGCTCAACGAGCACATTGCGTCCGCCATTCGACCGGGAGATCACGCGACGACTTTCGGCGGTGGGCCCCTGGTTGCGAGCGTCGCGCTGCATGTGCTCGAGCGGGTGAGCGACGCCGCATTTCTGGCGGGTGTGCGCGAGCGCGGACAGTGGCTGGGTCAACAGCTCCGCGCGATTGCCACCCGCACGGGAAGGGTGCGCGCGGTACGCGGGATGGGATACATCTGGGGCATCGACGTGACCATGCCTGCCTCGGAGATCGTATCCGCGGCGCTCGAGGAGGGCCTCCTCGTATGTACCGCCGGCGAGCATACCGTCAGGCTGCTGCCGCCGCTCGTCACGACGCGAGAGGAATTGACACAGGGACTGGGGATCCTGGAACGCATCCTCTCCTAGTCCGGTAATCGCTACGGACGGTGACGCAGCATACCGCGTTGAATTCGCGACCGGGTGTACCTATGTTGTCGCGCAGCCGGTGTGTGTTCGGGTCGATGAGGACCATGGCGTCACCGGTGTGCAGGAATTCCACCGACTAAGGAGAGTGTCCATGAAGCGCGTCGTTTCGTTGTTTGCGGCCGTAGCCATGACCGTCGTCATGGGTGCCAGCGCCGCCGAAGCGCAGAGTCCGATTCGGTTTGGCCTTGCGGGCGGGTTGACGATGCCGCAGTCCGATCTTGGAGAATCGTTCGAGAGCGGCTTCCACGGTCAGGTAATGCTCGGCTTCGGCATGATGGCCCTGCCGGTCAAGCTACGCGCTGATCTGTCGTATCACAGCCTTGGTGTCGAAGGCGAAGGCGGCATCGGGTTCGATGACGATGATGATCTGCGCGTGATCAGCGGTGCGCTCAACGCCATCATCGGCATGGGCGGCATCGGAGTGAAGCCGTACCTCACGGGCGGTGTCGGTCTCTACAACTCGAAGTTCGGTGACTTTGACGCCGAAAACGACTTCGGCCTCAATGGTGGTGTGGGCCTCGAGTTCAGCCTGACCGGCATGAGCACGTTCCTCGAAGTCCGCTACATCAAGATCTTCGTTGGCGATGATGACGGCGACGACTTCAGCGCCGCGGTCGTGCCGATCACGTTCGGGATCATGTTCTAAAGCAGCTGCGAACTGCGAGCTGCGAGCTAAAACCCCCGGGAAGATCCGTCTTCCCGGGGGTTTTTGCTCGCAGCTCGCAGTTCGCAGCTGTTTCTTTTTGTCTCTCTCCTTGGACGAACCCGCGTCCATTCCGGATGGCACCCGTATCGCCACTGGGGGCCAACGCGTCTATAAGTGACGATGACACAACGGACTAGCCAAGGCTCGCGGGCGGCATCTGCCGTGCGTCGGAGCGTCATCGACCTCATCCGCGGAAGCGACACCATGCGGCCGATACTCTCGTCACGCGCACTCCTCCTTTTCGCTCTGTTTTCGGTCCTTCCCGTCACCCTGTCAGCGCAATCGCGTCACGCGATCGCGTTCCATCTGGGACGCAACGACGCCCTCCCGACCGAAGCCACGCTGGGCGGGCTCTCGTACACGTCGTGGGCAGGGATGCTCGGCGTTCGAGGCAGCGGAGCGGTGTCGCTGGGTCGCGTCGACCGGACGCCAACCAACGAAGACGGCACCACGAAGATCACCGCGTGGACCGCTGACGCCGATGTCATTCTCTCCCCGT
Source organism: Gemmatimonadaceae bacterium (assembly GCA_035249985.1). Lineage (GTDB taxonomy): Bacteria > Gemmatimonadota > Gemmatimonadetes > Gemmatimonadales > Gemmatimonadaceae > JAICNG01. Next base: position 48,889 of record DATFFP010000067.1, read on the forward strand.
TTCGAATTCTTCCGCCCATCGTCACCCTCGGTTTCCGCCCCTTTGCGCTGGCCGGTATCGGTGGTCATGGAGCCCGTTATCCAACCGGAGACCGGGCGTCGGTAGCGACGTTGAGCTACGGCTGGGGGTTGGCGTGGAATCTCTCTCGGGCGCTTTCGATCGAGTCGACGGCGCGCCGCAGGACGCTGCTCCTGAAGGACGACATCGATCTCCCGGCCGGGTTCGCGAACGATTGGGAGTACCGCGTCGGCATAGGTATCGAGTTCGGCGGTCGTCGTCAGGCCGATCGCCCACCGCGTCGTCGGCGCGACCCGGTTCGCGACGATCGACACGACCATGAGCGTGACGAAGCGCGCGTCGACGACCGCCGCCCGCCCGTCCTCGCCAAGCCAGGTCGCATGCCCGCGGCGTCCGTGAGCGCTGCCAGCGTCATCCGGACGGCCAACCGGTACGAAGGCATCCGCTACTCCTACGGCGGCGCGAGCCCGACCAAGGGGTTCGACTGCTCGGGGTACGTGCAGTACGTCTTCGCGCGCCACGGGATCGATTTGCCGCGGACGGCGCGGCAAATCGCCGAGGTGGGAGAGCCGATATCGATGGATCGACGCGATCTGCGTGAGGGTGACCTGCTCTTCTTCGCTGGCAATGGAACACGCATCGACCACGTCGCCATTTATCTGGGAGACGACCAGATCATTCATTCGACGGCGAGCGGCGGCGGGGTCCGTGTCGAGAGCTTGACGTCACCACGAGGCGAATGGTTCGATCGGCGCATGGTCGCCGCGCGTCGCATCGTCGGGGGCGGCCGGCCGCTGGTGCGGCCGGGCGATGAGGCAGATCGGGAACCGGAGTCGCTGGATCCGCCCGACAACGCGCCACCGCCGGCGCGTTAGGATATCGTCGAAACGCGAAATGCCACCGGTACGTACGGAGCGAAGCCGACTCTTCAGGATACGATAATGCGACAGACATTCACTGGTCGATTGGTGGGCGCGCTGCTGGTGGGGGCGCTGCTGGTCCCCTCGACCGTTCGAGCACAATACCGGGGCTTCGATGAGCCACGAGGCCCGAGCCGGGCCTTCGCCGGCATCCACCTGATGGTAGCCCAGCCGTTAGGCGAGTTCGACGAGTACATCGACTGGGGTGGGGGCATCGGCGGCGAGTTTCTCTACGCCTTCGACAATCAAGGTGCCTTTGGGCTTCGCGCCCACCTCGGGATCATGATCTACGGTCACGAGACGAAGCGCGTCCCGCTGAGCGAAACGCTCGGTCGGATTCGCGTCGATGTCAGCACGAGCAACAACATCTTCGTCTTTGGTGTGGGGCCACAGGTGATGCTGCCGAGTGGCGCCGTCCGGCCCTATCTGAACGGGACCGTCGGTCTGTCGTACTTCTTCACGCGCTCGTCGGTCGAAGGAAGCGCCGATCTCGAGCCATTCGCGAGCTCGACGAACTTCGATGACGCGACCTTCGCGTGGGCAGCCGGCGGCGGCCTGTACATCCCGCTTCGCAAGGGACGCAAGAACCCGTTGTCACTCGACATCGGCGCGCAGTACCACGCCAATGGCGAGGCGCGCTATCTCCGCGAGGGGAGCATTCAGGAGGACGGCACGGGCGACATCTTCTTCGACCCGATTCGCAGCCAGACCAATCTGATTACCTACCGATTGGGGATCACGGTAGGGCTCTAAAAGGCTGCGAACTGCGAACTGCGAGCTCCGCCTTTCGGGATCTCGCGGTGGCGGTAGAATAGAGCGTCATGACTCTCCGCCATGCCCGCGTTGCCCTCGCCGTTCCGGTGCTGATCGCCTGCGCGCGCACCGCCGCCGTTCCCGCGACATCCACGACCGCCTCGAGCGATACCGCCGAGGCGCGTCGTGTCTTCGAGGGGAACATCAGCGCGATTCACCAGCGCGACCGCGCTCGCTACCTCTCGTACTACCTCGAGTCCGATCAGCTGGCGCGCACCGGACCGGGCGGCCTCGAGCTCGGCTTCGAAACCTGGTCGGCTCGCCGCGATTCGACGTGGCCGGACACGCTCATCGCGCGCGATCTCAGGCTCGTTCCGATCGCACCGGGCGTCGTGTACGGCACGTACCATTACCGCGTGACGCAGCGGGGCGTGACGAGTGAGGGCGTCTCGGAGCGCGTGTTCGTCCGGACCCCGCAGGGATGGAAGATCGCCGTCAGCACCGCATTCGGGTTGCCTCCCAACGCGTCCCCTCCGCCGGTCGCCGTCGTCGGGGGGACGCTCGTCAATCCCGGCGCGTCGCCGGTCGCGAACGCGACGGTGGTCGTCGCCGGTGGACGCGTCGTGTGCGCAGGTCCCGCGTCGTCGTGCGCCCCGCCGGCAACCGCCGAGGTCGTGCGGGTCGATGGTGCGTTCATCGCGCCCGGGTTGATCGATGCGCACGTCCACTACTCACAGACTGGATGGGTAGACGGCCGGCCCGACGCGCTCGATCTCCGGGGCGAGTTTCCGTACGACTCCGTCAACTCGGCCCTGCGGATGGAGAAGGCGCGGTTCGACCGTGCGTACCTCTGTTCAGGAATCACATCCGTCTTCGATGTGGGCGGCTATCCCTGGACGATTCCGCTCATGCAAGCCAACGAGCGCGCGCTGGACGCGCCGCGCGTAGTGGCCGCCGGTCCATTGCTCGCCACGATCGACCATTGGGTGAACACACCCACCATGCGGCAGTTCGTTCACATGAACAGCGATTCCGCGACGCGCCGCGCGGTGCGCGAGAACGCGTACTTCGGCTCACGCGCGATCAAGGTGTGGTACCTTCAGCGGCCCGACTCGCTACGGCCGGTGATGCGCGCGCGCCTGGAGCTGGCAGGGGAAGAGGCGCGGCGTGCGAAGCTGCCGTTCCTCGTGCACGCGACGCAGCTCGAGCGCGCGAAGGAGGCGATCCGTGCCGGGGCGAACGTGCTCGTGCACTCCGTCGCCCCGGAGGCGATCGACGCAGAGTTCCTTACGCTGGCACAGCAGCGCGGTACGATCGTGATTCCAACGCTGACGGTGTATGAAGGGTATGCGGATGTGTTTGCCGGCCGGTCGCCGGCCGCGCGGTATCCACTGGACTGCGTCGATGCGAACACTCGTGCCAAGCTCGAGCGGGTGCTGCCCGAAGCGTTGCGCGCGCCTGGGCTGCAGGGGCTCGTGCGGAGTGGCCGGGCCGATACGCTGTTCGCGTCCACCGCGCGCAACGTGCAGCGGATGCGCGACGCCGGCATTCCGATCGCCGTCGGGACGGACGCGGGGAACCCAGGGACGGCGCACGGTCCCAGCCTCTATCGCGAGATGGAGGCTCTGCAGTCAGCTGGGATGTCGGCGGCGGAAGTCTTCGCGGCGGCGACGATCGTCGCAGCACGCGCCATGGGACGCGCGGCGGACGTAGGGACCCTCGAAGCGGGCAAGCTTGCCGATCTGATCGTCCTGGATGCGAACCCGCTCGCTGACATCGCGAACGCGCGCCGTGTCCGACTCGTCATGAAGGGCGGGGCGCTCTACGGGCGCACCGAGCTGCTGCCGCGCCGCTGATCGGCGACGCGGCAGCCTCCTGGTGCCGCCTAACGGGATGACCGCTTGCGCGACGAGCGCTTGCGACCGCCCGAGGCCCGTTTGCGGCCACCGCTGCTGCGCCGTGGAACCTTGGCGCCCTTCTTCCGCGCTTCGGACAGGCCGATCGCAATCGCCTGCTTGCGACTCTTGACGCGACCGCCCTTTCCGCCGCGCCCGCTGCGCAACGTGCCCTTCTTCCGTCGGCGCATCGCGCTTTCGACGCGCTTGCTTGCCGCGCGACCATATTTGCGGCGTCCCCCAGACTTCTTTCTCGCGGCCATATGATCTCCAAGGAGTTACGACACCCCGGGCCGGTGCAATCGCCGCGCCGTACGTGAGTGCGGGCAAGAGAGAGCTCACATCACCGTGACGTGCGAGATGTCGCGCGCTAACTTCGTGGCATGAATCGCATCACTCGATTGCTCATCGCCGCCGTCGCGCTTCTGTGCGTGGCGCCGCTCTCCGCACAACGTCGTTCCGCTCAGGGCACGCCACGCCCGTTGCCCGATCCGGCGCGCGCTCCGACGCTGGTCGTGTTTCTCACCGTCGATCAACTGCGTCCGGACTATTTCGAGCGCTGGCGCGCGCAACTCACCGGCGGACTCGGGCGACTCGCGCGCGGGGGAGCGTTCTACACCAACGCCTTTCAAGACCACGCGCTGACCGAGACCGCTCCGGGGCACGCGACCACGATGTCGGGACGGTTTCCTCGTCGCACCGGTATCGTTCGCAACTCGGCGGGGGTTCAGGATCCGCAGCAGCCCTTGATTGGTGCGCGGGGAGCTGGGGCCTCGCCCTTTCGGTTTCGCGGCACGACGCTGACGGATTGGCTGCGCTCGAAGAATCCGCGCTCGCGCGCGCTGTCGGTGTCGGGGAAGGACCGCGGTGCGATTCTCCCGATTGGCCGGGACGCGCAGCAGGTCTTCTGGTACGCGTCGCCAGGGCTGTTCACGACGAGCACCTATTACGCGGACACCCTCCCCGACTGGATCCGCCGATTCAACGAGCGGCGGCTGCCGGACTCGATGATGGTGAGACCGTGGACGCTGCTCCTGCCCGACAGCGCCTACGGCGAGCCCGACAGCGTTGCCGATGAAGCCAATGCGCGCGACTTCAGGTTTCCGCACATGGCGGCGAATGATCCCGAATGGGGACTCGCAGCGACGCCGTTCTACGACGAGCTCACCCTGGGCGTGGCGCTCGAGGGGCTGCGCGCCCTCGATCTCGGGGCGGGGCCGCAGACCGACATTCTCGCCATCTCGCTCTCTGCCACTGATTACATCGGCCACAAATACGGTCCTGACTCGCGCGAGATCCACGACCAGATCCTCCGTCTCGATCGGGCGCTCGGCGCGTTCATGGACTCGCTGTTTGCACTTCGGGACTCGACGAAGGTGATCATTGCGCTGACCGCGGATCACGGCGTGGCGTCGTTTCCCGAGGTCCACACGCGTCGCACGGGAGAGGATGCGTTCCACGTCGACCTCGCGCCCGTCGTGTCTCGCGTGCGATCCCAGATGGCCGCGCGCGGCGGCGACAGCAGCGCGCTCCAGATCGAGGGCGGCATGGTCTTCCTCGAGCGCCGTGCGATGACGCGAGCGCGCATCAACTCGGACTCGCTGCTGCGGGCCCTCGCCCGAGCGATCGCAGCGATTCCCGGCGTCGCCCGAGTGAACCGTCCGAGCGATCTCGGCATGCGGGACACGACGACGGATGCCTCGGCACGCCGCTGGCTGCATACGATTACGGCTGACATGCCCGTGGAGCTCGTCATCACGCTCCGCCCCCATAGTGTGTGGAAGTCGACGCCACGATACGCGGACCATGGCTCGCCCAACGACTATGACGCCCATGTCCCCGTGATCCTGTACGGGCCGCCCTTTTCGCCTGGTCGCCGCACGCGGCCAGCGCGCGTGGTCGACATCGCGCCAACGCTCGCCTGGGCCACATCGACGGTTCCGCTCGAGCCGCTCGATGGGCGCGTACTCTGGGACGCGCTGCGGTAGCGAGCGCCAGATGGCCGAACGTCGCAAGCGCGACGCCAGTCGCAACGGAATCGTGGCGCTCCACCGCGCGCTCGACGAAGCCCGCTTTGGGCGCGAGCGCACGCTGAATCTGCGTGCGACCCTGCCTCGCCCGAAGGAGGCCGAGGCCCGTTGCGAGGCATGGTTGCGTGAGCGACAAGTTGCCAAATCAGGGGAGCTGCTCGTGATCACCGGCCGCGGGGTCAATAGCTGGGACGGTGAATCGGTCGTGCGTGAAGCGATCGTCCGGCTCCTCGCCTCACTGCGCCGGCGTGGTGTCGTCGACGCGTGGCATGAGCACACGCCCGGGTCGTTCGTCGTGACAGTGGCGCCCCTGCGTGCGCTTCGTGAGTCGCCGCGGCGCTCCAGCGAGCGCCGGAGAATCACGAGCGACCCCGTGGCGCTGCGCGGAATCGCCCCGTCGACGCGCGCTCGCTTGCGGGAGCTCGCGCAGCTCGCCCTCGAGCAGCTCGGCATCAGGGATACCGATACTTTTCTCGAGGACGAGATGGTCGCACAGTTTTCGATGCTCGCGCGCGGCGTGCCGGACGGCCCCGATCGCGAGCGGCGCCTCCTCGCTGCAATCGAGCGGACCATCGACGAATACATAGCGCGCTGACGGGCCACGCCATAAGCTTCCACGACTCGAGTGTCCGCGACGTCGCGGACCTGGCACCCGCCATTGCGTCTCTGAGGTCTGTTCAAGCATGCCTGTGTTCGACAATCAGCGCGACGATGGCGAGGGTCGCGATCGTGACACGCCCCAGGAACACGCGTCGGAGTCGAGCGCTGGATCGCCCTACGATATCCTGCTCGGTGCGATCGATGAGGCGATCGGGGAGTGGCGCAGGCTGGTGTCGCGGGAGCCATGGGCGAAGCTTCCCGCGTCACGCCTCGTCGATTCGTTCCCGGATATTCTGCCCAAGATGCTCCGTCTCGCCCGGTCGGGCGGCTCGCATATCGACGATGGCTTGCGCGAGCTCATCGCAGATGCCCATGGGCACTTTCGCCGGACCGATGGTATGCCGCTCACATCGGTGACCGAGGAGTGGGCGTACCTCAAGCGTGCGTGCCGCGCTGTCCTGGATGCGCATGGGATCGACAATGGTGAGGCAGACCGCGCCATGGAGCGGCTCGACATTCTCGTCGATGACGCGGTCGGATATACGCTTCGAGGCTACTATCGGCCCGAGCTCGACTCGCTTCGCGGGCGCGGGCTGGAGCGACGCGAGGTCTCCGACCGTCGAGAGACCTCTGATCGGCGCAGCGGGACTCTCGATCGTCGCGGCCGTGGGGAGGATTAAACCCGCCGCCTGGAGAGGATGCGTTGCCGCGGTCGCCGCCTCTCTCCTTCTCGCCTCACCGCTCGCGTCGCAGGCCATCGTCGGCTACAGCGCTCGCAGCGCCGTCGCGCAACGCGCGCTCGAGCGAAGTGTCTCGCGACGGCCGGACGCGGCGCGAGCGACCGCGCACTCCCGAGCCCTCTCGGCACGCAGCCACATCGCCGGCACGCCGGCACAAGCCATCACACGCGACTACGTCCTCGATCGCATGCGGGAATGGGGTCTCGAGACCGAGATGCGAGAGTACCAGGTCTGGATGCCCCATACGACCGAAGCGCGCGTATGGCGCGTGGCGCCGGACACGCTCGAGCTCGTACTGGCCGAGGGCCCGGTTCCGGGAGACTCCATCACCATGGAGTCGGGGCAGATCGTCATGGCCAACGGCTACTCTGGCGCAGGCGATGTCTCGGGGGAGGTCGTCTACGTCAACTACGGATTGATCGAGGACTACGCGCGGCTCGAGTCGTTAGGTGTCTCCGTGCGGGGGAAAGTCGCCATCGCGCGGTACGGACGGTCCTTCCGCGGCATCAAGGCGCGCGAAGCGGAGCGTAACGGCGCCGCGGCGCTCGTTCTCTACAGCGATCCGGCCGACGACGGGTTCACGAGAGGCGACGTCTACCCGGATGGCCCGATGCGCCCGGCGACGGGAGTCCAGCGCGGCAGCGTCATGAATGGCACCGGGGATCCCACGACCCCGGGCTGGGCGAGCGTCCGCGGCGCGCGGCGACTGCCGCTCGATTCTGTACGCGTCCCTCGGATCCCGGTCATTCCGATCTCCTGGAGCAATGCGGCCGAGCTCCTGCGCGACATTCGTGGGACAGCGATTCCGCAGGAGTGGCAGGGCGGACTTCCATTTCGCTACCACATCGGACCGGGCCCCGTGCGCGCCCGGGTGGTGGTGAGGCTCGACACAGCGGCCAACGCGATCAAATCCATCTGGAACACGTACGGCACGATCAGGGGTGCCACGTATCCCGACCAACTGATCGTGCTCGGGGCGCACCGTGACTCCTGGGGTCCGGGAGCGGTGGACGATGTCAGCGGGACTGTCAGTGTCCTCGAGGCGGCGCGGGCAGTCGCCGAGGAGGTGCGTGCGGGGCGGCGCCCGAAGCGCACGATCGTGTTCGCGACGTGGGACGCAGAGGAGTGGGGACTCATCGGATCTACCGAATACGTCGAACAAGACTCCGCGCGCCTCACGAGTGGAGGCATCGCCTACCTCAACCAGGATGTCGCGGTCGGCGGACCGAGCTTTGGAAGCGGCGGCTCGCCCTCACTGCGCGCGGTGCTCCGCGACGTCGTGAAAGGCATCGACGATCCGTCCGGTCGGGGAACCATTTACGCCGCGTGGCGCGCGGGGGCCGCGGTCGCCGATACCGCGGAGCCTGCCATGGGCGATCCTGGCGGGGGGTCGGATTTCGCGGGCTTCTACAACCATCTCGGGATTCCGCATCTCGACTGGGGATTCGGCGGCCCGGGGGGCGTGTATCACTCGGCGTACGACACGTTCGAGTGGATGTCGCGGTTCGGGGATCCCGATTTCCGCCGCCACGCCGCCGCCGCACGCATTGGCGCGACGCTCGCGCTTCGGCTCGCGAACGCGGACGTGCTGCCGTACGATTACGTCGAGTTCGCGCGAACGATGAAGGCGCAGATGCCGCTGGTGGAGCGCGCGGTGAAGGCGCGCGGCTGGGATCTCTCCGTGGATAGCCTGGCGCGCGCGATCGACCGCATGGAGCGCGCTGCCATGGAGTTGGCACAGGTGCGCGATGCGGCGCTGGCCCAGTCGTCGGTACAACGGCGCGCCACCGAGCGTGCAAACGCCGCTTTGTTGCGGGTGGAGCGCGCGCTCACGCGTCCCGAGGGTCTGCGGACGCGGCCGTGGTATCGGGGGCTCATCTACGCTGCCGATGAGAACAACGGCTACTCGACGATGGCCCTTCCCTCGGTGAACGAGGCGATTCGTGCCAGCGATCGAGGCCTTGCCGCGCGCGAGGTCGCCGATCTTGCAGGGCGATTCGCGGCCGCAACTCGCGCGCTGGAGGAAGCAGCGGTGGGACTTCGGGGCCGGTAGCGTAACCCGAGTGATCGTCCGGGGTATGATCACTCAACGATTTTCCCGAGGTCCACATGCGGACGACGATCGTGTTGCTGGCCATCGCCGTGCTCGCGGTCGCGGCCCTGGGTGCGTGCCGGGCGCGGGATGACGGAATGTCCGATAGTACCGCGCTCGACACCACACCGGCGAGCGACACGGTGCCGGGTGCCGACACCATCGCCACCGATAGCGCTTCGGTTGCGGCGTCGACGCCGCGCCCGAGCCCCGCACGCTCCAACCCGACGGTCCGCCGCGCCGGAGACACCGTGACTGATTCCACCCTGCCGCCTGACGACTCGGTCCGCGCCCTGCGCCCCGAGATGCCGCAGGTGACGCCGCCGAAGCGCCCGCGCACCTGGCGCGGCTTCAAGCTCCCGGAGGAGATGCCCGTGCGCGCCCCCGTAGAGACGATCAAGCGTGTGGAGCAGGCGCCTGACTCGCTGATGAAGGGCGATTCGACGAAACCGCTCACGCCCTGACCGTTAGGCGGTGTCGCTGGCGCCCATCCGGGCAAGAGCGACGGCGCCTAACACGATTCCGGTCGCCGTGGCCTCACGCAGGCCGAAGCGCTCGTTGAGGATCACCGCTCCGACGATCACGGCCACGATCGGATTCACATATCCGTAGAGCGACACCTTCGCCACGGGCAGGTGTTGGAGCGCGTACACGAAGGCGACGTATCCCAGCAACGATCCGAACACGAGTAAGTAGAGGAACGCCTCCCACCCACGCCGGTCCGGGCTCAGGTGCGCCCACTCGCCGAAGAGCGTTCCGATGAGCAGCATCACGATGCCGCCGGCGAGCATTTGCAGTCCTGCGCCCAACAGCGGTGGGACGCTCGTGCGTCGGCTCACGACGTACACGGATCCAGCCGCCCACGAGATCGAGCCGAGCTGCAGCATCACAACGCCCCACAGAAACTCGCGGTTCACCGGCAGCGGGCTCGCCAGCTCCGGCCACACGAGCACGACGACGCCAGCGAGTCCCGCCAGCAATCCAATCCAATTGAGTGGAGCGAGTCGGTGACCCCGCGGAGTGAGCGCACTGATCACCACGGTCCAGATGGGCATCGTACTGACCATCACCGCCGTGATCCCACTTGGAACATGGCGCTCGGCCAGGATCACCGCCGCGTTGCCTCCGACGAGCAAGAGCGTGCCAGCAATAGCCGTCTCGCGCAGCAGCCGCGTGTCGTGAGGAACGCGAACGCCGCGGATGCGCATCGCCAGAATCACGATTGTTCCGGCGGCAGCGAAGCGAAGCCCGCCGAAGAGAAAGGGCTCCCATGTGGTGACCGCCACTCGAATGGCGAGGTAGGTCGTGCCCCACAGGACGCAGACCGCGCCCCACGCGGCCCACGCGAGCCGTTGTTCGCGAGAGGTCAGCGGCCCGGAGGACTGAGCGCTGGCTCGAGCGAGCGCTCGATCGTATCGAGACGCGCGCGTCGATGCTCGAGCTCGCGGCGAATGGCCTCACGCTCGATGGAGTCAGCGGCTCGCCGCGATGCCTCGCGGGCCAACGCGATGGAATCGGTACGCGACCGCCGAGTGATCGCCGCGCGGCGGCGCGTCCGCACGGCGGGAGCGCGCTCATCCCTTGACGGCACTACGGCAACCCGGGCCGACTCCGTCTGCGGGGCGCTGTCCGACTGTGGCGTGGTTTCGGGCGCTGCCGCGGTGTCCACGGGAATCCACTGTGGCTGAGCGCCGGTGTCGGGCAACGGGAACGTCAACGGAGGGAGACTGTCGAGCACCATCGGTGGAGCGGGGGCAGCAATGCCTGACGATTCGGTGGTGACATGACCGTCGTCTCCGCGCAGCGCGATGAACGCGACCAACGCGACCGCTACCGTCGCCGCGGTCACGATCGCGGCGCGCGCATGATCGGCCGCCGGCGGGGGCGGAACGGGACGCAGCTCCTCGGCGGGAATCGGCACGATCACCGAGCGAGGGGTTGGGCGCTGTGACGCAGTCGGCTGCTCCTGCGCCGCGAGCGGCACCGGTGCGCTCTGCTCGGCGGTTGCCTCGGGCACCGCGTCAGGCACGGCTGTGACGACGGCGGGCTCTTCCGCTGGGGGCTCCTCGGATGGCGGCTGCTCGAGGAGCGGTTCTGGCGCGCGCGCGCCCGGTGGGGACACCGTCGCCCCACCCTCCGCGGGTGTACGACGCCGCGCGGCGTAGGCGCGGGGCAGCACCTGGCCACCTTCCGTACGCGCGAGCGGAACCGTCTGCGCAGCGCGTGCAACGACCGGCGCCGCCGCCTTTCGACGGCGTGCTTCCTCGTCCGCTGCCGCGCCGGTGTCTGTCGTCACCGGCAGGACCGGAGGCGGTGCGGGTGGGGCGGGTGGTGGTGAGGGCTCAGGCGGTCGCTCGTCAGGCGGCGGCACAGCGCTCACGACCACCGCTGCGCTGGCGGCCGGCGCAGCCTCGCGAACGTCGCGCGGCCTGGGCGGAATCACTGGCAGGGTGCGATCGACATCCACCGCGACATTGGGATCGATGACATCACTCCCGGCGCGCGGCGGCTCCAGCGCGACCACGGATGGACGCGCCGCCTCGGGCGCGACTCCGGGACGGGCGCCCGCGCAGTGGCAGCCAAGCGATGGGGCGACGTCGAATAGCGCGCGGTCCCTCAAAAGCAGCCGCTGCGCGAGCTCGGTCTTCCAGTCATCGGTGATGATCTCTTCGAGCGTGTGGGCGGTCCCTTCGCTCGCGAGCATCTGCGAAGTGGGCGCGCCGCCCGGGACGGACCGATGCCGACGACGGTCCGGTGGGAGCACGGACTCGAAGACCTCGGGCTGCCCATGCAGGTCGATGTCCAGCTGCGTGAGGACGCCGAAGAACTGCATGGGCGTCACGCGCGCGTCGATCGCCGGGTCATGAGCGCCGGGGCACGCACCGATGTACGTAATGCGAACGCGGTTGTATCCGTAGAGCGCGCGGAGATATCGGGCGCAGGCGACGGGCGGGGCAACGAGCGGAACGAGAAAGCGAGCGAGATCGGACCCCACTTCGAGTAACGCATCGCTCACATGCGGACACGCACAGAAAATGGCTGGGTCATCGCCGCGCGCGGCCACACGTCGCGTGCATGCCGTGGCCAGCAGCTCATCACCCCATGTCACGGGATAGACGGCCGCGTAGCCAGCAGCCTGGCATGCGTGCGCGAGTTGCACGGGCGTTGCCGGCCGCGCCGCAAGTAACGCATCGACGCCGAGGATGGCGACCGATGGCAGTGGCGCGCCCGACGTATTCGAAGCGGGCGACATCGTGGGTTTCGTGTCCCGGGGGAGACACCCCAATAGAAGCGAATATCTGGCTCCTGTCCAGCGCGGCCCATTCATTGCGGAAGCGGAGCACGTGGGTGCGCGGTGCTCTGCCCGCTAACACGATTCACCTCAAGCGCAGTCGTCTGCAGGTCGTGACGTGACAGCCGTAGCCGTAACGAGGATCGCGCGACTCTCGCGCGACGACCGAGATGCACTCGCGGCCTTCGGGGCGCGAGCGACCTGGCCGAGTGGATTCGCGGTGTACGAGCGTGGAACCCCGGCCGATGGAATCTTCATCGTCCTCCGCGGACAGATCGTTCTGCGGAACCGGCTCGGTGCCGGGCGCAGCTTCGTGCCGTGGATCGCCACGGCCGGGGAGACGTTCGGCGGCGAGGGGCTCGTGCACAGCGGTCGCTACGTCAGCGACGCACGTGCCGAGGAAGAAAGCGAGACGCTGCACCTCACCACGTCGCGCGTGAGCGCACTGATGCGGGAGCAGCCGGCCGCGGCGCTCGCCCTCACGCGGCAGATCATGGCGGAACGCTCGGAGCTCCTCGAGCGATTCGGCGAACACGCGACGCTCACCGTCGAACAGCGGCTCATCGCGGCCCTGCTGCGACTGGCACAGAGCCGCACACTCGGTGATGGCGCCGCGACATCCGCGGTGCTGCCACGTCGGCTGCTCGGCGAGCTCGTCGGCGCCACGCGTGAATCCATCTCGCTCGTGCTCGGTCGGCTCACGGCCGACGGGCTGGTACAGCGCGAAGGGAACGGCCTGATCATCACCGATCTCGAGGGACTCGCTCGACGGTTCGAGCAGTCCGGGCGCGGAGTCAGCGCCATTGAGGTCCACGACGACCGCCCCACCCTGCGCACGTCGGTCGGCTAACCGCGCCGTCGGAGCTCGAGCTCGCAAACGCGCCGCTGCGGATCACCACAGCGGCGCGTTACTATTCCGGCGATGACACCTCCGGCACAGCGCCACTCCGCGGCGTGACGACCTTGATCGTCACGCTCGTCCTCGTCATCGCGGCGTTCGCGGCGGCGCGCAGCGCACGCGCCTGGTGGGTCGCACGCGACGTGGCGCTCCGACTTCCCGTTGGACCGAGTGGGATCATCGAAGGCGCCGAGCCGATCGTCCGCGAGCGCGTTGGAGCGCGGGAGGCCGTGCTTCTCCTGCACGGATTCGGCGACACGCCCCAGACCCTGACCTATCTCGCCGACGAGCTCCACGCGCGCGGATGGGATGTGCACGCGCCGCTGCTGCCAGGGCACGGGCGTACGCTGCGCTCGTTCGCGTCGTCGCGTTCCCAACAGTGGGTCGGAGCAGGGCGCGAGGCCCTCGACTACCTGCTCGCGCGGTATCAACGCGTCGCGCTGGTGGGACAATCGATGGGCGGGGCCCTGGCCGCGATACTCGCGGCCGAGCGTGACCGCGTCGTGGCACTGGCGCTGCTGGCGCCGTACGTCGAGCTCCCGCCACGATTGCGACGCCTCGTGAGGCATCACCAGCTCATTCACGTGCTCACGCCGGTGCTTCGCGGGAACAGCGAGCGCTCCATCCTCGATCCGGCGGAGCGCACGCGAAGCCTCGGCTACCGCGCGATGACGCCCGGGCTGGCACGCGAGCTCTCCATAGTCGCCGAGCGCGCGCGCATGGCGCTTCCGCGAATCCGCGTACCCACCCTTCTCGCGCAGTCGCGTCAGGACAACCGGCTCGCATCCGCGGTGGCGGACCGCGCCTTTGCCGCCCTGGGCGCGAAGGACAAAGAGCTCCTCTGGCTCGAGGGCGCAGGCCACGTCATCACCGTGGACTACGGGCGCGAGAAGCTCATCGAGACCGTCGCCGAGTGGATCAGGCGATGGGCGGACGCCGGCGGTGCCAGTCCGTACGAGTCTGAAACTCCGACGCCGCCGCGATGAGAAGATTCTCCTCGAAGACTCGGCCAGTGAACGTGAGGGACGTCGGCAACTGCTCGAGCCCGAACCCATTCGGCACCGCGAGCCCGGGAAGCCCGGCGATGTTCGCCGCCGCCCCGAGCGGCTGCGTGCGGATTCCCGGAGGCACGGGCACGGTTGGCCACGCTTCGTTGAACGACTTCCCGATCGGGAACGCCACGGTGCCTCGCGTCGGCGATACCACTGCGTCGTACCGTGCGAAGACCTCGTCGAGCGCACGCCCCATCGTTCCGCGAAGCCGCAGCGCCTTGAGATAGTCCTTGGCGAGCACGACAGTACCGGAGTATCCGCCATGTCGATCCTCCGGTGCGCTGAGCAGTTTCGCACGTCCGGTCTCGAGCAGATCCTCGAACGCGCTCGCGCCCTCGGCGTCGATGATGAGCGACGCGGCGGTGCCGTACGGGTGATCGGGCAGCTCGACGTCGGGTAGGACGTCGGCAAAGTCGGCGATGATGCGGAGCGACGCGTCGAAGGCGTCGGCGACCTCTTTCTGTACTCCGGCAGTAGCGTTCTTGAGCACGCCGATGCGGAAGCGACGGCGCCGGGCCGACTCGGGGGCATGCGCGAACTCTCTGGTGCTCGCGGAGGGATCACGCGGGTCGGCTCCCGCGATGGCGGCGAGCACGAGCCCGCAGTCATCGGCGGTGCGGCACATCGGTCCGAGCTTGTCCATCGACCATGACAGCGCCATCGCGCCATACCGGCTCACGCGACCGTACGTCGGGCGCAAACCGGTGATCCCGCTGAACGCGGCCGGTGTGGTGATCGATCCCCACGTTTCACTCCCGATCGCGAAGGGCACGAGTGCAGCGCTGACAGCAGCGCCCGGCCCGGACGAGGAGCCTCCCGCCCAGTAGCGGAGATTCCATGGAGTGCGTGCCGGTCCGGTAAAGGAGGCATCCGCCTGACGATACCCAAAGCCTCCCGCGAGCTCGATCATGGCGAGCTTTGCGACGAGGACTGCACCGGCGCGCGTGAGGCGCTGCACGACCGTGGCGTCGAAGTCGAAGCGTTGCTCGCGGTACGGTGCCGCGCCCCAGGTCGTCGGATCGCCAGCAGTGGCGAGCAGATCTTTCACGCCGTACGGGATTCCGTGAAGCGGGCCACGCCACTGTCCGGCCGCGATCTCACGCTCGGCCGCGCGTGCCTCGCGCAGCGCGCGATCGCGGGTGATGGTAACGACGGCGCCGAGTCTGGGTCCGTATTGCTCGAGACGTTGCAGGCAGGCTTCGGCGAGCTCGACCGGCGATATCGTGCGCGCGCGGATGGCCTCGCTCAGTTCGCGAATGCTGCCATAGAGGACATCGTCGGGGATCATTGGTCGACTCCGCGGTGCACCGCGAACACGACGTCTGGCTCGGTGCCATTCGGCAACAGGATGGCGCGCAGGCGGTCGGACGCTCGAAGGCCACTGACGATGTCCCCGCGCACCATCGTGATCTGCTCCTCGGTGAGGTGCGCGCCATAACGACGCCTGACGAGCTGGGTCATTGCCTCGGCGAGCGCGGCGTTGGCATCCGCGTCGGCGTCCGATGGCGACGCAGTGGGGGTGGGCAGAACCGGGGCGGGCGGAACGGGCGGCGTTCCGACGCAGGCGCCGAGGGTGGCGGCGCCGAGCGTGAGCGCGAAAGCACGTCGAGTGGGCATGCGATCCTCGGTGAGCACTGGATGCAAGACGGGGCGGCAGGTGCCGCCCCGTCATCGTGCATCACGTTCGCCGCGCGATCAAGTGACCCGATCGACGAGATTGCCGATGACTTCCGGCACGCGCTGCGCCGCATCCCCTGCCTGCTTCATTACTGACGATGCCACACGCTTCGCGCGCGCAACCGGTGACTGCTTCCGTGTGCGCTTACGGCCACCGGTGCGCTTGCGGCCACCGGTGCGTTTACGCCCCGATGACTTCCGGGCCGATCCCCGTGCGGATGATTTGCGACGGGACGACTTGCGCGCTGCCGATTTCCGTCCGCCGGATTTCCTGCGCGCGCTCTTTCTCCCTGCCGACTTCCGGCCGCTCGACTTCCGGCCGCCGGACTTCCGTCGCCCACCCGACCGCGCTGTACCGCGAGACGACCGCTTCTTCGTCGCCATGGCAATGCTCTCCAAGTTGAGAGTTGGGTGCTCGCACGTCTTGGCAAGAATCGCGCGCGCGCAGCACCGTTGCGCGGCGCATTATGGAGCATCGGAGCGTGGGCGGCGCTGCATCGCAGTCCAGCGTGCAAGACGGCGAGCCAGCTCCGCGTCATCCGTCGCGAGCGCCTGCAACTCGGTGAGCACCGCTTCGCGCGAGGGCCCGCGGGCCTCAGCGATCAAGGGCGGTTCGCCAACACCCTGGCGCTCCGGGTCGGCGCGTCGCTCCACCTGCAGTCGCGCGACCACGTCATTTGGGTTTCGCTCATCGACCGTGATGATCACGATGCGGCCGCCGGGCGAGTCGTGCCGATACACCGTGAGACCGTGCTCCATCACATCAACATGCGGGGAAGCTGGCCGTCGCGGAAGCAGGAACGAGGCAGCGATTTCTCACTGTTCCGTCCTCATCCCTCGTGTTTCCCCATGTGCGAGTACCCAGAGATTCTCCTCTGGGAGCATCGCGCGCTTCCATGCTTCCCGTATGCGTCGAGGCGGCTCCAGGATCGGCTCGTCGGTGAGTCGAAACGTGCCCCAGTGGACGCCCACCATCACTGCGCGCGCCAGCGGCCCATGGTGCGCATGCAGCGCACGAAAGGCGGTGATCGCGTCATCCGGATCGACGTGCACCGGCTGCATGAACCACCGGGGCTCGTAGGCGCCAATCGGGATCGCGCTGACAACGAAGGGACCGAATCGCTCGCCAATCCGCGCGAACTCCGGGTGTAACCCCGTGTCACCTGCGTAGAAGAGGCGTCCGGCCGAGCTCGCCACGGCAAAGCCGCACCACAGCGTTCGATTGCGGTCGAACGGCGTCCGCGCGCTGAAGTGTCGCGCCGGCGTGCAGGCAACGGTCGCGTCTCCCACCGTTCCTTCGTCCCACCAGTCCAGTTCTGTGATGTAGCGCACTCCGAGCGATCGCACGACAACGCCGAGTCGCAGAGGGACCACCCACTGCGCAGTCGGCTGCGCTCTGGCGAGCGCTCGCACCGACCACGCGTCGAGGTGATCGTAGTGGTTGTGCGAGAGCAGGACGATGTCGATGGGAGGAAGTGCGTCCAGCGGCAACGCCGCGGGGATCAGGCGTCGAGGGCCAACCACCCGCCACGGCGATGCCCTGTCGCTCCAGACGGGATCGGTAAGAATGTTGATCGCACCCAGCTGCACGAGCAGCGTCGAATGACCAACCCAGGTGACGGCGATCTCGTTCGCCGGCGCGCGCGGTACTCGCACGGACGAGGGCACGCCTTGCAGGGAGCGAGCGCCGTCATCACGGGGGAGCGGGTGTCGCACGCGGTTCCATCGCCACCTCAGCAAGCCCGCGAACCGCGATTCCTTGAGCCCCCACGGATTGCGAAACTTCCCGTTCGGCGCGTGGTGTGGCGGAGCTTCCGGCAGCGAGTCCTCGGTGTGCTCGCTCTCGCTCACTCGCCGAACGCAGCGAGATTTTCGTCGAGATGAGCGATGCTGCGCATGCCGACGAGCGCGGTCGAGACCGGAAGCCCCGTGACGAACGAGAGCGCTCGCTGGGCATCCGTGGAAAAGCCCGGAAGCGCCTCACGAACCTGTGGGGGCAGACCGGTCGCGAGCCGCGCCTGGAGCAGCGACGCACTCGCCACGACGGAGATGCCCAGCTCCGCGGCAGCGTGCAAAAATGGCATCTCCCGCCCCCGTACCCGCTGCGTGGACAGCCGCACCGCTTCGGGCATGGCCAGGTTGATGGGAAGCTGAACGACGCGACACCGATGATCAGGGCCGCCCGCGTCGTGCGCCGCCGCCACCACCTCCGCGAGCTCCAAATGCCCGCGGGTGCCACGGGCCGCGCGGAAGCCGTTCCACGTCGCGCATCCGTACCGCGCAATGTCCCCCGCATCGCACCGTGATTCGAGCATGGCGAACGTCACACGGAGCCGATCGAGCATCTGCGACGGCTTGATCACGTCGAGCTGTTGCTCCGGGTTGTGTACGTAGTACACGTCGATCGTCTCGACACCCATGTTCTCGCGACTGCGCCGGAGCTGATCGGCCAGAAAGCCCGGCGCGATGCTGTGCGCGTCGGCAACGACATCCTCCGGAGACACGATCCCGTTGGCGAAGTACTCCCGCTCCAGAAACGCCCGATATTCCTCGCGCGACGTCGGCGCGTTGGTGTCGAGCGGGATGTAGCCGCCTTTCGTGCACACGACGACCTCCTCGCGCGCGACGAGCCCGCCCGCGATGGCCGCGCGGACGGCACGTCCGACGACCCGCTCCGACCGCTGACACCGATAGTTGATGGCGCTGTCGAGAACGTTGATGCCACGCTCGATCGCTGCGCGCGCGGCCGCGTCGTACCGGCTGTCATCGGCGTCGTCGCATTCGCCCAGGTAGGTGCCGAGGCCGAGCGTCGAAACGCGAAGCGTTCGATCGAGCGGACGGTGGAACTCCTCACCTCGCCGCTTCGCGAACCGCTCGGCATGGCGCATCGTGCCTTTGGCGGTCGCTCGACCGACGAGGAGCGGCGCGGTGGCAGTGGCAGTTGCGGGCGTCTTCACCATGCTGACGCTACGCGATGCGGCAACGCGCGCAAGGGCACGCACCATGTCACCATCGACGCACAGTGGTCGTCTTTGGCTCAGAGGTAGCTTCGGGCACGATGCCTGCTTAAGTTACACGGAGCCGGCCCGGGCCTCGCGTATCGAGACCGGGCCGTTCCGTCACCATCGCGGCAGTCGCTTTACGGAGGAGCACCACGAATGTTGGATTTTGCCAGCTGGGCGTCGCACTGGTGGATACCGGTGCTGTTCATCATCATCGCGGGACATCTCACGAATGTCTGCGTGACGCTGTTCCTGCACCGCATGCAGACACACCGTGGCGTGCAGTTCCACGCGCTTGTCGCCGTGCCGATGCGCCTCTGGCTGTGGCTCTCGACCGGGATCATCACGAAGGAGTGGGTCGCCTGCCACCGGAAGCACCATGCGTTCGCCGACCGCGAAGGCGATCCGCATTCGCCGCTGCTCGAGGGGCTTCGCAACATCATCCTCAAGGGCGCGCTCTATTACCGCCAGGCCATTCGTCAGCCCGGTATGGTCGACAAGTACGGCAAGGGTACGCCAAACGACTGGCTCGAGCGCACACTGCTGACGCCACTCAACTGGCTCGGAATCGTCGTGATGCTCGCCGTCGATCTGTACCTCTTCGGCTTTTTCGTCGGAGCGCTGGTCTGGGGGGTTCAGATGCTGTGGATTCCCTTCTGGGCTGCCGGGATCGTCAACGGCATCGGCCACGCCCTCGGCTATCGCAATTTCGACGTGAAGGATGAGAGCCGCAACATCTCCCCGATCGCGATCTGGCTCGGTGGCGAAGAGCTGCACAACAATCACCACGCCGATCCGCACTCCGCCAAGTTCGGCGCGAAGTGGTACGAGCTGGACATCGGGTGGGTTTACATCCGGCTGCTCCAGGTCTTCGGGCTGGCGAAGGTCAAGTACGCCCGCTAACACGGCGTAAGGGCAGGCCAAGACGCGGGTCAAGGGTTATCGTTCACAACGAGCCCTTGACCCTTTTCGTTGGCCTCCGGCCCGCTTTACCACGAGAGGACCCATGACCGATATAGCCTGCTCTCGCTGCGGGAATACGCGCGCGGGATTCGAGCGAGCACCATTTCCTGGCCCCATCGGAGAGCGCGCTCAGCGCGAGATCTGCACCGTGTGCTGGGCCGAGTGGAATCGCCAGCAAATGATGCTCATCAACCACTACGGCTTGAATCTCATGGATCCGCAGGCGCGCCAGTTTCTCACGAAGAACATGGAATCGTTCCTCTTCGGCGCCGGGCCGAGCGAGCAAGTGGACACCACCAAACAGGGAACGATCAACTGGTGAACGGCGGCCGCCATCGCGTCCGCCGCCCGGGTCATAGTCTCCTCGCCGCGTTCCTCGCGCTGGCGGCATGCACGGACACGTCCTCGATTGGGATCGAGGAGGAGCGCGAGATGGGTCTCGCGGTTGCCGAGCAGGCCGCGCGCGAAATGCCGCTGCTGCAGGACGAACCCGTCGTTCGCTTCGTCCGCGAGCTCGGAGCCCACATTGTTGGGCGAGCCGACACGACCGGTCGTGCCTACGAGTTCCGAGTCATCGACTCGGAGATGGCGAACGCGTTTGCCATCCCTGGCGGGTTCATCTTCGTGAACCGTGGCATTCTCGAGCGCGCCGAGAGCGCATCGGAGCTCGCGGGCGTGTTGGCGCACGAGATCGGACATGTGGTGGAGCGCCATGGTCTCGAGCAGATGGCGAAGGCGCAGAATACGAACACGATCGTCAGCCTCGTGTACGTCCTCCTCGGACGCGCTCCCGGCGGGGCAGAGCAGGTGGCGCTCCAGGTCGCGGGCAGCGCGTGGATGGCCAAGCACAGCCGCGAGGCGGAGCGTGAAGCGGATCGGGTGGCAGTCGTCTATCTCGCGCGTGCGGGACTCGACCCACGCGGCATGCCGCAGTTTTTTCAACGACTCCTCAATGAGGACCGTGCAAGCCCAAACGAGCTTCTCGCGTGGTTTTCGACGCATCCCGTGACGGAAGACCGCATTACCGACACGGAAGCGATGATCGCGCAGCTCCCATCGCACGCCGTGGAACGTGCGGCCACCGACCTGCCTCAGTTCGCTCAAATGCGGCGCCGTCTCGCGAGCCTTCCCGCACCTCCAGCCGACCCTCGCACGCTTCCATGATCATGGCGCCATCCAAAACGGTCGCAGGCCATTCCATGCATTCGCCGAGAACCTCTACGACCTGCGCACGAGCGCTCGCGCTCCTCACCATCGTCGCCTGCGCGCGATCGACCCCCTCGCCGGCGGCCGCGCCGTCCCTGTCGACTGACTCAGGCACCGTCGCCGTCGCGGTTCAACGCGCTCCGGCCGATTGGGTGGATTCCGTCCTCGCATCGTTGTCGCTTCGCGAGAAAGCGGCGCAGATGGTGTGGCCGACGGTGTTCGGCGACTACTCCTCGAGCGACTCCCAGCAGTGGGAGACGCTGAGGCGCCTGATTCAGGAAGAGCGGGTTGGCGGGTTTACGGTGTCGGTGGGATCGCCGGTGGAGATCGCGGTAAAGCTCGACGCCATGCAGCGGATGAGCCGCGTTCCACTGATGTTCGGCGCTGACTTCGAGTTTGGCGCCGGCTACCGCGCGCGCGGCGGGTGGTTTCTCCCTAACGGCATCGATCTTGGCGGTGCGGTCGTCTTTCCGCCGCAAATGGCGCTGGGCGCCACCGGAGATACCTCGCTCGCCTACGACCAAGGTCGCGTGACGGCGCTGGAAGGACGCGCGCTGGGCGTGCACGTCGCCTACGCACCGATTCTCGACGTCAACAACAATCCAGCGAACCCGGTGATCAACACGCGCTCCTACGGCGAGGATCCCGTGCTCGCGGGTCGTCTAGGCGCCGCCTTCGTGCGCGGGCTTCAGGAGCACGGCATGATCGCCACCGGAAAGCATTTTCCGGGACATGGCGACACCGAGGTGAACTCTCATCTCGCGCTGCCAGTCGTTGGCGTGACGCGAGCCAGGCTCGACACTGTCGAGCTGGTGCCGTTTCGCGCTTCGGTCGCGGCCGGTGTTGGCGCCATCATGACGTTCCACGGCGCGATGCCGGCGCTCGACTCGACGGGAGCGCCCGGGACACTGTCGCGGAAGGTGCTCGGCGATCTGCTTCGCGGCGATCTCGATTTCGAGGGTGTCGTCATTTCCGACGCCATGGACATGCGTGGCGTCCTCGACAAGTATGGCGCCGTCGAGGCTGCCATCCGGGCGGTGGACGCGGGCGCGGATGTGCTGATCCAGCCGCTCGACGTTCGTCAAACGATCGATGCGGTGGTGCAGGGCGTGACGAGCGGGAGATACGACGAGGCTCGCATCGACGCGTCGGTTCGCCGGCTGCTCGACGCCAAGCGGCGAGTCGGATTGGATCGCCGCCGCTCGGTCCCGATCGACAGTGTGAGATTCGTCGTCGGGGATTCCGACCATGTCGCGATCGCGCGAACCATTGCCGAGCGATCGATCACCCTCGTTCGCGACTCGCTCAGGCAGCTGCCGCTCTCCAGGCTGCCGCGGTCGCGGCGTGTGCTGTCGATTACTCTGGCACGCCGGGCGGATCTCGCCGCGGGTGGTGCGTTCGACGCCGAGCTCCGGCGGCACTTCTCGACGGTTCGTTCGGAGCTCGTGAATGCGGATGCACCCGCGAACGCAGAATGGGAACGGCTGCTTCGCGTCGCGAGACCATTTGATGTCGTTGTCGTGAGCTCGTACGTCTCCCACGCCTGGAATGCAACGAGCGCGGACGCTCCAAAGGAGTTCGCGAACTTCGTGAGCTCGCTCGTCAGGGCTCGCAAACGCCCGATCGTGGTGTCCCTCGGCAATCCATATCTCCTGCAGCAGCTTCGCGGAGTGCCGGCGTATTTGATCGCGTGGAGCGGGATCAGTCCGTCGCAGCGGGCGGCGGCTCGTGCCTTGCTCGGCACGAACGCGATCACGGGACGGTTGCCGATTCGCATTCCACCAAGTACATCAATTGGTGCGGGACTGATGCGCGGTGTGGATTCAGCGAGCGCTCGCGGTTCTGGTGCTCATCGCTAACCGGCGAGTGTTGTGATTGACGGGTGGAAAAGAAAAGGCTATATAGTCGCGCTTCGCGACGAGCGGCATCGATAGGCGCGGAACGCGACCAATTTCGGGGAGACTTGACATTAGTGACCGAGTGTGACTAATTCGCGCCCGATGCGCGATCGTCCCCAAACAACCGCCCCGGCCGGCCGCCCAGCCGTTGCAGCCCGTCCCGTCATTCGACGGGCGCTCCTCTCCGTCGACGTCGTTCTCTTCACGCCTCATGGGCGTCGTTTGACCGTTCTATTGGTGCGCGCGGCGGATCCGCGCGCGCGCGAACGGTGGGAGCTGCCGTGGGATGCCGCGCGGACCGATGAGGCGCTCGATGTCGCCGCCGCCCGCATCGCCCGATCGGCGTTAGGCGCCGGCGCGGCGTGGACGCGACAGGTGGTGGCATCGGGCGGCGACCAGCGCCACCCTGGCGAAACGGAATTCTCGATCGCGTACCTCGGGCTCGTGCCGGCGGGCACGCCACCGCCGGTCGGTGGTGAAGCGAGCTGGTTCCCGCTCGATGAGATTCCGCCGCTGGCGCCTCGGCATCGCGCCATGGTGGACTCCGCGCTCGCAATGCTCCGTCTGGAGCTCGATCAGTCCCCCGTCGCGTTCCGGTTACTCCCCGCGACCTTCACGCTGAGCCAGCTCCAGGAAGTGTACGAAGTCCTGCTCGGCCGCAAGCTGCACAAGGCGAGCTTCCGCCGCGCACTCCACGCCGCCTGGCTCGTGGAGCCTATAGATGAATGGCGGAGCGAAGGCAGAGGCCGGCCAGCGCAATTGTTCCGCTACGCGCCGAAGAAGAGACGGACGAGTCGGCGGGGTGTGAGGTTTGATTTGCTGGGATAGATAGGAGCTAGGGGTCAGGGATCGGGGATGGAAAGGCAAACGGCCGCGCACAGCGCGGCCGTTTGCTCATCTGATGAGCGCGCTGCCGCGAAGCGGCGACGCGCCTTTCCGCCCCTGATCCCTGATCCCTGACCACTCGCTCCTACCGTCACCGGTTAGCTAACTGGAACCAAACGAGGGATCCCAAGGTACACCCCTTGCGTTACCTTATTAGTACCAATACGTATATTACTACGAAACACACGGAGGGAGCCGGTTGCTCGCCTACCTGGACGCGCTGTGTGCCGCTTTGCTCGCGCGTGACACCGAGGAGATCGATCGCCTTGGCCGTCATCCACTTGCACGCGCCCTGCCGCGGACGGTACGTGAGGAAGTCCTCGCGATTCGTCGCGTTGGACCCGGCTCCCTTCGCGCGCCCATAGAGACCCTTCGTCATTACCACCGCACGGCCCATCTGGCAGGAATCGCGCGCGACCCAGCCTCGCCGGGCGCGCAGACGGAGCTGCCACTGGCCGCGGGAGGAGCGGGCTGATGGGCGTGCTTCGCCGCAAGCAGCGGACTACGATTCGGCAGTCGGGCGCCGCCTCAGCGCTGAACGAGGTCACGCTCCGCCGCCTTTCCGACCAGGGTATCAGCGAGACACCGGTCCCCGCCCGCGTCCTCGAGACGCCAAGCGGGCAGCGGTGGCTCGTCGTACTCATCGCCCGATTGGCTTCGGTGGATCCTGTCGGCGAAACCCGGGGAGCGCGTTTGATCGTCCGGGCCGAACCTTTGTTCGGTGGACAGGATCGCGCCCGCATCGTAACCGTGAAGGCTGCCACGCTGGACGAGATGGATGGCTCCGTCCTGCGCGATGCGCTCCTGCGCCGGCGAGGCAACCCGGCGAAAAAGCAGCGGAGGGGCTGAAAAAAATCGGCGGCCACGTGGCCGCCGGTTCCTTTTATCGACTCAGTCTCGTCGCTGTAGCAATGCGCGCGAGATCGCCGTGTTGTCTCTCGCGATCGCATACAGCTCTCTGAAGACCGTGGCTCGAGACGCTCCGCGCGCTTCCGCGATGACCGGGGGTTCGTGGCCTGCGCGACGCGAAGGGTCTGACCGGCGCTCTACAGCGAGGAACGCATGGTGGAGGCCGCCTTCGGCGGTGTCGGCTTCGATCATGACGAAGCCTCCAGACGGTAGCTCGCGACTATAAAGCAGCACGGGTCATCCTTCATTGGATTGACGAGGCACCCCACATCGGGTGCCGCTTACGCGCGCTAATATACGACGGGCGGCTCCAGGTAAAGCAAGGTGTTTTCCATCTCGGGCGGCGCGCCGCGGTCCGTCGCGCTGGCGCTCACCGGCAGCTCCACGACCCCCTCAGCCGGCAGGACCCTCCGCACCGCTATCAGGCGGCGTCCGAACCAGGTTGGACGGGCTCGCGTGCCACCAAAGCGGTCGAGCTTCACACGCTTTCCCGTGCTGGACGCGTGAATGATCGTATCGCCGCCAACGTAGACGGCGATGTGCTGCGCACCCCGTCCGCCAAAGAAGAACAGGAGGTCACCGGGCTGGAGATCGCCCGGGGCGGGCGCGTCGCCAACCGCCGCCTGCTCCTTCGCGGTGCGCGGCATCCGCACGCCATGCTGGGCGAAGATCCAACGCACAAAACCCGAGCAGTCGAACGCGCGCGGAGTCGTTCCGCCGAGCACGTATCGTACGCCGAGGTATCGCTTGGCGGTGCGTACGACTTGCTCGCCGTGAACGGGGGCGCGCACCTCGATGGTGCGCGTACCCGTAACCGCTGGCGTCTGCCGAGCTTGCGCCGCGAGAGCCGGCCCCGTGAGCAGGGCCGCGCAGAAGAGAGCGAATCGCGCGTTGATGGTTGTCATCTTGGCGATGACGACCTAACGGCCGCGCGGAAACTCCCGAACGCCGCGCGAAGGACTCTTCTCACCCGAAGAGCTACCGAGCCGCTTTCCCTTTACGGGGTTGGCTTTCCAGCAGTGCTCGAATCGAGTTGCCCTTCTTCATCCCGCGAGCCCAGATGTCGCCGCGACGCCGGAGTCGGTCGGGAACGTTCTCGATCGTGAAATCGCGGGGGTCGAGCGCCTTGTCGACCTCATTCCACTCGAGCGGCGTCGAGACGGTGGCGCCTGGTCGTGCGCGCACGGCGTAGGCTGCGGCCACCGTCTTCGCGCGAATGTTCTGGAGATAATCCACGTACACCGTTCCAGCCGGTCGCGCGCTCACGGACCGCTCGATGGTCGCGATACCAGGCGCTCGCGAAGCCACTCGGGTGGCGACCAACTGCGCGGCGAGCACGGCGGTTTCGTCGGAGACGCCCGGGCGAAGGGGGATGACGATGTGCATGCCGGACGAGCCCGATGTCTTTGCCACGGCTGTCAGCTTCAGGGTGTCGAGCTCCTCGTGCACCAACTTCGCGACTTCGACGACGCGGGAAAACGGCGCTTTTGGTCCAGGGTCGAGATCGAGAATGGTGAAGTCTGCCAGCTCGAGCTTGGGGACGCGCGAATGCCAGGGATCGACGGAGATGGCGCCGAGCTGAATCGTGTAGAGGAGTGTCGCCAGATCTCCTCCGATGAGACGGCGTTGTTGCTCTCCCTGCTCGTTGCGAATCGTCTCCGCACGCACGGCCGGTGGTACCTTGTCCGGCGCCTTCTGCTGGTAGAACGATTGGCCATCGATGCCATCCGGATAGCGCTTGAGCACGAGGGGCCGGTCGCGCATCACGGAGAGGATGGCGTCTTCAACCCGAGCGTAAAACCGCATCACGTCGCCCTTCGTGATCCCGTCGCGTGGGAAAAACACTTTTCCCAGACTCGACACGGTGAGCGACGCGCCGCGGCCCAGCTCGAGAGTGCCGTCGCCCCGGTCGTGCTCGATCGCCTCCAGCTGCGCGACGACGGGTGAGTGCGAGGTCGATGCCTTTTCGCGGGTCTTCCGCGCCGCGGCAGAAGGAGTGCGCTTCGTTCTCGCGCTCTTCATCGCTTCGGGTGCTGCACGCTCTCTGGCTCTCTCCCCACATCCCGTGCGGGCTTGTCGTCACGGACGCCAAGGAAGATCGGTTGGCGGAGCTTTCCGTCCGCCGTCCATTCATTGAACTTCACTTCGACGACGACCTCGGGCCGCGTCCAGTGTGCACGCTCGTTCGTCCGGGGTGGAGTCTCGAACGGGGGCGTCTTGCGCTCGAGACGGGCGAGTCGCCGGTACATGTCCTTGAGTCCCGCGCGCGTGAATCCGCCGCCCGTGTGACCGACATAGATGAAACGGTCCCCCTCGAAGTAGCCGAGCAGAATCGCACCAATGTGCTCGCGAGTGTTCCGAGGCTCTGTCCACCCGCCGATCACGAACTCCTGACGGTGCTCGACCTTCAGCTTGAGCCAGGCTTTCGATCGGACGCCGGGATCGTAGCGCGAGCTCGTGCGCTTGGCGATCACCCCTTCCCATCCGTCGCGCCGAACGCGCTCCAGCATCTCCTGTCCATCGCCGGGAATCGACTCGCTGAGGCGAAGGCGGTGGCTGGTGCGCCGCCGAAGCACTTGCTCGAGATGCTTGCGCCGCGCCGTCCAGGGTTCCTTCACCAGGACGTCGGGACCGTCGACGAGGATGTCGAAGAGAACGATCGCGGCCGGCTGGTTCTCGGCAAAGTGCTCGATGGCAAGCGTGTCCTTCACGTGCATGCGATCCTGTAGCGCCTGGAAGCGCGCGACCTCTCCATCGACAACCGCGATGATCTCTCCGTCGACGACGAGCTCGCGCTCCGCCTTTCTGCCGAGCGTTCGAAGGGCTTCGGCGATCTCGGGAAACTGCTTCGTCTTGTCGTTGCCGTTGCGCGTGACGAGGCGAACGGTGTCCTTCGTCACGAAGGCGAGCACGCGGATTCCATCGTACTTCGGCTCGAACGTCCACCCATCCCCGTCGGGTACCGACGTCCCGATGCTGGCATACATGGGCTCGAAACGCCCAGCCGCCCGCGATGCCGTGAGACGCGCCGACGCCTTACGAGTGCTCGGCGGTGCACGCCGGGCGGCGGTCGCCGACTTCCTGGCTTTTGCCGGGCGCTTTTTCCCCGTCGCGATCTCTTCCATGGTCCGACCGGTCGCCACCGATGTGGTAGTTTCGGCCACGATGTCGATGTCGTTCCGCGCCTCGTCGTCGCGGTGCTTGATCAGCAGCCACTGCGGCTTGGAGGATCCCGTCTCGCGTCCACGCATGCGAACGAGCACCCACGAACCCCGCAGCCGCTCGCCCTGTAGAGTGAACTTGAGATCGCCGGAGCGATAGCCACGCCGGATGGCGCTCTCATCGTCACCGTCGTCGGCCGCGTCTGCCCGGTAGGTGCCGCGATCCCAGAGCATGACCGTGCCGCCGCCGTATTCACCTTTGGGGATGGTGCCCTCGAAGGTGTTGTAGTCGATGGGATGATCCTCGACTTCCATGGCGAGTCGCTTGACGCCCGGATCGAGGCTGGGGCCTTTGGGGACGGCCCAGCTCTTCATCACGCCATCGAGCTCGAGGCGGAGATCGAAATGCAGGTGGCTGGCGGCGTGCTTCTGGATGACGAAGCGCAGCGTTCCCTTGCGAGACGGCGCGCTGGCGACGTGTCCCGCCGGTTCGGCGGTGCGGGAGAAGTCGCGCTTGCGACGGTACTCCGTGAGCGGTGCCGAGCGAGTGCGCGGCACGACCCGTTAGGCGGAGCGGCGTGACTTGGGTGGCGTGCGCTCCTTTGAGGCGGCCGACTTGCGGGGCGCACGTACGGCTCCCGAGCGTGTCCCCTTGCCCCCGGAGCGCTGCTTCTTTCCCTGCTCCAGGCTCTCGCGGAGGCGCGACATCAGGTCGAAGACCTGCTCGTCGGCCGGCTCGGATTCCTGCATTGGCTCGAGGTCGGCCTTCTTGCCCTTGAGCTTGGCCTTGATGATGCGCATGAGGTTCGCGCGATAGTCATCGGTGTATTTGTCGGGCGAGAACGGCTCGGCCAGGTTGCCAATGAGCTGCTCGGCCATCGTGAGCTCCTGCGGCTTCACGACTTCGGCGGTCGGAAAGGAGAACTCCTTGGTGTCGACGAGCTCGTTCGCGAAGCGCATGAGCTCGAGGACGAGGGCATCGCCGACGACCTTCACGGCGGCCAGGTTCTGTTTCTGGCGGATGATGATCTTGCCAATGCCGATGGCGCCGGTGCGTCGCATGGCCTCACGAAGGAGGGCGTAGGGACGCTCCCCGCCTTTCGAGGGCACGAGGTAATATGGCGTCTCGAAGTAGCGGGGATCGATCTCTTCCTGCTTCACGAAGTCGAGGATGTCGATGGCGCGGGAGCCTTCGAGGGCCGCGCGCTCGAAGTCCTCATCGGTGAGCACGACGTACTTTCCCTTCGTGTACTCGTAGCCCTTGACGATCTCGCTCCACGGGACTGGCTGGCCGTCTTCGGCACACACACGCTCGTACTTGACCGGTGAGAGGTCTTCGGCGTGGAGCATTCGGAACGAGATGCGATCTCCTCGAACGGCGGTGCGGAGCTCGACGGGAATGCTGACGAGTCCGAAGCTGATCGCTCCTTTCCAGATCGCCGCCATGACCTGCTCTCCGCGTTGAGGTTCGACAGGATCGCGATGTGAAAGAAGGCAAGAGCGGGGCCACCTGTGGAAAAGAACATTTGTGATCTGATTCGACTGGGGGGAACGGAAAAGGCCCGGGTGAATTCCCCGGGCCTCTCCGACACAAGGCGTTGTCCGAAGGCGGATCAGGCCTTCGTGACGTCCGATGCCTGCGGTCCCTTCTGTCCCTGAACGATCTCGAATTCGACGCGATCGCCTTCGGCCAGCGACTTGAAGCCTTCGGACTGGATCGCGCTGAAGTGGACGAACACGTCCGGACCTCCCTCGCGGGAGATGAATCCATAACCCTTCGCGTCGTTGAACCACTTCACGGTGCCGGTGATGCGTGCCATGGTGCGCTTCCTCTTCCCCCACGGGGCTGACGGTGGTGCGTGGTCACGTTGGACGCCCGGTTGCGAGCGGCCGCGGGACCGAAAACAGGTGACGTCAAAAGTAAACACCTGAGACGCAAGCAAAAGGGGGCGGTGCGCAAAATCCGCTCCGCCCCCCTCATCGACCGTGAGACACCTCATCAGGGTCGTCGGTCATGCAGCCCCTGCGATGTACTTTGCGACGCGACCGCACTTCGAGCAGCGCAGCGTGACGTGTGAGCGCGGCGGAGGCGGGATCTGCTGCGGATCGCGCATGATCTGCCCGGAACACGATGGGCACGACAATGGCGATCCGGTGCGATCGTGTGAGATGAGCTGCAGAGCCTGCGCGGGGTTGTACGTCGCCGGACGGGGCTTTCGCATGGGGACCTCCGTGGGTATACGACCAATCATTCCGGCGGAGGCGCGGGTTCCGGCCGAAACGATGCTGCGAGTAGCGTGACGCGACGGCGACTGATGCGAGCGGGACGGCTATTGGCGGTCCCGCTCTGCGTCCTATGGGCTGGGTGTGGACCCCGCCTTCACCTCCCGCCCACACCCGTCAGCCTCCCGGGCGCGCTCCCACCGGGAGACACTGGCGCCACGCTGGCACGTCAACTGGCGCCTGTCTTATACCTACAGGCCGATGAATGGTTCCCGCTGGTTCGGGCGGTGGCGGTCATCCACCCTACCCGGCCGATCATCGCCTATCATCTTCTGTGGCGGGACGACGCCCATGGGGCCTGGGTACCCTTCACGAAGCCCTCGGATCAGGAAATCATCTGGGTCGGCTACGACTCCACCGGCGCTCCGGTGGATCTCTGGACCTACTGGCATGGGGACGTCCTGCACGTGCCCTGGCCCAAGCGCCAGGTGCTGGTCGATGTCCAGTGGGGAAAGCACGGCTCGCTCCCGCGGTCGACCCGCCCCGAGTCACTCCCCCTGGGCAGGTCCCTCGAGGCTTTTTACCTCCTGACCTGGGCGGGGATCCCCGATCTGTGGCTGGGCCGGCTTTCACGGCGCGGGCCGCTGTGCTTCTGTGGCAGCTACGCGCGCTACGCCGCATTCACCAAGCCAGTCGGACTGGCCGACCGCATCGACGTCGTTGCGCGTGCCGCCGATCCCGCCGAGGTGCTGCGGTCGGTGTTCGGGCCACGATACTCGCGAAAGCGTCCCTGGCCCTAGCGTCCGCCTAACGAGCGACGCGGGGCGGCGCCGCCGGGATTCCTTCGCCGCGGTCGGACGAAATGACCTCGGTCCGACCGGTCGTCTTGCCTGACTCGTGTGTGGCGTCCATGCCTCACGAGTGAGTTGACGCCCTCCGTCTCGCGTCAACCACCGTGCCGTACCCGGAATATGAATTGCCTAATCCGAGGGCGCTTGCCACGCATGGCGAGCGGCTCGCAACTCGACCGTCCCGGTGCACGACACGACACCAGTATCTCGCTCAACGGAGTCATTCATGTTCGCCAAGCGACGTTTTGCCTCGCTTCTCGCGCTCGCGCTCGCCGCCGTCATGCTGACGTCGTGCGCCGACGAGGCGCCTACAGCGCCGCCAGCACCCCCGGCGATGGCGCCCGATCCTTCGCTGCTCGGTGATCTGTTGGGTGGTGTCACCGGGACCGTCGGCAATCTCGTCAACACTCTCGGCCTCGTCTCGTGTAACGTGCAGACGACGCACACCGGATCCGCCGAGATCGGCCCGATGGGTGGCGTGGTGTGGGTCGGCCCGCATCGCCTCTTCGTTCCGCCGTACGCGCTCCGTGAGAAGGTCCGCATCACGGCCGTCGCGCCGAAGGGCCCGTACGTTCAGATCAAATTCGAGCCGGAAGGGCTGCAGTTCCGTCGGCCGACGATGCTGACGATGAGCTACTCGGAGTGCAGCCTCCTGAGTCCGTTCCGCCTGAAGATCGTGTACGTCAACGACAGGCTCGAGATCCTGGAAGTGCTGCCGACGCTGACGAGCGTGCTGACGCGCACGGCGAACGCGCCCGTCGATCACTTCTCGCGGTACATGTTGGCTGACTGACCGGCGCATGACGACGAGTATTCGTCCTTTTGCGGCGTTTACAGCGCCGGGGCCCGTTGGGCCCCGGCGCCCCGTCGTCTTTCTGGGTGAAGCGCGCGAGCATGAGCGCGCGGGTCGCGTCCTCGAAGCGATCAAGTGCTACGAGTCGGCGATCGATAACGCCGACCCAACGATTGACGGACCGGTGCTCGCCGAAGCGCTGCGTCGCCTTGGCGTCGTCAGGCGCCGTCGCCACGAGTACGACCAGGCGATCGCGCTCTGTCAGCGAAGCTACGAAGTCGCGATGGCGCGGAATGATGGCTTGCTCGGTGCCGAGGCACTCAACGGCATCGCGCTGGTTCACGTCGAGCGCGGCGAGTGGTCACAGGCACGCGAACGCTTGAGTCGTGCGCTCGAGCTCGGCGCCGAGAGCAAGGAGCTCGTGGGCCGTATCGAGCAGAACCTCGGAATCATGGCGAACATTCACGGGGATCTCGCGGCGGCGATGAACCACTACCGCCGCTCCCTCGAGGCGTTCCGGCAGGGACGCGATGAACGCGGCTGTGCCATCGCGTATCACAACCTCGGTATGCTGAGCGCGGATCAGCGTCTGTGGGATGACGCCGAACAGTATTATCGTGCGAGCCTCGAAGTCGCCGAGGCGACGGGCGACGTCCATCTCCGCGGGCACGTGCTGCTGAACCGAACCGAGGTTCACTTGGCGCGATCGAGGTTCGAGCCCGCGCGCCAGGATGCCGAAGAGGCGCTGCGCATCTTCGACTCGCTCGGCATGGCGGGCGGAAAGTCGAGCGCATATCGCTTTCTCGGGATGGTGTACCGCGAGACGGGGCGGACGACGCTGGCCGAAGCGCGACTGCGCTCCGCGGTGCAGCTGTCCGCCGGCGTGGGCGCCGCGCTCGATGAAGCGGAAGCGTCACGCGAGCTGGCCTTGCTATACCAGGGATTGGGACGAAGCCAGGAGGCACTGCGGCTGCTCAACATGTCGCACCGTCTTTTCCGGCGTCTCGATGCGCGCGTCGACCTCGTCGACGTCAAGGCGAAGGTGGGACACCTCGAGAGCGTGTACCTCGAGATCGTGCGCGAGTGGGGACGCTCGATCGAATCGAGCGACACGTACACCCACGGTCACTCGGAGCGGGTCGCGACGTATGCGGCGTCGCTCGCGACGGCGATGGGTCTCGACGAGACGGAGCTGCAGACCATCCAAGTCGGCGCTTACCTTCACGACCTGGGCAAGGTCAAGATCCCGCACGAGATCCTGAACAAGCCCGGCCGCCTGACGAATGAGGAGTTCGACGAGATGAAGCGGCACCCCGAGTACGGGATCGAGCTGCTGGCCTCAGTCGAATTTCCGTGGGACATCCGCCCACTGATCCGCTCGCACCACGAGAAGCTGGATGGCTCGGGTTATCCCGACCGCCTGCGCGGCGATGAGATTCCGTTGACCGCGCAGCTCATCTGCATTGTGGACGTGTATGACGCGCTGACCACGACGCGCTCCTACCGCGGCGCGATGTCGCACCAGACCGCCGTCGACGAGATGATTCGGAGCGAGCGGTGGTGGAGACCGGACGTCATGGCGGGATTCAAGGCGAGTGTCGGGAACGGCTGAGAGTTCGCAGTTCGCAGCAGTTCAGCCTACGTACACCACATCCCCCTCCGGGTCTATCCCCATCTCCTGGATGTGGCCGCAGACGCCGCATGTCATTGTCGCATGCCAGGCTTCGTTGAACTCCTTCCGGTGCTCCTTCGCGGCTTCCTTCACCGTGACCTTCTTGTAGCTGTATTCACGGCAATGCTCGCAGGCGTGGCCGCGCGCGATGCGCTCGGCACGCTCTCGCGAGATCTTCTTGATCTTCGGCAACTAGCGCTCCTCGTCCGGATTGCGCAGCGTCGCGCGCGCGATAGGGCGTGGCTGTTGATAGCCGCCGGGCGGAGGCGGGGCCGGCTCGCGGGTCGAGCTGGGCGTCCCCTGTGCCACGTTCCCCGCCTTCGCGAGAAGCTCCTTCATCCCACCGATGGCCCCGAGTACCCCCGTTGCTTCCGCGGGCAGGAAGATCGTCGAACCTTTACCCTGCGCGACGTGCGGCAATGCCTCGAGATACTTCAGCCCCAGCAGGTACATCGCCGCCTGACCGTCAGGCAGTGAGTTCGCAATCCGCTGGATCGCTTCGGCCTCGGCGTTCGCCATGGCGAGCCGTGCCTCCGCGAGTCCCTGCGCCCGCAGCACCGCCGCCTCCTTCTCCCCTTCGGCCTTTCGAACCTGCGCCTCGCGCAAGCCCTCGGACTCGAGGATCGCGGCGCGCTTGCTCGCCTCCGCGTTCGTGACCGCGGCGCGACGCTCACGCTCGGCGCGCATCACCAGCTCCATCGACTGCTGAATGTCGCGCGGCGGCTCGATGGCCTGGAGCTCCACCCGCGTCACGTCGACGCCCCAGCCGATCGACGCTTCCTCGATGACCTCCCGCATCTTCTTGTTGATCAGATCGCGGCTGGCGAGCGTCTGGTCGAGCTCCATGTCGCCGACGATGTTGCGGAGCGTCGTGCGCGTCAGCGTCTCGAGGGCGTATGGGAGATTCTGAATCGAGTACGTCGCCTTCTGCGGATCGGCGATGCGGTAGTACAGAACCGCGTCGATGTCGATGGTGACGTTGTCCTTCGTGATCACGGGCTGGCTCGGGAAGTTGAGCACCTGCTCACGCAAATCGATGCGCGACGTGGAGCCGGAGGTGATCTTCTTCACGCCGTTCACGTCGGCCTCGAAATAGCGCACGTCGATGGGACGCGGCCGCTCGATGAACGGAATGAGCACGTTGAAGCCGGAACGAGCGAGTCGATTGAACTTGCCCAGCCGCTCGATGACCAGCACCTCGGCCTGGCCGACGATCTTGAACGACTTCGTCGCTATCAGCAGCGCCAGAAGCGCGATAATTCCAAGGCCGATGAGCATGCCTACACCTCGAAGAGGGGGGATCTCATTCTACCCGCCTGACGATCAGTCACGCCAGTCGGCGATGAAGATGTTGGTTTCACCCTGCTGCGCCGCGTGCCGGTTCGAGGCCCACACGAGGCGCTTGCCGTCCGGGCTGAACATCGGAAACGAGTCGAAATCGGCATGCGTCGTGACGCGCTCGAGGCCGGAGCCATCGAGGTTCACCAGATACAGATCGAAGTCGCGCCCGCGCGGATTGATGTGATTGGAGGCGAAGATGATTCGCCGCCCATCGGGGGTGAAATACGGCGCGAAGTTGGCGCCGCCGAGGCTGGTGACCTGGCGCTGGTTGGAGCCGTCGGCATTCATCACCCAGATCTCCATGCGTGAAGGCCGAACCAACCCTTGCGCGAGGAGCGCCCGGTACTCGGCGAGCGAGGTCGAATCGGCGGGATGGTGCGCGCGATACACGATCTGCGATCCATTGGGGGAGAAGAAGGCGCCGCCGTCGTAGCCGGGTGTCGTCGTCAGCCTGCGCACATCGCTGCCATCGGTGCGCATCGTGTAGATCTCGAGATCGCCGTCCTTCGTCGATGTGAAGACGATGCGCGAGCCGTCGGGGGAGAGCGTGCCCTCGGCGGTGTACGCGTTCCAGTTGGTCAGGCGGTGCAGCCCATCGCCGTTGGCGCTCGCGGTGTAGATCTCGAATGGATCCAGCCGCCAGACGTAGCCGCGAGAGAAATCCGGACGCGGCGGACACGCGCTGTCGGCGTGGTGCGTGGACGAGAAGAAAATGCGACGGTCGCGGTCGAAGAAATAGCCGCACGTCGTCTTGCCGGCGCCATTCGACACGCGACGCAGATTGCCGCCGTTGGCGTCCACGGTGAACTGCTGGTCGCAGGACCGGCCGTCGCGCGTGGACTGGAAGATCAGCCGCGTTCCGTCGGCGCTCCAATACGCTTCGGCG
Source organism: Gemmatimonadaceae bacterium (assembly GCA_035249985.1). GTDB lineage: Bacteria > Gemmatimonadota > Gemmatimonadetes > Gemmatimonadales > Gemmatimonadaceae > JAICNG01. The sequence continues at coordinate 84,646 of DATFFP010000067.1, forward strand.
TTCTCACCGCCGAAGGTGAGCTGTCGGATGTTGGCCAGGTGACGCTCACCGGATTCGGACGAGCGAGCGACTGCGGGCTGCGAACTGCGAACAGTACCGCATGCAGCGACGGCCACCATGAGGGTGGCCGTCGCGATCAATCGAGAGTTGCGTCGGCGCATGCCGACAATTTAAGCCACCGTCAGCGGGACGCGCGAGCCACGGCGAAGAGATCCTTCTGCGTGTTGCCCTTCTTCATGAGCTCGATGGCCCGCAGAAGCTGCGGATCATCGGGAATCTCGCGGCGAGCGGCGGCTGAATCACCAAAGGCAAACCGCGTCACGAAGTGTGAGAGCCACTTGTCGATCGTCGGGCGGGCTGCGTCGAACAGCTGCTTGTCGACCTCGACCTTCGCGGCGGTGAGCCGACGGTAGAACTCCTCGCGCCACTCGGGCTGCACCTGGAACGTCGGGCTCGAGACGCGGCTCTTGAGCTCCTGTGCGTAGTTCCAGAGCGCGATGCGAACCTGCGGCGACTTCGGCCCGATGGCCTTCAGGAAATCCTGCTCACGCGTCGTTACCGTGTCATCGGGAATGATGACGTCCGGCGTGATGCCGCCGCCGCCATACACGATGCGTCCGGCGTCGGAGCGGTACACGGGGCGGTTCTTCTTCACCGCGTCGGTCTCGAGCGAATCCGGTGGGGTCTCCTCACGCTGCCGAGGGTCGAGCCGCGCCGCAGCAGTGGTGTCGCCGGGCCGGGCGCCCGAGGCCAGAAGCTGCGCCTCGTCCTTCCGCTCCTTCTGGATGGACCGCCCAACGGGGGTGAACCACTTGGCCGTCGTGAGCTTCAGCGCGTAGCCCCCTTCGAGGGGGAACACCGTCTGCACGAGCCCCTTCCCGAACGAAGTCGTTCCGACGACGAGTGCGCGGTCGTGATCCTGAAGTGCACCCGCGACGATCTCCGACGCCGAGGCGGTGTAGCCATCGACGAGGACCACGAGCGGCATGTTCGGCATCTTCGGCTTGCCCTTCGCGACGAACTGCTGCGACATCATGCCGCGTCCGCGAACGCTCGCGATCTGATCGCCGCCCTCGAGGAAGATGTCGGCGACCGCGAGGCCCTGGTCGAGAATGCCCCCGGGATTCCCGCGAAGATCGATGATGACTCCGTTCGCACCTGCCTTGAGCATCTGATCGACGCTCGCTTCCAGCTCCTCACCCGCGCTCTCGTTGAACGATTGCAGAGGGATGTAGCCGATCTTGTTCTCGAGCAGGAGCGCGTAGGGAACGGCCGGAATGTGGATCGTCGCCCGCGTGAGGCGATGCGAGATCACCTCGGTCACGCCCGGCCGCACGAAGCGCACGTTGACCTGGGTGCCCGGCGTGCCGATCAAGGCGTTGGAGACCTGCTCGGTGGACCATCCGCGCGTGGAGGCGGTGTCCACCTGCACGATCCGGTCGCCTTCCTGAATCCCCGCGGCTTCTGCCGGAGTGTTGGGGAAGACCTGGACGACGGTGATCACGCCATCCTGGTCCTCGATCCGCATCCCGATCCCACCGTAGCGTCCCGTGGAATTCGTGGAGAAGCGCTGGAGCTGCTTCGGGGTGAGGAGCTCCGAGTACGGATCTTCGAGCTCCTCGACGAGACCGCGCGCCGCCTTTTCATAGAGCGCAGCATTATCGACGGTGTCGACGAACCGGTCGGCAACGAGCGAAAGAACCTGATCGAACAGCCGTGCGCCATCACGCGTCGCGTGATCCTGAATGACGAACCCGCCGACGAGAGCGGGTGCGACGACGACTGCGATCAGGGTGAGCTTCCGGAAGCGATTCATGGGACTGCCGTCAGAGGTGAGGAGGCTACGTCTCCTTAAATACGATCGAGACAGGGGGAGGTTCCGCTTATCCGCTCATTCCGCCGGAGCCTTCTTCCGTCCCGCCCTGCCAGAGCGATCGCCAGGCCATCTCGCGCCCCTTGCGGAACCCCTTCTGCGTGAGCTTCACCCCTTCGGGGGAGATCGTCACGGTGTAGGGCTGTCCATCGATGTCAATTTCGCGCTTGAGCGTCTTGTCGAGTTTCGTGGTCATTGCGAGCGGAGCTCCGGGTCGGAAAAGGTGGTCGTCGAATGAGGAGCGAGGAACGGGGAGCGAGGAAGTTGATTGAATGGCTCCCCCAGGGGAAGCCTATTCCGGGTCCAAGCCTTTTCCCCCGTTACACTTCCTCGGTCCTCGTTCCTCGTTTCCTCATTGTCCCCCCGCAATCCGCATTCCGTTATCCCGCATTGGGGGGCTCACGCGGCCCTCGAGGCGAGCACGTAGTCCACGTACCATTGCCTCTTTTGCTGCCGAACGGCTACATCGCGGAGGAGCCCGGCCTCGATGAGCATCTCGTGAGCCGGTTGCAGAACGCGTTGCAGGTGCGAGGGATAGCGTTGCGTGAGTGGGAGCTGAAGGGCCAGCTGCTCGAGGGCGACACGCCACGTCACGGTTCCTTCCACGCGGGCGACCTCGAGCAGTCGGTAGAGTCGCCGAGCAACAGGGGATGAGAGCTCGAGGTAGTGATTGGCGGACAGAGAAACGGTGTGCCCCGCATTCACGTTGGCGCGCACCAGCGGGGACAACGCGACGCGAGCGACGCCCGGCTCCGAGACCGTCAGGGTCGGGAAGAGCGTGAGCTGGTCGCGGTCGGCCCCTCGGCGCCGATCGATCGAGACGGCGGTGAGCAAGGGGAAAGCGGCGTCGATCGCCTCCCCCGCAGTGGCGCTCCAATACGCGGCCTGCGACTCGAGTGTCGTGCGCTCCAGCCGCATGAGCGCCGAGCGCAACTGCTCGTAGGTGCGTCCATCGACGCGCCGTCCCATCGAGCGAAGGAACGCATGGAGCGTGAATGTGATGACGCCATCGTCGGGGCAGCTGGCCTCGTTCCACCGGTGCCATAGCTCGACGTAGACGTCCTGGTCGAAGGTGCCGGGGAGGCGGTCGCCAGGACTGGGCAGCACACGCCATCGGCCTCCCGCTGGCGGCTCGTACGCGATGACGGAATCCTCAGCGGAATCACTGAGCCGGAAGAGCGGAAGCGCTTCGAGCGAGCGATCGAGGACGATCGTTCGCGCGCCGGTTCGGCGTCGTGCCGCGAGGGACATGGACACAAAGTGGACTCCTCACGCGGGAGAGTCCAGTGACAGGATTGCGGGTTGCGGACTGCGGATTGAGGACGACGTGCTACTAATCGGGTGCAACGAGCAATCCGCAACCCGCAATCGTCTCACCCTAACGGGATCACCTGTCCTGTCATCGGCTTCGACGCGTCCGAGCACAACCACGCGACCATGCGCGCCACATCTTCACGCTCCACATAGCGCGCGTCGCTTCCCATGGTCTTCTCATTCGCCGCGGTACGGATCGAGATGGGGGCAAGCGCGTTCGCGCGAACGCCGTTCGCACGCTCCTCCTCCGCGATCGCCCGCATGAGGGTGAGCACTCCACTCTTCGCGGTGACATAGGCGGCCATGTTCGCGACGGACGCGCCGGGAAGCGCGGCGGCCGATCCGAAGAACACGAACGCGCCGTGCGCAGCGCGAACGAGGGGAAGAAATGCGCGCGCGGTGAGCGCGGCCGTCGTCAGGTTGAGCGCCAGCTGCTTCTGCCACACGGCGGGTGCGCTATCGGCGACGCTCGACATCCCGAAGCCACCGGCGAGATGCACCACGGCATCGAGGCGGTTGCCGTAGCTCGACGCGATGGTCTCGGCGAGGGCTCGAACGGCGTCCTCGTTGGTGAGGTCGCACGCAAATGCGTCGGCCCGCGCACCGCGCGCTCGGAGCGCGGCGGCGCGTGCCTCGGAAGCCTCGCTCAATAAGTCGACGGCAGCGATGGCCGCCCCCGCGTCGGCCAGAGCGGCCGCGACCGCTTCGCCGACCTGCCCCTCTCGTCCAATCCCGGTGACGAGCACCGACCGACCGGACAACGGTCTGTGATCCATGGCTGGAAACGATGGGATGCCGGACGTAAAGCGCAAGCACGGATATTGAGTGGCAGTACGATGACCACTATGCTCTCGTGCGTCGCGACGGCCGCCATTCCTTTCAACTCGATACCGTGAGCGCTCTCAAGACCACCGGGCTCATTACCGCGGGGATTCTGCTTCTTGGATTCTCGTGCGTCGGCGTGCTCTATCTCACCCGCGGCACGCCGGTGTCGTCGGTCAGAACGTTCGGTCAGGCGCCTCCGCCCGGCGTCCTCGATCCACTCTTTCGTCGCACGATCGATCTCCTCGCCGGAATGACGATGCAGGATGGAAACGATGTCGAAGTGCTCGTCAACGGCGATCAGACCTATCCGCGACTGTGGGCCGATCTCAGGTCGGCGCGTCAGACGATCACGTTGCAGATGTACTACGGCAACCCGGGAAAGGTGGCGGATACCGTCAAGAACATTCTGATCGAGCGAGCGCGGGCGGGAGTTCGCGTGCTCTATCTGCATGACGCGATCGGCTCGCAGAATCTGAAAGAAGAGTGGCGGGACAGTCTGCGCGCCGCGGGGGTACAGGTGGCGGTATTTCGGCCGCCACGGTGGTATCAGCTCGACAAGGCGGGACATCGCTCACATATCCGCGTAGTCGTGGTCGACGGCCACATCGGCTACACCGGCGGCTTCGGCATCGATGACAAATGGCTGGGCGACGGCCGAACGAACGGGAGCTGGCGCGATACCAACGTTCGCTTCCTGGGCCCCGCCGTCATGCAGCTGCAAGCCGCCTTCGCGGCGGGCTGGGCGGAAGCGACCGGCGAGCTGATCACGGGACAGCTGTTCTTCCCGATCGAGGAATTCCGGAGTGATGGCGATGACTTCGGTGCCTTGCTGCACATGGCGCCCACCGTCGGCAGCACTCCCGCGGAGCGCTTTCTCGCACTCTCGATCGAGGGCGCGCGGCGCACGATGTACATCGCGAACTCGTACTTCGTGCCTGACGATGACTTCCGCCGCATGCTCGTGGCGGCGGCGCAGCGCGGCGTCGACGTCCGCATCCTGACCGCGAGCGACAAGACCGACATCAAGACGACGTGGTATGCCGGGCGGAAGCGCTACGAGGAGCTGCTGGAAGGAGGCGTGCGCGTCTACGAGTACGCGCCGACGATGATGCACGCGAAGACCTTCGTCATCGACGGGGTCTGGAGCACCGTCGGCACGATGAACTTCGACAACCGGTCGCTCGCCTACAACGACGAGTCCAACCTCGTCACCTTCGATCGACGGGTCGGCGCCACGATGGACTCGATCTTCCTCGAGGACCTCAAGCACTCCACCGAGATCAAGCTGGAGACGTTCCGCCGTCGTCCCTGGCATCAGAAGGTCTTCGAGCGCGGCGCGAACATCCTGTCGCGCCTCCTGTGACGCGGTCCCGCTCCCGCCGGACCACGCGCGTGTGAGCGCCCGCGGTGCGTCGGCGCTGCGCACCTTTCATCCGCTGGTGCGCGCGTGGTTCACCGAGACGTTAGGCTCGCCGAGCGAGCCGCAGCGGCTGGGGTGGCCGGCCATCGCGAGTGGTGACCACACGCTGGTGCTCGCGCCCACCGGAACGGGCAAGACGCTGGCCGCCTTCCTGTGGGAGCTCAACGCCCTCATCGTCGACGGACTCGCCGAGCCACTGCCCAACGCGATTCGCATTCTCTACCTCTCGCCGCTCAAGGCGCTGAACAACGACATCCAGCGAAATCTCGAGCGCCCGCTGGCGGATCTCCGGCAGCGGTTCGAGCAAGCCGGCAAGGTGTTTCCCGAAATTCGTGTCGCGGTTCGAACCGGGGATACCCCCGCATCGGCACGCGCGCGGATGCTGCGAAAGACTCCGCACATCCTGATCACGACGCCGGAATCGCTCAACATCCTGCTGACGAGCACCCGGGGGCGCGGGATGTTCTCCGACGTTCGCGTCGTGATCGTGGACGAGATTCACGCGGTAGCGGGGACGAAGCGAGGCGTGCATCTGGCCTTGCAGCTCGAGCGGCTCGAGGCGCTGACCGGACGATCGCCGCAGCGCATCGGCCTGTCGGCAACGGTGCGGCCGGTTGGCGAGATCGCCTGGTTCCTGAGAGGAGCAAAAGGCGCTGGAGGCGCTGAGGGCGCTAGAGGCGCTGCCGAGCTTCCTCCTGATGTCCGGGTCGTCGACTGCGGACTCGTCAAGCAGCTCGACATCGCGGTGCGCTCGCCGGTACCGGACCTGGCGAACGTGGGTGGCAGCGTCTGGCCAAAGGTCATCCCGCTCGTGCTCGAGCGGGTTCGCGCGTCGCGAACGACACTGGTCTTCGTCAACAATCGCGCCCAGGCGGAAAGGATCGCCGCGCGGCTGAACGCGTTGGCCGAGGAGGAGATCGCGCAGCCGTACCACGGCTCGCTCGCGCGTGAGCGTCGTCTGAGACTCGAGCTCGCGCTCAAGGCGGGAGAATTACGTGCGCTCGTCGCGACGAGCTCGCTCGAGCTCGGCATCGACATTGGATCGGTCGACCTGGTCATTCAGCTTCAGTCCCCGAAGCGTGTCACCTCCGGACTGCAGCGCATCGGTCGCGCCGGCCACACGCTCGGCGAAACGAGCCGAGGCGTGCTCGTTCCGACCTTCCGCGATGACCTGGTCGAGATCGTCGCGATCGCCGAGGCCATGCGCGAAGGCGACGTCGAGCCGACGATCGTGCCCCAGAACGCGCTCGACGTCCTCGCACAAACCATCACGGCGATGGTGTCGGTGGACGATTGGCGCGCGGACGAGCTGTTCGCGCTCATCCGGCGCGCATATCCGTACCACCGCCTGACGCGGGCGGCGTTCGATGAGGTCGTGTCCATGCTCGCCGGAAAGTATCCCTCGGACATCGCCGGCGAGCTCGAAGCGCGAATCACCTGGGACCGCGTGAATGGCGTGATCACGGGATCGCGCGCGAGCCGCATGCTCGCGGTGATCTCCGGCGGAATGATTCCCGATCGAGGGCTCTACGCCGTTACGCTCCCCGATCGCACGCGTCTCGGCGAGCTCGATGAGGAATTCGTGCACGAGTCGCGCGTCGGCGACGTCTTCCAGCTCGGCTCGTCGACTTGGCGGATCGCGACCATCGAGCACGACCGCGTGATCGTGCACCCCGCGCCGGGGGCACCCGCGCGAATGCCCTTCTGGCACGGTGAGTACGGCGCCCGCGCCGTGGGAATGGCGCGTCGCGTCGGCGCGGTGCGAAGGCTCCAGACGCCGGGAGCGACGTCGCCGGGTGCCTCGAATGTCTCGGTGGATGATGCCTCGAGGACATCGCTCGAGCACTACGTCGCGGAGCAGCGAGCGGCGACCGGGGCGGTGCCTGACGAGCGCACCATCGTCGTCGAGTATTTTCGCGATGACCTCGGGGCGTGGCGGATCGTGCTGCACTCGATCTTTGGCGGTCGGGTGAACGCGCCGTGGGGGATGGCGCTCGCGCAGCGTCTCCGCGAGGCGCTCACCGCGAGCATGTCGGGGCCGTCCGAACCGGGAGTGACCCGTATCGACATTCAGGTGCAGACCACCGACGATGGCGTCATGCTCCGCCTGCCCGATCTCGGCGGAGCGCCGCCGGTCGACCGCGTGCTTGGGCTCACGGCGGACGAGGCCCGGCGACGCGTCATCGAGGAAGTGGGCACGACCTCTCTCTTCGGAGCGCGCTTCCGGATGAACGCGGCGCGTGCGCTCCTCCTGCCCCGCGGAACCGCTCGGCGACGCATGCCGCTCTGGCTGCAGCGCCTCAAGGCCGCGGACCTGCTGGAGACGGTGCGGTCGTGGCCGGAGTTCCCGATTCTGGTCGAGACCTATCGCGAAGTGCTTCGCGACGCGTTCGATCTCGAGGCGTTGCTCGATGTCCTGAAGGAGATCGCCGCCGGCCGCATCGCGGTGCGCGTCGTGGAGACGGCGCAGCCATCGCCGTTCGCGGCCAGCCTCCAGTTCGGGTTCGTCATGGACTGGCTCTACGGCGACGATACCCCGAGAGCCGAGCGTCGTGCGGCGCTCCTCGCCGTCGATCGAGCCCTGCTCGACGATGTCATGCTGGTGGAAGGCGCTGACGACGACCTTCGACAGGCGATCGACGCGCTGTTGGCCATCCGACGCGGGACGGCGCCACACCGTCGCGCCCGAAGCGCGGATGAGCTGGCGCAACTCATCGATCGTGCCGGCGATCTCACTGCCGTGGAGGTGCGCGAGCGCGTCAGCGAGCCGGGGGAGTGGAAGCGTGGGGATCCACTCGATGAGCTCCTGGAAACGGGTCGCGTCATCGCCGTTCCAGTCGCGACCCCACGCGCTCGCGAGTGGCGGTTCATCCTGACCGAGGACTATCCGCGGCTTGCGGCGGCCCTTGGCGCCGAGTCGTTAGGTACGGTGCGAGGCGGTGTCCATTTGCGCGAGATGGCGGCGGCCGACGCCGTCCCCGATGCCCTGCGAACGCCGGCGCTCGATCCGCTCGCCGCCCGGCGGGAGGTGGTGGCGAGGTTCCTGGCGCTTTCGGGGCCGCTGACTGCCGGCGAGCTCATCGCACGATACCCATGGGATGGCGACTGGGTTCGTGCGCGACTGACCGACTGGGAGCGCAGTGGGCGGCTCCTGCGTGGCCGCTATCGCCGCGACGTGCGGGAGCCGGAGTGGTGCTCGCGCCGCGTCGTGGAGCGGGCGCGAATGCGCGCGCTGGCGGAGCTCCGGCGTCAGATCGCGGCGGTCGAGATGCCCGCGTTCGCCGCGTTTCTCCAGCGGTGGCAGCACGTCGACCCACGCCATCGCATGACCGGAAGCGAGGGTGTCGAGCGCGCGCTCGCGCAGCTGCTGGGCATCGCGCGGCCGCCCGAGGGGTGGGAACGAGACTACCTTCCCGCGCGGCTGGAGCGCTACGAGCCGGCATGGTTGGCTCAGCTCGGTGCGGCCGGACGCTTCGTGTGGTCGGGGACACCTCGCGTCGATGCGAGCAGGCGGACAATCGCGCTCCACGCGCTTCGGTTCTTCGAGCGTGGCTCGGGGTCGCTCTGGATGGCGCCGTCGTCGGACGAGCTTCCGTTGAGCGACCAGGCAAGCGCAACACGGGCGGCGCTCGTGCAGCACGGCGCGTCGTTTCTCGCCGACCTGCAGGCGGTGAGTGGCATCTCCATGCTCGGACTGCGCGATGCCCTGCGGGAGCTCGTCGCCGCGGGGGAGGTGACGAATGACGCCATCGAGGCGATGCGCGAGGTAACACGCATGCGGCCCCTGCCTAACCGCACGCGACCAGGTACGGACGATCCGTCGCGGTGGCTTCCCATCGACTATGCACCGAGTGCGGGGCGACGAGTAGTGCAGCGTCGGATGTCGGTCCGGCGGCTGCCACGGTGGCGCCGCCCCGATCGCACGGGATCGGTCTCGGGGTGGGTCGGCCGCTGGTCGCTGGTTCGAACACCGGGAACCATGGGGGAACCCCCCTCGCCGGAGGACCACGCGGCCGCCATCGCGCGGCAGTGGCTGGAGCGCTACGGCATTGTCGCGCGCAACTGGTGGCGGCGTGAACGTCCACCGGTGCCGTGGCGGAGCATCTATCTCGAGCTGAAGCGTATGGAGTTTCGCGGCGAGGTGCGCCGTGGATACTTCGTGCGCGGGCTGGCCGGTGCGCAGTTCGCGCTCCCGGAGGCGGTGGAGCAGCTGCGCGATACGGACCCCGACGCGACCGCGCCCTTCGTTGTCATCGCCGCGAGCGATCCGGCGAACCCCTATGCACTCGAGCTGGAAGGCGTCGACATCGATCCGCTGTCGCGACCGCGTGGTCGCGGCGCGCTGCTCATCATGCGCGAAGGACGCGTGGCGATGTCCGTGGAGGGCCGGGGACGACGAATTACAGTCGCGCCATGGATGGTCGACGCCGATGTCACCGCCTCCGCGACGGCGCTTCTCGCCCATCTTCGTGCTGCGCGCGCGTTGGCCGCGCGCCCGCGCGATGTGCAGATCGAGTCGATCGATGGATTGAATGCGGCGGCGATGCGCTGGACCGACGCGTTCCTGAAGGCGGGATTCAGGCGGGAGACGAGTGGGTTGAGGGCGTCTGATTCGCTCCTGGAACGGTAGACGACCTCGGATGAGGTTACAGAAATCAGCCTATCGCCAAGGCTCAGTGGCGGAAACAATTTCGGGAGCCGCTCGTGGCTCCCGATGGCCGTTTCCTGATGTCTGAATTCTGAATTTCTGCCATCTGATGTCTTTGCCTGCTAGCGAATATCCTCCCGTCCCAGCGCCGCCCTCACCGCCTCGCGTATCGCGACGACCGCCGATGATGATGACGCGGGCGAATCGTCGCGCACGTGCAGCTCGATGCCGTCCGCGACGTGCACGCGACGCCACACACCATCGAGCTCGCCGTCGCGGACGACCGCGATGTCGGAGCCTACGCCGAGCGCTGGGGCGAGCGCAGTGGCGACGCGTCGCTCGAGGGCATCGCCTGTCAGCTCGACGAGCTCCGGCTTGATGCGCTCGAGCGTCTGCCCCTCCCGCTGCCGAATCTTGATGTGAAGGAGCTGGAGCAGGTGGCGATACCCGTAGGTCGCCGCCGTTCCGGTGCCCTCGGGACGGTCGAGCAGGCCGTTCGCGACGTAGAATCGAATGGCGCGTGCACTGAGCGACGCGCGGGCGGCCGCATTTGTCGGACGCATCGCGGCGGCATCGACGAGCGCGGTGGCATGCGCGGCGAGTCCGCGCGCGTTCCACGGCGCGTGGCGCGCGTGGGCGCGGAGCAGGGCAACGGGCGATAAATCCGCCATGGTCGGAAGGTACGGTGAACGACTTCGGCGTGCCAGCTAGCGTCAGTCGTTACGCGCCATCAGCGAGGAATCGCATGACGATGCCGTTGAACTCCGCCGACTGTTCGTCGTGCGGTAGCATGCCGGCCGGATCGAGAATCGTGAGCTGAAAGGCTGGGTTGAGAGCCATGAACCCGCGAGCGTCCTCCACCGGCGTCTCGACCGCCTGCTCTCCCCACACGAGAAGTGTGGGTTGACGGAGACGGCGAACGGCGCCACGCACATCCAGGTTGAGGTGGCCCGAGAGATAGGCGGCCGGCGCATGACGTGCGCCGGGCTGATGCGCGGCGCGGTGATAGATGCTCACCAGCTCTGGGGTCACGAAGTCCAGATCGACATACGCACGCTCGAGCCAGTACCGGACGCTGCGTCGAGACGCGAGCGCGTTGAACACGGCCGCGCCCATGAGGGGCGCATCGACGACGAGGCGCGCCACGTCCCCGCCAGTCGTCGCGGCGGTGTTGCGCCTCACGAGTCCGGTGGGCTCAATGAGCACGAGTGAGGGATACTGTCCCGGATCCCGCGCGCCGAGGACGGCGACGTAGGCGGCGGTGAGGGACGACGCGATGAGCGTTGTCGGCTCTCCAATGACCTGTCGGGCGAAATCGTCGATCAGGCGTGTGTAGAGGCGCGCGCTGTACCTCACTTGCGGGCGATCCGACATGCCGAAGCCCAGGAGATCGAGCGCGTACACGTCGTGTCCCTCGGCGAGCGGATCGACGTTCGCCCGCCACTCGTAGGACCAGGCCGAAGTGTGAATGCCGTGGAGCAAGAGCACCGGCCGGCCTTTGCGCGTGCGCGCCTTGCGGTGCGCATAAAAGAGCCGGCGTCCGCGCCAGTCGAACCACTTGTCGTCACCGCCGATGAGATTCTCGAGGGGAGCGACGCCGCGCGTGGCGAGCGCATTCAGTGTCGCAGCGGCGCCGATCGCCGCGCCGCTGGCGAGCAGGGCGCGGCGCCACGACGGAAGCCTCACGCGCCGCCCGACTCCGAGGGGGCGCCTTTGCCTGAGGACGCCGGCTTCACCGCGACGGCTCGCTCGACGGGGCGGGATGTCGCCTTGCGCGCGCGCGGCGGCGTGCGCTCCGGTGTCGAACCGGGGAGCGTGATACGAACGGTCGTGCCTCGTTCGGCATCGCTGTCGATCGCGATCGATCCGCCGTGCTCTTCGATGATGCGCCGCGCCAGCGCCAGAGCGATGCCGCTTCCTCCACGGCGCACGGGGGAGAAGATGTCGAACGCACGGGTAAGCTCGGCAGGCGGTATGGGTGGTCCAGCGTGCGTGATCGCGCAGCGCCACCGGCCGCGGGTCTGCGTTTCAGAGATGAGCTTCAAGTCCGATCCCTGCGGGGCGCCATCAGCGGCGTGCGCAAGCAGGGTAACGAACGCCTGTGAGAGCTGGGTGGAATCGAGATCGCACGTGGCGTGTTGCTTCGGCCGCTCCCGCGTCACTTGCAGCGAGCGGCTCTCGAGCACACCGCGATGCGTCTGAAGCACGTCATCCCACACCCGATCGGGATCACCCGGCTCGAGACGGGGCGCGTGGACGCTTCCGTACTCGAGCAGGTCCGTCACCATTCCGTTCAGCCGCTCTACCTCTCGCAGAATGCGGCCGATGTTCCGCTCGAGCACCGGATCTTCACGAGCCCGGAAGCGGAGGAGCTGCGCCGCGGATGAGAGACCAAACAGGGGATTGCGAAGCTCGTTCGCGATACCGGTGACGATCGTCGCTGCGGCCTCGAGCTCCTCGCGATGCTGCACGCGGCCGAGGTGCCGCGCGTGCTCGATAGCGACCGCGGCCTCGTCTGCGATCGCCGCCAGCTCACGTTCCGCGCGCGCGAGAATCGCACTCGAATCGACGTCGTCGGCGAGGACCACCATTGCGCCGACGAGCCCGGATGGCGCAAGCATCGGCGCGGTGAGCTCCTGCCCCCGGGATGTGCGATGCATGAGGACGCGTCCCGCGGCCAGCGCCTCCAGGCCATGCTCGCGTACGCGCTCCTCGAGCGCTTCGCGCTCGGCATCGTATCCGACAGCGTGCGCGATGCGGAGCCGCGTGGATCCCTCGTCGGAGATGGCGAACGCGATCGCTTCCGCGCGCATCGTCTGGCGGATGCGGCGCGCGAGCTCCTGGGTCAGCCGCTCGAGCTCGAGATCGAAGACGCTCATTCAGAGCACGTCATGACGTTTTTGCACTGCGAAAGTGATCGAGGGCCGGGGCAGGGGTTTCAGGACCCTGCCCCGGCCCTCGATCGAGATCCCGCTCCGATTAGCGGCGCGAGCGCTTGCGCGCGCCCCCGCGGCCGGGGTTCTTCTTGCCGCGCGTGCGGGCACCGCCGGCCTTCTTCGCGCTGCCCGTGCGACCCTTTGCCCCGCCGCTCTTCCGAGCACCGCCGCCCT
>DATFFP010000068.1:0-64559 GCA_035249985.1 Gemmatimonadaceae bacterium
CCCGAGGACCCCGAGGACCCTGAGGACCCTGAGGACCCTGAGGACCCCGAGGTCCCCTCAATGCCGGAACTGCCTCTGCGCTGTAAATACCATCGCCATTCCATGCTCATCGGCCGCCGCGATCACCTCGGCGTCCCGAACGGAGCCGCCGGGTTGGACGATGGCGGTAATGCCCGCTTCCGCTGCCTGATCGACGCCATCGCGGAAGGGAAAGAACGCATCCGAACCCAGTACAGCGCCAGATGTCGCGTGGCTCGCCGTGCGAGCCTTGTGCACGGCGAGAAAGGACGCATCCACACGGGACATCTGACCGGCGCCAATGCCGATCGTGGCGCCGTCGCGCGCGAGCACGATCGCGTTCGACTTCACCGTCGCGACCGCGCGCCACGCGAAGAGGAGATCGTCTCGCTCCGCGTCAGTCGGAGCGCGGCGCGTAACGACCTGCCATGTCTCGTACGCCCCCATGGCTGCCGGTCGCTCTTGCACGAGCAAGCCGCCGCGAACACGCTTGAGGTCGGCCGAGCTCTTCGGCCAGGGAGCGGTGCCCTGGAGCACGCGAAGATTCTTCTTGCGTCCGAGAATCTCCACCGCGGCGTCGGAGAATCCGGGCGCCACGATGCACTCCACGAACAGACTCGAAATCGCTTCCGCCGCGGCCTCGTCCACGGGCACGGTCAGCGATATCACCGATCCAAATGCGGACACGGGATCGCACGCGAGCGCCTTACGATAGGCATCGAGCGCGTCACGGCCGACCGCGAGCCCGCACGGCGTCGTGTGCTTGACGATGGCGCATGCGACCTGCTCGCCAAATGGATCCGTCGCCAGCAACGCCCCCTCGAGATCGAGGAGATTGTTGAACGAAAGCTCCTTCCCGCCGCGCTGCACGAGGCTCGCGAGCCCATCGCCGGGACGTTCGACGTAGAACGCCGCGCGCTGATCCGGGTTCTCCCCATACCGCAGCGTTTGCGCACGTTCCAGCCCCAGGGTCATGTGCTCCGGGAACACATCGCTCCGCTGCGTCGCGAACCACGCGGCGATTGCCGCATCGTAGGAAGCGGTGTGGGCGAAGACCTTTCCGGCGAGCAAGCGCCGCAGATCGAGGTCATCGTCGCTCGCCTCGAGGGCAGCCAGGACGCGCGCGTAGTCGCCCGGATCGACGATCGCATACACCGAGGCGAAGTTTTTCGCCGCCGACCGGAGCATCGACGGGCCGCCGATGTCGATCTGCTCGATGGCCTCGTCGGGCGCGATGTCGGCGCGAGAGACGGTCTCGCGAAACGGATAGAGATTCACCGCCACGAGATCGATCGGCTGAATCTCGTGCTCGGCGAGCGCGCGCATGTGCTCCGGAGCGTCCCGGCGCGCGAGCAACCCTCCGTGGACCGTGGGGTGCAGCGTCTTCACGCGGCCGTCGAGCATCTCGGGAAAGCCGGTGACGCTTGCGACGTCCACCGCGGACAGGCCCGCCTCCCGCAGCGCCCGCGCTGTCCCCCCGGTGGAGATGAGCTCCCACCCAAGACCGACGAGTCCGCGAGCGAACTCGACGAGCCCCTGCTTGTTCGATACCGAGAGGAGCGCGCGCGGCATGAGCGGCTAGTACCGCGCGAGCGCGGCGACGAGTCGTGCGAGGGCGTGCACGTCGCTCAAATCGATGAGCTCGGCCGGCGAGTGGCTGTAGCGCAACGGCCAGGCAATCGGAACGTCGACCACGCCATAGCGTGTGAATACGGAGCCGTCGTTGCCCCCGTTGGTGGTGCCGACCTGAAGCGGGATTCGCTGTTGCCGCGCGATACGGATGACGCGGTCGATCTCGTGTCGGGGCGCGACGCTCGAATTGTCGAGTGCACGGACGACCGCGCCTCGCCCGATCGGTGCTGCGGCGAAGCGTGCGCTCTCGAGCGGCGAGTCGGCGGAGACGAAGGTGTCTACCGCGTGAACGCGCGTCACGCTCGTGCCGAAAGTGGCGGCAGCAGCGGCGGCACCCGCAAGGGCCGTCTCTTCGCGAACCGACCACACGAAGATCACCTTGCGCGGAAGTCGCGCGCGGTCGAGCCGGGCCAACGCCAATATGAGCGCGGCCGAGCCGGCGCGATCGTCGATGGAGCGAGCGGTGAATCTCGTGGCGCCGAGTCGCGCCGAGCGCTTCCAGCTCGTCAGGGAGCGTCCGACGGCCACGCCACGGGCGACCAGGGCAGCCGAGTCGAGACCAAACCACGCCGTGACATCCCGGGGCTGCTTCGATGTCACGGTTCTACGCGGGACGAACACGCCACGGATGAAGCTCGCCGTGTCCTGCGGACGAGGTGGGAGATGCAAAAGCGCGGGCTGCCCTTCGAACAGCGATGGGTAGAACCCGCCTCGCTGACGCAGCGAGACCTGACCGTCCGCGGAGATGGCCGTGACCTCGAAGCCGATCTCATCGAGGTGCGCGACGAAGACCACCGTGTCACGCTCGGGTCCCATCGCGAGGATGAGGTTGCCGGCAGTGTCCACGCGAGAGATCGCGCGCGCCCATGCCGGGAGCGCGGTACGCACAGCATTGCGCACGGGCTCCTCGTGGCCGGATACACCGTACTCATCGGCAAGCAAGCCGAGGAGGTCGGCGACCGGGGTGAGTGAGTCGCGCCGCGTCGCGACCGCCGTCAGCGGCGTCGTTCCGCGAAGAAATGGCCATGTCACATCGGTGCCACTGACGCCGGCCGCCTCGAGCACTTCGCCGAGCAGCACGCGCGCATCGCCCTCCTGCACGCTTTCGGCAAGCGTCCCGCGGAACGCCGAGCGCGCGCCGAGCACCATCGTTGCCTGAACGCGAACGCCGGCGGGGAGGTTGAAGGGCAGGGCGAGCGGACGTCGGGACTGTACGGATTCGGTCGTATCGCCAATCGACGGATCGACGAGCGTCACCGTGTCTGCGCTACCAAGCTCGGCGAGTGCCGCGGCCAGGCCCACGTGGTTGAATGCCGACTGCGCGGCGAGAATGTAGACGGTCTCGCCATTCGGGGGCGTTTGTCGCGAAGCGGCGGCGACGGCCGCGCACGCGGCGCGGGCCGCCGCGCCCGGTCCGGCGACGAACTCGCCGTACCGCCATGAGGGCCATTCCCGAACAATCGGGTCCAGCATCTCGATGCCGCGCGCGCGGACTTCCGCGGCAGTGCGCGCGCCGATGTCGACCCACATGTCGTCCACGGATACCACGAGCGTATCTGCGCCGCGGCGTCGCCAGAGGTGAATGCTGCGAACGGCCACGACGCCTTGCACGGCGCCACCGCGCGTGAGCACTCGCACGCGCTGCCCTTCGTGGAACTGATCCCACAGCGAGGAACGTCTCGGATTGCCGGAGCCATGCAGTCGCAGGTAGCCGCTCGGTGTAATCGCCGAGACGACGTACGCGCCCTGGTCGAGCGGACAGGCCACGACTCGACGCGGAGCCCCGGCGCCGCGGCGCATGATGAGATTGCCCATGCGATCACGTGACCAGCCCGGCAGCTCGCGACGAATGATGTCGGTGGCGAACGCTTCGTGACCGACCGGAGCGTCGAGGGCGATCCACGTCGCGATCGCGTCCACCGCGCGGCGCTGGCTCAGGCCCGGCGCCGCCATCAGGAGGAGCGCGCCGGCGCTATGCGCTAATCGCGCCGGCCATGCTTTCGGCAAGAGCATCATCCTCCGGTGTGGCAAGAAGAAAGGCCGCGCGCTCGCGCGCTGCCGGCGCGCCTCGCGAGCGCTCGTCATCGGGCAGGGTGATTCGACCGAGCGCGACGAGGTGCGCCGCGCGCGGCAGCAGCAGGTGCTCGGCGCGAAGCACGCGCGCCGCGAGCGCCGCTTCCGTGTCATCGGGAAAGACCGGGACCGGCCATTGCGCGATGATCGGTCCGTGATCGTATACCTCATCGACGAAGTGCACCGTTGGTCCGCTCACCCGTGTGCCAGACGCGAGCACCGCGCGATGAACGCGGGCCCCATACATCCCGGGTCCACCGAATGCAGGGAGCAGGGCGGGATGCACGTTCACGATTCGTCCTCGATAGGCGCGCACGACCTCGGCGGGCACGAGGCGGAGATAGCCCGCCAAAACGACGCAATCGATGCGGGATGTCGCCAGCAAGTGAAGGATCGCCTTCCCGTCATCGCCTCCGGAGCCCAGCGTCGACGTGGTAATGCCACGATCGTGTGCCCACGTCAACGCGCCACTTGCGGCGCGATCAGAGGCGACGAGCACGACCTCGGCGCCGCCAGCGCGCTCGAGATACGTGTGGAGAGCCTGAAGGTTGGAGCCGCGCCCGGAGGCGAACACTGCGATCCGCGCCGTCATGCTGCGCGGATGTTATCGCGCCCTCTGCCCGCCTGTAAGGGTCGCGATGATCTCCCGGGCGACGGCGGCGAGGGACTCGCGAACGACGCCGATTCGCTGCGCGCGATCCAGGTCCTCGGATGGGGTGGAGGACGCCGGTATGAGGAACGCCTGTCCCCGGAGCGAAAGCGCAGGTTCCACGTCACGCCATTTGTCACCAGCGTACCATGAGGCCGCGAGGTCGAGTCCATGCTCGCGCGCCGCCTGCTCGAAGAGGCCGACACCGGGCTTGCGACACGCACACGCCGACGGATCCGCCGGTGAATGCGGACAAATGTAGGTCGCGTCCAGATGCGCCCCACCTGCGCTGAGAAGCTCCTCGATCCGGCTCCGAACGCGCTCGTAATCGTCGTAGGTGAAATAGCCGCGGCCAATCCCCGACTGATTGGAGACGACGATCACTGGAATGCCAGCCTCGTTCAGCGAGCGTATCGCGTCGGCGGCCCCAGGCATTAGTCGTACGTCCTCGGGCCGCGCAATGTACTCGACGTCGTGAATGATGGTCCCATCGCGATCGAGAAACGCCGCGGGCCGCGAGACCATCACGCGAGCGCGCGCCCGACCACGCCAGCGAGCTCGTCCTCGAGGCCCGGCTGGACGGTGCGGAGATCGAGCACGACGCGTCCCTCGACAATCCGCCCGATGACGGGCGGCTCGCTGGCACGGAGGCGAACGTCCACCTGCTCCGCGTTTCCGCGGAGGGCGAGTGCTGCCGACGGGATGCGCGCCGTCGGAAACGCCCCACCGCCGACGCTCGCCTCGGTCTCGATGACCTCGCACGCGACCCCGCGCGAGGACAATCGCTCCGCGACCACGCGTGCGCGCGCTCGCACCTCGGCCACGTCGCGCGAGATCATCGCGAGGGTCGGGATCTCACGGAAAGCTCGGTCGGGCTCGCGGTAGAGCGCCAGCGTTGCTTCGAGCGCCGCCAGAGTGAGCTTGTCCACGCGGAGCGCTCTGGTGAGTGGATTCGAGCGAATCCGCTCGATCGCCGTGCGACGTCCGAGCAGGATGCCTGCCTGCGGCCCGCCGAGGAGCTTGTCTCCGCTCATCGTCACGACGGTCGCGCCGTCGCGAACGGCGTCGGAGGCGAGAGGCTCCCCCGTTAGGCCGTATCGTTCGAGCGAGACGAGCAGGCCGCTGCCCAGGTCGTAGATGACGGGAACGTCGCGCGGAGCTGCAAGCCGAGCGAGCTCGGCCAGCGCGACATCGGCGACGAACCCCTCGATCGCGAAGTTGCTGCGGTGCACCTTGACGATCACGCCGCCGTGCGCAAGCGCGCGCTCATAGTCCGCGGGATGCGTCCGGTTCGTCGTTCCGACTTCGGCGAGACGGGCCCCGCTCTTCGCCATGATGTCGGGGATGCGAAAGCTCCCGCCGATCTCGACGAGCTCCCCTCGCGAGATGATCGCCGCCTGCCCCTCGGCGAGGGTGTTCAGCGCCAGCACGAGCGCAGCGGCCCCATTGTTGACGACAAGCGCATCCTCGGCGCCAGTCAGCTCGCGCAGCAGCCCGACGCAATGCGTGTAGCGCGAGCCGCGTGCGCCATGCTCGAGATCGTACTCGAGATTGGAATAGCCCTCCGCGATCTCACGAATCGCCTCCGCCGCCGCCGCGGCGAGCGGTGCGCGGCCGAGGTTCGTGTGAAGGATGACGCCGGTCGCGTTGATGACCGGTCGCAGGGACCGACGTTGCCGCATCGCGAGGGCGTCTCGAATCGCCGTGCCCCATTCGCCGGCACTACGCGGTGCATCGGCCGCATCGCGCGCGGCGGCCACGGCGTCGCGCACCGCGTTCACCACCAGCTCGCGCGGCGCCGAGTCGAGGAGCGGGCGTACCGTGTCGCTCTCGAGGAGGGCGTTGACGCTGGGCAATGCACGCCGCGGGTCGGTCATGGCGGAGGCGCCTGTCGTGTAGTGTCGGCCGGCGCGCGGCGCGGCGTGGTGAAGACTCGCGCGCTCGTGCCGGTACGGCCCATCAGATTGCGTGCGTCGATCGCAATGAGCCGGTAGGACGTTTCGGGTTGAAGCGGGAGCGCCGTCACGACGACGAAACGCGACACCGGAATGGGTCGGGGGAGCACGACGGAATCCCGAGGTGTAGCGGGCGCCTGCCGCGGGGGAGCGCGCCGGGTCGTGTCGGCGCGTGCGATCGAATCGGCTTGCGTACGATCGAACGAGTCCGCGGTGAACACTGCGCGGAGGGCGAGGGCACTCGAATCGGATGCCGTCAGCCGAAACCGCGTCGTATCGAGAGGCTGCTCGGGGTCGAGGGGCTGGTTCAGCTCCACGCGCAGCGTCATGGAGTCGACCACTTGCACCGTGTTGATCCGCGGCGGAAGGGTATCGTGAACGAACGCGAACAGCGTCAGCGACGCAGTGTCACGCAGCGCGACGCTCGCGCTGTCGTACGCCTCTCGAGGGTCGAGGTCACGGTTATTGTTGGCGTCGAGCCACGCGCGCAGCACGTACGATCCTGGGGGCAGGTGAGCGAGCGCAAACCGCCCGGCGCTGTCGGTCCTCGCGACGTAGACGATACTGTCCGGAAGCGCGATCGCCTCGACGGCTCCCGCGCGAGCGGCACTTCCCGCGACCCAGTCGTACAGGATGCCGGCGATACGCGTGTCGGGGATCGTCGCGCCAGTGGAGAAGATCACCGATGCGCCAGTCCTCATCACGTTGCCGCGCAAGTCGGTGATGCCCGGAAGCAGCGTGACCGTGTACACCGCATTCGCCTTCCAGTCGCGGCGCGGGCGAACCGCGATCGACCGTCGCCGCCAATCGACGCGAGGCAAACCGTCATTCGGCGAGATCAAGACCATCTGCTCGAGCGAGGTCGCGCCCGAGGGCCGCTCGCTCACGACCTCATCGAACCGAAACTCCACACGCTCGGGCCGCACGTTGACGGCGCCGCTCTCCGGCAGAATACCGACCAGCACGGGTGCCACCGCGTCAGGCGGACCACCCGGCGGATCACCCTGCGATGCGCACGCGAGCAGCGCGACGGCGGCGATCAGTCGCCGCACAGCGCCTTTACCTTCTCCGCGAGGACAACACGTCGTGCCGACCACTCTCGGTGCTTGGCGCGCTCCGCCTCGACGATCTCGGGCTTCGCGCGCGAGAGGAAGTTCGCATTCTCCAGGCGAGCGCCGAGCGAGGTCAGCTGCTTTTCGAGATTGGCGAGCTCGCCGCGTTGACGCTCACACTCGCGTCCCACGTCGATGAGCCCCTCGAGCGGCACGACGACCGACCAGTGGCTCGGAAGCACGGCATGCGCCGCAGCGCCTGTCGGGGCGAGGCCGACGATGGTGACCCGGCTTCTCGTGAGGCGGCCGATGAGCGACGCCTCCTCACGCAGCACGGTTTCTGCCCACTGCCCGTCAGCGAGTCCAATTCCGGCAGCGTGTGCCGGCGGGGACAAAGCTACCTCGACCACCGTTCCGGGGGGCACCGCGTACTCCGCGCGCAGGCGACGGATGGTGGTCACCGCGGCGCGGACCTCCTCGAACTCGCGCTCGGTAGCGCCGAACCGGTCGTTACGGCGTGGCCACTCGGCTGCGGCGAGGAGCTCATCCTCGCCCCGCCCTGGAAGCCGCTGCCAGAGCGCCTCCGTAATGAACGGCACGATCGGGTGAAGCAGTCGAAGCGCCCCATCGAACACGTGCACGAGCACCGCGCGGGCGGTGTCGCGATCGGGCCCGGTTTCGCCGAGTCGTCCTTTGGAGACTTCGACGTACCAGTCGGCGACCTCATCCCAGACAAAGCGGCGCGCGACTTCGGCATACGCATCCAGGCGCATGCCCAGGCGTGCCGAGCCCTCGGGCCAGCGGCCCCCCGGAGGACGCGGGGAGCCGAGGGCTGTCTCGATGTTCGCGATGGCGTCGTTCAGCCGCGAGAGAATCCAGCGATCGGCGCGCGTGAGGTTCCGCTCTTCCACCTCCGCGAGCGGCACGACGCGGTCGCCACCGAGGTTGCCTAACAGGAAGCGGCCGATGTTCCAGAGCTTGGTGGCGAAGTTGCGCCCGGGCGAAAACGATTGCTCGAGATTGTTCGGATCGAGGATCTGGTCGACGCCGAGGCCCATGCCGGAGACGACCGTCCATCGCAGCGCGTCCGCGCCGTACAGGTTCACCACGTCGAGGGGATCGATACCGTTCGCCAGCGACTTGGACATCTTGCGATGCTGCGTGTCGCGCACGATGCCGTGCAGGAACACGGTGTGGAATGGGTGCCGGCCATCGAAGAAATACCCGGCCATGATCATGCGCGCGACCCAAAAAAACAGAATGTCGGGGCCGGTGACGAGCACGTCGGTCGGGTAGAAGGCGCGATAATCCCGCGCGTCGGTGTCCGGCCACCCCAGCGTCGAGAGGGGCCACAGCCAGGAGGAGAACCAGGTGTCGAGCACATCCTCGTCCTGGCGAACCGGGCCGGCGCATGAGGGACACCGGTCGATGTCGGTGCGACTGGCGGTCTGCGTGCCGCACGCATCGCAATACCACACCGGAATGCGGTGTCCCCACCAGAGCTGCCGCGAGATGTTCCAATCGCGGATGTTCTCCATCCAGTGGACGTAGACTCCCTCCCACCGATCGGGGACGATGCGAATCGTGCCATCGCGCACCGCCTGAAGCGCTGGCTCGGCCAGCGGCTTCATGCGCACGAACCACTGATCGCTCAGGCGCGGCTCCACGACGGTATCGCAGCGATAGCACCGGCGCACCGAGTGCTGATGCGCGTCGACCTTCACGAGCTGGCCGCTCGCGTGAAGACGCTCCACGATGCGCTCGCGCGCTTCGAAGCGGTCGAGGCCCCGTAGCTCGTCAGGCACGCGCCCTGGCGCCTCACTCACTTCGCGCACGACCGCATGCTCATCGATGATCACGGGCATGGGTAACCCGTGCCGCGTGCCGACGTCGAAGTCGTTCGCGTCATGCGCGGGGGTGATCTTCACGACGCCCGTGCCGAATGCCGGATCGGCGTAGTCGTCGGCAATGATCGGAATCTCGATATTCACGATCGGCAGCAACACCCGACGACCGATGACGTCGCGATAGCGCTCGTCATTCGGGTTCACCGCGACCGCAACGTCGCCGAGCATCGTCTCCGGACGCGTCGTCGCGACGACCAGCGAGCGAGCGGGGTCGCCCGCGAGCGGGTACGCAATGTGGTACAGCTTGCCCGTCGTCTCGTGCGGCTCGGCCTCTTCATCGGAGAGCGACGTCAGGCATCGCGGACACCAGTGGATCACGCGATGGCCGCGGTAGACGAGTCCTTTCTCGTACAGCCTGACGAACGCTTCGCGCACGGCGCGAGACAGCTCCGGGGAGAGCGTGTACGCGGTGCGCGACCAGTCGCATGAGCTGCCGATCGCTTCGAGCTGCTTCAGGATCTCGCCGCCCGTCTCGCGCACGAACGTCTCGGTGCGCTTGACGAACTCGGTGCGTCCCACGTCGAAGCGCGTCTTCCTTTCCGTGTTCCAGATGAGCTTCTCGACGACGTTCTGCGTCGCGATGCCGGCGTGATCGGTGCCCGGCACCCAGAGCGCTTCATCACCGGCCATCCGGCGCCAGCGCATGAGCACATCCTGCGCGACGTTGTCGAGCCCGTGCCCCATGTGCAGCACCGCCGTGACGTTCGGCGGCGGGATCACGATCGTGAATGGCTCGCGATCGCCGCCCACCCGCCTCGATCGCTCGGCGCGGGCGGTAAAGACGCCCGCGGCGCGCCAGCGCTCATAGATCGGGCGCTCGATCGCGACGGGGTCGAATGTTGTGGAGAGGGAATCGAGGGAGGGGGAGCTGGCCATGTGTAGAAAAAAAGTCTAACGGCGGAGTGGGAGCTAGTGGGAACTAGTGGTCAGGGGTCAGGGGTCAGGGGTCAGGGGTGGAAAGGGCGCGGCGGCTTCGCCGCAGGCGCCTCATCAGATGAGCAAACGGCCGCGCTGTGCGCGGCCGTTTGCCTTTCCATCCCTGATCCCTGATCCCTGACCCCTAGCTCCTAGTCCGCGCGAGGGGGCTCGTCGACACCGAGAGGATCGGCAACGTGGTCCGCCTTCGGAACGCCCGTCGGCGCGACCGGGCTTCCGTCGGCACGGCCACCGCGACGCGCCTTGCGAGTCGTGCTCCGTCGCACGCCGGTGTCAGGCGTGTCATCCGCGGCCTGATCGAGCGCGTGCTGCTCGGCGAGCCAGCGATCCTCGAGCTCAGGCTTGGGATCCGCGTGACGGTCGAGCTCCTCGGAATTTCCCTGGCGCCGGCGACCAGTGCCGACGCGCTGACCTTCCCACCGCGCCTCGTTGAGCGCGGGGTCTCCGTCGGCGTGCCGCCGAGCGTTGTCGTCGAGCATGTCTTCCTCCTCGCCAACGATGATTCGATTCACGACGGTCTCGACGCCGGGAACTCCGCGCGTGATCGTCGTCGCTCGCTCCGACTCGTCCGGTGTCTCGACCCAGCCCGTCAGCTCGATCGTGCCTTCGCCGACAGAGCCAATGTCGATGCCGCGCTCGCTCAGGATGGGATCGTTGCGGAAGGCCTCGAGCACGCGCTCCTCGAGCACCGTGTCGAGACCGTCGTCCGCGGTCAGGCCTCGCGACACCCGGTAGCGATCCACGTCATCCCCGCCGAGTCCCGCGATCTTGTCGCGCAGTCTGGACGAGATTCCCGAGATACCGCCGACCTTCTGCGCCATGATGACGCCGACGACGAATCCGGCGGCGACCCCAACCCCGATCTTCGCGAGGGCGCCGCCGAGGGACTCGCCCTCGTCACGATACCGAAATGGAGCCATGCTTTCCCTGTGGCGGAGGTTGTATCGCAAGGGTAGCTTTCTGGGTGAGTACGCGCGAGTAGAGGCAAGAAGAAGGCCACCTACCGCCTCACCTTCGCCCATCCGAAAATCACGCAATGACCTCACCTGAGCCCTCTCGTCCGGAGCGAGGATACGTCGGCCGCGCGGTGATCTGGCTCATCGCCGCCGTGCTGCTGCTCATCGGACTTTACCTGTACTTCCGATTCGCGCGCGAAACGCCGTCGGTCATCCACGGGATCTCTTCGTGATTCAGAGCGCCACCGACATGTTGACGCTGAGGCTACCCGACGGCTCGACCCGCGAGGTCGAGCACGGCGCCCTCCCTCGCGACGTCGTTGCCTCGATCGGGGCGGGCCTCCTTCGGGCCGCGATCGCCGTGGAGGTGAACGGCCAGGTTCAGGATCTCGTGACACCCATTCGCGAGAGCGGCTCGTTCACGGTGCTGACCGAGCGTGACAGGCCGGCCCTCGACGTGCTCCGCCATTCGGCCGCGCACATTCTCGCGACCGCGGTGCGGCGGCTGCGTCCGGACGCGAAGATCGGGTTTGGTCCAGCCATCGAGGATGGGTTCTACTACGACTTCGAGGTGACGCGCCCGTTTACGCCCGACGATGTCGCGGTCTTCGAGGATGAGATGCGAAAGGTCGTCGCGGAGAAGCTGCCCTTCGTGCGCGAAGAGGTGGACAAGCCGGCGGCGCGCCGCCGGTTCACCGATGACCCGTTGAAGCTCGAGCGGCTGGACGAGCTCGGGTCGGACGAAGTGATCTCGGTGTACACCGACGGCCCGTTCGTCGATCTCTGTCGCGGCCCACACGTGCCCGACACGTCGTACGTGAAGCATTTCAAGCTGCTGTCGACGGCGGCGGCGTACTGGCGCGGCGACGAGAAGCGGCAGACGCTGCAGCGCATCTATGGCACCGCCTTCTTCAAGAAGGACGAGCTCGAGACGCACCTCCATCGCATCGAAGAGGCGAAGCGGCGGGATCACCGCGTGATCGGCAAGCAGCTCGATCTCTTCTCGATTCAGGACATCGTCGGGCCCGGCCTCGTCTTCTGGCATCCGCGAGGCGCCAGGATCAAATGGCTGCTCTCGCGGGCCGTCGAGGACGACAACATCGCCAACGGCTACGAGCTCGTGTACACGCCGAACATCACGCGCGAGGAGCTGTTTCGCGTCTCCGGACATCTTCCGCTGTACGAATCGAATCAGTATCCGCCGATGGCGGCCGGCGCGGGCGAGTCGGAGGACGTGCGGTATCGCGTGAAGCCGATGAATTGCCCGATGCACGCGCTCGTCTACAAGTCGCAGCCGCGGAGCTACCGGGACTTGCCGCTTCGGTTGTCGGAGGTGGCGAACGTCTATCGCAACGAGAAATCCGGTGTGCTCCACGGTCTGCTGCGCGTGCGCGGCCTGTCGATGGACGACGCCCACATCTTCTGCACCCTGGACCAGGCGGAGGACGAGATCTTCCTCTGCCTCGATCAGGTGGAGCGGCTCATCCGACGGACGTTCGGCTTCGAGCTGGATTTCGAGGTCTCGACGAGACCCCCGGAAAAGCTCGGCGACGACGGGGCCTGGGATCGTGCCGAGGATACGCTCAAGCGCGCGCTCGAGCGCAAACAGATTCCTTACCGTATCGATGCTGGTGGCGGCGCGTTCTACGGGCCCAAGATTGACGTGAAGTTCAGGGACGCGATCGGGCGGCTTTGGCAGGGCCCCACCATCCAGCTCGATTTCCAGCTCCCGGAGCGATTCGAGCTGGAGTACGCGGGCGCGGACAACAAGCCGCATCGACCGGTGATGATCCACCGTGCGATTTACGGAACGCTCGAGCGGTTCATCGGCGCGCTGATCGAGCATCTCGCCGGCGCGTTTCCCACCTGGCTGTCGCCGGAACAGGTCCGAGTCATCTCGATCACCGACACGCAGCGTGACGCCGCGGCCGACGCCGCTCGCCGGATGACGGAGGCAGGGATCCGCGCGCATCTCGATGACCGATCGGAGACGTTGAAGTACAAGATCGCCGAGGGGATGCGGCTCAAGGTTCCCTATCTCGCGGTGGTCGGGAAGCGCGAGGCGGAGCAGGGCACGATCGCGGTGAGCGTGCGCGGCGCGGGCGAGAAGCAGCATCCGGTGCCCGTGCCGGTGGACGAGTTCATCGCGCGTGTCCGTGACGAGATTGCCACTCGCGCGCTCGAGTTGCGAGCGGCCGCCCCGGCGTCGTGAGGATGTGGGTGCAAGTAGCGCCGGTCACTGCCAAGGCAAACCGCAACGGCTAAAGGCTCTATTTTTTACCGCAGAGGACGCAGAGGGAGTACAGCTGCAAAAGCTTCTTCAAAGGCCTTCGCCGTTGCAGTCCTCCGCGCCCTCTGCGTCCTCTGCGGTAAAAAAGATCTACGGCTATCTGCGGTTCATCGTTGTTTTGGCACGACAGCAAGAGCAGTGGAGTCTTTCACCTCGTTGGAGGTTTCATGAGTCATCGTTCGTTTTTTGTGCGCGCCCGCGCCATTGGCTGGGCACTCGCGCTTGCCCTTCCATTCGCGACGACCGTCGCACAGACGCCGGCCCCGCCCGTGGCGAAGCCGGTCGCCAAGGTGGACACGATTCATGGCGACGTCCTCGTCGACAACTACTTCTGGCTGCGCGATCGCAAGAATCCCGACGTCATCAAGTATCTCGAGGCGGAGAACGCCTACACGGAGCAGATGACGAAGCATCTCGCTCCGCTTCAGGAGCAGCTGTACAAGGAGATGCTCGGTCGCATCAAGCAAACGGATCTCTCCGTCCCCGTGCGCCGCGATTCTTTCTACTACTACACGCGCACCGAGGAAGGGAAGCAGTATCAGATCTACGCGCGCAAGAAGGGATCGCTCGACGCGCCCGAGGAAGTGCTGCTCGATGAGAACGTGATGGCGGCGGGGAAGGGCTACTTCCGCCTCGGCGGCACCCAGGTGAGCCCCGACCACCGGCTGTTCGCGTTTCTCGTCGACACGGCTGGATCGGAGCACTTCACCCTCGTGGTGAAGAACATCGCGCGGGGCACGATGCTGCCCGATCAGATCCACGATGTGCATTTCGGTATTCAGTGGGCGAATGACAATCGAACGCTGTTCTACACGCGGACCGACTCCGCTCAGCGTCCCGATCGCATCTTCCGCCACACCCTCGGCATGCCGACGTCGAGCGACGTGATGGTGCACCAACAGCCGGATGTGCTGTTCGGCCTCGGCATTACCAAGACCAAGGACGATCGGTTCATCCTCATCGGGGACGAGAGCTTCACGCAGTCCACCTGGTACTACATCGATGCCTACCGGCCGGGCGAAGCGCCGAAGGTCATCTCGGCTGGACGCCCGAACGTGGAGTATTCGGTGGAGCACCACGGCACCCACTTCTACATCCGCACCAACGACAACGCGACGAACTTCAAGCTGGTCCGCGCGCCGGACCGCGATCCGAAGCCCGCGAACTGGACGACGGTGGTCCCGCACCGCGACTCGGTGCTGCTCGCCGACTTCGACGTCTTCCGGAATCACCTCGTCCTGATGGAGCGCGAGAAGGCGCTCACGCGCTTCCGGATTCGCGACTTCGCCAGCGGCGCGGAGCATCACATCGCGATGGATGAGCCGGTGTACACCGTACGGTGGGGTGGAAATCCGGAGTTCGACACGCGCACGCTGCGGTTCGTGTATACGTCCCTCGTCACCCCGTCGACGGTCTACGACTACGAGATGGCGACGAAGCAGCGCGAGCTGAAAAAGCGGCAGGACGTGCTCGGCGGGTACGATCCCTCGCAGTACGCCACGGAGCGGACGTGGGCGAAGGCGCCCGACGGCGTGATGGTCCCCGTATCGCTCGTGTACCGCAAGCCGCTGGTCAAGGATGGATCGCGACCGATGATGCTCTACTCGTACGGCTCGTACGGCTCGAGCACCGACCCGACCTTCTCCTCGAACAACCTGTCGCTGCTCGACCGCGGCTTCGTCTACGCGATCGCGCACATCCGCGGCGGGCAGGAGATGGGCCGCTGGTGGTACGACCAGGGCAAGATGCTGAACAAGCGCAACACGTTCACCGATTTCATCGCCTCGGCGGAGCATCTGATTCGCGAGGGCTACACGTCGAAGGAAAAGCTCGCGATTCGTGGCGGCAGCGCCGGCGGCCTGTTGATGGGCGCCGTGGTCTCGATGCGTCCCGACCTGTTCAAGGCCGTGGTCGCCGATGTGCCCTTCGTCGACGTCATCAACACGATGATGGATGCGTCGATCCCACTCACCGCCGGCGAGTGGCAGCAGTGGGGCGATCCGCACGTCAAGGAGCACTACACGTACATGAAGTCGTACTCGCCCTATGACAACGTCGGAAAGACCTATCCGGCGATGCTCGTGACGACCGGCCTCAACGATCCGCGCGTGGCGTACTGGGAGCCGGCGAAATGGGTCGCGAAGATCCGCGCCAACAAGACCGACGGCAACGTTCTGCTGCTCAAGACGAACATGGGCGCCGGCCACGGCGGCGCATCGGGACGCTACGACAACTTGAGGGAGCTCGCGTTCAGATACGCGTTCATCATAGATCAGCTCGGGCTCGCGGGGGTACCGGCAGTCTCGATGCCTGACTGAGCTACGAACGGCAAAGATGACAGAATTCAGAATACAGA
This sequence comes from Gemmatimonadaceae bacterium, assembly GCA_035249985.1. GTDB lineage: Bacteria > Gemmatimonadota > Gemmatimonadetes > Gemmatimonadales > Gemmatimonadaceae > JAICNG01. The sequence goes on from DATFFP010000068.1 coordinate 15,825, forward strand.
ATTCAGAATTCAGCAATTACCACGGGGAGCCACGAACTGGCTCCCCGTCGGTTTTTCTGAATTCTGAATTCTGTATTCTGAATTCTGTCATCTTTGCCGTTCCCATGCCGTTCCCAACCCGCGAGAATCCGCATAGCTTTCTTTCTCAAATGGCGGATCCCTCTCGAACCCCTGTCATCGTCTCAGCGGCCCGAACCCCGATCGGCCGCTACCTCGGCGCACTCGCGTCGGTGAGCGCTCCCGACCTCGGCGCCACCGCGATTCGCGAAGCCATCCAGCGCGCTCGCATCGGCCCTGAGGATGTGCAGGAAGTGATCATGGGGAACGTCGTGCAGGGTGGTGTCGGGCAGGCACCAGCGCGGCAGGCGGCGATTGGCAGCGGACTTCCGGCCACTGTCTCCGCGGTCACGATCAACAAAGTGTGCGGTTCCGGGCTCAAGGCGGTGATGCTTGCCGCGCAGGCGATCAAAGCCGGGGATGCGCAGGTGATCGTGGCTGGAGGGCAGGAGTCCATGTCCAACGCGCCCCATTACCTCTATGGACTGCGCTCGGGGGTGAAGTTCGGCGATCAAACCCTCGTCGACGGCGTCATCCGCGACGGGCTCTGGTGCTCGTTCTGCGACGTGCACATGGGCGGGCACGCCGAGTATACGGCAAAGAAAGCGAACGTCTCGCGGCAGATGCAGGATGAGTTCGCGGTGCAGTCCCACCGGAAGGCGGTGGCGGCGATCGACGCGGGGAAATTCCGCGAGGAGATCGTCGCGGTGCAGATTCCGGGCAAAAAAGGGCCGACCATCGTCGACACCGATGAAGGTCCGCGGCGTGATACCAGTCTGGACACGCTGGGCAAGCTGCGGCCGGCTTTCGCGAGCAACGGCGCGCGCTCAGATGACCTCACGGTGACCGCGGGGAATGCATCGCCGATGAACGATGGGGCATCAGCGCTGGTGGTGACGTCGGAAGAATATGCCCGCGCGCACGGCCTCACGATCATGGCGCGTATCAATGCGTATGCGACGGGCGCGGTGGAGCCGCAGGACCTCTTCTTCGCTCCTATCGAGGCAGTGAAGCGCCTCATGAAACGCTCCGGGACGAAGATCGGCGATTACGATCTCATCGAGGCCAACGAGGCGTTCGCGGTTCAGGCGATCGCGGATGGCACGGCGCTGGGATGGGAATGGGACCGGGTGAACGTGCATGGCGGCGCGATCGCGCTCGGACATCCGATTGGAGCAAGCGGCGCGCGCGTGTTGACGACGCTGTTGTACGCCATGCGTGATCGAGACGAGGAAACCGGGCTCGCGACGCTCTGCCTCGGTGGTGGAGACGCGGTCGCCCTCAGCGTGGAGCGCATGAGCTAATGGGCATGAGCACGACGGTCCTGGTGCGCGACGCGCGCACGACGGCGCTTGGCGTGGCGGGATTCGCGGTCGCGTTGGCGGCGGCGTCGCAGGTGGCCATCCCGATCCCGGGCACGCCAGTGCCGATGACCTTGCAGCCCCTCGTGGTCGTGCTCGCCGGGTTGTGGTTGGGCCCGATGGCTGGCGCAACCAGCATGGCGCTCTATCTCGTGGCGGGCATGGTGGGGCTTCCGGTGTTCGCGCCGATGGGAGCGCCCGGTTTCGCTCGGCTTCTTGGTCCAACGGGCGGGTATCTCTGGGCATATCCGGTTGCGGCCTTCGTCGCTGGGCTCGTGGTCACGAAGCGCCGCGACTTTGCCGTTCGAGTCCTCGCGGCCGCGGCGGGAATCGCGGTGATTCATCTCGGCGGATTTCTTCAGCTGCTTGTGCTAACCGGAAGCGCCGAACGTGCGCTTGCGTTGGGAGCAGCGCCGTTCGTCCCGCTCGATCTCCTGAAAGTGCTGACCGCCGCCGCGCTCTCTTCGAAGACACCGCGCGCGACCGCTTGACGGCGCGCGCGGTGCTGCGTTCGGCGGATGGCAGGCTCCGCGCGCCGTGGCGTCTGCTCATCTTCGGGCTCGTCGCGGTTGTGCTCGCCCTGCTCGCCTTTGGCCTCGTCGGTCTCATCATCCCCGCCGCGGAGCGAGCCGAAGTTCTTCCTCCCTCCGACATCGTCGGGCCGGACGTGATTCTCACGTATTGGGCGACAGTGTTGGCGCTGCTCGGCGCGCATGCATTCGTCCTGCGCTTCGTGGAGCACCGCGGCTGGGATTTCGTGTGGCTCGATCGGCGCGCCGCTCGCCCGGGCGCATTGGCCGGCGGCTTTCTGATTGGAGCGCTCGCCATCGGAGTGCCCTCGCTCATCCTTCTCGGCGTGGGATGGCTCGATGTGTCCGATGCACCTGGGCCGTGGTACACCGGCGCCGTGGCGACGACGATGATGCTTCTCCCCGCCGCGATGGCGGAGGAGCTCATGATACGCGGATACCCGCTCGCCGTGTTGCGCGAAACGTTAGGCTGGCGAGGCGCGATCGTTCTCACGAGCGTCGTCTTTGGCGTGCTGCACGTGTTCAACCCCAACGTCGCCGTGACCGCGATCGTGTTGGTGACGATCGCCGGCCTGTTCCTCGGCGCCCTGGTGTATCAGATGCGAAGCCTGTGGGCCGCCACGGCCGCGCACTTCGCCTGGAACCTCACGCTGGCGGTTTTCCTCCACACGGCGCTCAGCGGACAGGAGGTCCCGGTGGGAGATTATCGCGTCATCGATGCCGGCCCTGACTGGGCCACTGGCGGCGCGTGGGGCCCGGAAGGGGGCGCCGGAGCCATCGCTGGAATGCTCGTCGCGGCGGCGCTCCTGATTCGCCGGCGCCGGCGCGGCGAAGGAGACGCTGCATGAAAGAGCACGTCGTCGTGGTCGGCGCAGGGCAAATGGGAAACGGAATCGCGCACGTGTTCGCACACGCGGGCTTTCCCGTCACGATGGTCGATGTGTCGAGCGAGGCGCTCGCGCGAGCGCGCGCAACGATCGAAAAAAACCTGGCGCGTCAGGTGGAGAAGGGAACCATCGATGCCGCCGCGCGCGAGGCCGCGCTCGATCGCCTCAGCGTGAGTACCGATCTCGGCGCGGCGAGCCAGTGCGCGCTGGTCATCGAGGCCGCGAGCGAGAACCCCGACCTCAAGTTCAAGCTTTTCGCGGAGCTCGACGGCATCGCACCGACTGATGCGATCCTCGCGACGAACACGAGCTCGATCTCGATCACGCAGATTGCCGGGCGAACGCGGCGACCCGACCGGGTGATCGGGATGCACTTCATGAACCCTGTGCCGGTGATGGTCCTGGTCGAGGTGATCCGGGGTCTCGCGACGAGTGATGCGACGACGCAGCACGTGATGTCATACGCGAAGGCGGTCGGGAAGCGAGCCGTCGAGGTGAACGACGCGCCGGGCTTCGTCTCGAATCGCGTCCTCATGCCGATGATCAACGAGGCTGCCTACTGCGTCATGGAAGGCGTCGCGACTCCCGACGCTGTCGACGCTGTGATGAAGCTCGGGATGAACCATCCCATGGGACCGCTCGCGCTGGCCGATCTGATCGGACTCGACACCTGCGTCGCCATTCTCGACGTCTTGCAGGACGGCCTCGGTGATCCCAAGTACAGGGCCTGTCCGCTTCTGAAGAAATATGTTGCCGCCGGATGGCTCGGTCGGAAGTCGGGACGCGGTTTTTACACCTACTGAGCCACCGCGATGTCATGGGCGCTCGTCCCACTCACTGACCAGCAGAAGGAGATTCAGCAGCTCGCGCGCGAGTTCGCGCGTAGCGAGATCGCCCCGCACGCCGACCGATGGGATCGCGATGCGGCCATGGATCCAGCGATCATCACCAAGCTCGCCCAGCTCGGGTTTCTCGGCATGATGGTGCCCGAGCAGTACGAGGGGCTCGGGCTCGACACAGTGACGTATCTGGTGGCGCTCGAAGAGATCGCGGCGGTCGATGCGTCGGTCGCCGTCGCGATGAGTGTTCACAATTCGCTCCCGACGCAGATGATTCTGCGCTACGGCTCGGAAACACAACGCCAGCGCTATCTACCGGCAATGGCGCGCGGCGAGTGGCTTGGCGCGTTTGCCCTGTCGGAACCGGAAGCCGGGTCCGATGCGGCGGCGATGACGACGCAGGCCGTCCGCGATGGAGACGGCTGGATTCTCGACGGCACGAAGGCGTGGGTCACCAGCGGCAATCAGGCGGGTGTCATCCTCGCCATGGCCCGCACCGACCGACCGGGGGAGCGTCGAGGCGCTCGCGGCATCAGCGCATTCATCATCACGCCCGAGCTCGAGGGGTTCCGCGTCGGCAAGAAGGAGAACAAGCTCGGGCTGCGCGCCTCACCGACGGTGCAGCTCAGCTTCGATCGAATGCGCGTTTCGGCGGACCAGCTCCTCGGGCAAGAGGGCAAAGGATTCGTCTACGCGATGCAGTCGCTCGACAACGGACGCCTCGGCGTCGCGGCGCAGGCGGTCGGCATCGCACGCGCGGCCCTGGAGTATTCGGTGCGCTACGCCGCCGAGCGTCGTCAGTTCGGACATCCCATCAAGGAGTTCGAGGCAATCCAGTTCAAGCTGGCCAACATGGCCACGCGAATCACCGCGGCCCGAGCGTTGCTCTACTCGGCGGCGTCCGCGAAGGACCGTGGCGAGCCGATCACCCAGTTCAGCTCGATGAGCAAGCTGTTCGCGAGCGAAACCGCGATGTGGGTGACGACGGAAGCGATCCAGATCTTCGGCGGGTACGGCTACATGAAGGAATACCCAGTGGAGCGGCTCTTCCGCGACGCAAAGGTGACCGAGATCTATGAGGGGACCTCCGAGATACAGAGGATCGTCATTGCGAGACAGTTGTATGCCAAATGACTGCGTAGTGCGTATTGCGTGCTGCGTACTACCAGCCCTCAGCTGCCGTTCATGTACGCAGTACGCAGTACGCAGCACGCAGTCGTCACTTAACTATCCCCCGACGTGAAACTGTTCGACACCATCGCCTCCATGGGGCACGAGCAGGTCGTGCTCTGCCATGATGATTCCGCCGGCTATCGCGGCGTCATCGCCATTCATAGCACGACACTCGGCCCCGCACTCGGCGGCACCCGCTTCTGGAAGTACGCGAGTGATGAGGAGGCCGTCGTCGACGCGCTTCGACTGTCGCGCGGAATGACCTACAAGAACGCCGTTGCGGGCCTCAACCTCGGTGGCGGCAAGGCGGTCATCATCGGCGACAACAAGACCCTCGGCCGGGAGATGCTTTTTCGAGCGCACGGGCGATTCGTCGAGAGTCTGGGTGGCCGGTATGTCACGGCGGAGGATGTCGGCACCAGCACCGCCGACATGGATTTCGTCCACATGGAGACGGACTACGTTACCGGGCTCACCGACCGATCCGGGGATCCCTCACCGGTCACCGCCCGGGGCGTCTTTCGCGCCATCCAGGCGTCGGCGAAATGGCGCTGGGACGATGACGACCTCACCGACCGCACCGTAGCGGTTCAGGGATGCGGGCACGTCGGCTACTATCTGGCGCAGGAGCTTCACACCGCGGGCGCGAGGCTCATCGTCACCGACATTGACGCGGAGCGTGTAAAGCGGGTCGTCACCGACTTCGGCGCGCGCGCCGTGAAACCCGATGACATCTATTGCGTCGAAGGCGACATTTTTGCGCCCTGCGCGCTCGGTGGCATCATCAACGACAAGACGATCCCCCAGCTTCGCGTGGAAATCGTCGCTGGCGCCGCCAACAACCAGCTGCTCGAAGACCGGCACGGGGACGCGCTCGAGGCGCGCGAAATCCTCTACGCCCCCGATTACGTCGCGAACGCCGGTGGCGTCATCAACGTCTACAGCGAGATCGCCGGATGGGACTCGGCCCGCTCGCTGCGCAAGGCCGACGAGATCTACGAGACCGTGCTCTCGGTCTTCGAGATCGCGAAGCAGGATTCGATACCGTCGTACCATGCGGCGGACCGACTCGCCGAGCGGCGAGTGCAGGCGGTGGGATCGCTCGTGAAAACGTGGCCGCAATGGCCGAACAAATAGGAGCTGGTGATCAGGGATCAGGGATCAGGGGGTGTGCGAGGGAATGGGTTGCAGGAGAGAACGGCCGGGCATCTCCCACTCCCTTCACCCTGACACCCCCTGATCCCTGACCCCTGACCACCAGCTCCCAAGGAGAATATCGTGGCAACAAAGAGAATCCCTATCGCCAGCGACCACGCCGGCTTCGAGATGAAGCAGCGCCTCATCCCGGTGCTGCGCTCACTCGGCTACGAGGTCGAGGATCTCGGTACCGATACCGCTGCGGCCACCGACTATCCCGATTACGCGCATCCACTGGCGCAACGCGTCTCGCGCGGGGAGGCGGAACGCGGCATTCTTCTCTGTGGGACTGGGCTCGGCATGTCGTACGTCGCCAACCGGTATCCGAACGTGCGGGCGCCCGTGGTCTGGTCGCCGGAAATCGCCGAGCTCTCGCGGAAGCATAACGACGCGAACGTCCTGGTGCTTCCGGCGCGGTTCCTCACCGAGGATCAGGCGGTGGACATCGTCAAGCGGTTTCTCGACACGTCCTTCGACGGAGGACGGCACGCGCGGCGCGTCGACAAGATCGAGGTACACGGAGAGGCCCGATGAGTGGTACCGACTGGACCTGGGATGCCGATCTCGATGCGCTGCGCACCGCCGACCCCGACATTGCCGATGCGGTGGTCGCCGAGACGCGCCGGCAAGAGGAGGGAATCGAGCTCATCGCGAGCGAGAACTTCGTGTCGCCGGCGGTGCTGGCCGCGATGGGCACGCCCCTCACGAACAAGTATGCCGAGGGCTACCCGGGGAAGAGGTACTACGGCGGCTGCGAGCACGTCGACGTTGCCGAGCAGCTGGCGATCGATCGTGCCAGGAAGCTGTTCGGGGCGGATCACGCCAATGTCCAGGCGCACTCGGGGGCGCAGGCGAACATGGCGGTCTACTTCGCCTTCCTCGATCCGGGTGCGACCATCCTCGGCATGAACCTGTCCCACGGTGGCCACCTTACGCACGGCTCCCCGGTGAACTTCTCGGGGCGCTTCTTTCGCGTTGTTCCGTACGGCGTGCGGGAGGACACCGGACACATCGACTACGATGCGCTTCGTGAGCTCGCGCAGCAGCATCGTCCCGCGATGATCGTCGCCGGCGCAAGCGCGTACGCGCGTACGATCGACTTCGCGGCATTCGGTGACATTGCGCGCAGCGTGGGCGCGAAGCTCATGGTCGACATGGCCCATATCGCGGGGCTCGTCGCCACGGGACTTCATCCGTCGCCGGTGCCGCATGCGGACGCGGTGACGACGACGACGCACAAGACGCTTCGCGGCCCTCGCGGGGGTCTCATCCTCTGCCGTGCGGAGCACGCGAAGGCGATCGACAAGCAGATCTTCCCGGGAATTCAGGGCGGACCGCTGATGCACGTCATCGCGGCGAAGGCGGTCGCGCTTCGTGAGGCGATGGAGCCGTCGTTCACCGACTACGCTCGTCGCGTCGTCGGGAATGCACGCGCGCTGGCGGCGGCGCTCATGGAGCGCGGTTTCAAGCTCGTGTCGGACGGAACCGACAACCACCTGATGCTGGTGGATCTGCGAAACCGCGGCATGACGGGCAAGGATGCGGAGCGCGCCCTTGGCGACGCCGACATCACGGTGAACAAGAACACCGTGCCTGGGGAGACGCAGTCGCCGTTCGTGACGAGCGGCATTCGCATCGGCACGCCGGCGGTGACGACGCGCGGAATGGGTGAAGCGGAGATGCGGACGATCGCGACGCTCATCGACGAGGTGCTTCGCGCCCCAGGCGACGCGGCCGTTGTCGCGCGCGCGAAACAGCGCGTCCGTGAGCTGGCCAGTGCCTTCCCGTTGTATCGCGCCGTCGCGGGGATGCCCGCTCGGTGACGCCGCGACGCCGCACGACGCCGAGCTCGGGCGGGGTCCGGCCCACGGATGCGCAGATCGGGTTCCTGCCCGCCGCGCCGTTCTCCCCGCTCGTCGACGTGATGGAGACGCATGACGAGTACGTCGTCGTCGTCGACGTCGCCGGCGCGGACGACCGGGCGTTCGACATCGCGGTCGAAGGCAAGACGCTCACCATCACCGGCTCCCGGCAGGAGCACTCGCAAGGCAAGCGGCGCTACCACCTCGGCGAGATCCGCATCGGTCCGTTTCAACGTGCGGTGTCGCTCCCCGGGCCCGTTGTCGCCGACGAGACTCGCGCCCGGTACGAACGGGGGTTTCTCCGCATCACGCTGCGTAAGGCAGCAGGCCCGCCCGATCGGGTGTTGCGCCTGTGACCTTCCTTGTGCGATTCAGGGCCGCTCGTCATCTTAGCCCGGAACTCGGAGATGACCGGATGTTTGCTTCACGCGAGGAGTAGGACGTGGCGGAGTTGGCCTTTCGAGAGGGGATCATGGACCGAATTCGCGCGCGGGATCCGCGCTTCCACGAGCGCGCGTACCTGTTCGTGCTCGCGGCCCTCGAGTATTCGCAGCTGCGGCTTCCCGAGCGGCGGCATATCTCCGGTCGCGAGCTCGTCGAAGCCTGCCGCGACCTCGCCCTCGACCGCTATGGCGTGATGGCGCCGGTGGTCCTGGACCATTGGTCGGTCCGCACCACCGCCGACTTCGGTGACATTGTCTTTACGCTGGTCGATCTTGGCCTCCTGATCAGCCAACCGACCGACACACGCGATGACTTCGTCGATGTGTTCCAGTTCGACGAGTCGTTCGAACAGCACCATCCGTGGGGCAGCGTCCCGGCGGTGTGAATACGTAGGCGGACATCGGGTGAGGAGGGGAGCATGGACGTGAAGGAGCTGCCGAAATGCCGCAAGTGTACCGACGGCACCTTGCTTCCACTCAGCGATTACGGTCGCGATGGCGCGCCGATCACCTACAAGGCATGGGCGTGCAGCAACCCCGACTGCGGCTTCAATCTGCGCATCGACAACGGTGAAATCAGCTTTGGCCGAGTCATCGCCCACTCACACAAGTGACGGTGCAGTGGGCTTGCGTGTGAGCGGCGACCCCAAGGGGTCGCCGCATCGTTCATCTCGACCCGCGTGCGTCGGATGATCGTTCTTCCATCGCGCACGCCGGCGGTGTCCGGGACCTTTTATCCGGCCTTGCCCGGCCGCCTGCGCGCCGACGTTCGCGGGTTCCTCGATCAGGGAAGCGCGCCGGCGAAACGGGCCCTCGGAATTCTCGTTCCTCACGGTGGGTACATGTATTCGGGCGCGACCGCGGGTGCCGCCTTCGCCGCGGTGGAGGTGCCGGCCACCTGCATCATCCTTGCGCCTAACCACACCGGACGAGGACGCGCGCGACAGGGTGGCAGCCTCCTGATCGACACGTCGTATCGTACGCCGCTCGGCAACGTGGAGCCCGATGCCGAGCTCGGCGCTGAGCTTCAGAAGCGCGCCCATCCGCTGTTGATCGAGGATCCGCTTGCGCACGCCGAAGAGCACGGCGTCGAAGTACTGCTGCCCTTCCTGCAAATGCGCAACGAGGCGGTGCGCGTCGTCCCGCTCGTGCTCGGGTGGGATGACTGGGCGCGGACCCGCCGCCTCGCGGACGTCATCCACGATGTGATCGAGGGGCGCGATGACGTGCTCCTGGTCGCGAGCAGCGACATGAATCACTACGAGCCGGCTCCCGCGTCGACCGACAAGGATGCGGCGGCGCTCGAGCGCATCGTCGCGCTCGATGGGGAAGGACTGCTCGAGGTCACGCGCACGCGCCACATCTCGATGTGCGGGCGCGTTCCCGTCGCATGCGCCCTCGAGGTCGCACGGCGCGCCGGACTTGGGCGAGCCGAGGTCGTCGGGTATTCACACTCCGGTCTCATCAATGGGAATCACGACCGCGTCGTCGGGTACGCGGCGGCGCTGATCGGGACGTGACACACGCGGGTGGCCTTCGGGCAGCCCGCGTACTCCGCGCCGCGGATGCTGCCGCGCTCGATAGCGATGCCGCGGCAGCCGGAATCCCATCGCGAGCGTTGATGCAGCGTGCCGGTGCCGCCGCCGCAACCGAGATGGTGAGACGGCTGCCACACCTGCTTGCCGATGGCGTGCACATCTTCACCGGCGCGGGCAACAACGGCGGGGACGGGTGGGTGGTGGCACGGGCGTTGGCGACGGCGGGGATTCGCGTCGCCGTCAGCGAGGCGGCGCCGGCGAAGACGGACGATGCGAAAGCGGAACGCGGCCTCGCACGTCCGTTGCTCACCGAGCCCGCCACCGGACGCGAGCGCATCCTCGTCGACGCGCTTCTCGGTACCGGATCGCGCGGCGCACCCCGTGGCGCTGTCGCGCGCGCCGTCGAGGAGATTGTCAGGGGTCGCGAGCGCGGGGCGACGGTCGTCGCGCTCGATGTGCCAAGCGGCGTCGACTCCGACACCGGCGAAGCCACCGTCGCGGTTCGTGCCGACCTCACCCTGACCTTCGCAGCGGTCAAGCGAGGATTGCTCGCGGCGCGCGCGCAGACCGGCACGATCGTCGTGCTCGACATCGGACTGGGTGAGGGCACCGAGAGCTATCCCGAGCTCGTACAAGAGCACTGGGTGCGTGACATGATTCCCGCGATTGCCGTCGATGCGCACAAGGGCGCGCGCGGACGTCTCGCGATCGTCGGCGGCGGGGGAGGGATGACGGGAGCGGCTGTGCTCGCGGCCCGCGCGGCGATGCGGAGCGGCATCGGCCTGGTGCGAGTCATCGTGCCCCGTGCCGCGCTTCCAATCGTGCAGGGCGCCGAGCCGCATGCGCTGGCCCACGCATGGCCGGTGGACGACGAAGGACGATCGGCGACGCACGCAACCCTGTCCTCGTGGGCTCATATCGTTCTGCTCGGTCCCGGGCTCGGCGACACCGACGAGACGCGCGCGCTCGCGCGCGAGATTCTCCGCGAGTGGCGCGGCCCGGTCGTCGTCGATGCCGACGGTCTGAACGTTTTCGCGGGGAATGCGAAGGCGTTAGGCGAGCTGTGCACGGGACGCCCGGCGCTCCTCACGCCGCATGTCGCCGAAGCCGCGCGCCTGCTCGATCAGGACACCACCGACGTGGCGCATGACCGGTACGAGGCGGCGGCGCGGCTGGCATCGCTTACCCAAGCGACCGTACTGCTCAAGGGCGTGCCGTCGATCATCACGGCACCAGACGGCCGAACGATGGTGAGCGCCACCGGAACCCCCGCGCTCGCCGCGGCGGGGAGCGGTGATCTCCTCGCGGGCATCTCGGCATCGCTGCTGTCACGGACGGCGGATGCCCTGGTCGCTGGGGCCTGTGCGGCGTGGGTGCATGGCCGGGCGGGGGAGGTTGCGACGCGTGGTCGCGCGCCACGGGGGGTTCCCTTGTCGAGAGTCCTCGAGGGACTCGAGCTGGCGTGGAATTTCTCGCCGCCGCCGCCTTCGTATCCGGCGATTCTCGAGCTGCCCGCGGTCGCCGAATCATGAGGTTCCTGCTCGTCGCGGGACTCGTGACCGTCGGCGGATGCGCAGGAGGCGCAGCCACCGAGGGCCGGTCGGCGCTCACGACGGCGCGGCGCGAGGAGCAGGTCGTCATTGGCGCGCATAACGAGATCACCCACGTCAGCGCGGGAGAGCGGCTCGTGTTCGCGACGTCGACGCGCGGCGTCATCATCTACGACGCGCTCTTTCGTGGCTGGCTGCCGCCGATGGAGATGATGGATACCTTCCGGCGGTCGCCGTCGGCGCTCGCGGCCGACCCAACCGAGGACGCCGTGTGGGTCGGGACGACCGGGCAGGTGATCTACTATCGGCCGCGGATCGACTATGCGGTGACGGCCACGGTCTCGGGAGCTCCGCAGGAAATATTCTTCGATCGGCGCGATCTCAGTGCGGGGGCGTACGTTCGCGTCGGGCCTTCATTCGTTCGCGTGTCGCGCACGGGAAGCGCGATTCCGGTTGGGGCGCTGCCGGCGCCAGAGGATCGCCTTCATTCGCCGACGGCCCGCGACGTCTTCCGCCGCTATCCATCGCTCGAGACGTTTCTTCCCCTGCTCACACGCGACGACGACCTCGAGCAGTGGCAGGCGACTGCCGCGACGCTGGCGCCGGGCCGCAGTGAAGTGTGGTTAGGCACTCGCGGCAACGGACTGTTTCGCGTCGATCCCACATTCAATCGCAGCGAGCACCTTCCATTCGGGCTGATGGAGCCCGGCGTCGGCGCGCTGGCGCTTGCCGCCGACGGTGTGTGGAGCGCGGGGCTCGGCACTCCGGTTGCCCGCTCGGGTCTCGTGTTCGCGTCGAACGACCTCCAGCGGTGGCGCTGGGTCAGCGGCCCGCCCTCGCGACCTCTCATGGGAGCGCGCGTTCAAGCGCTCGGTATCCGCGATCAAAATGCCTGGATCGGGACTACGCGCGGATTGCTGCGAATGGCGGTGGACGACGATAACGAGGTGAGTCGATGGGACGTCGGCGATGGGTTACCGTCGGACGTCGTCACCAGCGTGGCCCCGTACTCGGACGGCGCGTGGGTTGGGACCACGGCGGGGCTGGCGTTCGTCGGGCGCACGGCCCGCGGCGTGGGTCCTCGCGTGGCGATTCACGATCTGGTGCTCTCGGGTGACACACTCTGGATCGCTTCCGCCGCGGGCGCGCTCGCGCTCGCGGGCCCCGACAGCGCGCCGCGGCGCCTCGCGATCGATGACGCCCGGATTTCGCGCGCGATCGAAGCGCTCGCTCGCTCCGATACCGTGCTCGCTCTCGCGACGGACGCGGAGCTCATCGAGATCGATCTGACTGCGCGACGTCTACTGCCTCCGCGCGCGGCGAACGTGGCGGCGGTGCGCCGCATCGAGCGCGTGGCGATGGATGCCTCGACCATCTGGCTCGCCGGTGAGGGAGGAGTGCTGGCCATCCATCGCGCGTCCGGTCGATCGACGCTACTTCCCGTCGGGGTGAACCTCCCCGCGGCGGCCACCACTGTCGTGCTGGCGCGCGACATCGCGTGGATCGGCACGCGCGACGGGCTCGTACGCATCCGCCGTCGCTCGGACGGGATGCCCCCATGAGCGACGAGACCTCGCTCGGCCCCGGACGGGAGTTCGACCTCGTTCGCGTCATGATGTCGCGGTGGGGCGACCGCGCGCGGGGGATCGGCGATGACGCGACCGTGCTCTCGGTGCCCAATGGTGAGCAGCTCGTCGTGAGCACCGACGCATCGCTCGAGGACGTGCATTTCCGTCGCGACTGGCTGTCCCCGGCGGAGATCGGATGGCGCGCCACCGCCGCGGCGCTGAGCGACCTTGCCGCGATGGCCGCACAGCCGTTAGGCATGGTCATCGCCCTCACACTGTCCGACCGGTGGCTGGACGACCTCGGTGAGCTGGCCGAGGGGATCGGCGAGTCTGCGTCGGCGGTGGGAGCGCCGATCGTGGGTGGGGACTTGACGCGGGGCGACCATCTCGGGATCACGATCACCGTCCTGGGAAGTACAGCTGCGCCGTTGCGGCGCGGTGGCGCGCAGCCTGGCGATACGCTCTGGGTCACCGGCCAGTTGGGGGGCCCAGCGCTCGCGATCGCCGCCTGGAGCGAGGGACGTCAGCCGACGCCGGAGGCACGAGCGCGATTCGCTCGGCCGGTGCCGCGCATTCGTGAAGCGCAGTGGCTCGCTCGCGCCGGAGCGACGGCGGGAATCGACATCTCCGATGGACTGGGTGGCGACGCAGGGCATCTGGCCGCAGCGAGTGGTGTGCGCATCGCGATCGATGCGGACGCGTTGCCACGCGCACCCGGCGCGGACGTCTCGACGGCGCAACGGAGCGGCGAGGAATATGAGCTGCTGGTGACGACGCGCTCGCGGCTCGATCCGGCCGCGTTTCAACGCGAGTTCGGTCTTTCGCTCACGCGCATCGGGACGGTCGAGCAGGGTGATGCCGGCGTCGACCTGCTCATCGGCGGCGAGCGCGTTGCATCACCAGCGGGCTACGATCACTTTTCGCAATAATGCGCGCGATCTTCGTGCTGGCGGTGATCTTCGTGAATACGGTCTGGATGGGGCTGACCGTGATCATCGCATCGGCGCTTCGCATCAGGAACGCGAAATGGATCTACGAGGGGATCCCGCGCCTGTGGTGCAAGGCGATCCTTCGGGCGGCCGGCGTGCGGCTGCGCATTCACGGCGCCGAGAACGTGCCGCCGCACGACGCCCGGGTGTACGTCGCCAACCACGTGAGCTGGTTCGACGTCTTCGCGCTCGCGTCGTACCTGCCGCGCTACCGCTTCATCGCCAAGAAGGAGCTGTTCAAGCTCCCGATCTTCGGCCCCGCTATTCGCTCCACCGCTGCGATCGCGATCGATCGCGGGAATCGCAAGGCGGCGTTTCAGGCCTACGAGACCGCCGCGCGCGATGTGAAGGAGGGGCTGTCCGTGATCGTGTATCCGGAGGGTACGCGGGGTCGGACGTACGAGCTTCGCCCGTTCAAGAAAGGGCCGTTCGTTCTGGCGATCGCGGCGCATGTGCCGATCGTCCCGACGGTCATTCATGGAACGATCGAGATTCAGCCCAAGGGCTCGTTCCGCATTCGCCCGGGGGTGATCGACGTCTACTTTCTCGATCCCATCCCGACGACGGGGCTCACCTATTCGGATCGCGATGCGCTGATGCAACGCGTCTGGAAGACGATGGCCGAGGGGCTCGAGCAGTTCGGCATCCACAGCGCAGGCCGCGCCGTCCAGGAGATTGACGCGGATGGACGAAGTGAATAACTAGGGACCGCGTCTCGGCCCTGGCCTACCAGGAGCCCGCAACCGTCGCACACACCGGAATCGCATGACGACCATTCTCGATCTTGCAGCACGTGAAATTCTCGACTCCCGCGGCAATCCGACCGTGGAATGCGATGTTACGCTCGCCAGCGGCGCGACTGGGCGCGCGGCCGTGCCCAGTGGCGCCTCGACGGGTGAGCACGAGGCGATCGAGCTGCGCGACGGTGACACCGAACGATACGGCGGAAAGGGCGTGCTCAAGGCGGTGCGCAACATCGAGGAGACGATCGCGCCGGCCGTGCTCGGGATGGACGCGGCCGACCAGATCGCCATCGACCGCGCCCTGATCGATCTCGACGGGACGCCGAACAAGGCGAAGCTTGGCGCCAACGCCATCCTCGCGGTATCGATGGCGACCGCGCGCGCGGCCGCCGACGACCTGGGCATGCCGCTCTGGCGGTACCTGGGGCATCCGCTGTCGCGCACGCTGCCGGTGCCGCTCATGAACATCCTCAACGGGGGTGCGCATGCAACGAACACCGTCGACTTCCAGGAATTCATGATCGTGCCCGTCGGCGCGACGACGTTCGCCGACGCGCTGCGCATGGGCGCGGAGGTCTTTCACTCATTGAAGAAAGTGCTGGTGAAGCGGAAGCTGGCGACCGGCGTGGGCGATGAGGGAGGCTTCGCGCCGAATCTCGCGGACGACGAGGAAGCGCTGAAGGTCATCATCGAGGCGATCGAAAAGGCGAACTATGCGCCGGGCAAGCAGATCGCGCTGGCGCTCGATGTCGCGGCGTCGGAGCTCCATCAGGGTGGCGACTACGTCTTCAAGAAGAGTGGCGCGAAGACGCGCAGCGCCGACGGGATGATCGAGCTCTATCAGAAGTGGCTGGAGGATTACCCGATCGTGTCGATCGAGGATGGGCTCGGCGAGGACGACTGGAAGGGCTGGGAAGCGCTGACGAAAACCCTCGGCGACCGGGTGCAGCTCGTTGGGGACGATCTCTTCGCGACCAACACCGACCGTCTGGCGCGCGGCATCGAAGGCGGCGTCGCCAACGCGATTCTCATCAAGGTAAACCAGATCGGCACGCTGACGGAGACGCTGGAGGCGATCGAGCTCGCGCGCTCGGCGGGCTACCTCTCCGTCATCTCACATCGGTCGGGCGAGACGGAGGACACGTTCATCGCCGACCTCGCCGTGGGAACGTCCGCGGGTCAGATCAAGACCGGTTCCGCGTCACGCAGCGATCGAGTGGCCAAGTACAATCAGCTCCTGCGCATCGAGGAGCAGCTCGCCGACGCGGCGGAATATCCGGGGGGCGCCATCTACGGCCTGTGATGGCGAAGTCAGTCGCAAAGACTCGCGCGAAGCGCATCGTGCTGGGCGCCGTGGTGCTGGGGATCGTCGTGTTCGCGGTGCAGGGTGGGGAGTACGGGACGTCCGATCTCGTGAGGCAGCGGACGCGGCGCGAGCGGCTCGAGTGGCGTATCGATTCGTTGACGCGTCTCGTCGATTCACTGGAGCGCCGCAAACGGGCGATACGCACTGACGCGGCGACGCAGGAGCGCATCGCGCGCGAAGAATTCGGGATGGTGAAGGGGGAGAAAGAGCTGCTGTACCGGTTCACGGAACCGTAAGGCGAACGAGGAACGAGAAGCGTGGCGTGACCTCTGCGGCCTCGTTCCTCGTTGTCTTAACCTTGACCAAGCTCCCGAAAAGGACTAGCTTTGACTCACCTATCGCGGGGTGGAGCAGCCTGGTAGCTCGTCGGGCTCATAACCCGAAGGTCGCGGGTTCAAATCCCGCCCCCGCTATGAAGACGGCCGGTCCCACAAGGGCCGGCCGTTTTAGGTTCCTGGCAGGGTAGCTCAGCCGGTTAGAGCACGGCACTCATAATGCCGGGGTCGCGGGTTCGAGTCCCGCCCCTGCTATCGACGAGCCAATCACTTACAGGTGGTTGGCTCGACTCGTTGTGAGCTAAAATATCTACCGCCGTACTCGTTCCGCGGACGACACGTTCTCGCCGCACCAACGGGCAAGGGTGCCCTCGAACGAGACGGGCATCTCTAGACGAGACGAAGTGGCATCGCGGCATGCCAGCCGTGCGGTGACGGCCTAACGAGGCGGCCCAGGCTCCGGCACCTCGTTGAGCAGATCAAGAGCGCCCGAAGCGCTGGCGCCGGCGCGCGAGCACCTGCGGCTGCATTGGTGCCGTTCACCCGCTGCGAGCCTCCCTTGAAGGGCGTACAATGGGGATCCTGGGTCCGAGAATCCGCGCGAGGTTTGGGTGCTGTTGCGCGAATGCGACTCTTGACTTGCGGACGCGCCGAGGCATTGTAGACCCACGGGTGATAGTCGCGGCGCCGCTGCCGCCACCGTCGACTGCTTTCGGCAGCCCAATCCGTGTTGCTGTTCTTGGCGCGGCCTCGTCGCTTCAAGCTCGGCCCGTCGGGGAGTGTGACGGTCCGCCCTCTCGCACCACGGTGTCGAAAAGCGCCCGTGCGATGCGCTTTCCCGAGCCCAAGACAACCGCCATGGTATCGGCCTGTGCGTCTCGGGCCGCAGTGTTCCACTTCGGCGACCGCGCCAATCCTCACGCTACTTCCGCCTCGGAACTGCGCACGTCGACGCCTCAGCCGCCTCTCGCCTGGAGGGCGCGATGAACCAGAGTGAGATTCGTGACCGGGTCGATGCGGTTGAGCGGTTAACCCAGCTCTTCAGAATGGAAAGGATGGTTCATCTGGGCGTTACATCGATTTCCCTGGTGATGCTATTGGTGAGCGCCGGTGTTTTGATCGTGAACAAGCGGGCGGGGTCCGTAGAGCTTACAATGATGTTCGGCTCCTCCGGGCTCATTACGTACTCAGCCAGCCGCCTGCTCCACATGTGGAACCAGGCGCTCTCCATGGTCGCGCCGAAACTGGGTGAGTCCAAGTGAACGCTGCGGAGAGCGCGCAGTTGGACAGTCTCGCACGAGCGTCCAGGCGAACAGCGCTTCTCGGTCTTTTAGGCGCGCTTTTCGTTTTGGCTTCTCTCCTGTACAGCGCCTATAGGCTACGAGGGCTCGAGCGACAGGTAGCGACCACGCGGCATCAGATCGATTCGCTTCAGGCGCAAGCGCGGGCGCTGCAGGAGCAGCTAGACAGCACGCGCGCTCGCTTGGGTGTGGCGCGGCGGGCGCTGGAGGATGCCGCGATCTCGCTGTCGCGCTCCGAGCAAGCATCGCACTGGATAAGGCGTGGGATCAACCGGTATCAGCGCGGCGAATACACCGAGGCGATTAGGGCGTATCGAGAGGCGTTGAAAACGGATTCCACGAACCATTTCGCCTATGCCTATATGGGCTACGCGTACTACCGGAGCAAACGGTATCCCGACGCGATTCATAGTCTGCGGGAAGCCGTTAGGCACTCCCCCGAGTACGATCGCGGCTACTATAATCTTGCGCTCGCAGAATGGTACGGCGGTAGCCGTCTCGAAGCGCTCAGATCATTGAGCAAGGCTGTCACGATCAATCCCGCGCTCCGGGACACCATAAAACAGGACCGTCAATTTGCCGAGCTGTTGCGGTCGGCCGAGGCACAAAGCCTTGTGTTTTAGGCGGGTCCGGACGACCGCGTGACCTGGCGAGCGAGGATGCTCCGCTCACGCCAGACCTGGCAAGGCGGTATCCGGCGGTCACCTCGTTATCTTCCGGCAGGGCACGGTTGCCGCATGAGCGGACAATGGCAGCGTCCACTACGAGTGCTTGCGAGGAGCCATGAAGGAAATTGACCGGGTCGTGCGCGACGAACGGGGCCAAAACTGGAAAGTCGGCTTCCTCGCGTGGCGACCGAGTGGAGGCGCGAACTATCCGGACCTGCGTGGCCGGATGCGGCTCGCGTGTACGCCGCCCACAGGAAACGTGGTCTACATCGAGCTCCCCACGGCCGAGGCGCGGAGCGATGAGGCGGTGCTGGAGGAGATCTACAAGAGTCCGGGCGCGTAAGGCGGTACCAGTGTACGGAAGCGCACCCTGCGGGGTGCGCTTTTTTTTGGTTCGTGGCGTGGCGCCAACCAATTGTTCACGAATTGGCCGCGCTGGTACGCTTTCCGCTAATGGTGCTCGCGGCTCTCGAAGCCATGTTCGTTTCGCTCGGTCGCTGGGATTGGAGGGCACGTTGCCCGCCCCCAATGCCGACTGGCGCATCACGTTTCACCAGGATCGAGCTCGGAGATGCCCAACGCCACGCGCACGGGTACGTTGATCACTGCGTACGACCAGACGGCGGAGGAAAACCGGTTTCTCCGGATGCTGCCGCCCTCGTCGTACTATCGGATCCGTCCGTATCTCGAAGCGATTCAACTCCCA
Source organism: Gemmatimonadaceae bacterium (assembly GCA_035249985.1). Lineage (GTDB taxonomy): Bacteria > Gemmatimonadota > Gemmatimonadetes > Gemmatimonadales > Gemmatimonadaceae > JAICNG01. Next base: position 34,878 of record DATFFP010000068.1, read on the forward strand.
AAGAAGTTTGTGGTCTGGAATGTCGATGATCCCATCGACTTCGTCTATTTTCCGCGACGCTGCGTGCTGTCGTTGCTCGTCATGCTCAAGCACCGCGCCCCGGTAGAGGCAGCTACCGTCGGCAACGAAGGATTGCTGGGGATGAGCACCGTTCTCGGTGCCGACCGAAGCCCGTTGCTCGTTCTGGCACAGATCCCCGGAGAGGCGTTGCGCATCGGCGCGAGAATCTTTCACGAAATCGTCGAGGACGACGCATCGCTCCGGCTGCTGACGCTGCGATACTCGCACGCCTTGCTGGAGCAGACCGCGCAGTCGGTCGCGTGCAATCGCCGCCACAGCACCGTGCAACGATGCGCGCGGTGGCTGCTCATGACGCACGACCGCGCGCACGCCGATGAGTTCGGGCTGACGCACCAGTTCCTCGCCATGATGCTGGGCGTCCGCCGCGCGAGCGTGACCGTGGCTGCGGGCGAGCTCCAGCGCGCGAAGCTCATTCGCTACCTGTATGGCCGCGTGGTGATCGAGAATCGCCCGGGCCTGGAGGAGGCGGCGTGCGAGTGCTACCAGGTCGTGCAGGATCGCTTCCACCGCTTGTTCGCCACGTACGACTCGAACGGCAACGGCGCACCTGCGCCGGGGAGCAGAGTGGCGGTCGTCGGCTCCCCTTGACAGAAAAGTACGATCGTTCGCATCGTTCGCCATGCGCAAGGGCGAAGCGACCCGCGAACGAATCCTCGAATCAGCCCTCGAGCTCGCCAGCACGGAAGGGCTGAGCGGCCTGTCGATCGGCCGGCTCGCCGATCGCAACGGCATGTCGAAGAGCGGACTGTTCGCGCACTTCGGCTCCAAGGAAGGGTTGCAGCTCGACGTGCTCGAGCTCGCCACGGCGAAATTCCGCGACAGCGTCTTCACCCCGGCGCTCCGGGCCGACCGCGGCGAGCCCCGCCTTCGTGCGCTGTTCACCCACTGGTTGGATTGGGCCGATCATCAGTCGCTGCCCGGGGGGTGTCTCTTCACCGCGGCGGCCGCGGAGCTGGACGACCAGCCAGGTCCCGCGCGCGACGCCCTCGTCGACGCCCAACGACAGTGGACGGACACGCTCGCACGCGCCGCGCGAATCGCGATCGAGGAGCGCCACTTCCGCTCCGACGTCGACCCGCGCCTGTTCGCCTTCCAGCTCCACTCGATCCTGCTCGGCTACCATCACGCCCGTCGTCTGCTCCGTGATCCCGAGGCTGGCCGCCGCGCACACGACGCCTTCGAGGCGTTGATCACCAGCGCCCGTCCCCGCAAAACACGCTGACCATGGAAACGTCGCCTGCCGTCAAGCGCCCGGCGCGCCGCAGAAAAAGCACGAGCGTTCGCATTGCCTCGCTCCATCTTGCACTCCTGCGAGGGTACTTCGGGCTCCTGGGCCGTGCATCACCGAGGGCCGCCGAGCGCCAGGCGGCGCTGCTCTTCTGCTTCCCGCGGAGGCTGGAGCACCGCGACGTACCACGGGTTCCCGCACACGCGCGAGAGCAGCTCGTGTCGTCGGGGTCGAGGCGTCTCGCGGCGTGGACGTGGGGCGAGGGTCCGCGCGTCCTTCTCGCACATGGGTGGGAAGGCACCGCGCGCGACATGGTGCCCATCGCGAACGCCCTCGTGCCGCACGGGCGGAGCGTCACGGTCTTCGACATGCCGGCCCATGGACGCTCGACCGGGCGAACGACGACATTGATCGAGATGGCCGACGCCCTCGCGGCCGTGGCACGGGAAACGGGCGCCCCCGACGCCGTGGTGGGGCATTCGTTAGGTGCCGCCGCCGCGGTGCTCGCGCTCCGCGACGGTCTTCCCGCGTCGTCGACGGCGCTGCTCGCGCCGGTCGCCGAGCCGTGGCTGTTCCTGCAGCGGATGGCCGAGATGCTCGCCTTCTCCGACGCGCGATATCACGGCCTGGTTGCCGCGCTCGAGCGCCGCGCCGGTGTCGCCATTCACAATATCGACGGCGTGGCCGCGGCGCGCACCCTCGATGCGCGTGCACTCATCCTCCACGATCCCGCGGATCGTCAGGTGCCGTTCTCGCAGGGGGAGACGCTCGCCAATGCCTGGCGCGGCGCGACCCTCCATCCGGTGACGGGCCTGGGGCACCGCCGGGTGCTGTACGATGCGGACGCGGTTCAGCGAGTGGTACGGCACCTCATCGGCTAACGGTGAAGACGGCAGAGCTCAACGAACGAGCACGGGGAAACCGTCAGGACGACTCTCGTCGCGCGCCTCGTTCCTCGTTCCTCGTTCGGTTGAACTCTGCCATCGTTGCCGTTCTTCCCGAACATTCACCGCCCAATACCTAACGGGCGTGACGCGCATCACGCGCCGGACGTGCGACTAATCCCTCGCCGGATTCCGCCGCCTAGCGAGGGTATGATTCTCGCTTAATAGGCCCGTGAGGCCGGTGCGAGGAACGCGACGATGAAGTCGCATCCGCGGCTTCGTCCTTTCGCACGGGGAGGTGGGACGATGTTGGCAGCACTCCTCCCGTTGGCCATGGTGCTTGGGGCACCCTTGCTGTGGTCACTCGTCAGGCAGCGACGCGCCAGGGCGCGACGTGCGCTGGAGATGACTCGGCTCGACAATAAGCTCCAGCGCGCGCGCCACGCCCTCCGCCAGAGCGAGGAGCGGTACGCGCTCGCCGCCCTCGCGGCCAACGACGGTCTGTGGGACTGGGATCTCGTGCGCGACCGCTGCGATTTCTCTCCGCGGTGGCGCGGCATGCTCGGTCTCGAGAATACGCCACTCCTGCCACTCGCTCGCGAATGGCTCGATCGCGTGCATCCCGACGATGCGACGCGACTCCGTGCCGACATCGACGCGCTCCTCACCGGGACTTCGCCGCGCCTGGAGAGCGAGCATCGCCTGCGACACGCGGACGGCAACTGGCGATGGGTGCTCGTGCGGGCGCTGGCGCTGCGCGAAGGTGACTTGCGGCCGCTGCGCATCGCGGGCTCGATGACCGACATCAGCGCACGGAAGCGCGCCGAGGAGGAACTGCGCCGCGCCGCGATGCACGATGCGCTCACCGGGCTCGTCAACCGCGCTTACTTCCTCGAGTCGCTGGAGCGCGCCGTCGCGCGCGTGCAGCGCCGGCCCGACAAGACGATCGCGCTCCTCTTCCTCGATCTCGATCGCTTCAAGCAGATCAACGACGGCCTTGGCCACCTTGCCGGCGACCGGCTTCTCACCAGCATCGCGCGGCGCCTGCAAGGGTGCGTTCGCCCCGGCGACGTGCTGGCCCGCCTGGGCGGAGACGAATTCGCGGTGCTGCTCGACGATCTCAAGGATCCGACCGACGCCACGCGCATCGCCGAGCGGATGCAGGAGGCGCTGCACGGCCCGCTCCGCAACGACGAGAGCGAAGTCGTCGTCACCGCCAGCATCGGCATCGCGTTCGGGGGCGCGGATCTCGAGGGGTATGAGGAACTGCTGCGCGACGCCGATCTCGCGATGTATCGCGCGAAGGCGAGCGGGAAAGCGCGGTTCGAGGTGTTCGACACCGGCTCCCGCGCGACCGAGCGCGCTCGCATGGAGCTCGAGAACGATCTGCGTCGCGCGCTCGAGCGCGGCGAGCTCCGCGTTCACTACCAACCGATCGTCAATGCGGGCGACGGACGCATCGTCGCGTTCGAGGCGCTTGCACGCTGGGCGCACCCACAGCGCGGCCTCCTCAACGCCGCCTCCTTCATCCCATTGGCCGAGGAGAGCGGCACGATCTCGGCGCTCGGGCGGTGGGTGCTGCGCGAAGCGCTCGCGCAGCTCGCCCAGTGGCAGCGGGACTACCCCTCGGAGCGGCCGCTCGGGGTGAGCGTCAACCTTTCGCCGCGCGAGGTGCTCCAGCCGCGGCTTCCGTCCAACGTGGCCGAGGCGCTGCGCGAGGCGAACGTGTCGCCGGAGTCGCTCGCTCTCGAGATTACCGAGAGTCTGTTCATCGATACGGGCGATGCCACCCTCGCGACGCTTCGCGAGCTCGCCGGCCTGGGCGTGAAGCTTCACCTCGATGACTTCGGGACTGGTTACTCCTCCCTCAGCTACCTCCACCGCTTTCCCATCTCGGCGGTGAAGATCGACCGCTACTTCGTGAGCCGGCTCGACGCGGCGGAGTGCGAGGAGATCGTTCGCTCCGTCGTCGAGCTCTCGAAGCGGCTGGGCATGGATACGATCGCCGAGGGCGCGGAATCGGACGAGCAGGGCGTGCGCCTTCGCGACATCGGGTGCAACCTGCTCCAGGGCTATGCGTGCGCACGCCCGGTGCCGCCGCGAGAGGCGGAGGCGCTGCTGGCCCGCCAGGCGGGGATGAGCGAGCGCTCGCGTTCCATCGCATCGGCACACCTGTTCACGCCGCACAGCGACATTCATCCCTCGCTTGGAGCCTAACGGCCGGCGGTCGTGCGGATGTCGATGGTTCGCCCGTCCGCCGAGATGGATGTCGTGGCCTCGCGGCCAGCCTCCAGTGATCGGAGCGCGTCCGACTCGATGAACCAGTGTTCGTGCGCCTCCGGCCGGCAGGTGCAAGGCATCGACGCAACCATGGCGCGATCGGCGACACCGTCGACCATCACGCTCAGGGGCGAGGACAGCGCGAGAAGCCGGGCGGCGGTGTCCGGGGAGATCTCGTGCTTGCCGTCCCGCGCGGTCTTGCGGGACACGGCGCGCGTCTCGAGGACTTCGCTCACCGCTCAGCCGCCTTGGTGCGAATGGGCTTCCTGCAACAACGCCGCGAACTCGATCGCATTGGTCGGGGCATAATTTCCATAGCAGTTGTTGAAGATGACGTGCGTCTCCGGGGCTTGCGCGGCAACGTCGAGCACCGGCTGCACCCACTCGCTGAGCTCGGACTCATCGTAGAGGTATCGATAGCGCTCGGACGTGATCTCGTTTCGCTGCTCCCAGGTCTCCTCCCGCCGGCCATGCAGCCGAAGGATCGCGAGACGACGCGAGGTCACCAGTGGCGTCGCTGGCAGGCTGCTCTTCATCCCCGGCGGCGCGTCCACGATCACCATCGGGATGTCATGCTCGGCGAGAAACTCGGGCGTCCGCTTCGCCATTCGTCCGCTCAGCCATGAGCGGTGACGGAACTCGACTGCGATCGGCAGCCCGTCGAGACGCTCGCGCGTCGCGACGAGCGCCTCGGCGTTTTCGCGCGACGGAACGAACCAGGGCGGATATTGGAGAAGCACGACCCCGAGCTTCCCGCTCGAGTGCAGCGGCTCGAGCGCCTCACGAAAGAGGTGCCAGACTTCATCCATGACGCTCGGGGGAAGATCTTTCGCGTAGAGCCGCGCCTTCCCGCCTTGCTCGGGTGGCAATGCCTCCCGAATCGCCTTCGGGAGACGCTTGGTCTCCGTCGGATGGTCGGTCATGAGCGCATGCGCTTTCACATCGAAGGTGAAGTCCTGGGGCGTGCGCTCCACCCACAGCTCGACCATCTGCCGCGCGGGAAGCGCGTAATAGGTCGAGTCGACCTCGGCGAGCATGAATCGCGAGGCGTAATACCGCAGTCGGTCCTCCGCGCTCGTGACGCCCTGCGGGTAGAACACGCCGGGCTTGACGAGCGTCGGCTCCGTCCAGGCTGCGATCCCCACGCGGATGCGACGGTCCCCGACGTGAATTTCCGCGCGCGGGGGAGGCTCGATATCCCGGAGTCGAAGGGCCGCGCGACTGGATCCCGGGTCGTGCAGCGCGTCGTGGGACACCGTCATCGCGGGTCGCCCGGGCTGGCATACGCCATGCCCACAGTGCGGTTGCAGACAGCGGCGCCGCGGAGCGCGCGAGATATCCAGCCTGGGGACGCAACCATGCAGAGTGATTCCGGAAATACCGTGTCGGTGTGGATGAGCACCTCCAAGATGCCGACCTTCACGGCGCTCGAGGAAGACCTCTCGTGCGATGTGTGCATCGTCGGTGCCGGCATCGTCGGCCTCACCGCCGCGTACCATCTGGTTCGCGCGGGCGCAGACGTCGTCATCCTCGATGATGGGCCCGTGTGCGGTGGCGAGACGTCTCGCACGACCGCGCATCTCAGCTGCGTGCTCGACGACCGCTTCCAATGGCTCGAGCGCGTGCATGGCGAAAAGCGCGTTCGCGAGAGTACCGCCAGCCACATGGCAGCGATCAATCGCATCGAGTCGATCGTTCGCGAGGAAAGCATCGCCTGCGATTTCGAGCGGGTGCCGGGATACCTGTTCCTGGGCAAGCGGGAGTCTCCCGAGTTTCTGGATCGCGAGCTCGAAGCGGCGAAACGCGCCGGTCTCACCGACGCGCGCAAGCTCGAGCGCGCTCCCGGTCTGCCGTGGGACAGTGGGCCGTGCCTCGAGTTTCCCATGCAGGCGCAGTTCCACCCGCTCAAGTATCTCGCCTCGGTGACGAATGCGATCGCCAAGGGAGGCGGGCGCATCTTCACCGGCACGCACGTCGACTCCATCGAGGGCAAGCCGCGTCGTCCGCAGGTGAAGACTCGCAACAAGAAGGTCGTCACCGCGAGCGCCGTGATCGTCGCGACGAACTCTCCGATCAGCGACTACGTCGAGACGCACGTGAAGATGGCGCCGTATCGAACCTTCGTCATTGGGGCGCGCATTCCGAAGAGCTCGGTTCCCCGGGCTCTCGTATGGGATACCGACGATCCCTACATCTACGTGCGCACGACGCCGCACGACGATGCGAACGATGTCCTGATCGTCGGGGGCGAGGATCACAAGACGGGGCAAAAGGACGACGCCCCCGATCGGTTCCGCCGGCTCGAGGAGTGGACGCGCCGCCGCTATCCGATGGTCCAGTCCGTCGAGTATCGGTGGTCAGGGCAGGTGATGGAGCCCGCGGATGGCTTCGCCATGATCGGGCCCAACCCCGACGGCGCCGAGAATGTGTATCTCGCGACCGCCGACTCCGGGCAGGGGATGACTCATGGGACGATCGCGGGCATCCTGCTCGCCGATCTTGCACGAGGGAAGGAGAACCCCTGGGCCGAGTTGTACGATCCGCGGCGCAAATCGCTCGGCGCAATCAAGGACATGCTTCGCGAGAATCTCAACGTCGCGGTGCAGTACACCGACTGGATTACCCCGGGCGAGTCATCGTTCGACGACATTCCTCTCGGCGAGGGCCGCCTCGTGCGCATGGGGGCGCACAAGGTCGCCGCCTATCGAGATGACCGGGGCCTGCTGCACCTGCGCGACGCGACGTGCACCCACTTGCGGTGTATCGTGGATTGGAATTCCGCCGAAAAGAGCTGGGATTGTCCCTGCCATGGGTCGCGGTTCTCGCCGGAGGGACGCGTCCTCAATGGGCCGGCGTTAGCCGACCTTGCTCCGGTGAGCGCGGAAGTCGCTGATCGCGCGGGCAGGCGTGTGCACGACGAGGACGTGAAGGGGCGCTCACGCCCGCAGTCACAGGAGGAGCGGTACGATCGTTAGGGTGCGCGGACGGCGGTTACCGGCTTCTGTGCGGTGACCTCCGCCACGCTCGCGTTCCACAGCAGGCGTTCCGCGCCGCGAGTGACGAAATAGCCGGGATAGGATTCGAGCGTCTGCGACCAGAACAGCACGGCCTCGGCATGGCGACCAGCGACGTGAGCGGCGCGGGCGCGCCTGCTCAGTGTGATCCATGCCGGCTCGCCTGCCCGGGGTGTCTCCGACAGGGCGGCGATCGCCTCCCCACTGCGTCCGAGATCCGTCAGGACCATGACGACCGCGAGACGCGCCTCGGCGTGCCCGGGCTGGAGGCGCAGCGCCTCACGATAGGAGGCCAATGCCTCTTCGTGCGCACCACGCGCATAGAGCGCGACTCCGAGATAGTAGTGCGCGCCCGCATCTCGCGGCCGCAACGCGGCGAGGTTGCGGAACTCGCGTTCGGCGGCGTCGTGACGCTTCATCTTCATGTACGCCATGCCGAGCCCGCGTCGCGCGTCGTGCAGATCGGGACGCAGCCGCAGCGCCTCCGCGTAACTTTTTGCTGCGTCAGCGGGCCGGCCGCGCTGCATGAGCGTATTGCCGATGTCTCGATACACTTCGCCGCTGGCGGCTTGGCCGCCCGCTGGTGATGCGGCGCACACCAGGGCGAATATGAGCGTGGGGAGGTATGCTTTCATTCCCGCAAGACGATTGGGAGCCCCACGGCGTTGCGCCGCGCTGGCCCCGGCCCGTTTACGCGCAGGGGCCAGCCGGATACGTTTTGGGAGTGGCGCACAGCGCCATTCGCGCGAAGGGGTTGCGCTGCACACCCGCGTATCGTCGTGTCTTGGCGTGCATCGACGAGCCGCCGCGTCACCCACCCGACGGCCATGACGGAAGAGGCACGGCACGACACAGCGACGACGGACTCAACGGACGCCGCCTCCTCCGGAGACGACGCTGAATCGCTGTTGCGCCAGCTTCGCGCGTCGGATGAGGTGCAGCCCCTGCTGGGCGAGCTCCTGGCCGCGCTGGCCGCGCTGGAGGACGCCGACAAGGCCCTTCTTCTCCGAGTGGACCCAGGCGACACGCTCACGCTCATCGCCTCAGCCGGCCTGGCGCCCGAGCACGCGAGGCTGCTGGAGCGCTTGCCGGCCAGCGCGCACCCGTGGGCCGACGCGCTGCGCGCGCCCGTCGCGGTGGGCGATGCGGAGATCGAGGCGGCGTTCACTCCGCAGCCACTCGTGCGCGCCGCAGGTGTCCGCGGACTCCATATCGTGCCGATACGGGCACCCGACGGGTCGGCGATCGGTGTGATCGCGGCGCTTTTCCGCAGGCCCCTCCAGCTGTCCGCACGGCAGGAGCGTGTCGCCGCGCTGTACGCACGCCAGGTCTCGTGGATTCTGACCAGCGTACGCATTCGCGGGCAAGCGGCGGTCGCGATCGATCACGAGCGCGAGCGAGTGACCGACGCCGAGCAGCGCGCGGAGCATGTCGCGATGCAGGCGGCGTCGGCCGAGGCGCGTGTCGCCGAGCTACAGCACCGGGCGGAACGCCTCGAGTCCGAGCTGCATGAGCTTCAGCAGCGCGCCGCGCACGCCGAGCGCGCCGCGGCGCGCGTGCACGCGTCGCATGAGGTGACGTCGGCGCTGTCGAGTGCTCTCACGACTGCCGACGTCGCCGCGATCATCGTCGACAAGGGGATCACCGTGCTGGGAGCATACGCCGGCTCGATGGTGCTGCTCACGAGCGACGGGACGACTCTCGAGCGCGTAAGGGCCATCGGCTATCCCGAGGAAATCCTCGACCGGTGGCGACACATTCCGCTCGATGGGCCATTTCCGCTCAGCGAAGCCGTGCGCGAGCGAACCCCAGTTCTGATCGGCGATGATCGTACGCTCGCCGCCCGATACCCGCAGCTCGTCGAGGAGCGCCGCACGACCGGAACGAAGGCCCTCGCGGCCGTTCCACTCATGGTCGAGGGCCGGCCACTGGGCGCCATTGGCCTGAGCTTTCGCGAAGAGCATGAGTTCGGTATCGACGAGCGCGCATTCATTCAGGGTCTGGCCGCCAAATGCGCACTGGCGCTGGAGCGAGCCCGACTGTACGACGAGTCGCAGAGTGCTCGCCGCGAGGCGCAAAGGGCTCTGGACGAGCTCGTCGAAGAACGGGCGCGGCTCGACACGATCGTTCAGCAGATGCCGGCGGGACTGATCATCGCCGAAGCACCGTCGGGACGGCTGGCACGAGGGAACGAGCAGCTCGAGCACATCCTTCGGCGTCCGTTCGTTGCGTCACCGAACATCGCGGCCTACGCAGAGTGGCAGTTCGCCTCACCGAGCGGCGTGCAGCTTTTGCCCGAGGAATTTCCGCTCGCGCGCTCGATTCTTCATGGAGAACGGGTCGTCGGCGAGCCATTTCGGGTCACTCGCGGGGATGGTACGCGCGGATTCGTGACGGTGAGCTCCACGCCGATTCTCGACCGTGATGGCCGCATCATCGCGGCGGTAGCCACCGTATACGACGTGACCGAGCAGCGCCGCTCGGAGGAGTCGCTGCGCTTTCTCGCCGAGGCGAGCAGCATTCTCGCTGCCTCGCTCGATTATGAGGACACGCTTCCGACGATCGCGAAGCTCGCGGTCCCGTTCCTGGCTGACGCCTGCATCATCGATGTCATTGGCCAGGAAGGCGAAGTTCGGCGCGTGGCGGCCGTCCACCGCGATGCATCGCGCACCGAGGCGATCGACGCCGCCCTTCGTGCGGCACCTGAGCCCACCGCGCTCCACCATCCGGTCGTGCGCGCGCTGCGTACGGGAATGTCGGATCTCTTTCCCGAGTATCCCCCACCCGTTCGACCGCCGCGTCCGGGAATGTCGCCGCGCACGTCGGCGGATTTCCCGCGCGTCTCGGGCGAGCATCTGCGCACCGATCCCTACGACTTCCTCGGCGGACTGCGTCCGACATCGCTCATCGTCGTTCCGCTCTTCGCGCGTGGGCGAACGCGCGGTGCCATCGCCCTCATCATCGAGAGCGAGGACCGGCGATACGGCACGCAGGACCTCGCGTTGGCGGAGGAGTTCGCGCGGCGCGCCGGTCTTGCCGTGGACAACGCGCGCCTGTATCAGGACGCCCAGGTCGCCAACCACGCGAAGACGGATTTCCTGGGCGTGATGTCGCACGAGCTGCGAACTCCGCTCAATGCGATCATTGGATATGCCGAGCTGCTGCTCATGGGCGTTCCGGCTCCCATTCCGGATTCCGGGCGGCAGCAGGTCGAGCGCGTTCGTAACGCAGCGCATCATCTGCTGCATCTGATCGATGAGGTGCTCGCCTTCTCTCGCCTGGAGACGGGCCGCGAAGAGCTTCGCGCCGGATCGGCGCAGCTGTCGGCGGTCGTCGCGGAAGCGGCGTCGGTGATTGCCCCGCTGGCGGAGGAGCGCCGGCTCACTCTCCGCGTGGACGCGCCACCGGAACCGCTGACACTCGAGACCGACGTGGGGAAGGTCCGCCACATTCTGCTCAACCTGTTGTCCAACGCCGTCAAGTTCACCGATCAGGGCGAGATCGTGCTGACGGCTCGAGTGGACAACGGGGACGTGCGCTTCGAGGTGCGAGACACCGGTATCGGCATTCCGGCGCAGCACCATGAGCGGATCTTCGATCCGTTCTGGCAGGTCGAGAACAAGGCGTCGCGCCGCATCGCGGGGACGGGCATCGGATTGAGTGTGGCGCGGCGGCTCGCCCGCCTGCTGGGTGGCGATCTCACCGTGGCGAGTCGCCTCGGCGAGGGCAGCACGTTCACGGCAAGGATTCCGCGCCGGATGGATGCCGCCCCCCCATCGGCCGAGACGGCGGCCTCGGGCGCACACGAGTCGTAACGAGCTGCGCGCAGGTGGATGCGTCGCCGCATCCCGCGTTCACCGATGTGCTGCGTCGCTCGCGCTTCACCCCCGCGGAGCTTCGCGGCCCGAAGGGTGGCCAGCTCGTCTCGCAGCCGTTGGTCTTCCGGTTACGTGAGTGAGCTCAGACGAGCTGTGCCATTTCACCCGACGCCTGACGAGCGCGCTTCTGGTCACGGAACGCCATGCCGCGGAGACGCGAGACGCGCACGGCCATCGGAGGATGCGTCCCCCAGAGGTCGGCGAGCCAGCCTTCGCGGAGGTTGACCCGACGGCCTAACGGGTCGGCGATGCAGAGGTGGGCGGCGCCCCGCGTGATGCATCGCGTAGGGGCCGCAGCCCGCTCGATCTTCTCGAGGGCGGTCGCGAGCGCCATCGGGTTGCGGGTGAATTGCGCGCTCATGGCGTCGGCCAGGAACTCCCGCTTCCGGCTGACACCCAGCGCCATCATCCGGGAAATGAGGGGAGCGAGCATCCAGCTGAGCAGCCAAAGGGCGAGCAGCAGGATCACCAGGATGCCTCCGTCCTTCTTTCGCGCACGCTGCACGACGCCGCCCATGGCGCGCGTCATTTCGCGCTGGAAGAGCATGCGGTGCATGTAGTCGGACACGAGGGTGATGGCTCCCACCATCGCCGCGAGCAACGTCATGAGGCGGGTGTCGTAGTTCTTGATATGCGCGAGCTCGTGTGCGACCACGGCTTGCAGCTCGTCGCGCGTGCAGGCATCGAGCAATCCCTGCGTGACGGCGATCGCCGCGGTTCGCTCGTCGCGCCCCGTGGCAAGCGCGTTCGGGTCCCCATCGGCAATGATCCAGATTGACGGCCGCGCGAGCCCGGCCGCCACGCACATCTCCTCGACCACGTTGACGAGGAGTCGCTGCTGCTCAGTCTCCGGTTGTTCTATGCGCCGCGCTCCCGTAGACCGCAGGATGGCCTCAGCCCCCGCGTTCCACGCCCACAGGGCGGAAATGACGGCGTACGCGGTGAGGGTAATCCCAAGGACCGGGAGGTGCCCTCCGGGATCCGCGGGCGCGCCGCGATTGATGCCGAGGAGGATGAGATCGCTGCCGAAACCCAGCCACGCGAAGAACAGCACGAAGCCGAAGATGAGCCAATTCGATCGGCTGCGGTTGGATTGCTGCTGGGAAAAGAGATCGAGCGCGTTGGACATGGCAGGTGCTGGCAAGCGCTAAGGCGCTGGAGAAGCGCTAGCGCTTTTCCAGCCCTTTTCCAGCGCTAATCCAGCGCCGTTGACTCTTCACGCCCGCACTCCCGGTCGCACCGACAGATCCACCCTGGGAAGCGCCCGCTCCGCAGCGTCCGTGATCTCCCACAGCTCGGCGGGCGTCGCCTTCGCCAGGCCCGCGACGAGGTTCGTCGGAAACTGCTGCTGCTTCGTGTTGTACTGTGTCGAGACATCGTTGTAGTGCTGGCGCGCGAAGGCGATGCGGTTCTCGGTCGACGTCAGCTCTTCCTGCAGCTGGCTCACGTTGCCGGTGGCCTTCAGCTGCGGGTACGCCTCGACGACGGCGAACAGCCGGCCGAGCGCCGCCGAGAGCTGCGATTCGGCATGCGCCGTCGCCGCGACGCCGGCGCCGCCGCGCTCGATCGAGATCGCCTGATTGCGCGCCTCGATGACTGCCTCGAGGGTCTCGCGCTCGAACTGCATCGCACCCTTGACGGTGTCGACGAGATTCGGGATGAGATCGTGACGGCGCTTTAGCTGGACATCGATCTGCTTCCAGCCATTCGCGACCTGATTCCTGAGGCTGATCAATCCGTTGTACGCGGCGACGATCCAGAACAGGACCGCGGCGGCGAGAACCAAAAGGACGAGCAGTCCCATGGTTGGTCTCCTGGTGCGAGGGTACTCGTGGAAAGACGACCGACCGGGGGGTAGGGTCATGAGTCGACGGCAGCGGCAACGTCCTCTGGCGTTGATCTTCAAAAAAAGGAATCCCGACAGGCTCGGAGGCCTGCCGGGAGAACCGATCACGGAATACGCTTCAGATCAGCGCTTCTGACTTTTCCTGGCTTTGCGTTTCTTCATCTTGTCCTGCAGCCACGTGAGCGGGATGATGAACAGCGGCGTCAGGAACAGGCCGAGCAGAGAGTTGATCCAGATCAGCGCGATGTAAAACGCGATCAGTCCGGCGGCGACCCAGATCACTGCGAGCGGTCCGTGCGTCTCCACAGCTTTCCTCTGCGCGAGAGTGGGAGCCGGAAATGTATCGATTCATGGTAGCCAGGGGGAGTCCGAGGCGTCCACGACCGTCGCAGCGGGCGATGAGGGCGAGTCCGACTGTGCTCATCACCAGCGCCGTGCGCGCGGAGGTGACGCGCGGAGGTCCGCTCGTCGTCGCCGTATCTGGCGGGCGCGATTCGATGGTGCTCCTCGAGGCGATCGCGCGCGTCGCTCCCGGGGCCGTCGCCGCCGTCGCCACGTTCGATCACGGAACCGGCCCCGCGGCAACCACCGCCGCTGCTCTCGTTGCCGAGCGCGCCCGCGCGCTGGGCCTCCCTTTTCGGGTTGGGGTAAGTATCAGCCCAGCGACCACGGAAGCCGAGTGGCGTACGCAGCGTCTTGAATTTCTGGGGGCAGTTGCCAGGGAGCTCGGAGCCCGAATCGTCACCGCTCACACGCTCGACGACCACCTCGAAACCGTCCTCATGCGTGCCTTGCGAGGCGCCGCTGCGCGCGGATTAGCGGGGCTTCTCGCACCGTCGCCGATCGGTCGACCTTTCGTCGCGCTCGCGCGAGAGACCATCGCGGCGTGCGCGCACGGCTGGTCAGTGTCGTTCCTGGATGACCCCACCAACCGTTCGCGCGATCATCTTCGCAACCGCGTGCGAATGGACGTGCTCCCGGCGCTCGTGCGCATGCGTCCGACACTCCCGCGAGAATTGCTCGCCCTGTCTCGGGACGCAGCAGCGTTGCGAGCCGAGGTCGAGGTCTGGATCGATGAGAGCCTTGGTCTCGAGGCGCATGACGGTGCGCTGGTCGTCGGACGGGATCGCCTCCTGCGACTGGGCGCCGAATCGCTCGCTTTGTTGTGGCCGGCAGTCGCTGCACGACATGGGCTTACGCTCGATCGCCGTGGAACGGAACGCCTCGTATCGTTTACTATTCAAGGGGCGCCCGGTCGTCGAATTCAGCTCAGCGGAGGCGCCGAGGTGGTTCGGCAGCGTGACCGGCTTCTCGTGCGGCGCGTCCCGGTTCACAATGCGTCGCACGAGGTCACACCGCTCGCGCATGGCACGACTTGGCACGACTGGCGATTCGTTCGAACGACGGAGGCGACGGACCGGTGGACGGCAAGCCTGAGGACTGACCGACCGCTTGGCATTCGGGCATGGCGCCCGGGCGATCGGATGGTCCCGGAAGGCTCGACGGAGCCGCGGCGGCTCAAGGGGCTGTTTCGCGATGCGGATGTCGACGCGGTGCGTCGCCGGGATTGGCCGGTGGTCGTTGCCGGAGACGAGGTAGTGTGGGTTCCTGGTGTGCGCCGCGCTCTCGCGGCACCCGCGCGGTCCGGGCGACCGAACGTCACGTTTCGCTGTGAGTATATCTACCGTTGACCCACGGCTGGACGGGCGTCCCGTTCGTCGCATCGTGTACAGCGCGGAGCAGATCGCCGAACGAGTCGGGGAGCTGGGCCGCGAGATTACGCGCAGGTATCCGGACGGGGACCTCCTCGTGCTTGGGTTGCTCAAGGGAAGCTTCATCTTCCTGAGCGATCTCGTCCGGAGCGTGACTCGCCCGCTGCAGGTGGATTTTCTCGTCGCCGCGAGCTACGGCGACCAGATGGAGTCGAGCGGCAACGTCAGGCTGGTGTACGATCCGGAAACCGAATTGGAGGGGAAGCACATTCTTCTTGTGGAGGACATCGTCGACTCGGGGCGGACGCTGAGCCGCCTCATGGACCTCCTCACGGTGCGAAGTCCCCGTTCGCTCGATATTTGCGCTTTGTTGCACAAGCACGTCGACACGCACCTCCGATATCCGGTGAACCTGGTTGGTTTCGATGCTCCGAACGAGTTCCTGGTGGGATACGGACTGGATCACGCCGAGAACTTCCGTCACTTGCCTTACATAGCGAGCTTGCAGTAATGGCCGATCGCAATACACCGCCGAAGGGCGAGATGAACTGGACGCGAGTGTCGAAGACGCTCTCGTTCTGGATCCTCATCATCCTCATTCCCTTCGCCTTCATCAAGTTCTCAGGCGCCCGCTCCGAGCCCGCTCCGACGATTTCCTACTCGGAGTACGACGCTCAACTGACGCGCGGGAACATCACGAAGGTGAACATTCAGGCCGGCAAGCAGATCACCGGCGAGTTTCGCGACAAGGTCGTCGTGAACAAGCGCTCCGTGTCTCGCTTCAACGTCCGTCTCCCGGTCGCGGATTCCGAGAAGGAAGTCGATCGCCTGCGCGCCGCGAACGTCGAGATCGAGGCGCAGGACGCTCGCCCCTCGATCCTGGGCACGCTCGGCTACTTCCTTCCGTACATCCTGTTCATCGGCATCTGGCTGTTCATCTTCAAGCAGATGCAGGCGGGCGGCTCGAAGGCGTTCTCGTTCGGCAAGTCGAAGGCGAAGCTGCTCACCGGCGACACGCCCAAGGTGACCTTCGCCGACGTGGCCGGTGCCGATGAGGCGAAGATCGAGCTCCAGGAAATCATCGAGTTCCTGAAGGACCCGCAGAAGTTCACCAAGCTCGGTGGACGGCTCCCGAAGGGAGCGCTGCTCGTTGGACCACCGGGCACCGGCAAGACGCTCCTCGCGCGCGCAGTCGCCGGCGAGGCGGGACGTCCCTTCTTCTCGATGTCCGGCTCCGACTTCGTCGAGATGTTCGTCGGCGTCGGTGCCTCACGAGTGCGGGACCTGTTCGAGCAGGGCAAGGCCCACGCGCCATGCATCATCTTCATCGACGAGATCGATGCCGTCGGCCGGCATCGCGGTGCTGGCTTGGGAGGCGGTCACGACGAGCGCGAACAGACGCTCAACCAGCTGCTCGTCGAGATGGATGGATTCGAGTCGAACGACGGCGTGATCCTCATCGCCGCCACGAACCGTCCTGACGTGCTCGATCCGGCGCTGCTCCGCCCGGGCCGCTTCGACCGCCAGATCGTCGTCGACGCGCCGGACCTGCGCGGACGCGAAGGCATTCTCAAGGTCCACCTCCGCAACAAGCCGATCGCCGAGGACGTCGACATCACCGCGCTCGGCCGCGGAACGCCGGGGATGGCGGGCGCCGATCTCGCGAACCTCGTGAACGAAGGCGCGCTCCTCGCGGCGCGTCGCGGTCACGACAAGATCTACATGCAGGATCTCGAGGACGCGAAGGACAAGGTGATGCTGGGGGCCGAGCGGAAGTCGCTCGTGATGAAGGAGGAGGAGCGCCGGCTTACCGCGTACCACGAGGGCGGTCACGCGATCTGCACGATCAAGGTCAAGGGCAACGATCCGCTGCACAAGGTGACGATCGTGCCGCGCGGTCGCGCGTTAGGCCTCGCGTTCACGCTTCCCGAGGATGATCGCGTGTCGATCACTCGACAGGAGCTCGAGGCGATGCTCGTGAAGGCGTACGGGGGTCGTGTGGCCGAGGAGCTCGTATTTGGTCGCGAGCGGGTCACGACCGGAGCCTCGAGCGACATCCAGACGGCGACGGCGATTGCGCGCCGCTACGTCTCGCAGTGGGGGCTGTCCGACGCGATCGGACCGGTTCTCGTCGGCGACAACGAGCAGGAGCTCTTCCTCGGGCGCGAGATTCAGCATCGCCGCGAGGTCTCGGAGAAGACCGCGCAGCTCGTCGACAGCGAGGTGAAGCGGATCATCACCGAGGCATACGATCGCGCGAAGGCGGTGCTCACGGAGCACATGGAGCTGCTGCACCGTGTGGCTCGGGCGCTGCTCGAGCGCGAGACGCTGACCGGCGAAGAGGTTCTCTCGCTGGCGCGCGGCGAGGACCTGCCGCCGCGCCCGACCGAGGGATCGCTGCCCCCGACGGGGCCAACGGCTCCGGCGGCGGTCACCGAGCCACGGCGTGCGACGCCGGGGCTCCTGGGAGGTCCGGAGCCGGCGCCGGCGTGAGGGTCATGAGAGGGTCCTCAGGGTCCTCAGGGTCCTCAGGGTCCTCAGGGTCCCGAGCCCTGGGCACCTAGCACCTCGAGGACACTGAGGACCCTGAGGACCTTGAGGACCCCTCACTGGATCCACGCGCTCGGTGCCATGCCCCTCGACCGGCCTATCGTCATGGGGATTCTCAACGTGACCCCCGATTCGTTCAGCGACGGGGGTCGCTTTTTTTCCACCGACGACGCGCTGGGCCGCGCAGAATCACTCGTGGCCGAGGGCGCGGACATCGTTGACGTGGGTGGCGAGTCCACGCGACCCCAGGGCGCGAGGCCGGTGGACGCGGCCGAAGAGGCCCGTCGCGTGCTCCCTGTCATCGCGGGCATCGCGCGACGGTTTCCGGAGACGCTCGTCTCAGTGGATACGGTGAAGGCTGACGTCGCCGAACGTGCGCTCGGGGACGGCGCGGCCATCGTGAACGATGTGTCTGCGTTCCGGCTCGACGCGCGAATGCCCGAAGTGTGCGCGCGTGCGGGCGCTGGGGTCGTGCTCATGCACTCCCGCGGCGGGGTGAGCGACATGGCTACCTTCGAGCATGCCACGTACGGCGATGACGTGGTTGGCGAGGTCCTCGGCGAACTACTGCCACGCACCGAGGCAGCGGAACGCGCCGGCGTTCGGCGAGAGGCGATTGTGCTCGATCCCGGGATCGGTTTTTCGAAGCGCAGCGAGCACTCCCTGGCGATGCTCGCCGAGCTGCGCCGGATCGTCGACGTCGGCTTTCCCGTTCTCGTGGGTGTCTCACGAAAGCGGTTCCTTGGCGAGCTCACCGGGGTTCGCGAGCCGGCAGAGCGCGTGCATGGCACGACAGGCGCCAACGTGATGGCGCTGGCCTTCGGGGCGCGTATCTTCCGCGTGCACGATGTCGCGGCGGCGCGGCACGCGCTCGACGTCGCCTGGGCAATTCTTCAGCACGAGCAGAACGGGTGAGCTTTCTCGATCAGTTCCGATTCCTCGATTTCGGGTGGCGTGACGCGATCGGCATCCTCGTGGTCGCGTACGTCATTTTCCGCCTGCTGCTGCTCATCCACGGCACGCGTGCGCTCCAGATGCTGCTCGGCATCATCGTGCTCGTTCTCGTGTACGCGATGGCGTGGGTGCTCAAGCTCACGATGATCACGTACCTGCTGGGATTCGTGTTCACGTACGGCGCCTTTGCCGCGGTGGTGGTGTTTCAGCCCGAGCTGCGCGCCGCGCTGGCGCACCTGGGTCATTCACGGTTTACGCGCATCTTTCGGCGGATGGAAGCCGCCGAAGTCGCGGACGAGATCGTCGATGCCATCGAGCGCCTCTGTCGATCAGGTATCGGGGCGATCCTGGCGATCGAGCGCGAGATGGGGCTGGGGGACTACGTGGGCTCGGGCTCGGCGATGCAGGCGAAGGTATCAGCCGACCTGTTGGCGACCATCTTCACGCCGTATTCGCCGCTGCATGATGGCGCGGTGATCATTCGGGGCGACATGATGATCGGCGCCGGCTGCATTCTCCCGTTGTCGCAGCGCCCGATGAACGATCGCACCCTCGGGACGCGGCATCGCGCGGCGCTGGGGCTGTCCGAGGAGACGGATGCCCTGGTCATTGTCGTGTCGGAGGAGACGTCGATCATCTCGGTGGCGGAGCAGGGGAGGCTGATTCGCAACCTCACCGCGCCACAGTTGCGCGACGTGCTCGCCGGGCGCGCCCCACGCCCGACGGGAGAGCATCCGGTGCTGGAGCTCCGCGCCTAACGCGTGCTCGCGTGGCAGCGGCTCGCGCCGGCCCTGGCCGGCGCGCTTCTGTTCGTCGTGTACGTGGCGACCGTGGCGCCCACCGTCACGCTCTGGGATGCGGGTGAGTTCATCGCGGCGGTCGAGACGCTCGGGATTCCGCATCCCCCCGGCACGCCACTGTACGTGCTCATCGCACGCGTGTGGAGTGACCTCCTCGGCTTCCTCCCGCGAGCGCTGGCGACGAACCTCTTCTCGGCCGCGGCGACCGCGACCGCGGCCGCGTTCCTCGCGGCGTTGTTGGCTCGCGGGACGCGTCAGCCGCTCGCCGCGCTCGCGGCGGGGTTGTGTGCGGGCGCGACGGCGACCGTCTGGTCGAACGCGACCGAAACGGAGGTGTACGCCGCCTCGCTCGCGCTGTCTCTCGCGATGGTTCTGGTGGGGGAGCGTGCGGGGCGCGAGACCGGCGCGAGATGGAGCGTGCTTCTCGCCTACCTCTTCGCGCTCGCGATCCCACTCCACTTGAGCGCGCTCGTGGCGGCGCCTGGAGCGATCCTGCTTGCGTCGGTGGACGAGACCCGCCGGGTTCACTGGGGGAGGGCGGTGACGCTCGCGGGCGCCGGAATCCTTGCCGCCGGCGCGGGAATGGTCTCGGTGCCACTGGTCCTGGTCGGCTTGATCGTCATTGTCCTCGGTGTGGTGCGGGCCCGCGCGGTTGGCGCGAGCACCGTTGGGGTCATCATACTCGGACTCTCGGCCGTGCTGGTCCTTCTCGTACGCTCGGCCCACGATCCGGCACTCGACGCCGGTAATCCCGAGACATGGTCCGCGCTCCTCGACGTGATTGCCCGGCGCCAGTACGCCCCAACCGGCCTGTGGCCTCGTCAGGCTCCACTCTGGATTCAGGTGGGCAACCTGGTCCAGTACCTCGACTGGCAGTTCGCGATGGGACTCGATGCGGCTGTAGGGCCCTCCTGGCTTCGCACGCCGTGGACCGCGCTGTACGCGGCCGCGGGCCTAACGGGGAGCCTGCGGCACGCCCGGGACGATCGCAGGAGCTGGCTGGCGCTGGCGACGATCTTCGCGTGTGCGACGCTGGGCCTCGTGGCGTACATGAACTTCAAGGCTGGTGCATCGTACGCGTGGTCGTTCGTTCCCGAAGCCGATCGCCACGAGGTGCGGGAACGAGACTATTTCTTTGCGCTCGGCTTTTTCGTGTGGGGCGCGTGGGCCGGATACGGTGCCGTGCGTCTTCTGTCCCGCCGGCGCCTGCAGTGGTTAGGCATCGCGATCGCCTGTCTCCCGATCGTGCTGAACTGGCGGGTGGCCAATCGGCGCCGCGAGCCGGAGGCCTCGCTGGCGTATGTCGCGGCGCGCGCCTGGCTGGCTCCTCTCCCTGAGCGCGCGGTGCTGGTCACCGGTGGCGACAACGATTCCTTCCCGCTCTGGTATCTCCAGCTGGTCGAAGGCGTGCGGCCGGACGTCGCCGTGATCACGGCACCGCTCCTTGGCGCGGACTGGTACCGCGGCGAAGTCGCGACGCGATACGGATTGCTCCCGCTCGAGGCTGTCGCGTCCCGGATGAGTCAGGGTCAGCGCCTGCGGACGCTGGCAAGCCTGGCGGCGC
This sequence comes from Gemmatimonadaceae bacterium, assembly GCA_035249985.1. Taxonomy (GTDB): domain Bacteria; phylum Gemmatimonadota; class Gemmatimonadetes; order Gemmatimonadales; family Gemmatimonadaceae; genus JAICNG01. The sequence goes on from DATFFP010000068.1 coordinate 55,669, forward strand.
GCAACCAGCGGCCGCTGGCTGTCTCCGTGTTCGTCGACAGCGCTCGGCGGGCTCACCTCTCGAGCGCCTGGGCCTTCGACGGGCTCACCTTTCACGCCCGTGCGGGGTCCCGCGGCGTCACCCCCGACCGACCACGGGCGGCGCGCGTAAGCGCGCTCATTCCCACCGGGCTGCTCGAGCGCGACCCTCTGGACACCCCCGACCGCGCGCCCCGCTTCATGGCGCGCACACTGCGTTGTCCCTCGGTCGTTGCGAGCGCGCTCGGGCACCGCGGCGGCGCGGATTCGCTTGATTCGACGTGTAACTTCCGATAGGTTACGGCGTTATGAGCTTTGACCACCTCGTTCGCCATGTCGCGGAGGTGCGTGAGCGGGTCGCGGCTGCCGTCGCGCGGGGGGGTCATGGGCAACGGGTCACGATCGTCGCGGTGACGAAGACGCACGGCCCTGATGCGGTCACTGCCGCCTGGGACGCCGGGCTTCGGGACATCGGCGAGAACAAGGTGCAGGAAGCGTTGGCGAAGATGCCCGAGATCGCGGTGCCGGTGTCCTGGCACCTGATCGGGCACCTTCAGCGGAACAAGGTCAAGTCGCTGGACCGCTTTGCGCTGTTGCATTCGCTGGATAGCGCGCGTCTCGCTAATGCCGTGTGCGATCACGGGTTGGCCCGAGGGCGTGCGGTGGATGCGCTTGTGCAGGTGAACGTGGTCGGTGAGGGAACGAAGGGCGGATACGCCCCGAGTGACCTGCCGGCGGAGGCAGAGCGACTTGCCGGAAAGCCCGGTGTGCGGGTGTGCGGCGTGATGGTGATGGCACCGCTGGACGCCGACGAGCCGGTAATGCGGCGGGTGTTCGCTGGAGCGCGCGATGCACGTGCGCTGTTGGAGAGCGCGGGCCATCCCGCGTTCGAGCTGTCCATGGGGATGTCGAACGATTACGAGATCGCGGTGGAAGAGGGCGCCACCATGATTCGCCTGGGTACCGTCCTGTTTGGAGCGAGACCACGATGATCGACGACTCGTTTCGGCTGACGTCCGTCGACGTCAAGCATCACGACTTCAGGCCGGCACGCCTGGGCGGCTATGAAAAGAGCAGCGTCGAGGAATTCCGCGATCGCGTGGCGGAGGAGCTCGAGCGCCTCACGAGAGCGAATCAGGAGCTCGACGCGAAGGCGAAAGGCTTCCACGAGCAGCTGCGCGCGTTCCGCGAACGCGACAAGGCGCTGAACGACGCGCTCATCTCCGCGCAGCAGCTGCGCGCCGAGATCCGCGAGCAGGCGGAGCGCGAGGCGCAGCTGATTCTGCGCGAGGCGCGCGCGGAAGGCGACCGTTTGCTCGAAGCGGCACGTAGCGAGATCCGGAAGCTCGAGGCCGAGCTCAAGCAGCTGGAGAAATCCCGGCGTGCCTACCTCGGCCAGTTGCGGGCGATCGTCGAGCGTCAGCTTGCCGAGCTCGACGCGACCGACACGGCGCCCGCCCGTCCGCCGGAGCAGACGCGCGCCGAGAATTACGAGGATCCCCGGGCCGAGAAGAAGACGCCGGCCTGGCTCGATTCACTGATCAAGGAATGACCGTAGCGCGGGACCCTCGAGGCGGGTCGCGCGCGACGGTCGCGCCGCCCGCCCCGCCGCCGCATCCTGTCGCGTCGTCGGAAACGCCGATGAGCGAGACGCTGCACTCGCTCGCACGCATCGTGGCGGCCACTACCGCCATTCGCGCTCGGTACACGGGCTCGCCGGATGTCGCGATCATCCTGGGGACGGGGCTCGGCGCCCTCGGGCGGGAGATCGACGTCGAGACATCGATTGACTACGCGGAGATTCCAGGGTTTCCGCTATCGACCGTTGAATCGCACAGCGGCCGGTTGCTGTTCGGCACCCTTGGCGGTAAGCCGGTCGTCGCCATGCAGGGCCGCTTTCACCGCTACGAGGGATACTCTCTGCAAGAGGTGTCGTTCCCCGTGCGTGTCCTGCACGCGCTGGGCGCACGGACACTCATCGTGTCGAACGCGTGCGGCGTCATGAATCCGCTGTGGGACAAGGGCGAGCTCATGCTCATCGCCGACCACATCAACCTGCTCGGCGACAACCCGCTCGTCGGCCCTAACGACGACGCACTTGGGCCCCGTTTCCCCGATATGTCGCAGCCGTACGATCCGGGACTGCGAGAGATCGCCCGCGAAGTGGCGGTGAACGCAAGGATGATCCTGCGAGAGGGCGTCTACGCGGCCGTCACCGGCCCGAACCTCGAGACCCGCGCCGAGTATCGCATGCTCCGGAACGCCGGTGCGGACGTCGTCGGAATGTCGACGGTCCCCGAGGTCATCGTTGCCGTGCACGCGGGCATGCGCGTGCTCGGGATCTCGATCCTCACCGACCAGTGTCTCCCGGACGCGCTCGAGCCAGCGACCGTGGAGGAGATCATCGCCGTCGCCTCACGAGCCGAGCCGCACCTCACGACACTCGTGCGCGGCGTGCTGGAGCGTCTGTGACCGCCGTCGATCCTCCGATGACTCATTATCGGGCGTGGCCTCCCGAACAGCCGGCCAGCGTGCTCGAGGAGGAGATGCTCGCTCGCTGGACGGAGGAGAACATACTCGCCCGCACGCTCGAAGCGCGGGAGGGGCGCGAGAACTTCGTGTTCTTCGAGGGGCCTCCGACGGCGAACGGGAAGCCGGGCATTCACCACGTCTTCTCGCGCACGATCAAGGACCTGTTCTGCCGCTACCGCGTGATGAAGGGCTACCGCGTGCTGCGAAAGGCGGGATGGGACACGCACGGCCTCCCGGTGGAGATCGAGGTCGAGAAGCAGCTCGGCATCAGCGGCAAGCAGCAGATCGAGGAGATCGGGGTCGAGCGGTTCAACCAGCTGTGCCGCGAGAGCGTGTGGAGGTATCGCGCCGACTGGGAGCGCCTGAGCGCGCGTATCGGATACTGGCTCGACTACGAGGACCCCTACATCACGTACACGAATGAGTACGTGGAGAGCGTATGGTGGGCCCTCGCGACGCTCCACGCCCAGGACCTGCTGTACCGCGGCCACAAGATCCTCCCGTACTGCCCGCGGTGCGGAACGGCACTGTCGTCGCACGAAGTCGCGCAGGGCTACGAGGATGTTCGCGATCCGAGCGTTTATCTCGGGCTGGAGTTGGTTGCGGAGAGCCCGCGCAATCCGCAGTCTGCTCCTCGTCGCGTCCTCGTGTGGACCACGACCCCCTGGACTCTCGTCTCCAACGTCGCGCTCGCGGTGCATCCGGAGCTCACCTACGTGGAGCTCGTAAGGCGGGACCGGGAGGACGAGGGCACGATCATTCTCGCCGAGGCCCGCGCGGCGGCGGTGTTGGGCGACGACTGGATAGAGCGTTGGCGTATCGTGGAGCGAATGCAGGGTGCGGCGCTCGAGGGGCTCCGCTATCGGCGTCCACTCGACTGGGCCCCCTTCGCCGAAGGGAAGCACGAAGTCATTGTCACCGAGTCGTTCGTTTCGGCGGAGGACGGCAGCGGCATCGTGCACATGGCCCCTGCGTTCGGCGCCGACGACTACGCGGCGGGCCGCCGGCACGGACTCGCATTCCTTCAGCCGGTGGACGCGCGCGGGGAGTTTCCGGCGGGTATGCCCGTGATCGGCGGGAAGTTCGTCAAGGAGGCTGACGCGCTGATCATCGAGGAGCTCCGCCGGCGCGGCTCCCTCTGGAAGGCGGGAACGATCGAGCACTCGTACCCGCACTGCTGGCGCTGTGGCACGCCGCTGCTCTACTATGCGCGGGAGTCATGGTTCGTGCGCACGACGGCGTATCGAGACCGCATGCTGGCGCGAAACGCCCGCGTGAACTGGAACCCTCCCGAGACGGGCCAGAAGCGCTTCGGGGAGTGGCTCACCAACAACATCGATTGGGCGCTCTCGCGCGACCGCTACTGGGGAACCCCCCTGCCGATCTGGGTGTGCGATCGCGAGGTGCAGCACACGGAGGCGATTGGGTCGTACGCCCGCCTCTCTGAGCGGTTAGGCACGCCGCTGTCTTCCGACTTCGATCCGCACAAGCCGTTCATCGATCGGTACGAGTGGTCCTGCGAGCGCTGCGAGGGGACGATGCGCCGGGTTCCAGAGGTCATCGACACCTGGTTCGACTCCGGCTCGATGTCCTTCGCGCAGTGGCACTACCCGTTCGAGAACCGGGATGTTCTTCCGTCGCAGTTCCCGGCGGATTTCATCGCGGAAGGCGTTGATCAGACGCGCGGATGGTTCTACTCGCTGCTGGCGATCGCGACCGGTCTCGGGAGCGAGCTGCCTAACAACCAGGAGCCGGGAGCGGGGGGGCAGGGGGCGGCCGCGCATGCGTCGTTCGATACTGCGCCCTATCGCGCCGTCGTGGTGAACGACCTCGTCCTCGACGCCGAAGGGCTCAAGATGTCGAAGAGCCGCGGCAATATCGTGGACCCGTGGGACGTCATTCCGCGGTACGGCGCGGATGCCCTGCGACTCTTCCTCGTGGCGTCGAGCCAGGTGTGGCTCCCCCGGAAGTTCGATGAAGCCGGCGTCCGCGAGCTGGCGGGACGCTTCCTTCTCACCCTCAAGAACGTGTACAGCGGCATCTTCGCTCAGTACGCGAACTTTGGGTGGTCGCCGAGCGAATCCGACCCGCGACTGGCCGAGCGTCCCCTGATCGATCGGTGGGTGCTATCGCGCCTGACAACCGTCGAGCGCCGAGCGGACGCTCAGCTCGCGGCGTACGACGCGACCCTGGCGGCGCGCACGGTGATGGATTTCCTGGTCGACGACGTCTCGAACTGGTACGTCCGCCTCAACCGTCCCCGGTTCTACGACGTCGACACACCCGACAGCCGCGCGGCATTCGCAACCCTCCACGAAGTGCTCGTCGTGACCTGCCGGCTGCTCGCGCCCTTCGCGCCCTTCGCGACCGACTGGATGCATCGCGAGCTCACCGGAGCCACGGTGCACACGGCGCCATACACGCGCCGGGACGAGGGCGGCGACAGGCGCAACGTGCATGCCGAACCGGATCTCGAGCGGGCGATGACTCAGCTGAGAACGCTCGCCACGCTTGCCCGCGCGGCCCGCGAAGAAGCCGACGTGAAGGTGCGCCAACCGCTCAGCCGGATGGTCTGCGTCGTCCCGCAGGGCGCGTCGCCCACCCTCCCCGAGATGGTGCCGCTGCTGGCGGCCGAGCTCAACGTCAAGCGTGTGGAGTTCGCAGAGACGGGGGACGCGCTGGTGCGGCTGGAGGCGAAACCGAATTTCCGGTCGTTGGGCAAGCGGTTCGGGAAGGCCACGCCCCTGGCCGCGCAGGCGGTGGCCGCGTTGACCAACGACGCCCTGATGGCCTTCGAGCGCGGTGACCCGGTGGCCATCTCGGTGAACGGTGAATCACATCAGCTGACGCCCGAAGACCTGACCGTGGTGCGGCGAGCGTCTGGAAACCTGGTGGTGAAAGAGGCGGCTGGCTTCTTCGCGGCGATCGACCCGACTGTCACCCCGAGCCTTCGGCGTGAGGGTTTTGCAAGGGAGCTGGTGAGCAAGATCCAGCGCACGCGGAAGGAGGCTGGTTTCGCCGTAAGCGACCGGATCGTCGTCTACGTCGCGGGCGATCCGGAACTCGAGGCCACCGCTCGCGAGTTCACCGACTATATTTCCGGCGAGGTTCTGGCCCGCGAATTGAGTGTGGGCGAGACCTTCCCAACGACCGTCAACGTGACGCACGCGCTGGAGCTCGATGGGCTCCATGTGCGCGTCGCCCTGAAAAGAGTGAGCTAGATGGCGTCTTCAGCGAGCGCGAAGAAGTCCAAGGCGATGAGCAAGAAAATGCTGACGCACTTCGAGAAGCGGTTGCTCGAGGAGCGCAAGCGTGTGCTCAAGGAGCTTGGCAACTACAGCGAGGCGTTCAACGCGACGCCGCAGTCGGCCGATGGCGACCTCAGCTCCTACTCGTTCCACATGGCCGATCAGGGCACCGATGCGATGGAGCGCGAGAAGGCCTTTCTCTTCGCGTCCCAGGAAGGACGCTTCCTCTGGCACATCGACGAGGCGCTTCGGCGGCTGTACCGGTCGCCCGAGACGTTCGGCAAGTGCCAGCAGTGCGGCGAAGACATCGATTTCGACCGGCTCGACGCGCTGCCGCACGCGCGGCTCTGCATCAAGGACAAGCAACGCGAGGAAGATGGGAAGAAGCAGTCCTAAGGCCTCGCTCTTCTGGCCGCTGCTCCTCGTCGTACTCGCGCTCGATGTCACCACCAAGTCGCTCGCCGTTGAGCACCTCGTTCCGGAATACGTTCCGCACGAGGTGATGGGTGACTGGGTGCAGCTGACGCTCGCGTACAACCCCGGGGCGTCGTTCGGCATCGAGGTCGGGCCGTACTCGCGGGTCGTCTTCATCACGCTCGCCGCGCTCGCCGTCGTCATCCTCGGTCAGCTCTATCGCGCCACGGCGCCAGGCGATCGCGCGCGCGCCGCGGCGCTGGGACTCGTGACCGCCGGTGCGCTCGGCAACATGCTGGATCGCATCAAGTCCTCGCGCGGCGTCGTGGATTTCATCGACCTTGGCGTCGGTAGCGCGCGCTTCTACACGTTCAACGTCGCCGACGTGGCGATCACGTTCGGCGCGGTGCTCCTCGCCTGGATCCTCTGGCAGGAAGACCGGAAGCAATCGCTCGCGCCCCCGGTCGTCCGCGAATCCCAGAGCGCTTCCTGATGAGCGTGCGTCGCCGGCGGGTGCTTTTTTGGGGGCTGATCGTGACCCTCATCGTGCTCGATGTGGTGACGAAGGCCTGGGCCGAAGCGTCGCTGGCGCCGCGAGGCATTCCGCGCGAAGTCATCGGCGACTGGCTTCGCTTCACCCTGGTGTACAATACGGGCGCCGCGTTCGGAATTTCGTTAGGCCCGTACTCGCGATGGCTTTTTCTCGCGCTGGCGATCGTCGCCCTGGTGATCCTGGGACGACTCTATCGACAGACGCCGGACCATGACCGCTTCCGCATCGCCTCCATCGGGCTGGTGTGCGCGGGGGCGATCGGCAACGTGATCGACCGGATTCGGCATCCCATGGGCGTCGTCGACTTCCTCGACATCGGCATTGGCATGCACCGGTGGCCGACCTTCAACGTGGCCGACATGGCGGTGAGCATCGGAGCGTTCATGCTTGCGTGGTCCCTGTGGGCAGAAGATCGCGCGCGAGCCCGCGCGGCGGCCTCGCCCGTGGGGAGCTCTGTAGAGCAAGCGTAGAGGCAGCGGGGGCCACGCAGCTTGTCGTGGCAGGCCCAGACCGGAAACTGCCGAATGACACGAATAGCACGAATGACACGAATACGGCGATGACGGTGAACATGTCCCTGCCGTATTCGCGTGATTCGTGTTGTTATTCGTGTGATTCGGCAGTTCCTGTTGTAGGCCTTGGCGATCGGACACATGGCTAATGGTCCCGCACCGGGCCTGCACCAATGGGTCCTCGAGGAATCCGGCGGTCAGCGTCTCGACTTGCTCGTCGCCTCCCGCCTCGATCTCTCCCGCACCGGCGCCGCTACCCTGATCGCCAACGGCAACGTGACCGTGAACGGGCGACGCGAGAAGGCATCGTATCGACCGGCCACGGGTGACCGGATCGCCGTGGATATTCCGCCGCCGCCGGACCGCCCGGTGATCGCTGAGGACATCCCGCTTGCCGTGGTGTGGGAGGACGAGCATGCACTGGTCGTCGACAAGTCGGCGGGGATGGTCGTGCACCCAGCGCCTGGAAACTGGACCGGAACGCTCGTCAATGCCCTGAAGGGTCGCGGCCAGTCGCTGGCGCCGGAGGGAGGTACCGGGCGCGAGGGCATCCTGCACCGCCTCGACAAGGAAACGTCCGGGCTGCTGCTGGTGGCAAAGACGGATCACGCACTGCGGTGGCTTGGCGCGGCGCTCGCCGCCCGCCGGATCAAGCGCCGATACGCCGCCGTGTCATGGGGTCACCTTACCTCCGACCGCCTGACTGTCGAGAAACCGATCGCCCGCGATCCGCGAGACCGAAAGCGGATGGCGATCGTCAATACGGGGAAGGCCGCAAAGACCGATTTCGTCCGGCTGGCCCGATTCGACTCGGCGGATTTGCTGCGAGCGCACCTGCACACAGGGCGTACGCATCAGATTCGCGTGCATCTCGCGTCGATCGGGCATCCCGTGTTGGGAGATGACACCTACGGCGGAGGAGGCGGTCGGCGGTTGGTAGCACTCCCGCCGAAGCGTCATTTCCTGCACGCCGCGTGGTTGATCTTCCCGCACCCGGAAACGGGCGAGACGGTCGAGTTGCGGTCTCCGCTTCCCGCTGACCTCCGCAAGGCGCTCGATGCGGTGGCCGGCGAGCCGCTGGAGTACCCTGACCCGCTCGACCACTTTGGCTTCTACCGCACCAACCTTTGATGTTCCCGTTCGCCGCCTGGTGCTCTTTCGCCTCGGCGACCGGCTGTACGGGATCGATCTCGACGCGGTGCGCGAGATCCTCCCCGTGCGGCGCGCCACGCGTGTCCCCGGCGCTCCCGCCTACGTCGCTGGACTGATCAACGTCCGCGGTACGATCGTCACCGTGCTCGACCTGGGCGCACGCCTGGACGGGAACAGCTCGCTCGCGTCCGACGGCTCGGTAATCCTCATCGAGCATCGTCAAAAGCTCGTCGGAATCGCAGTCGCGGAAGTCAACGACGTCATGATGCTTCCGGCCGAATCGATCGAGCACACGACCGAGCGCGATGGCGACGATGCATCGATCGTCGGCTTGGGACGAATGGACGACAAAGTCGTCATTATCCTCGACATCCACTCCATCATCAAGCACGTCCTGCTCTAGCGGAGGAAACGGTGAGTCACACGGTGCTGATCTGCGATGACGCCATCTTCATGCGCACGA
>DATFFP010000069.1:0-9451 GCA_035249985.1 Gemmatimonadaceae bacterium
CTCTTCGGCCTGGCTCGTGAGGCGACGGGGCTGACGAATGGCCAGCTTCAGCTCGTCTGCACCGGGTCGTCGGTGCCGGTGCCGGATTGGTCCGCGTACTTCGCCGATCCGTCGTCGATTCCCGCCGAGTGCGATGGGCCGCCGACGCCCTCGCGGACGGCGATCCCGAACGTCGCCGTCTTCGATCCCTCCTTCGAGGCGCCGAGGGCGTGGCGTGGGTCGTTAGGTGTGAGCCGGCGCCTGCTCGATCAGCGAGTGAACGTGTCGCTCGATGCCTCGTTCGCTCGTGGGCTCAGCCAGACATCGACGAGCGATCTCAACCTTGCGCCCTCGCCGAGCTTTACGCTGGCCGAGGAGGATCACCGGCCGGTGTTTGCGTCCGCATCGGCGATCGACACCGCGACGGGCGTCGTGCCCCTCGTGAGCTCACGCGTCGACCCTCGCTTCGGGTTCGTGAATCTGCTCAGCTCGAGACTCAAGAACGACACACGCCAGGTCACGCTCGGCGTCAACGGCTTCTTCACGCGCCGGCTGATCATGCTCAACACGTCGTACACCTACACGCGATCCCGCGATCAAGTGCTCGGGGGCGGGCAGGGGTTCGGCGGATCGTCCACGGTCGATCCGCGCGTCGTCGAGTGGGGTCGCAGCGACCGGGAGCGGCGGCACTCGATCACCGGCACCGTCATGTGGCCGTTCAACCCCGGACTCGAGCTCTCGGCCATCTTCCGCGCCAGCTCGGGCGCGCGGTTCACGCCGATGGTCGGCGGTGACGTGAACGGTGACGGCGCGCGCAACGATCGCGCTTTCATCCATCTCCCATTCAGCCCGCAGAGCATATACGACACCGCCGTCGTGCACGGGATGATGCGCCTGCTGACGACGGCGCCCGAGCGCGCGCGTGACTGTCTGTCATCGCAGCTCGGAACGATAGCGGCGCGCAACTCGTGCTCGGCGCCCTGGAGCTCGTCGCTCGATCTCCAGCTCAACATCCGCCCCAACCGCTGGGGACTGAACCGTCGCGTCACCGTCTCGGTGCTGGCGCTCAACGCGCTGGCCGGGCTCGATCAGCTGCTGCACGACGATCTCCGCGGGTGGGGACAGCCAAGCTTCCCGGACCGCACGCTCATGTACGTCCGCGGCTTCGATCCGATCGCGCAGCGCTTCAAGTACGAGATCAACGAGCGCTTCGGCGCGGCCCAGGGGTCGCGGAGCGCGTTCCGGTCACCCTTCCAGCTCGCCGTGCAGGTGCGCGCGGCGTTAGGCTCCGACCCGGCGCGCGAGCAGATCCGGGCGATGACGCGTGGGCCGGGCGGCCGGCAGATGAACGCCGAGCAGCTGCGCCAGCGCATGCAGCGAACGATTCCGAATCCCTTCCGGCGAACCATTGAGCTCAACGATTCTCTCGCGCTGGGTCTGACGGCCGAGCAGAGAGCCGCCCTCACGGTGAAGGGAGACTCGCTTCAAGCGCGCGCGGATACGGCCATCGCGAAGATCGCCGAGGTGTTGGGCAGCGTCGGCGCCAATCCCGATCCGCAGACGACGATGTTCCGCATGCGCGACAACGTGCAGGCAGCCCGCCGGATGGCGGAGCAGGCGGCGAAGGATCTCGAGGCGATCCTGACCCCGGAGCAGTGGGCGAAGCTGCCCGCGAACGTGAAGAATCCCCTCATGCCGCAGCGTGGACAGCAGGGCGAAGGCGGCGTGCGCATCGAGATGCACGGGCCGCCGCCGGAGTAGCGGACGGACGAACGGCTCGCGTCAGTGCACTGGTGCGGTCATCGAGAGCACGACACGCTGTGGTCGAGTACGTTCGGCGCCGACGTCACTCGCGTGACCACTCCGCTCTCGACCGCGACGATGAAGACGTGCGTCGCCGTTGGCCCATCAGGCGCGGTGAACATCATTCCTGAGCCGTCCGGGAGCCAACACAGTGAGTAGGGACCGAAGTTGGTGTGCTGGACTACGCCACTCGAAGGCACGGTTGTGAGGACGGTCGGTGGCCCGCCGGATGGCTCTACCACAATGATGGAGGTTCCCACAAAGGCGCTCCCCTCGCGAATCTCCTCGAGGAAGGCGAGCCGTTCGCCATCGGGAGACCACGCGGGCGCATGAACGACCGACATGTGCCCAGCGGGTCGGGCCGGAGGGATGTATGTGGCTATCACCGGTCCCTGGGCCTGCATGACGTCGATCTCGTTCCCGATGCAGTTGAGCGCGATTACCCCTTCGTCCGAGATCGAAATGGGCCCGTTCGAGCGATGCATGAAGGGGCACGGTGAGCCACCCGGTGTCCCTGTGAGCCTTCGAACGAGCACCGGGTCAGTGGACGATGAAACCGACGACTGTTGATAGATCACGGCGTGGTCCGCGGCTGCCACGACGAAGGCGATCTGGTTTCCGTCCGGGGTCCACGATGGCGGGCCTTCGGCGTTGAAGTCGAACGTGGCGACGCGCCGCTCATTGCTCCCGTCGAGATTCGCGACGTACACGTCATATGCGGCGGTCGCGTCGCCGGTGTAGCCGAGGAACGCGATCCGTCGGCCATCCGGCGCGACGCTCGGAGCATCGATTATCCGGGCCGAACTTTCCAGCGCGGGAAAACTCCTGTCCCCGGCGCCGTCGATCACGTAGGCCGCGCTATAGCTCGGCGATCCCGACGCCTCGCGCATGAAGACGAATGTCGCACTGGCGAGCTGGTCGAAGGGCAAAGCTTCCAGCGGCGGGGGCGGTAACGGCTCGTACGCCGGCGGACCGGCCGGTGAATCCGAGTGGCACCCGGCGAGAGTTCCGATGCAGGTGGCCACGACGACGATGTAGCGCATGAGCTCCTCTTGTCCTGACACCGATACATTCGGGCAGCCGGGGAGCGGGCGAAATACGCTAGTGTACGTAGTCGTTGAAGATGCCAGACACACGCGGATGGCATCTCGGTCGCGTTCTAATCGAGGCTCAGAAAGCCGGGACGCGGTGGTTATGCAGTTTTCGACTCGACCTGCGCCACGACCGGGCTCGTCGACATCTTGTCTTTCAACTCACGCAATCTGGATTCGCTCTTCGGCAGTTCCGATGGGTCGAGGGCGACGGCGTCGAGGAGGGCTTCGTACGCTTCGCTGGTTCTGCCGAGGGCTTCCAGGCTCTTCGAGAGGCTGAAGCGCAGCCGGGCACTTCGCGGCAGTAGCTCTCGCGCCTTATGCAGCACGTCCACGCTCTCGATGGCTCGTCCTGATTCCCGCAGCCATACGCCTCGTCGCATCATGATGTAACCTCTCTGATCCACCGAGAGGTGAGACAGAGTGTCCGCCTGGTCGAGAGTGGCGAGCACCTCGGTATAGCGCTGAGTGTTGCCCAAAGCTTCCGCCTTGGAGGCGAGCAGGCCGAAATCCAGAGGAGCTTCCTGCTCGAGAGCATCCAGAAGATCGAGAGCTTCCTTCTCGCGGCTGCTTCCGATGAGCAAGTCGACGATGCGTTCCTGCGCCGCTCTCCGTCGTCTGGGCATCGTACCCGCGACTCGTCGCAGGATGGTAATGGCACCGTCGGTATCCCCTCGCGCCTCGTACAGCGCGATGATCGCCGTGACGACATCCTCGGGGACATTCTCGCGCGAGAGATAGGGCTTGAGTCGCTCCTCTGCGTCATCCAACAGCTTGAGCGCGATGAGCATGTCCGATTCGAGGCCAGCGGCGCAGTCGGCCAGGTCCGGCTCATCCGCTGTAATCTCCTTCATCGCGGCGCTCGCCACCTCGACCGGAAGCTTTCGCAGGCCACCGAGCAGTCCGATCACGGAGAGCTGCACACGCGGAGGAAAGGAGACCTGTCGAAAAAATGCCCGAAGCGCAGCCGGTTCGATATGTGAGGTGCCTGCAAGAGCCTCGACGGAAAGGGCCCCCCATCGGCGCATTGTTTCAGGAGCCATGTCCCGCGCGCGCTCCAGGAGCTCCTGCACACGTGTCGGCTGATCGCGGGTGACGGTCTTGAACAACGCGAACACCAGCTCAATTCGATCGGGCTGGGAGCGTAGCGCCTCCCAGAGGTCATCCTCCGAGGGTTTGCGCGCGACGATGCAGTGCGTGAGCGCATCCAGAATGGCGCCACGCACTTTCACGTCTCCTCGCTCGTGATCGCGGCGCAGGCTCTCGAGCCGATCTTCCTTTCCGAGCATCCCGAAAAGTGTCGCCGCGCCCATCACCGCGGTTGGCTGGCCGGGGAAGCGCGTCGCGAGCTGCTCGGCGATGGCCCCGGCCCGCTCACGATCGTGATCGACATGCAGCAAGCCGTACAGGACACGTGCGTCGATCGCAGAGGTCAACGGCAATCGACTTTGATCATCGAGGTGAACGATTCGATCGAGCACCTCGATCGCCTCTTCCAGCCGGTCTTTGCGCATGAGGAGGCGTGCCTGCTCGAGCCGCGTCATGGGCCCGGGTTCTCGATCACCTGTGACGGTACCGGCGTAGTTCAACGCTTCTTCCAGCCGGTTCTCCGCGATGTAGGAGATCACCGTCAGGCGGTCGGCGACGTCGCTCATCGCTGACCAACGCTCCGCCAGCCGGCGAAGAGTCTCGCGTGCGCGCTCGTGTTCTGCCCCCCGGAGATACGCCGCGGCGAGGAGAACATATGCGTTCCATAGACTCGTTCCCGCTGCCACCATCGGTGACAGCTTTGCGATTGCTTCCTTGAAACGTCCAGCATTCACGAGAGCTGCCGCGCGCATCAGATCGACAAGGCTGCGTGCTTCGGGGCAGCGTGTCTCGATCATCGCCGCCAGCTCCTCGACACCGGTCACATCCCCCTCCGCGGAGAGCACGTCGGCGAGGGCCATGATGACGGCGGGCGGAACACTCGATTGATCCAGTCTGATTGCAGCGCGTAGCCGCCCACGTTCCAGCGGTGAAGCCAGAGCGCGAGTGACGGCCTCCGACTGATTGACCAGCACGGAGAAGCTCTGGTCCATCTTCTGGAGGCTGTCTATCATCTCGTCGAAGCGACCCAGGTATGCGAGCGCGTCAGTTTGTAGCAGTCGCGCCTGTTCGTCTTTGGGGTCGGCGCTGAGGAGGGCATCCGCGTGAGCGAGAGCCGCCTCATGGTCACCGCGGACCTGCAGCAGGCGTCCCAGCGAGAGCCGGGCTCGTTTCGCAGTCGCCGGGTACAGGGCGATCGTTTCCGTATAGCAGCGGATTGCCTCCTCGATCCTCCCTTCTATGAGAGCGATCTCGCCTTCCGCGTAGCGAATCTCCCCCGAATCACCGAATCGTTCACGAGCAGCATTGAGCTCCCGGCGCGCGTCGTCGCCTCGCCCGCCTTGCGCGAGAGACGTGATCCAGGTGACCCGTGCCTCCACGCCGTCGTCGATTTCCACGGCACGGTTCGCCAGCTCGACCGCGGCGGTCGACAAGCCAGACGCACCGCTTAGGCGCGCGGCCACGAGAAGAAACCGCGCCGCGGTCGTATGGTCGCCGTGTCGCTCGAGGTGTTCCGCCACGCGACGCATCAAGAGATTGGCACCGTCCGTCCACTGCCCAACGCTCAGCAGCTCGAGCACCTCCTTCACCTGGCGGCCGAGGCTCCGGATCGGCAGCGGAAGGTCCGGGTGCTCCATCGTTGCGGCGAGGCCGTACAGGTACTCATCCTCGACCGCCATCATTCTCTCTAGCTCGGAGAGAGCGAACGCTTCAGCCTCCGGACTCGAGAAACTCGAAACCGCGTGAAGGGCTGCGGTCACAATGTCGAGACGCCCGCTGAATTCCGCCGAGCCAGCTTTCTCCGCAGCTTGAGCCAGTCGTTGTCGATAAACGGCGAATGCCGCGCTAGTGAGTGACGTGGATCGATCAGGATCCAAAGCTCGCCGCTGTGCGGCAAGGTGAGAGCGAAGAATGTCATGGCAGGTCCACCGATTGGTGTCGAGCTCCTGTACGAACGAGCGTCGCACCAGCTCGAAGAACTCCTCGTCCGTGAGCTCCATTCCGAATACTGTTCGCAGGAGGCCACGATCGAACCACTCGAAGAGCGCGAGATCCGGTGCCACACTTCGGAGTCGGTCTGTCGGGAGGCCATTGATGATTCCTTCATAGATCCAGTCGACCCGGGCCTGTTCCGTCTTAGGCAACGGTGTGAATCTTCGCTTGAGAGCGGACACGACACCGCGTCGTGACTTCAGTCCATCCACGAACATGCGGAGCAGCAACGGATGTCCCTGCGTGACCTTGAACGCCGTTTTGACTTCCTTGGCGTCAACGTCACTCAGCGCGAGGAACTCCTTCGTCTCACTCCTGGTAAATGGCCCGAGCGTCGTCAGGAGGCGCTCGGAGGCCGCGAACGCCGAAGCGGGCACCGTCTGGCCGCTTATGTACAGTCGCATTTCGGGGAACGAAGCGCGTAGACGGGGCAGTAGCTCGGTCAGCAGAGACTGCTTGAGGTGTCCGCGGTCCATGTGCTCGGCGTTCGCGATGAACAGTACCCAGCGGCGACCGCGCAGAAATGCCAACTCTGACATCACGAGATCCAGACGGCGGCTGCGCCGTGTGAGCTCGGTGAGCTGAGTGAGGTCTCCCAGTGGAGCGGCGAGATGCGTCATCTGGGACGCATCCGTAATCCTGCCGCCGAGCGAGGCGGTCATTGAGAAGCTCGGCGCGTAATTGATCAAGGGCTGCCGGCTTTCGTCGCCGGAAAGCTCGACGAGCTTTGCGTCGAAGCTCCGCCCGAACTCAGGATCGATTTGCCCGACCATGCTGCGCATGAGGTCGACTTCCATCACGCCTGACGAGAGGCGCAGAACCGCGGTCGGGATGTTCTTGCACCGGTTCCCACGCAGCCAATCGATGAGGAACCCTTTGCCTATGCCAGACAACCCGTCGACTGCCATGACCCAGTGAGTGGAGTCATCAGCGATCAGGTGCTCGAACTGCTGGACCTCCGGCTTGCGTCCGACCAGCACGCCGTCCGGCGAGCTCACGGCTTCCGCTCGGTGCCTTCTGGATTCATGTGTACGTCCCTGAGTTTTCCTCCCTTTCCTGCCTCCATGTTCTGACTGTTCACTCCACTCGTGGCGTTACCAGTCATCGTGGCTCGGTCGATTGCTGACCCTTTTCCTCGTGCGACCATCTTCTGCGACATCCCCTGCTCCCGTCCCGTGCTGATCTCCTTGTCGCCCCATTTGGCCATGAATCGCCGGCCGAATACGATCGCGAGCGTGAGAATGAGAATCGCCGCCACGGCGATAATGAGGTATTGAGTCGTTTGATCGGACATGGTCCCACCTCAGGTCTCGGGTTTGTCCTTCTTGGGACGCGAGCTTCTAGAGCTACCGCTATACGTGAGCGAAATGGGGAGCGGCGCACCGGCGAGACTGGCGTGGGCGCCTTGAGTGCACGCTCGATGAGTGCCTTGGCGCGATCGCCGCATAGCTGCGGCTCGCCTAAGCTCGAGCACATGGGTCGGCGGAGCGAGCGCGACGCGCCATCGGCGAGTCCCCGACAACTTTGGAGAGGCAAGGCAGCGGCGTCGCCGCCCATCGATCGCCTTGAAGTGCACGATACGCTCGCGCGGTGTGCCGTCAAGAGGTAGGGATCCAATCTCTTGAGCCGCCTGGCGCGGGCAAAGCGACTTCCTCTCTGGTCCATGGCGACGTTGCGGGCAAATCCACAACTGTCTCCGATGCCTAACACGAGGATGTACCGCGGCGCGGCGATCGATTCGGACGTGTGCCCGGCACGCTGGTGCGCCCGAAGGTGTGCGGAGTGCGGCGGGGCACTGGGCTCGCTTGTCGAGGTGTTGGCACGATACACAACGCCCACCCGCTTCGCGCCAGGGCTTTAGGCCGTCGGCTGAGCCGAAGGCGTCCGCATCGAGATCCATGACCCGCCCGAGTAGTGGCTGAACGGCGTCCGCGCTGTATGTTCTGAAGGTCGCATCTCGGAGGACGCATGCCCCGCGCACTGCTCGCGGTGATCGCAACGGTGGTGATGGCCGCGCCGGCTGTTCATGCGCAAACGACCGTCCCCGTGAATTCCCGGGTGCGGATCGAGTTCGGGAACGGCGAGCGAGTCATCGGCGAGCTCACCGAGAAGCGGGGTGACACCCTCGTCGTGATCGACGAGGGGTTGATATTGGATTCGAAGTATCGCATTCCCGCAGACCGGGTGAGACGCGTCGACGTCAGCCGCGGAAAGTACGTGAGCGCGGGGCGTGTGTTCGGTGGTGCGTTGCTTGGCGCAGTCGCGGGATACATAGCGGGGCTGGTGGTGCCGGGAATCGCGACGCAATGCTCCGCCGACCTGTGCGAGACTGGCTCAGGGCTGCCATTGGCGATGCTCGTGGGGATCGCGGGGGGCGTGACGCTCGGGGTTCTCACTCCCGCCGATCGATGGGAAGCCGTTCCGTCGCCCGTGCGTGTCGGGTTCGGCGGAGGCTTCCGAGAAGCGCGAGTGAGCCTCTCGGTGACGTTCGAATGACGCGCGATCGTCCTTGGCTGCACCGTCAAACGCCGAGGCTCACCGCCGCGGTCATCCCTCTGGTGATGGCGATATCGGCCGGCGCGCAGACGCTCGATTCCGCTCTCATCGCCGCCATCCGGCGAGGGCCGTCCTCGGCGACGCTGCGCGGCGAATCTACGACCGTCACCATGGTGGGATCGCCGACGCTGCCGCTCCTCGAGGTGCGGATCAACGGGCGCGGTCCGTACCGTCTCCTGATCGACATCGGATCGAACGTGATTCTCCTGCGCCGGGACGTCGTCGACGCCACCTCGACGACCGTCCTGGTGGAGAGGGCTACGAGTGATGTCATCCGAATCGATTCGATCGCCATTGGCGGCGCGGTGTTCACTGGGGTGACCGGTGCGTCGTACGACCAGCTGGATGTCGACGGCGTGCTCGGCTTCAATCTGCTGCGGACGTTTGCGTTCACGATGGACTATCCCGGGAGGCTCTTCTCGTTCCACCGCGACTCCCTGCCGACGCCTAACGGCCGCGATGTGTTGGCGTACGAGGTGATCGGGCGCATGCCTTTCGTTCGCGCCATCACGGGCACTGACACGCTGCTGCTCAACTTCGACACGGGAGCCGCCGAGTGGATGACGGTTCCGCTGGCGTGGAGGGACAGCCTGCGATGGGAAGCGGAACCGTCTGGAGGCCCGACCGTATCGAACAATCAAACCGGCGCGACGCGCGTCCTCGTCGCCCGTTTGAAGGCTCCGCTGCGGATTGGCGACGTCATCATCGAGCGCCCTCGCGTCTATCTCAATCCCGACGCGGATGGTGCCTGGCTGGGAAGCGGCCTTCTCCAGCACTTCACCCTGACGTTCGACCCGCGCCATGGCCGGGTGAAGCTCGCGCCAGCGTCGGACAAGACGATCAAGGCGCCGTAGACCGATCTGTCAGAGAACTGTTCGACTCGACGTGTTGGCTGGCGACTCGCGTTGCGGCATAACACTGTGAGTTGACCGGAACAATCT
>DATFFP010000070.1:0-77804 GCA_035249985.1 Gemmatimonadaceae bacterium
CATCCATGACTAGCTATCCTTTGAGTGGACGTGCCGTGCCGAGACCGCGGACGACGGATGGACCTCCCGCTCGTGCACACCATTCTCGAGTCGGGCCAGCGCGATCGCGTCGAGGGCGCCCGTTCGCCGAAAGAAGCGCACGAGCTCCCGGCGGTCCGCCGCATCGAGCGTCTGACCGAATTCCATGGCGACGCCCAGCAGTCGAACTCGCAATCGCATGGCCCGCTTGATCACCGCTGAGCGGCTGATGTCGAGCCAGGCCGCCATGGTGCTATATGGCACTCGTTGCCCCATCCACGAGAGCAGCGTTCGCTCGCTGGTATCGAGTCGATCATCGAGCGCCGCCACGAGCCGCTCGAGAACGACAGAGAGCGGCGATGCATCGCGCAACGGGCCGCGCGCCAGCCGCAGGCTCTCCTCGGAACACGTGGCTACAACGACGCGCTCGCCGCCCACGTTCCCCACCACCGCCGCCTCACGCACCATGCGGGAGCGACGAGCGCGCTCGTTCATCATGGCCTTGCGACGGCACGCCGCGATCAGATAGCCGGGAAGCGACGTCGGCACAGGCCGCGTCGAACGGATCAGCGACAGCGCCACATCGTACAGCGTCTCGGCCGTCCAATGCTGGCGCTCCTCCTCCGGAACGCGAAAGCGGCGCGCCTGCACCAACACGAGAGAGTGATACCGCTCAATGAACTCGCGCATCGCTGGCTCTTCACCGGCTCGCATCGCGTGGACTACCGCGTCGTCGCCCGCCTCTTTGTACGCTCGCAACACCCCTCCGCCTCCCGTTCGTCATCCTCATCCCCGCGTCATGCTTTGTCGGCGTCGACTGCTTCTGTGGACACGCATCCTCGGGACGCCCTGTTAGATGCGAGGTGGTGACACGTCCATTTGGAGCGACTCGACCGCCCGGAGCGCGCTTGACCGAACCCAGCGACGAAGGGTTTGCGAGAGCCTCGTGAGCTGGGCCGGCGTAAAGAGGCCGCGCCTTATGCGAGTGCGCAGCCAGGTCGCCCGTCTCGTGCGGAGGCCGTAACGCTCGGCGGTGCGAACCAGTGTGAGCACATCCTCCAGCGCGTCGCTCGACGCGCCCTGATATCGCTCGGCGAGCACTGCCCGCGTACGCGCGCGGGCCGCCTTTTCCATCTCCTCGACGCTTGGCCGGTTCCTCGCCGCCGTGAAGCCGAGGTTCGCCAGCGCCCGCCCGATGGCCGACGTCTCCGTGTTCTCGAGACAGGCCACCGTGTTGATGTCGCCGTCCCCGAACTTCTCGCTCGCCCAACCCGTCGCCGCCGGCTGCCGAGACTTCTCCGTTCGATAGACGCTGGCGCGGAACACCACCTCGCGCTCGTTATGCATCGTGAGCTGCGTGATGATGCGTCCCGCCGGGAACCGCTCGTAAAAGAGCGCGATGCGATCGGCCACCGGGGCATACTCCCCGCCGATCGGCAGGTCTGATTTTGGCACGGTCACCTCCTCGAGCCGGGCTCCGAGAGTAGCCCGAAGAAACACCGAAGTCAAGGACGGCTATATTCCGGTCATGGATCCCCGCACCGCCGCTCACGTCCTCACCCAGATCAGCGAGATCCTCGAGCTCACCGGGGAGAATCGCTTCAAGGCCCGCGCATACCGATCTGCCGCCTCGGCGGTCCTCGAAGTCACCACCGACGACCTTTGCCCACTCTACCGCGAGGGCTCGCTCGCCAAGCTCAAAGGGATTGGGCCCGCGACGCTTGGCGTCATCGCCGACCTGTGCGAGACCGGGGAATCGCGCTACTTCGACCAGCTTCGCGAGCAGACTCCGGAAGGCCTGCTCGAGATGCTCCGCGTGCCGGGACTCGGTGTCTCGAAGATCCAGGCGCTCCACGAAGGCCTGGGAATCTCGACTGTCCAGGAGCTGGAGGAGGCCGCTCGCGATGGGCGCCTCGCCAAGGTCAAGGGGTTTGGGCCCAAGACCGCCGAGAAGATCCTCAAGGGGATCGGGTATCTGCGATCGACGAATGCCTACGTCCTCTACCCGCACGCTGTGATCGAGGCGCGACGCTTGTTGGCGATGGTCGAGGCGCATCCCGAGGTCGAGCGTGCGCTCATCGCCGGCTCGATCCGCCGCCGCCGCGAAACCGTGCGCGACGTCGACATCGTCGCCGCCTGTCGGACGACGCCGGCGTCCGTCGCCGCTTCGTTCGCCCGCGCGGGTGGCGTCCGCGACGTCGTCGGAGCTGGTGGCCGGTCACTTTCCATTCGTTATGTGGACGGCACCGTCCTGGATCTGCACTGCGTCGAGCCGGAGCGCTTCGGGATTGCCCTCTGGCGGGCGACGGGAAGCGAGTCGCACACCCAGGAGCTTCGCGCGCACGCGTCGGAGCGCGGGTTCACGCTCGCCGAGGATGAGCTGCGGGACGCGAGCGGCAGCGTGCTGCCAATCGCCGATGAAGTCGCCCTCTACGACGCGCTGGGTCTGCCGTACATCGAGCCCGAGCTGCGCGAGGGGCGTGGCGAGATCGACGCCGCCTCACGACGCGCGCTCCCCTCGCTCATCGCGTACGCCGACATCAAGGGCGTGCTGCACTGCCATTCTCAGTACTCGGACGGCAAGGCGACGATCGCCGAGATGGCGGCGGCGGCGAAGGCGCGCGGGTGGAGCTACATCGGGATCTCCGATCACTCGGAATCGGCGTTCTATGCCGGCGGCGTCTCGCGCGAAGCGCTCATCGCGCAACACGAGGAGATCGATCGCATCAACGAGACGCTCGATGGGATCAAGGTGCTCAAGGGGATCGAGGCGGACATCCTCGCCGACGGCCGCGTCGACTATGACGATGAGATCCTCGAGCGCTTCGACTTCGTGATCGGGTCGGTGCATTCGCGATTCGGGATGGACCGCACGGCCATGACCGACCGCGTCCTCAAGGCGCTCGACAATCCACATCTCACGATCCTCGGCCACCCGACGGGGCGACTGCTGCTGACGCGCGAGGCCTATGCGATCGACATGGACGCCGTGCTCGACAAGGCGGCCGAGCTCGGCGTCGTCGTCGAGCTGAATGCCGATCCACACCGGCTCGACATCGACTGGCAAACCTGTCAGGCGGCGAAGCAGCGGGGTGTGACGGTCGCGATCGGTCCCGATGCGCATTCGACGGCGGGGCTGGACGTCACCGAGATCGGCGTCGGCATCGCGCGCAAGGGCTGGCTCGAGCCCGCCGACGTACTCAACACGTGGGACGCCGACGCCATCGTCGAGCGCGCCCGGGCGCGTCGCGCACGCGCATGAGCCCGCGCGCGAGCGCCGCACCGCCACAACCGCCCTTCGTCACTCGTAAGGCGCTCCCCAAGAAGCCGAAGCAGGTTGGAAGTGGTGTCGCGCTCGAATATATCCGCCGGCTCGAGGAGACATACCCGGACGCGAAATGCTCGCTCGACTACCGGAACCCGTACGAGCTCGTCGTCGCGACCATCCTCTCCGCGCAGTGCACCGATGTCCGCGTCAACATGGTGACGCCCGACCTGTTCGCGCGCTTTCCCGACCCTGCGGCCCTCGCGAACGCCGAGCCGGAGGATCTGGAGAATCGCATCAAGAGCACAGGCTTCTTCCGGAACAAGACGAAGAGCCTGCTCGGCATGGCGCGCGCGGTGGTCGACACGCATCGCGGTGAGATCCCACGCACGATGGACGAGCTGACGCACCTCCCGGGTATCGGTCGCAAGACGGCGAACGTCGTCCTGGGCAACGCCTTCGGGCTGAACGAGGGAGTCGTCGTGGACACGCACGTCACGCGCGTGTCGTTTCGCCTTGGTCTCACCCGGGAGACCGACGCGGTGAAGATCGAGCAGGACCTCATCGAGGTCGTACCACGCGAGAAGTGGACGTTGTTCTCGCACCTGCTGATCTTTCATGGTCGCGCGATCTGCGTCGCGCGGCGGCCGTTGTGTGAATCGTGTCCGTTGTGGGATCTCTGCCCTTCATCACTTGTTGTTCCCGTCACAAGCGGTAAAGGAACCGCAGATGGCCGCAGAAGGCCGCAGAAGACTCCGCCGCGCGAATCTGATTCCGCGTAGGAGTAACCAAGGAACTTTGGGAACTTCACGTTGCATGGAGTTGTCTAGGACGCATTGATGCATCTGCGGCCTTCTGCGGTTCCTAACCGAAGGGGCTACCAACTATCTTCCCCGCATGCCAAAAACAGCCACGATCGAAACGAATCGCGGGACGATCACCGCGGAACTGTATGACAAGGATGCCCCGAACACGGTGGCCAACTTCGAGAAGCTCGCCAACAGCGGGTTCTATGATGGGACGAAGTTTCATCGCGTGATCCCGGACTTCGTCGTCCAGGGCGGCGACCCCTACTCGAAAGGGGGCGAACACGCCAAGGGACCCGTCGGCACCGGGGGTCCCGGGTGGACCATCAAGTGCGAGACCAAAGGCGGCAACCAGAAGCACGTCGTCGGCGCGCTCTCAATGGCGCACGCGGGCAAGGACACCGGCGGCAGCCAGTTTTTCATGGTGCTCAGCGAGCAGAACGCGAAGCACCTCGATGGCGTGCATACCGTCTTCGGCCGCATCACGACGGGGCTCGACGTCATGAAGCAGATCAAGCAGAATGATCAGATCGTGAAGGCGAGTGTGGCGTAAGGCTACCTGATTGCTGATTGCTGATTGCGAATGGCCGAGAATTTATTCGCATTCCCGAATCAGCAATCCGCAATCCGCAATCCGCAATCGGACAGGAACCCTAACCCGAAAACCATGTCCTCTCCTCGTGCCGGCGACATGAGCGCGGGCTTCATTGGCCTCGCGGTCTCCGTGCTCTTTCTGCTGGCAACCGTCACTACCATCATCGCGCTCACCAACCGGGCCTTCGCGGGTCACACGACCGCCGCGGAGCAGGGACACGCTGCTCCGGCCCCCGCGGGACAGACTCCCGCACCGGCTGCGGGACAGACTTCGCCTGCGCCAGGGGACACGGCCGCCGCCGCGCACGCACCGGGCGCACACTGAGTCTCGTGGGCGTTTTCCCGTTCCTGCTGGTCGCGGCCCTTCAGCAGCAGCAGGCCGAGCCGCTCGATGCCCGCATAGTCGTTAGGCCCGCCAACGCCGAGATCCCCGTGGGCGACTCGGTGCGACTCATTGGCGAGGTACGCGATCGGGCGGGGAACGTCGTGCCGAACGCGCGCGTGGTGTTCCGCGCCGGCGGCGGATCATTCGAGGGCCGAGTCGATTCCACCGGCCTCGTCGTCGGTGGGGCGCCGACCACGATCCCCGTCACCGTCATCGGACTGGTGGACGGAAAGCGCCCACTGCTCGACCGCGCGTTCGTGCGCGTCGTGCCCGGACCGGCCGCCCGCGTGCGCATCCTGAACGCCCCCGGCCGCCTGGTCATCGGTCAGACGGTCGCGCTCCGCACGCGCACTCAGTCAGCGATAGGCGACGAGCGCCGCGATCGCCCAACCTGGCGAAGCTCCGCCCCCGCGATCGTGCGCGTCGACGCCGATGGTGTCGTCACCGCGGTTGCACCAGGTCGCGCCACGATCACGGCGTCGGTAGGTGATGTCCGCACGTCGATTCCGGTCGAGGTGGCGAGTGCGCGCGTCGCATCCGTGCGCGTCACCGCCAGCGCGCGCGAAGCCCGCGAGGGTGACGTCATCCGCTTCACTGCCACCGCGCGCACGGCTGGCGGAACCGCGATCGCCGGCGTCACACCGACGTGGAGCGTCTCGCCGGGCAACGGCGTCATCGATGAGATGGGCGCCTTCGTGGGCTACGAGCCGGGCGAGTACACCGTCATCGCGACGTTCGGGGGTCAGAGCGGCAGCGCCCGCGTCACGTTAGGCGAGCGCGATGTGCGCCGCCCGGTGACGGTCGTCGGACGCCTTCCGCGCGCACGCTTCCGCACCGAGGAGCTCTGGCTCCACCCGAACGGCAAGAACGCCTACCTCGGCACCGGCCGGGGCGGCGACGTCATGTTCGCGATCGACATCAGCGATCCGGCGAAGCCTGTCGTCACCGACTCGATCGTCGCCAACACGCGGCGCGTCAACGACATCGTCACGACCGCCGACGGCTCCATCCTCGTGTTCACGCGCGAAGGCGCCGCCGACCGACGGAACGGGATCGTCATCTGCGACAATCGGGATCCGGCGCACCCGCGACCGATCGCCGAGTTCACGGAGGGCGTCACGTCGGGTGTCCACTCGCTCTTCTTCTACGAGAGCCCACGGTTCGGGCGGCATCTCCTCCTCACGAACGACGGGACAGCCGAGCTGCACATCCTCAACCTCGATGATCCGGCCAAGCCTCGTGAGGTGGCGCGCTGGGTGACGGAACGTCCTGCCGAAGGACGCTCGCTGCACGACATCGACGTCCGCGACGGCCTCGCGTATCTGAGCTACTGGAACGACGGCCTGGTCGTGCTCGACATCGGCAACGGTTCGCACGGCGGCACGCCCTCGAGCCCGAAGCTCGTCACGCAGTACAAGTACGATCTCGACGAGCTCTACCGCGACGTCGCGCAGACCGCCGGCGGCGGCTTCATCCGCGGCACGCACACGGCCTGGCGCCACAAGAGCTACGTCTTCATCGCCGATGAGGTGTTCCCGCTGCGCGGCGTCGCCGGCGCCACGGGAGTCGCGGCCGAGCGCGCCTATGGCCGCCTGCAGGTGATCGACGTCAGCGACATGAAGAATCCGAAGTCGGTCGCATGGTACGAGCCGGAGTTCGGTGGCGTGCACAACATCTGGGTCGCCGGCGACACGCTCTACATGGGCGCGTACGAGGCTGGCTTCCGCGCCTTCGACATTTCCGGTGAATTACGCGGAGACCTGCGCGCGCAGGACCGCGAGATCGCGCACCTCCACACCGCGAGCGACGTGGGCCACGTGACGAACGCGCCGCGCGTGTGGGGGGTCATCTATCGGGATGGGTTGGCGTACGTGAATGACAACCACAACGGCTTGTGGGTCGTGCGGATCGAGCCGAAGTCGGAGCTGGTACCTTGACTAGGAATTAGGAGTCAGGGGTCAGGGATCAGGGGTGGAAAGGCGCGTCGCCGCTGCGCGGCAGACGCGCTCATTAGATGAGCAAACGGCGGCGCGAATGCGCCGCCGTTTGCCTTTCCACCCCTGATCCCTCACCCCTGACCCCTGGCTCCTATCTCGGTGACTTCCAGGAGTCGATGACCGAACCCCCGATGACGCACGTCGTCACTCCCTTGCACGCTTCCGAGAGACCCTTCGCCTGCGCCTCCGCGATACGAAGCTGCAGGAGCTCCCGGTTCTGCGAGTACGCCTGCGCCTCTAGCCGCTTCGCCGTCGCCTGCGCTTCGGCGCCGATGACGGTCGCGCGCGCGTTCACCGAGTCGATCTGGAACTGCTTGATCGCACGGTCGAGGATCTGGGCCTGCTTCGCCGCTTCAATCCGTGCCGCTTCGATCGCGGCTGGCGCCTTGATGTCGCGCACGAAGACCTGCTTCACGATCGCGCGCCCGCCCAGCTTGCGCTGAATGTGGGAGCGCACCGAATCGGAGAGCGACGCGCGGTCGGCCGAGAAGATCTGAGACACCGTCCAGCTCGCGAGTGCGTTCCGGTATCCTTCCCGCACGGCGTTGAGGATCTCCGCTTCCGCCGCTTCCGGCGTGCGCTTGTCCTCGAACAGCTGGAGAATCGTCGCCGGATCGTACGAGTACACGATGCCGACGTCGCCGACGACGGTGATGGGGTCGCGCGTCTGCGCCTCCATCGTCTCCTTGGCGCCCTGGTCGGGGAAATTCTTGTCGGTCATCGAGAAGCAGGTCGCCTTGGCCAGCGGCGTGAAGTTCAAGCCCGTGCTCATGCGCGGCTCAATGACCCTCCCATAACGCGTGAGCACGCAATGCTCGGTGGTGTCGACCGACGTGCATCCCGCGACGACGAGGATCGCCGCGAGCAGCGCGAATGAGCTCCGCATCTTTCCTACCTCGATCTGAATGGTCGGGGCGGGTGGACGGCCGTCCGGTACGCGCTCCGCCTGTCACGCGTACCCCAGGAAGGACGACTGGCCGCGGGTTCAGTCTCCGATGCGATCGCGTCGGACGAGAATGGGCTTCGAGGCGCCGGCCAGGCGAAGCGCGGCATTCGCGACCCAGGGCATGTTCGCCCGAAGGGAATCGCCGCGAATCTCCAGTCGGTGGGCTTCATCGTCCCGCACGCGATCGCCGTCGTCGTGAGACAGGAGAACGGCGTTGTCGCGGACAACATAGCGTCCGCGGTGGGTGTCGCGATCGCGATCGCCGTCGATGTCGGAGTCGGTGGTCATCTCGTACCGGCCATCGCGATGCAGCTCCAGCGCGACGTGGAAGGACCACGGATGTCCAAAGGCGCGACCGGCAGCGTCATATTCATAGACGCCGGGAAGACTGCGAGGAATCGAGTCGCCGTCCACGGCACGACACGCGGCGACTGCGACCGATGCAACCACGAGTGAGACGGCGACAAACGAAGTACGCATGCCACCCTCCGAGCGGGACAGCCATCATTACGGTCTTGCGCCCGCGATCGTTTCATTCGACGCTTCCCCTCCATGGCGACCAGAACGCGTGAGGCGCTCCTCGTGGCGCTCCCGGCCGCGGAGGCGGAACAGACACTCGATGAGGTGCTCGCCGAACGAGGGTTCGAGCGCGCGGAACCAGCGCCGGCGCTTCCGACGGAGCCCACCGAGCGCAGCGAAGCGCGCTTCTTCGCCGTCGATGCCGTTCAGCCCGCGCTCAGCGTGATCCGCGAGTGGAGCGGGTACAGCGATGTAACGCCGTGGGGCGCCGCGCTCGAGCTCGCCGAAGGGCTACCCGCGGCGGCGCGGATGGAGATGGCGCTTCCGCCAGCGTTGAGCGTGCTCGCGCGCGCACTCTCTCGACGCGCCGCCGTGATTGGTTTCGCTGCCCGTGAGAAGCCGGCGCATTTCGTGGGCGTGGCTTTCCGGGGTGGGCGTGCGGCCGACGTGATCACGATGGTCAAGGACCGCATGGTGATCGGTGTGACGGGTGAGCCTCGGAGCTGCACGCCAGCGGAAGCGCGGGTGCATCTGCAAGGCTGGCTTGGTCAGTACGGCGTGGACCCAGCGACGACCGAGCTGTTGCTGGGGGAGCGCGACCTCGCCTCGAGATGGAGCGTTGCCTACCTTCATGAATGACCCGCAAACGGCAAAGATGACAGAATTCAGAATACAGAATTCAGAATTCAGATACGTCGTTGCTGAATTCTGAATTCTGTATTCTGAGTTCTGTCATCTTTGCCGTTGCCCTACCCCGCCGATACTCCAGCTATGACTGAAAAGCTACCAACGCGCTCCGATGCGCTCGCGATCATGCACGACTTCACCCAGAGCGACTCCCTTCGCAAGCACATGCTCGCCGTCGAAGCATCGATGCGAGCGTATGCGGAGAAATTTGGGGAGGATCCGGAGCGCTGGGGACTCGCGGGGCTCATCCACGACTTCGACTACGAGCGGTGGCCCAACCAGGAGCACTCGCCCACGACGGGTCACCCCGCCGAAGGCGTTCGCATCCTGCGGGAGCGCGGATGGCCCGAGGACATTCTCGAGGCCATCCTCGGGCATGCGCAGTACTCCGGGGTCCCGCGCACGTCACGCATGGCGAAGACGTTGTTCGCGGTCGACGAGCTCACCGGGCTCGTGACCGCGACAGCCCTCGTGAGGCCATCGAAGAGCGTGCACGAGGTCGATGCCAGGTCGGTCCGAAAGAAGATGAAGGACAAGGCCTTCGCCCGCGGCGTCAATCGCGATGACGTCATCACCGGCGCGGAGGAGCTTGGTGTCGAGCTCGACGGACACATCCAGTTCGTGATCGACGCCATGCGGCGCTCCGCCCCGGCCCTGGGTCTGGAGGGAACACCCGCTACTGGCCAGGGGGCACCCGGCGCACCCGCCTCGGCCGGCGGGTAGTGTCATCGCCCAACGTTTTGGCCGCGCGCCGCGTATCTGACACAGGACGTCCGGTAGATGATCGCGACCGCCTCTCCTCCTGCCCCAGCGGCAGCCGCGCGCCCCGTCGTGGGCGGCGCCTCCACCGTGCCGGATGACCGGGCACGCGAGCGCGAGCTCGTGCTGTCCGCGCAACGGGGTAGTCACGAGGCGTTCGCAGACCTCGTCCGCGCGCATCAACGGCGCGCTTATGCGGTGGCGCGAGCGATCGTGCTCGATCATCACGACGCGGAGGATGCGGTGCAGGATGGATTCCTGCACGCGTATCGCGCGTTGGGCCGGTTTCGGCCTGGGGAGCCATTCGGTGCCTGGCTGCATCGGATCGTCGCGAACGCGGCGCTCGACCTGCAGCGGCGCCGAAAGGTTCGGACAGCCGGCACGCTGCCGGAGACGATTGCGCTGCCGTTTCACGATCCGGCGGAATCGGATGAGCTGCGCCGTCGCTTGACCGCGGCGCTCGAGCGGCTCACGGAACGGCAGCGCGCGGTGATCGTGTTGCACGATGTCGAAGGGTTTCGTCACGCCGAGATCAGCGAGATGCTCGGGATACCGGAAGGAACGGCACGGTCCGATCTGCACCACGCGCGCGCCACGTTACGGCGCTTGTTGAGCGACACACGGAGCGATTCATGATCGACGGTCATCACATCGAGCCCGAGGATTCCCGCGTCACCGCGGCATTACGCGCGTTGATGGCGCCGCCCCAGGACCCCACGTACTGGAGTGGGCTCGAGGCGAGCATGCTTGCGCGCCTCGCGGACGACGAGGACTGGACCGCGCCCTTCGCGCGCTGGACGAGTGCGGGGCTGATCGCGGCCGCTCTGGCGGCGCTCATCACCGGCGCTGTGCTCGCGCGAACGCATGAAGTGGAGGCCCGGGAGATGGCGACTCAGCTCGAGACGCCAGTGTCGTTCACGGCACGGGTGGCCACCGAAGTCACCGAACCGGACGGGCGTGAGGCAACCCTCCGCTACGTCATCGAACCCTAAACTCGGAGTACGACATGCAGCGCTCACGCAGTCTCGCGCTGATGTTCCTGTTGGGCGCCCTCCTCGTGGGTGGCGCACTGGGCTTCACGGCCGATCGCGTGCTCTCCAGCGACCGCTGCGCGAAAAGTGGCGACAACCGTCGTTCATTCGCCTGGCTCACCGAGGAGCTTCACCTGACCCCGGAGCAGTCCGCCGCGGTGGACAGCATCGTCGAGCGCCGGCATCGCGAGATGCGGGCGGTCATCGCGCCGGTGCGCCCGCAGATGGACGCGGTGCGTGACACGGCCCGCCAGCAGATCCGACGCGTTCTCACTGAGAGTCAACGCGCCCGCTTCGATGAGCTGCTGGCGAAGAAGCATTCCGCGAAGGAGACGAAGTCCAAGTGATCGCCCGTATCCGCTTCTATATACTGGCCGCGCTCGCGACAGCCGGCAGTGCCGGCGCGCAGGAAGCGCCGCGGCCGATTACGCTCGACGAAGCGGTGCAGCTGGCGCAGCGCAACGCGCCGCTCGCCGTCCAGTCGCGCGGTCAACTGCGCTCCAGCGACGCAACGGTCCGCGGCGCGTACGCGGCGTTTCTGCCTGATGTCAACCTGAACATGTCCCGCGCCTGGGAGGGTGGAACGCGCACTGTTCAGGCGGGTCGTCCCGTTGACGATGAGGGTCCCTGGTCGAGCTCCGCCGGCGCATCGATGAGCATTCAGCTGTTCGACGGCGGCTCGCGATTCCACGAGCTGCGTCGCGCGCGCGCGCAGCAGGACGCCGCCGAAGCCAACGACATCGATCAACGCTTCCAGATCGCGCTCGATGTGAAGCAAGCCTATTACGACGGTCTGGCGGCACGAGAATCCGAAGCGGCGGCGCGTACTCAGCTCGAGGAAGCGCAGCAGCAGATGCGGACGGCCACCGCCCGCATGGCCGCTGGCGCCGCGACGAAGAGTGACTCGCTGCGCACCGTCATCCAGATCGGCAACGCACAGCTCGCACTCATCACGGCCCAGAACGCGCTTCGCACCGCGGAGGCGACGCTTACCCGACTAGTAGCGACTCCCTTCCCCGTGACTCCGGCGGAAGACACGCTCAGCCCGCAGAGCATCTCGATGGACAGTACCAGCCTCGCGCAGCTCGCCCTCGATGGACCAGCCATTCGCGAGGCAGCCGCCCAGTGGCAAGTCGCACGCGCGAGTCAGAAGGCGGCGCGATCGTCGTACTTCCCATCGATCAGCATGTCCTACTCACGCGGCTCCAACGGGGACGACCTCGGGTACGGGTGGAACGATCCCTTCCGCTACTCGAGCAATCTGCGCTTCACCGCGTCGTATCCGCTGTTCAATCGGCTCAATCGCGAGGAGCAGCGCGTCAGTGCCGATGTGCAGGAGGCAAATTCCGCCGCCGCCCTCCGCGATGCGCAATTCGCCGCACGCCAGCAGCTCTCGCAGTTCCTGGGCGCGCTGCGCACCGCGGAAGCTCGCATCGCCATCCAGAGTGCAAGTGTAGCTGCCGCGGAGGAGGACGTACGGGTGCAGCAGCAGCGGTATGCGGTGGGCGCTTCGAGGCTCCTGGACCTGCTCACCTCGCAGACGGAGCTGAACAATGCCCGTGCAGCCCTGATCCAGGCGCGATACGACTATCGGATCGCGAAGGCGCAGCTGGAGGCATTGGTGGGGAGGGCACTCTAGAACTGCGTACTGCGTGCTGCGTATTGCGTACCAAGAGCACGCAGTACGCAGTACGCAGTACGCAGTACGCAGTACGCAGTCGATCTAACTCCATGGAGCTCATTTTGCGCGCTACAGCTGCTGTCGTCATTGCACTCGCCATGCTCCCCTCATGCAAGGGGGACAAGGAAGCCGCATCCACCGTTCAGACGGTTCCGGTCGAGCGGCGCGACATCGTCGTCGACGCCGAGGCGACGGGAGTCGTCGAGCCGATCAACGTCATCGAGGTGAAGTCGAAGGCCTCGGGGCAGATCGAGCGGATGCCCGTCGAGACGGGAACGCACGTGAAACCCGGCGACCTCCTCGTGCAGGTCGACACGCGCGACGTGCGCAACCAGTACAACCAGGCCCTCGCGGATCTGCGCGCGGCGCAGGCGCGCGTCGCCGTGGCCGCCGCACAGCGCAAGCGGTCCGAGGATCTGTTCAAGCAGCAGATCATCACCGCGCAGGAGCTCGAGACGGCGCAGCTCGACTACGCCAATGCGCAGGCGCAGGTGACGCGCGCCGATGCCTCGCTCGATCTCGCGCAGCAGCGCCTCGACGATGCCACCGTTCGCGCCCCCGTCTCGGGGACGATCATCGAGAAGGCCGTGTCGACGGGACAGGTCATCACGTCGGCGACCGGCGCGTTCGGCGGCGGCACCCTGCTCCTCAAGATGGCCGATCTGTCCCAGGTGCGTGTGCGTGCGCTCGTCAACGAGACGGACATCGGGAACATCCAGGCGGGACAGCAGGCGACGGTGACGGTCGATGCCTATCCCGATCGGCCGTTCCGCGGCGCCGTCGAGAAGATCGAGCCGCAGGCGGTCGTGCAGCAGAACGTGACCATGTTTCCGGTGCTCGTCGCGGTTTCGAATCGCGAAGGCCTGCTCATGCCGGGGATGAACGGCGAAGTGTCGGTGCTCGTCGAGCGACGCGAGAACGTCATCTCGGTACCGATCGATGCCGTGCGCCCTCCGCGCGACATCACGACCGCGGCGGCGGCGCTCGGACTGAACCCGGACAGTGTGCGTCGGCAGGTGCAGGCGCAGTCGGCGGGCGCCATGGGTGGCGGCGCGAACGGGGGCGACCGCGTCACGACGATTTCGCGCGGCGACGTCGTCCTCGATGATGCCGGGCAAGCCCCGCAGCAGGGTCAGCTGTCGCAGCTGCCCGTCCCCACGGCGGCACAGTGTGCCGAGGTTCGTGCGGCGCTCGCCAAGAAGCCGGCGCTCCGCGCCCGTCTCGACTCGCTCCGGATGGCGCGTATGACGTCGGCCGTCGCCGATCCCGGACCGATCCGCGAACAGACGCGGGCGATCTACACCGAGCTCGGTCTGGATGGTCGCGTCGCGATGGCGTGCATGCGCGCGCAGCGCGGCGCGGCCGACAGCGCCGGCGTCCAGCGTCCGACGATGAGCGGCGAAGGACCGCGCGGCGCCAGCGGCGGCGGACGTCGCGGTCTCGTCTTCGTCGCGAAGGGGACGACGTTCGAGCCCCGCCTCGTGACGTTAGGCATCGCCAACTACGACTACACCGAGGTGCGGTCGGGGCTGGCGGAAGGTGAGCAGGTGGCGATTCTCACCGCCGCCGCATTGCAGCAGCGCCGGCAGGAGCAGCTCGAGCGTTTCCGGGGCATGACGGGCGGCGGCGTCCCCGGCATGCAGCGCCAGCAGGGTGGCGGCGGCGGAGGAGCGCCGCGCGGCGGGGGGCGGTAACGTGCTGATCGGCGAGATTCTGAGCGTCGCCCTTGGCGCGCTCCGCGCCAACAAGATGCGGTCGTTCCTGACGATGCTCGGCATCGTCATCGGCGTCGCCGCCGTGATCGCGATGATCGCGCTCGGCCGCGGCGCGCAGCAGGCGGTGCGCGACCGCATCAGCGCCCTCGGCACGACGCTCCTCACGATCATGCCCGGCCAGCAGTTCGGGCGAGGCGTCGTCGTCATGGACAGCCGCGCGCGTCTCACGATGGAGGACGCGGAAGCGGTCGCCGAGCGTGCGACCTTGCTGACGGCGGTGCAGCCGGAGATGAATCGGCAGCTCCAGGTGCAGTACGTCAACAAGAACACCAACACACAGATCATCGGGACGACCGCGAACTACCTCGACGTTCGCAAGTATCGTCTCGCCGCGGGAAGGATGTTCACCAACAGCGAGGACGACGGGCGCAAGCGCGTCGCCGTGCTGGGGCCGACGGTCGTCGAGAATCTCGGGCTCGAATCAGCTGAAGCGCTCATTGGCGAGCCGATCCGGATTCGCGGGATTCAGTTCGAGGTCGTGGGTGTGCTCGACCGCAAGGGAACGGGGAGCGGCTTTCAGGATCCCGACGACCTCGTGCTCATTCCCCTTCAGACGGCGCGCTTCCGCGTCATGGGATCGAACTGGCTGCGCTCGATCAACGTGCTGGCGCAGAGCGAGGCGCAGATTCCGAATGCGATGGCGGAGATCCAGAAGATTCTCCGTCGCGAGCACCGCTTGCGGCCGGGACGCGAGGACGATTTCCAGATCCGCAATCAATCGGATTTCCTTTCGACGTTCGAGGAGACGACCAAGGTCTTCGGCGTTCTGCTGCTCGGGATCGCGACGGTGTCGCTGCTCGTGGGCGGGATCGGCATCATGAACATCATGCTCGTCTCGGTCACGGAGCGGACGCGCGAAATCGGGGTGCGGAAGGCCCTCGGGGCCACCCGCATCAACATTCTCCTCCAGTTCCTGATCGAGGCGGTGGTGCTCTGCCTGCTGGGCGGCCTGATCGGAGTGATCCTGGGCGTGGGCTCGGCCACAGTCTTGCGGGAGTCCATGGACTGGAATACCGATGTCTCGATGCTTTCAGTGGGCCTCGCCTTCCTCTTCGCGGCCGCGGTCGGCATTGTCTTTGGCGTCTGGCCAGCGCGGCGGGCAGCCAGGCTGGATCCGATACTGGCTTTGAGGTACGAATGAACACGAGTGCGGATTGCTGATTGCGGATGACGACACGCAATCCGTAATACGCCGTCCGTAATCAACTCACCTTCTCGAGTTTCCTTCATGTCCCCTTCCAGACGCGACTTTCTCAAGACGGCTTCGGCGGCGGCGGTGGCCGCGGCGTGCTCCCCTGGCGGCGCGCTTCCGGAGACGGCGCCAACACCGGTCATTACCGATCCTTCTCGGACGAATCTGCCGGGCGATGCCGGCATTCGCGATCTGGCGATGGAGGCGCTGAACGCGGCGCGCGACGCCGGCGCGTCGTACGCCGATGCGCGCGTGGGGCGGTATCGTCGCCAGTTCGTCGCCACGCGCGAACGACAGGTCACCGCGGTGAACGACTCCGAGTCGTATGGCATCGGGGTGCGCGCGCTCGTGAACGGGTCGTGGGGGTTCGCGGCGACGAGCCAGATGACGCGAGAGGCGGTCCAGCTCGCCGCGCGCGAGGCAGCGCGCATCGCGCGAGCGGCGCGAAGCGCGCAGAAGCGTCCCGTCGAGCTCGCGCCGGTACAGCCCGCGGTGGGAACCTGGCGGACGCCGGTGCAGACCGATCCCGTCGATGTCCCGATCGAGGACAAGGTCGCACTCCTGCTCTCGGCAAACGAGGCGGCGCTGCGCGCGAAGGGCGTTCGCTTCGTGAATTCCGGCATGGCGCTGCTGCGCGAGGAGAAGACGCTCGCCACGACCGACGGCACGTACACGGTGCAGACGTTCGTGCGCGTCGGGCCGCAGTTCACCGCGACCGCCGTCGCGCCCGGTGATTTCCAGAGCTACACGCACGAGATCGCGCCGCGCGGCTCCGGCTGGGAGTACATCACCGGGCTCGACATGCCTGGCAACGCCGAGGAGTGGGCGTCGTACGCGGTGCAGAAGCTGTCGGCGAAATCGGTGGAGGTCGGTCGTTATCCGCTGATTCTCGATCCGACGAACCTGTGGCTCACGATCCACGAATCGATCGGCCACCCGACGGAGCTCGACCGAGCGGTGGGGTACGAGGCGAACTACGCCGGAACGAGCTTCATCGCCCCGCCCGAGGCCACGATCGGCAAGCTCAAGTACGGGCCCGAGTTCATGAACGTGCAGGCCGATCGCACGCAGCCGGAGTCGCTCTCCCGCACCGCCTGGGACGACGAGGGCGTGCCGGCGGATCAGTGGCTGCTCATCGAGCGTGGCATGTTCAAGGACTATCAGACGACGCGCGACCAGGCGGCGTGGATCTCGAATCTCACTGGCGTGCGCCGCTCGCACGGCTGCTCGTTCGCCGACTCGTGGTCCAGCGTGCAGTTCCAGCGCATGCCCAACGTTTCGCTCATGCCGGGCGAGCGGGACATCACGATCGACGACATCATTGCCGCCACCGACCGCGGCATCGTCATACGCAATCGGGGGTCGTGGTCGATCGATCAGCAGCGCTACAACTTTCAATTCTCCGGGCAGCTCGCCTACGAGGTGCGCGGCGGCAAGATCGTGGGGATGCTGAAGGACGTGGCGTACCAGAGCCGGACGCCGGAGTTCTGGAATTCGATGGACATGATCGGCGGCCAGCGGTCGTACTGGCTGGGCGGATCGTTCGGGGACGGCAAGGGGGAGCCGAGCCAGTCGAACTCGGTGAGTCATGGCTGTCCCCCTGCGCGGTTTCAGAACGTCAACATTGTGAACACCGGCAGAACTGCCTGA
Source organism: Gemmatimonadaceae bacterium (assembly GCA_035249985.1). GTDB lineage: Bacteria > Gemmatimonadota > Gemmatimonadetes > Gemmatimonadales > Gemmatimonadaceae > JAICNG01. Next base: position 17,306 of record DATFFP010000070.1, read on the forward strand.
CGACGAGGGGTCAGGAGTCAGGAGTCAGGGATCAGGGGGTGTCAGGGTGTGGGTGCGAGGAGAACGGCTCGCACGATCCTGAAACCTCTTTCCCTGACACCCCCTGGTCCCTGACTCCTGACTCCTGACCCCTATTCGAATGCCAATACTTTCTCGCGACGAAGCCCGCGCTCTCACCGCCCGCGTCCTGGGATTCGCGACCGCCGAACAGACCCGCGTCACCGTCGGCTCTGGCTGGAGTGGCAACACGCGCTTCGCGGCGAGCGAGATCACCACCGCCGGCGGCATCACGGACACCGACATCACCGTCACCAGCACCATCGGGAGGCGGCGCGCGTCGGCATCGACCAACGTTCTCGACGATGCCTCGCTCAAGCGCACCGTCGAGCTGTCGGAGCGTCTCGCGCGACTCGCGCCGGAAGACCCCGAGATCATGCCCGAGCTCGGCCCGCAACAGCATGGGTCCGTCGATGCATTCGTGGAGCGCACCGCCGACCTCGGACCGGAAGCGCGCGCCCTTGCGGCGAAGACCGTGATCGATGCCGAGCAGGCGCGCACCAATCGGCTGGCGATCGCGGGGTTTATCGAAGCGAACGCCGGCGCGAGCGCGGTGGCTACGAACACCGGGTTGTTCGCGTATCACGCGAGCACGGACGCGTCCATGTCGACGACGGCGCGCACGCCGGATGGAACGGGCTCTGGTTATGCGGTCGCGGGCTCGCGCAATTGGGGGGACATCAACGCCGCGTCACTCGGCCGCAAGGCGGCCGACAAGGCGCTGGCGTCGCGCAATCCGCAGGCGATCGAGCCTGGTATGTACACCGTGGTGCTCGAGCCACAGGCGGTGTCCGATGTGCTGCCATTGCTCACCGGTTCCTTCAACGCGCGGAGCACCGACGAAGGCCGCAGCGCCTTCTCGAAGGCGGGGGGCACGAAGCTTGGCGAGAAGATCGCTGACGAGCGGGTGACCATCTACTCGGACCCCGCCGACCCGGAGCTGTTGATGCGTCCCTTCGACAACGAAGGCTTGCCCCTGCGTCGTGTTACGTGGATCGAGAACGGAGTCCTGAAGAATCTCTCGTACACGCGCTTCTGGGCGGACAAGAAAGGTGTGCAGCCCACCGGTGGTGGTGGCGGCGGATTCGGTGGCGGCCTGCCCGGCGGCCTGAAAATGATCGGCGGCACGAAAACCGTCGACGAGCTCGTCGCGGGAACGCAGCGCGGCATCCTCGTGACGCGCTTCTGGTACATCCGCTTTCTCGATCAGCGCACGGTGATGGTGACCGGCTTGACGCGCGACGGCACCTTCCTCATCGAGAACGGCAAGATCACGCGTCCGCTCAAGAACTTTCGATGGAACGAGAGCCCGCTGTTCATGCTGAACAAGATCGAGGAGCTGGGGCGGGCGGAGCGGGTGGAGGCTGGGCGGGTCGTGCCCTCGTTACGCGTGCGGGACTGGAATTTTACTTCCCTGTCCGACGCGGTGTGAGGTAGGAGCTGGTGGTCAGGGGTCAGGGATCAGGGGTGGAAAGGCAAACGGCAGCGCTCTGCGCTGCCGTTTGCTCATCTGATGAGGCGGCAGCCGCGCAGCGGCGCCGCCCTTTCCACCCCTGATCCCTGATCCCTGACTCCTAGCTCCTCGTCTTCCTCGCCCTCTTCTGCTCATAGAGAGCATCATCAGCGATCGCCATGAGCTCGGCGAGTGACTGCACGTTCCGGGCGTCGAACCGCGCCATGCCGGTACTGATCGACAGCGCATATTTGCGCGAGGAGCGCGCGTTGTGCTCGGCCAGCGTCTGGTGCAGGCGCGTCTCGATCACGTCGTCCGTCTCGTCGGGCGAGAACATGGCCAGCGCCACGAACTCGTCGCCACCCAGGCGGGCGAGCACGTCGGATTCGCGGAACGTCGTGCGTAGAATCTCCGCCGTCTCCGCCAGGGCCTGGTCGCCCACCTGGTGACCGTGGGTGTCGTTGATCGACTTGAAGTCGTCGAGATCGACGAATACCAGCAACAGATCCTTCTTCAGCCGCCTCGCGAGCTTCATCTCCTGCTCGGCGAGCATGAAGAAGCCGCGGCGGTTGTTGAGGCCCGTGAGATCATCGGTCACCGACATCCGGCGAAGCTCGGCCTGAAGACGCTGCCGCTCGGTGAGGTCGCGCGCGTTGACGATGATCGTCGCCACCCCGTGCTGATCGAGCACGGCGTTGCCGACGACCTCCATGAAGCGCCAGTGGCCGTTCCGATGTTGCACCCGGATCTCCATCGAGCGTGAAAAGCCCGGAGCGCCCAGCGTGTCGGCGATCATGTCCTGGGCGCGTCCCACTTCGTCCGTGTGAACGAGCTCGAAAAGCGATCGCCCCAGCTCCTCTTCCGGACTACGACCAAGGATGCGCTCCACTGACGGGCTCACATACGTGAGCCGCCCGTCGGCATCGAGGACCATGATGACGTCATTGAGGTTCTCGATCAGGCGGCGCGCGTTCTCCTCGCTGTGCCGGAGCGCATCCTCGGCGCGCTTGCGCCGAATGAACGCACCCAGCTGCGCGCTCACCACCGAGATGAGATGTACGAGGCGCTCATCCTGCTCGCGCACCTCGAACATGTAGAACACGAGCACCGCGACGGCTTCGTCGGCGGCAAGCACGGGAATGGCCACGCCCGATTTCAGCCCGAGGGCGGTGGCATGCCCCGCCTGCGCGAATGCCTGATCTTCGTCGACATTGGGCACCCACACCGCCTGCTTGCTCGACCATGCGCGGCCCGCGAGGCCTTCGCCGGGCGGAAGCGGCGTGACGTGAGCCACGTCGCGAGCCAGCAGGTCCGCGCGCACGCTGTGCCGAATGTCCGAGCGTTCCAGCGAGCGTCCGTCGGCGGTGGGCATCCACACTTCACCAAACACCCATCCGGTGACGTCGCACACGTGCCACAACGCCAGATGCAACGCGCTCGAGAAGTCCTCCGCCTCGGCGATGCGTGCGACGATCGAGTGAAGGAGACGCAGCGCCTCCTCCGCTCGCTGCCGTTCGGTGATGACGCGCGAGATGCTGATGAGCCCGGCCGCATCGCCTTCGGCATTCTTGAAGACGGTCGTCGACGATCGCACGCCGTGCGGCGCGCCCGGCGCGTCGTCCTCCGAGAGAAGCACGCCACCGGCCATCAGAATGTCGCGGTCGCGATCGCGAATGCGCTGCGCGAGATCGGCATCGACGAGATCGAGATCCAGCTTGCCAATAATCTCGTTCGCGCCCCACCCCAGGATGGCGGCGCCCGCTTCGTTGATCATCCGATATCGGCCGTCGAGATCCTTCACCGCGACAGCGAGTGCCGTGCTCTCGATGACGCTGCGAAGCAGACTCTCACTCTCGCGGTGCTCCGCGACCGCACGCTCATGGCCGAATCGCTCGCGACGCAGCTCGATCTCCGTCGTGACGAGCGCGGCCACGTCGTCCATCTGGGCAATCTCCTTCTCCGCCCACGAGCGAGGCGCGTGGTCGAGAACGACCAGCGCGCCGATCATCGTGTCGCCCACGGCGAGCGGCGTCGTGAGGTAGGAGCGCACGCCGAGGGCAGACAGGATCGGCAGCGCGCGGAGCACCTCGTGGTCCCATGAGTCGTTGACGACCCGTGGCGCCGTGTGCGCGAGGATGAACCCGAAGGGTGATTCGTTGGCGGGGAAATCCGTGCGCGGCGGCGGCGCGGCCGGAAGTCCCCACGTGGCCTTGAGCACGTGACGATCCCCCAGCGCGAGCACGAGGAACGCCAGCGGCGCGCGCGCCATGGCAGCGGCGATGCGCGCGCATCGATCGAAGCCCGGGTCAGGGGCCGCGTCGAGATAATCGCTCGGTGAGGGCGCGAGCTCGGGTGATGCGCTTTCGGCAGTTTCGCCGGAAGCGGGTGGCGCGACCCTGGAGATGTGCGACTCCCACGTGGAGGCGTCGTTGAACAGCGTTGTCTATAGACGATTCTGAACGACGCTACGGCACGTGTTCGGGTGCACCTGTTTAACTCTCGCTAATGGGGACGGCGACCTTACCGATAAACAGAATGGTTCCTGATAAACGCTCACGAATTACGAACACAAACGGCCGGTCGAAGCGGATCGACGGGGGCGCGCTCTCCACCCCGACTCCCACCGTCGTGACGGCGGCCGCTTCGGTTCCCTCCTCGTTCACGTTCACGAACGTGTTCTGGAGGACGAAATCGATGTACAGCTTGTCGCCGAGGGGAGACATGCGGGTGAAGTCCGCGCAGTCGCAGAACGCGTGCTCCATGCCCATCGATTTGAGATCACTGTTGAGGGTGTCCTTCCACGTCATCGTGAACTTCGGGAGGTAGACGTCTGCTTCCCGGTGAGCGAGCGCGCCAACGATCGCATCCCATCGCGACTGATCGAGCGTCTCAATGAACGCGTCGACGTCGGTGCCGGCCGGAGGGAGAATCGCCGTCATCGTGAACGCGGCGCGGCCGTATGGCAGATCGACTGCTTGCACACCGTTGAGGGACGCGGCCGCCACATCCTGGGTCTCGAGGTGCATCATTCGCGCGGGATAGGACGTCCCGCGCTCAGTCGCGAATGGGGCGTTGTGGGTGTTGTCCGGATCGAACTCCGAGCGCCAGCTACCCTTGAAGTAGATGGCGTTCATGAGAAGCATCACGATGTCCGGATCGATCGTGTCGATGACCTCGGGGATCTTGCCCGCGGTCGCGGTGTCAGCCCAGGCGTTGACGCGTGTGACGGTTGCGGGATCGTCGAAATCGAGACCGGCCACGCGCGCCCCGAAATAGTGCGAGACCGTGTCGAGGAACGACTGGTGGAATGGGAACTCCTGCCGGTACCAGATCGCGTTCGCGATGCGCATGTCGACGGATGGGTCAAGCTCCAGCAGCAGCTTGATCAAGTCTCGATAGGCGGCGTTGATGCGGGATCGGTCGGTCTCCAGAATGCGGAGCGCCGCCGTCATCCCCTCGAAGGTCTCCCCCTCGGCTCCGTTGAGCGTCATACCAAGCGCGAACGATGCGCTCAGCGGGGAGATGAAGACGTTCGTGTCGGCGAAGCGCGTATTGACGCTGCGGAAAAGATCGAACGCGAAGCGGTTGCTCGCCGCGATGGTCTTCTGTTCGTCCGCACTCAGCGCTCGGGGGAGCGCCTTGAGCGAATCGGGCGTGGGCTGTCTCACCCCCGAAGGCAGAGGCGAATCGGCGCAGGCCGCGGAGGCCGCGAGGAGCAAGCAGGGAAAAAGACGACGATGCGACATACGTCCTCTCGGCGGTGGACATCGTTGCGAGACCCAGTTATCACCCTCAGAAGCCCGTCGCGCGTCACACCGGTCGCGCGCCGGAATGCCTTGCGGCTCGTCCGCCCCCCTAGACATTCTCAGTCATGTCCGGACAGCCGATCCTAATCGAGCCCATCCCGAAGCAAAAAGCGCACGCGGGCTTCACCGTCAATGGTGAGCGCGTCGAGGCGGCATTCGCCCCCCAGAAAACGCTGCTCGAGGTCCTGCGTGAGGAGCTCGGACTCACCGGCACGAAGCACGGCTGCGAGCTGGGTGAGTGTGGCACCTGCACGGTGCTCGTGGATGGAACGCCGATCCTCTCGTGCCTCGCGTTGGCCATCTCCTATGCCGACCGCCGCATCGAGACGGTCGAGGGCATGGCGCAGGGCGGCAAGCTGCATCCTCTCCAGGATGCGTTCGCCGAGCTCGGCGCCGCGCAGTGCGGCTACTGCACTCCCGGGTTCCTGCTGGCCGCGCGCGCGCTTCTCGACAGCAACGCCTCGCCGACGCGCGATGAGATCAAGGAATCCTTGAGCGGCAATCTCTGCCGGTGCACGGGGTATCTGAAGATCTACGAGGCGGTCGAGAAGGCGGGGGAACAACTGCGAACTGCGAACTGCGAGCTGCGACCTGCGAACACGGCGAACGGCAATGACTGATCGTTCGCAGTTCGCAGTTCGCAGTCCGCAGTCAGTCGTCGGCACCGCGCGCCGCAAGGTCGACGCCACCGCCAAGGTGACGGGCGAGACCAAGTTCGCCGACGATCTCTCGCTCCCGCGCATGTTGTGGTGCAAGCTGCTGCGCTCGCGGGAGCCGCACGCACGCATCGTCCGCATCGATACGTCACGCGCGGAGCGGCACCCGGGCGTCGTCGCCGTGCTCACTGGGCGCGACCTGCCGATTCCGTTCGGGATCCTGCCCATCTCGCAGGATGAGCACGCGCTCTGTCCCGATCACGTGCGCTTCGTCGGTGATCCCGTTGCCGCCGTCGCCGCGATCGACGAAGACACCGCCGCCGACGCCTGCGATCTCATCGAGGTCGAATACGAGAAGCTGCCGCCCATCGAGTCGGTGGAGGACGCGCTGGCGAGCACCGACACGCCGGCCGCTCACATCCACGACTACGGCGACGCCGGCAACGTTCACAAGCACATCGCGCTGGAGTTCGGCAACGTCGACGCCGAGATGGCGACGGCGGATCACGTGCGCGAGGACCTGTTCTTCTTCGAGGGGAACACCCATCTGCCGATGGAGCAGCACGCGTCGCTCGCGCAGTGGTCGCCCGATGGGAAGGTGACGGTCTGGTCGAGCACGCAGACACCACACTATTTGCACCGCGCGCTGGCGAAGGTGCTCGAGATGCCTGCGGCGCACGTCCGCGTCATCGCCACACCGAACGGTGGCGGCTTCGGCGGAAAGTCGGATCCGTTCAACCACGAGATCGTCGTCGCCGCGTTCGCGCGCCGCACTGGCCGGCCGGCAAAAATCTCGCTTACGCGCGAGGAGGTCTTCTACTGCCACCGCGGGCGTCATCCGACGCTCATGCGCATCAAGACGGGCGTCACACGGGAAGGTCGCATCGTGGCGATGGACTTCACCTCGTTTCTCGACGGCGGCGCCTATGGCTCGTACGGCGTCGCCAGCACGTATTACACCGGCGCGCTCCAGACCGTGACGTACGAAGTGCCGCATTACCGCTTTCGCGGGGCTCGCGTCTTCACGAACAAGGCACCGTGCGGCCCCAAGCGCGGCCACGGTACACCGCAACCGCGCTTTGCGCTCGAGTGTCAGCTCGACAAGATCGCCGAAGATCTCTCGATCGATCCCGCGGTGCTTCGGAAGCGCATCCTGCAGCCCGCGAACTCCGTCACCGCGAACTGGCTCCGCATCGGCTCGATGGGACTTGGCGAGTGCATCGATGCGGTCGTCGAGCGCAGCGGCTGGCAGACGAAACATCGCCAGCTGCCGTTCGGCCGCGGTGTCGGGCTCGCGTGCTCGTCGTACATCTCCGGCGCCGGGCTCCCGATCTACTGGAACAGCATGCCGCACTCCGGCGTGCAGCTCAAGCTCGACCGCTCCGGTGGCGTCGCCGCCTTCTGTGGCTCCACCGACATCGGGCAAGGTTCCGACTCGGTGCTCGCCTATTGCGTCGCCGACGTGTTAGGCATCGAGCCCGAGGACATCCGCATCGTCACCGGCGACACCGACCTCACCCCGGTCGACCTTGGCTCCTACTCGTCGCGCGTCACCCTGATGACGGGAAACGCCGCGGTGCAGGCCGCGGAGCGTGCGCGCGAGATCCTGGCCGACGGCGTATCGCGGAAGCTCAACGTGCCGAAGTCGCGATTGGTGTTCGCGGACCGGCGGGTCTTCGACACGGAGTCGCCCGATCGCGGGGTACCGTTCGCCGAAGCGGTGCAAATTGCCGAAGGAATGTTCGGCACGGTTGGGACGACGGGATCGTACACGCCGCCGCGCTCGCCAGGCAGATACAAAGGCGCGGGGGTCGGACCCTCACCGGCCTACTCGTACACGGCCGCGGTCGCCGAAGTCGAGGTCGATCCGGAAACGGGAATGGTCAGGGTGCCGAAGATCTGGATCGCCCATGATGTCGGCCAATCCATCAATCCGCTGCTCGTGATCGGGCAGGTCGAGGGCTCGGTGTACATGGGGCTGGGCGAAGCGCTCATGGAGGAGATGACCTATCGCGACCGCGTGCGGAACGTCGTGCACCACCACCCGAGCATGCTGGAGTACAAGAGTCCCACCACGTTCGAGATGTGCGATGTCGAGACGATCCTGATCCACGATCCCGACCCGAGTGGGCCGTTCGGGGCCAAGGAGGCTGGGCAGGGTCCGCTGCTCCCCGTGATGCCCGCGGTCGCGAACGCCATCTACGACGCGGTGGGCGTGAGGATCGACGAGGTTCCCTGCTCGCCCCACAAGGTCCTGAAGGCGCTCAAGGACAAGATGAAGGGCAACGCCGGCCGTTTTGGTCCGACGGCCATGCCGAGCTACGCGTTCCCGGACGTCGCTCATGTCCGCACACCCGCGCAGGGGGGCACCGGTCGCGAGGAAGACGGTCGCGCTCACAGCGAAGTGGGTGGCCCGGTGGAGCAAGCGGGTGAGACGACAGCGGCGGCCGGCGCGGCGCCACGGAAGCAGCGCTGATGCTGCGACTTCCGCGCTTCACCTACCACGAGCCGACCACCGTCGGCGACGCGGTCCGCCTGTTCACCGAGGCGATGCCCGACGTCGCCTATGTGGCGGGCGGGACGGATCTCTATCCGAACATGAAGCGCCGGCAGCAAACGCCGGCGACCGTGATCGCGCTGCATCGCATCCCCGAGCTGCGAGCGACCACCGGCACGCCGGAGAGCGGCATGACGATCGGTGCGTGCGTCACGCTGACCGAGCTCGCTGCGCACGAAGCGGTTCGCCTGCGCTATCCGGCGGTGGCGCATGCCGCGCACGTCGTGTCGACGCCGATTCTTCGCAACATGGGCACGATCGGCGGCAATCTCCTGCTCGACACGCGGTGCAACTACTACGACCAGAACTACGAGTGGCGGAAGGCGATCAACTTCTGCATGAAGCGGGACGGCGAGATCTGCTGGGTCGCGCCGTCGAGCCCACGGTGCTGGGCGGTGCAGTCGTCGGACGGCGTCCCGGTCGCGGTGGCGTTAGGCGCCGACGTGACCGTGACGTCGGTGCGCGGGACGCGCCGCCTGCCGGCGGCGAGCCTCTATCGGAACGATGGTATCCAGTACCTGGAGAAGGCCCCCGACGAGCTGCTCGTCGCGTATCACCTTCCGCCGGTCAGGAACGGCGACTGGCGCGCCACCTACCGGAAGCTCCGCCGTCGCGACGCGTTCGATTTTCCGGTCCTCGGGGTGGCCGCCCGCATCGACTTCGCGCGCGACGGGAGCGTGAGCGCTGCCCGCATCGTCCTCGGCGCCGTGGCATCCTATCCGCAGGAGATCCCCGCCGCGGCCGAGGCGATCGTGGGCACCCGTCTGGATGAAGGCGCGATTGGTGCCGCGGCCGACGCTGCTTACCGTCCCGCAAAGCCGATGGACAACACCGACTTCACGCTTGCCTGGCGAAAGGAGATGGTGCGCGTCCACGTGCAGCGTGCGCTGCAGGACATTCGCGCGCAACGCACCTAAGGGCGTCAGCGGGCGGGAAATAGCTGCGACCTGCGAACTGCGACCTAACGGCGGCTCTTGCAATTCGCAGTTCGCAGTTCGCAGTTCGCAGTTCGCAGTTCGCATCTCGAATCATGACACGCGCGCGGGCACCGGCGCCGCCTGCGGCAGGGTGAGCGTGAACACCGACCCGCGCCCCACCTCGCTCTCTACCGTGATGTCGCCCTCCATCGCGCGCGCGAGGTCGCGACTGATCGCGAGCCCGAGCCCGACACCTTCGTGCGTGCGATTCAGCGCCCGGCCCGCCTGCACGAAGGGCTCGAAGATCGATCGCATGCGATCCTCGGGAATCCCGATGCCCGTGTCGCTGACGCGGATTGTGAGGGCGTTGCCGGCTCGCGCGCAGTCGAGCACAATGCGCCCGCTCTCCGGGGTGAACTTCACCGCGTTGGAGACGAGGTTGAGCAGGATCTGACGCAGCTTGTCGCGATCGGCGCGCACCCGAAGGTCGCCATCGCATTCGGGCATCTCGAGGCGCTGTTCCTTGGCACGCACCTGCGGAGCGACGATCGCCTCGAGCTCCGACATCACGTCGTCGAGCGGGACGTCCGTCACGTGGAACTCCACCTGACCGGCATCGATCTTCGCGAAGTTGAGCACGTCGTTGATCAGCGACAGGAGATGCGCCTGGCTGCGGTTGATGCGACCGAGTGCATCGCGCTGCGCGTCGGTGACCGGGCCGTGAATCCCCATCTCGAGGAGTTGCGCGTAGCCACCGATGGCATTCAACGGGGTGCGCAGCTCGTGACTCATCACCGCCAGAAAGTCGCTCTTGGCGCGATTGGCCGCCTCGGCCTCCTCACGAGCGCGACGCGCGTCCTGCACGCCCGCCTCGAGCTCGCGGCGTGAGGCATCGATCTGACTCGCCATCTGATTGAAGCTCTCGGCCAGCCGTCCGATCTCGTCGCGCCCAGTCACCTGCACCCGACGCGTGTACTCGCCATTCGCGATCGCCTCGGCGGCTACGGTGAGCGCCCCCAGCGGACGCGTGATGCTTCGGCTGATGAACCACGAGAGCGCCGCGCCGAGCGCGATGAGGGCGATACTGAGCAGGGCGAGGGTTGCCACCGTTGTACGAGGTCCGGCCTGCACGGATTCCAGCGGGGCCTCGAGCACGAACACCCACGGCGTGCCGGGAACGGGAGCTTCCGTCGCCATCATGCGGCTGCCGCCCCGCGTGTAGGTCAGCTCGCCCTCCGCGGAATCGCGCGCCGCCGGCGCCGCGACCGGCGCGCCCGGTGCGAGTCCCCAGACGTCGCCGGCGACGTTGCGCACGAACAGCGTCACCTGCTCGCCGGTGAGCTCGCGAAGCGTCTGCGACGCATCGCGCGCTCCCCCCACGCGAAGGAGCTGCGCAACGTATCCATGCGTGGTTTGGCCGCGCACGACAGGTGCGATGATCCAGAAGGCGATGCGATCGCCGGTGGGGTACAGGATGCTGAAGCGCACCGAATCCGATGGGCGGCGCTGCGGGGGCACGCGCAGCACGTCGGTGCGCAGGACCTCCGGCACCTCTCCGCGCAACGTGTCGGGATCAGAGTTGGTCGAGACGACGCGCTCGCCGCGCGCGTTCCACAATTCGACGGGCAAGCCGGAGTCGGTCGCGGCCGTAAGGCGTAGCAGGACCCGGCGCGCCGCTGCATACGCACTCGTGTCGCTGGTGTCGAGCGCCGCCCGAAGCGAGGGGTCGCGCGCCGCACCGGCGAGGAGTTGTGCCCGTCGCCGCATGGAGATCTCGGCACTGCCCGCCACCTGCTCCACCGCTTCCGTGAGCCGCTTGCGAGCGGCCGCGGCGCTGCTTTCCGAGAGCGTGCGGTAGGTCAGGAAAAGCGATGCCGCCAGCACGACGAGCAGCACCGCCGTCATCAGCAGGGGGAGCTTGTGCTCTAGCGACAATGATCGAGTGCGGCGCATACGTGAACTTGGGCAATGTGCAGGGATTGTGCGAGCGCATTAGCTTCTTTTTGCACCGACCTTTTCGGACGCACCCCAATGGCTCTCACGCGCTTCAGCTCGCTCGTCACCGTCCTCTCGTTTGCCGGCTCGGCCGCCGTCGCGCAGGCGGATCGCGATTCCATTCCCGCGGCTGCGCGAGCTCGCTACGACACAGCCTACTTTGCCTGGCAGCGCGGGGATTACCCCACGGCGCTTGCGGGGTTCGAGCGACTCCTTGCATCGTCTGATGGGGACCGCCTCCTGGCGCCAATCGCCCTTCTCACCGGTGAGCTGTATCGCACGATGGCCGTCGCGGAGGATGGCCAGGCACCGCGATGGAGTCCCGACGGCCGATATGCGTCGTTCACGACCAACGGCGGCCGAGTGACGAAGGTGATCGCGGTGGATGGCGATTCGGTGCGGCCGGTCGCGTCGATCAACGGCGTGGCACTCGTGTTCTCGCCCGGCGGCGACCGCGTGGCGTACCTCGCGATCGATGAGACGCCGGCGTTGCGGGCCGCGCGGGCCCTGGCCGACTCGCTGTTGCGCGCGCAGGAGTTCGGCCGCGTTCAGCGGCAGCGTCAGGAAGTGTCGCGGCTGGAGCAGGAGGCCGCGCGCATCCTGGTCCGCGATCTTCGGGGCGGCGCGAGTGAGGAGCTGAGGGCGCCGGACCTGGCGAAGCGCGCGCTGGCGTTCAGTGCCGATGGAGCGACCGTGCACGTCGTGGGCGGACCGACCAGCGATCGCGCGCGCACCGACATCTATGCGGTCTCTGCCTCCGCTGCGCCACGCGCCATCTCATCCGGGCCTGGCATCAAGGCGAATCCGATCTTCACCGCGGGCGGAACGCACGTCGTCTACACGCTCGGCAGCGACTCCGTCTCGATACGCGAGGTGGCCTCGGGTGCGACCCGCACCTTTGCCGGCACGTCGCCATCGGTCTCCGCGGATGGGTCGACGTTGGCGTTCCTTTCGCGCGCCGGAAACGAATTCACGATAGCCACGGTGCCGGTGAGCGGCGGTGAGCCGACGATCGTCAAGCGCAGTGACCGCCCGATGGCGACGCCGGTCGTCTCTCCCGACGGCCGTCGCATCGCGCACGTCGTCATGCTGCGAGACGACTGGGATCTGTTCGTCATCGGCCGAGACGGACGGGGCGACGTGCGACTGACATGGGAGATTCAGCACGACATATTTCCGCGGTGGCTCTCCAACGGCCGGGTCTTCGCGGTGAAAGGAGAGCCTCGCCACCGTCGCTCGTACATGTATGACGCGGCCACGGGAGAGGCGACGCGCCTGCACCACAACAACACGGTGCGAACGGTAGCACCGGAGTATGAGTGGGCGGTCAGTCCGGATGGTAGCAAAATCCTCCTCGTTGCCGACCGCGATGGTGACACGATCTCGCCCGAGCGCGGCGTCGTTCTGCTCGATCTCAACCGTCGATACTCACGCGCCGACGTGCTCGCTCGCGTCCGCGCCAATGCGGCCGCCGAGCGCGATCTTCGTGAGCGTGGCCGTCGCATGTTCGCGACGGCGGACAGCGCCGTGCGCGCGGCGGTGCGGGGTATCTCGGTCGAGCGTATCTACGAGTACGAGCGCGCCCTCTACCAGTTCGGCTCGAAGTACATCACGCGGCCCGGCAATCACCTCGCCATCGAGTACATCGCGAGCACGCTGCGCTCCTTCGGCTACGAGCCGGAGATCCAGTGGTTCGAGCCGCAGCCCGGCGTGCGCACCGCCAACGTCATCGCCACGCTTCGCGGACGCGTCAGTCCCGCGCTCATCTACGTCATCAGCAGCCACTTCGATTCCGTCGAGGACGGCCCGGGTGCCGACGACAACACCTCGGGCACGACCGCACTGCTCGATGTCGCGCGCGTGCTCGCACGCCGGCCACAGGCCGCCACGATCAAGTTCGCCTGGTTCACGGGTGAGGAAGCCGGCCTCTATGGCAGCCGGGAGTTCGTCAGGCGCGCGGTGGCCAACAACGACAGGATCGCCGGCGCGTTGAACAACGACATGATCGGCTGGACGAACGACGAGCGCCTGGACAACACCATTCGCTATTCCAACGCGGGAATCCGCGATCTGCAGCACGCCGCGGCGTTCCTTTTCACCGACCTCATCACGTACGACGCCAAGTACTACCGCAACACCGATGCGCACGCGTACTTCGAGGTGTACGGCGACATCGTCGGAGGGATCGGCTCCTATCCGATACTCGGCAATCCCCACTATCACCAGTCGCACGACATTCTCGAGACGATCAACCATCGCCTGGTAGCCGAAGTGAGCAAGACGACGGCGGCCTCGATCATGTTGCTCGCGTCGAGTCCCGCGCGTCCCACCGGGCTCGAGCTCGTGAGGCGCGATGGGGATCGCGTCGAGATCCGCTGGACCGCGGCGCCGGAGCGCGATCACGCGCGCTATGTGGTTCGGATCGATCCGCCAGGAACGGCCGGCAGCCGGACCGTCACGGTGACCGCGCCGCGTATGACCCTCACCGGGGTCGCGCCGGGAAGCGAGATCGCCGTTCGCGCGGTGAATGCGCGAGGAATGGAGAGCTGGGATGCAGCGAGACTCACGATGCCGGGAGCGGAGACGGTCGGGCAGTAAGCCGAGGTAATCGGGGGTGTCGAGGTCGTCGGTATATCGGAGCGACGGCGTTGCCCTCCTCGGTCACCTCGACCACCCTGAGACGGAACCATCATCCAACTCGCGACCCATGTTCATCGGCCATTTCGGCGCCGCCCTCGGCGCCTCGCGCGCCGCGCCACGCGTGTCTCTCGGGATCCTCATCGCGGCGTGCCAGCTTCCTGATCTCCTCTGGCCGATCTTCCTGCTCGCCGGCGTCGAGCGCGTTCGAATCGTCCAGGGCGACAACCCGTTTCTGCATCTGGTATTCGAGCACTATCCCTGGACACACAGTCTCGTGATGGTGCTGCTGTGGGCGGTGATCGCGGGACTCGTGTATCGACTGTCGCGACGCAATGGACGAGGCGCCGCCATCGTCGCGACGCTCGTGGTGAGCCATTGGGTGCTGGACTGGATCACTCACGTCCCCGACCTGCCGCTCTATCCCGGCGGCCCCGAGTACGGACTCGCCGTTTGGCGTTCCGTCGCGCTGACCTTCGCGATCGAAGTTCCGTTGTTCGCGCTGGGCGTGTGGCTCTACGCGTCGCGCACGCGCGGCCGCGATACGACGGGGCGCGCCGGATTCTGGTCGCTCATCGCGTTCATGGTCGTCGTATTCATCGCCAGTGGCTGGAGTCCGCCGCCCCCGGACGCCAACGCAGTCGCCTGGGCCTCGCTGGCAATGTGGCTCTTCCCGCTTTGGGCAGCGTGGGTTGACACGCACCGCGATCGCATTGAAATCGACGAGGCGGTGACCTCGTGAGGCGGGCGACGTTCCTGGCGATGGCCTCTCTGCTCGCCTGCCAGTCGCCGTCGACCCTTCCGCCCCGTCCCGACTCCGAGTCTGGATCCGTCGAGTGGCGCAGCTACGGCCGCGACCCCGGCGGCAGTCGATATGCACCGATCGACGACATCTCGCGCGACAACGTCGCGCAGCTCCGCGTGGCCTGGACGTATCGCACCAGGGAGACCGATTCCGCGTTCGCCACGCGTCGGGAGACATCCCTCGAGGCCACTCCGCTGGTCGTCGATGGCACAATGTATTTTGCGACGCCGCTCGGCCGCGTGATCGCGCTCGATCCTGCCACCGGAATCGAGCGGTGGGTCTTCGACCCCGGAGTCGACCGGCGCATCAACTTTGGCGATTTCACCAATCGTGGCGTCACGACGTGGCTCGATCCGTCGGCATCGTCCAGCGCAGTCTGTCGCAGACGAATTTTCGTGGCGGTGATCGACGCGCGCCTCATCGCACTCGACGCGCGTACCGGCCGTCCGTGCGCCGACTTTGGAGCGAACGGCACGGTCGACCTGCGCGTGGGACTGCGGAATCCGCCGTTCGAGACCGCCGAATACGAGGTGACGTCACCACCCGCGATCGTCGCCGGCATGCTCGTCGTTGGGTCGGCGGTGGCGGACAACAGCCGGGCCGACGCGGCGAGCGGCGAAGTGCGCGGCTTCGACGCACGAACCGGTGCGCTGCGCTGGACGTGGGATCCCATTCCGCAGAATCCGGCCGATCCAGCGTACCCGACGTGGATCGGCGACCGCGCGCACACGACGGGCGCGGCGAACGCCTGGTCCGTCATTGCCGCCGACACCGCGCGCGGCCTCGTGTTCGTCCCAACCGGAAGCCCGAGCCCGGACTACTACGGCGGTGAGCGGCGCGGAGACAATCGGTATGCGAACTCGATCGTGGCGCTCCGCGCGGCGACCGGCGAAGTCGTGTGGCACTTCCAGACCGTTCATCACGATCTGTGGGATTACGACAATGCGTCGCCACCGGCGCTGACGACGGTTCGCGTCGGCGGAGGGGAGCGCGATGTCGTCGTCCAGGCGACGAAGACGGGCATGCTGTATGTGCTCGACCGCGAGACTGGCGCTTCCGTTTTTCCCGTGGAGGAGCGCGCCGTTCCGGCCAGCACCGTGCCCGGCGAAGCGGCTTCACCAACGCAGCCGTTCACCGTGAGTACACCGCCACTCAGTCCGCATGTCTTTCGTCGCGATGACGTGTGGGGCGCGACGCCGGCCGATCGCGCCGCGTGTCTCGAGGCGATCTCGCCGCTGCGGAACGAGGGGATCTTCACGCCGCCGTCACTCGAGGGAACGCTCGTCATGCCCTCGAACATCGGCGGTGCTCACTGGGGCGGAGTCGCGATCGACCCCTCCCGCCAGCTCGCCGTCATTCCCGTCAACCGACTGGCGGCCATGGTGCAGCTCATTCCAGCCGAGCGGCTCAACGCCGACAGCATGCGCGCCGCGAGTCAGCGATTCGGCTTCGAGTACACGCGCATGCGCGGCACCCCGTTCGTTATGCGACGCCGCATTCTCCGGGGGCCGTCGGGACTTCCCTGCTCGCCACCGCCATTTGGGACGCTCGTCGCCGTGAGCCTTGCGACGGGCGAGCGCGTGTGGGAAGTGCCCCTCGGCACCGTCAGCGCTCTCGCCCCCCAGGGTACGACCGTTCCACCGGGCTGGGGCTCACCGACGCTCGGTGGTCCCATCGCGACCGCGGGCGGCCTCATCTTCATGGCGGGCACGCTCGACCGCTCGATTCGCGCCTTCGATGTCGAGACCGGCCGGGAGTTGTGGCGCGGCGATCTCCCGGCCAGCGGCAAGGCGACCCCGATGACCTATCGCGTGAATGGAAAGCAATACGTGGTGGTCAGCGCCGGGGGTGGTGGGGTGTGGGGACGCGGGGATTGGGTGGTGGCGTTCGCGATTCCTTAGGTTCCTTTCGCGAGGCGCAACAGCGCTCCACGGAGGCACAGAGCACGGAGGACGGCCAACTGCTAAGGCCCTTAGCAGTTGGCCGTCCTCCGTGCCTCTGTGCCTCCGTGGTGCGCTGTTATGTCTCGCGAGAAGCGCCGGAAGACTGGCCAAGGACCACCTCTCTTACCAGATTCCTCGTCCCGCGCCCGCCCGAGGATCCGATGGCCACCAGCAAAGCGGCGACGGTCGAGGAGTACCTCGCCGAGCTTCCCGCCGATCGCCGAGCAGTCGTGTCGAAGATGCGCGAGATCGTCAAGCGCAACCTCCCAAAGGGATATGACGAGTCGATGAGCTGGGGCATGATCAGTTACGTGATACCTCTGTCCCGGTATCCCGACACGTACAACGGCGAACCGTTAGGGTACGTCGCGCTCGCCGCGCAAAAGAATTACTACGCGCTGTATCTCACCGGTCCGTACATGGACCCCGAGCAGGGAAAGCAGCTGGCGGCGGCGTTCAAGCGCGCCGGCAAGAAGATGGACATGGGCAAATCGTGCCTGCGCTTCAAGAAGCTCGAGGACCTGCCGCTCGACGCCGTGGCGCACGTCATCGCCAGCACGCCTCCGGACAAGCTCATCGCCCACCACGACGCCGCGCACGCCAAGCGATGACGGCTCCGGCAGCTCCACCCGCGGAATCCGCTCGCGAGGATCTCGTCATTCGCCGAGCTACGGAGGACGACGCCCCGCCGCTGGCGGAGTTGGCACGCCGGACTTTCGTCGAGACGTTCGGCGCCGACAACACCGCTGAGGACATGGCCATTCACGTCGCCCAGGCCTTCGACACCGACATCCAGCTCGCTGAGATTCGTGATCCTCGAATGGTGACGCTGCTCGCCGAGCATGGCCGCACCATGGTCGGCTTCGCGCAAGTGCGTCAGGGGACGTGGCCGGCTTGCGTCACTGGTGATTCCCCGGTGGAGCTTAGGCGCTTCTACGTCGACCGCTCCTTCCACGGACGCGGGATCGCTCAGGCACTCATGCGCGCCGTCGAGCAGATCGCGCGACAGCTCGGTGGCCGCACGCTCTGGCTCGGCGTGTGGGAGCGCAACCCGCGCGCGATCGCGTTCTACACGAAGTCCGGGTTCGCCGACGTCGGATCGCACGCCTTCATCTTCGGGACCGAGGAGCAGACGGATCGCGTCATGGAGCGCCCGCTCGGAGCGTGACGCGGGCCAATGTCGTCGCGATCACGCGCGCGGCGCTCGCGTTTCTTGCGGTCGCGATTCTGTTTCACCGGCCCGCATTCTACCTGCTGGCCGCCATTCTGACGATTGTTTCCATCCTCATGGATGGGCTCGACGGATGGGTCGCGCGGCGATACGGAGAAGTCTCGCGCATCGGGGCGGTGATCGACATCCTCACCGACCGCATCGTCGAGCTCACGTACTGGATCGCCTTCGCCGCACTCCACTGGATTCCCGCATGGATCCCGATCGTCGTCGCCGTGCGTGGGCTGCTCGTCGATGGCGCGCGGGCGGTCGCGTTCGAGCGTGGTCTCACCGCGTTCGGACCGACCACCATGATGCGATCGAAGGTCGGAACCTTTCTCGTGGCATCGCGCGAGAGCCGCTCGGCATACGGCATCGCCAAGGCGGCGGCGTTCACCTTGATGATCGTCGCGTACGCGCCGGGCCTCCCGGAGTCGGTGCAGCGCATCGTGCTGACGACTGCTCTCGTCTGCGTATACGCCGCCGTGATCCTCTGCGTCCTTCGCGGAATTCCCGTTCTTCTCGAGGCTCGGCGTCTCGTCTGAGGACATGAACGTCATGACGCATCCTTCGCTCACACACTTTCTCATCGATCAGCTCGCCCGGGAACACGACGGAGACGCGTGGCACGGGTCCTCCCGCGCCTCGCTTCTCGCCGATGTCTCGGTGGAGGAGGCGCGGCGCCGTCCGTCACCAGGGGTTCAGTCGATCTGGGAGCTGGTGCTCCACATGACGGCGTGGACGCGCGAGGTCACGCGACGCGTCGGGGGTCACATGGCCTCGGAGCCGGAAATGGGCGACTGGCCCGCCGTCCCCGCGTCGCCTGACGAGCGATCCTGGCGAGCAGCCATCACCGCGCTCGACGAGGCGCACGCGGCGCTGCGCGTGGCCGTGGGAGCGATCGACCCAGAACGACTCACCGCACCGGTCAAGGATGCGCGGAATCGGGAGCTCGGCACCGGCGTCACATTCGCGCAGACGATCAACGGCCTCGTGCAACACGACGTCTACCATTCCGGCCAGATCGCCATTGTGAAGAAAATGTTGCGCGACGGGGGCCGACCGCCTCACGTGCATCAGCATGGGTGAGGAACGGGGCGTCGACCGTGCCGGCTCCGCCTCGATGCGTTTTCAGGGCTTTCGTCGCGCGGCGGTCCTCTTCGCGCGGGCGCTGACGCTGCGGTGCCCGAACTGCGGCGCACGCAGAATCGTCGCGACGTGGTTCAAGCTCGCACCCGCGTGTCCGACGTGTCATCTGCGACCGGATCGCGGCGAATCTGATTACTTCCTCGGCGGGATGATGTTCAACATTGCCCTCGCCGAGGGTGTCTTTGTCCTCGCGCTCATCGCGACGCTGGCGGTGACCTGGCCCCGCGTGCCCTGGTCTCTGCTCCAATACGGGGCACCGGCCGCGATGGTGCTGGCGCCCATCCTTCTCTATCCGTTCTCCAAGCTCGTGTGGCTGGCCTTCGATCTCATGCTGCGGCCGGTCGTACCTAACGACTTCGCCCCGCCGCACCCTCACTGAGCCGTTCTCGCACCTCCGATCACTCCATGCACGATTCGCAGGACGCCGCGCTCGCCGAGGCTGCCGCCGCCGGCGCTGATCGCCCCCAGCGCACGTGGGACGCGGTCAAGGATGCCATTCGCGGGACGCATCACGATTACACGGAAGGCCCGATCGGACGCGCGATCTTCCTGCTCGCGGTCCCCATGGTGCTCGAGACCGTGATGGAGAGCGTCTTCGCCGTCGTCGACGTGTTCTTCGTGTCCCGCCTCGGTGCCGACGCCGTCGCAACCGTCGGGCTCACGGAATCGATGATGATCCTCGTCTACTCGCTCGCGATGGGGCTGGGAATCGGCGCGACCGCGACGGTGGCGCGGCGCACCGGTGAGCGCGACGCGGAAGGCGCCGCCCACGCCGCCGCCCAGGCGCTGCTGCTCGGTCTCATTGTCTCGGTCATCCTCGGAGTGCTCGGCGTCGTTCTCGCCCCCACGTTGTTGCGGATCATGGGCGGATCTCCGGCCGTCATCGCCAACGCAGCCTTCATGCAGGTGATGCTCGGCGGGAATGCGACCGTCCTGCTGCTGTTCCTCATCAACGCGATCTTCCGCGGCGCGGGTGATGCCGCGATCGCGATGCGTGTGCTCTGGCTCGCGAACTGGATCAACATCGTGCTCGGGCCCCTGCTCATCTTCGGCATTGGGCCGTTCCCGGAGCTCGGTGTGGTCGGGGCTGCGGTGGCAACCAACATCGGGCGGGGAACTGGGGCACTGTACGCCATCAGCCGGCTGTTCCGCCCCGGAGCGCGCGTGCACGTCGCGCGTCGCCACTTCGCATTCGATCCCGCGCTCATGTGGCAGATGGTTCGCTTGTCCGGGTCGGGCACGTTTCAGATCCTCATCGGCAGCGCAAGCTGGATCGGATTGATTCGTGTGATCTCGAGCTTCGGAAGTGTCGCGCTTGCCGGCTACACGATCGGGATGCGGGTCATCATCTTCGCGTTGCTGCCGTCGTGGGGGCTGAGCAACGCGGCGGCCACCATGGTGGGGCAGGCGTTAGGCGCCAAGAAGCCCGAGCGCGCCGAGCGTGCCGTCTGGCTCGCGGCGCGCTACAATCTCGTGTTCCTCGGCATCGTCGGCTTCCTCTTCGTCCTCTTCGCGCGAGGGATCGTATCACTCTTTACCACCGAAGTGGCGGTGGCGGCGTACGCGGTGGACTGCCTGCGCATCATTGCGCTCGGCTTCCTCTTCTACGCGTACGGCATGGTGATCACCAGCGCGTTCAACGGCGCCGGCGACACATGGACACCGACGTGGCTGAATGTCGTGGTGTTCTGGATGTGGGAGATTCCACTCGCGTACGCGCTTGCCGTGGCGCTGGACATGGGCCCACGCGGCGTCTTCGTCTCGATCACGGTCGCCTTTTCCACGCTGGCGGTCGTGAGCGCGTGGCTGTTCAAGAAGGGGCGGTGGAAGACGCGTCGAGTGTGAGGTGATCCAGGTGTCGAGGTGATCGAGGTAACCGCACGTCGCCTTGATCACCTGGACCGTCTCGACCACCTCGATCACCTGGGGAGCGCGACGAAGCCGAGCGGGACCTGCCGAATCCCACGCCACGTGTGCACCGCCCCACCGACCTCACGCACCAGCAGCTGGCTCGAAATGCCTCCGTCGAGCAGCACGGCACGCGAGGCACCCAATGCGCCCATGACCGCCGCCATCTCCGGCGTCGTGAGGCCGAACGGAAGATTCGACAGGGCGCCGCCAAGCGCCTCGAACCGCGTCATGGCGACGAGGATGCGACCATCGCGCAGCAGTCCGAGCGCGAGGCGCGCATCGCGGTGCCGCAGGTTCACGCCGCTCCCGCCGGCGAACAGCTGCCGGGGCACCTCGCCGTCGGCGAGCAGTACGGCGGGGTAGGACTGGAACGCCAGCGCGATGTCTGCCTCCTGCCTGACGAGGCCCACGCTGTCGGCGGGAACGAGGCGCACGCGCCCGGAGGCGTCGACGACGACGGCGGGCGCGAGTGGACCGGAGCCCGGCGGGCGCACCTCGCGCCCATCACGCACGACCCACCCCCACGGCCCGCTTTCGGAGAACTGCCCCGCGTTGAACGCCACCAGCGCTTCGGCGGGCGCCTGGTCGATGGTCCAGCCGCGCCCGCGGCCCGCAGGCTCGTGAGTCCCCGCGAGCGTTAGGCGGACACGCGATGGGTCGAGGCGCGCGACGATGACCCGCAGCCGCCAGGCTTCGCCGCTTCCCGACAGTCGAAAGGTCCCCCACTCGACGCCCGGGGCGGCGACGTGCCACTGCACGGCGCTCTCGACGATCGCGAGTGCCCCCGTCCACTGGCGCGGTGCCCGATCGTCGCGCCACCACTCGTGCCATGTGCCGTCCCGCTCGACGGCGAGCGCGGCGGGATCGCTCGCGAGAGACAGCGCGACGAGCGCGGCCGCACCGCAGCAGACGAGTGTGCGGCCCGCCATCGAATCAGTAGGTCTGCAGGATCGTCTCGTACTGCCGGAGGTCGGCCCGGCGTGCGTTCAGCGCGGCCAGCTCGGCGTCGGTAAAGGCATACGTCGTCTCCCCGCGGGTGATCTTGTCGTCACCTAACGACAGCCATGCCAGCACGCGCTCGCGCGCGATGCGATACTGCTCTTCAGGGATTCCCGACGCCCGCGAGCCATCGCTCAGGGTGCTGAGGCTGACGGGCTGGGCAGGGGCCTCCGGCCGTACGGGCTCGTCGCGGGGCGTCCCGCACTCGGCGTTCGCCCGCTTCTCGATGTCGCTGGTGCCGTACTGCGCCACGGCCGCCCCCATGATCGAGGTCAGCGAGTCGGTGAGGCGTCGCGCTTCGGTCATGTCACCGCGCTGCTGCGCGTTCTGGATGCGCAGCGCGATGGCCTTGAGCTTCATCGTATCGGTGCTCTGCACGAAGCTCTGCCCCTGCTGCGACCGGGTCGCCATCTCGGTGCGATACTTCTCGGTGCACGCGTTCCACGCCGCGCGCTCCTTCTCCCACGCGGCGTGTGCACGCTCGTACTCCTCTCGCTGCTGTCGGTACGCCGCTTCGCGCTGGCTGCGACCTGCCTCGTTCTCGCGGTTCCTCGCCGCCACCTGGGCTTCGGCGGCGAAGCCGGTGAGCAGCTGCGCGACGCGAGCCTCGGTGAGCTCGACGACGACATTGTCGAACGTCGGTGTCACGCGCGTACCAGCAGCCGCTTTCGGTGCGACCTTGTTCGCGACGGCCTTCTCGGCTCGCTTCTTCAGAGCGCCGAGCTGAGCGTGAGCTGGGGATGAGATCGTGGCGAGGGCGAACGCCAGGCAGAGCGCGCGCAGCATTGGAGGTGTCTCCTGATCGGGATCGAGCGGGATGGGCGGGACGTGGTCGGCAAGTTGTCGGAAAACATACGGCGGGTCGAGCGTCGCGCCAACCTCACGAAACCCAGGTCAACGATATATCGTACGTACTATCGTCAGAACCTCCGGGGTATCCCAATGTGCACGCACGATCGCTGGCCGCACCATCACGGCAGGAAGGGCTCGTCCGATTTCGATCCAGGCGTATTCGGGTTTTGGGGCGGACCGTGGCGCAGGCGCGGCGGCCCCTGGCGCGGCGGCCGCATGTTCGAGCAGGGCGACCTCAAGTACGTGATCCTGCAGCTGTTGGAGGAGAAGCCCCGCCACGGCTACGAGATCATCAAGGAGCTCGAGGACCGTTTTTCCGGGGCATACTCACCCAGTCCCGGTACGGTCTACCCGACCCTCACCATGCTCGTCGACCTCGGCTTCGCGGTCGCGCGAGAAGAGGAAGGCGGGAAGAAGATCTACGAGATCACCGATGCGGGTCGCGCTCACCTGGCCGAGCACAAGACGACCGTCGACGACATCTTCGAGCGGATGGCGCAGTTCGGGTCCAGCCTCTTCGGCGGGAAGATGACGGACGTCAATCGCGCGTTCGCCGATCTCGGCCGGGCGGTTTACGGAAGCGCCTTCCGTCGGAACGTGGAGAGCGACGTGCTGGCGAAGATGCGCGAGGTCCTCGAGCGCGCCGCGAAGGAGATCGACGGGCTCACGAAGTAGCCGCTGGACGCCGTCGAGGCGCGGCGTAGATTGCATGACGGGTCGCGGCCACAGCCGCGACCCGTTTTTTGCGTCCCGAGGGGTCGTCGTACCTCTTCATGACCGTAGAGCCCCCAGAACCGACCGGGGCGGAGCCGGCAGTGCCGCTCCCGCCCAACACCCCTGCCGACCCCACGAGCACGGGGGAGATCGCGGTCCGCACGCCGCCGAGCTCGGGCACTCCCGCGCCGCCGCCCAGGAATCCGGCTCAGCCGCATCCTCATCGGCACCGCCCCGAGGAACACCCCACCGGGAAGCGGCTCGCGATCCTTTCGCTCACGGCGCTCGGCGTCGTGTACGGCGACATCGGGACCAGCCCGCTGTACGCGATCAAGGAAACGTTCAAGCCAGACTACGGGCTCGCTCCGACACCGGTGAACGTGTACGGGGTGCTGTCGCTGATCGTGTGGGCGTTGCTTCTGGTGATCAGCGTGAAGTACGTGCTGTTCATCCTGCGCGCTGACAACCGTGGCGAAGGTGGTGTCCTTGCCCTTCTCGCGCTCGTGCAGAGCGGGGCCCGACGGCGGCGCGACGCTCGGCGCCGGGCGATCCTCATCGCGCTCGGCCTCGTCGGGGGCGCATTTCTCTACGGCGACGGAATCATCACGCCGGCGATCTCCGTCCTCTCGGCGGTGGAAGGCATCGAGATCGCCACGCCCGCGCTCAGGCACCTGATCGTGCCGATCGCGTTCGTCATCATCGCCGGACTATTCGCCGTTCAGCGATTCGGGACGGCGCGGGTCGGCACGACCTTCGGGTGGATTACGCTGACCTGGTTTCTCAGCATTGCCGGGCTGGGGATCGTGGAGATCGCGCGCGGCCCGGAAGTGTTGTGGGCGCTCAACCCGTGGAACGGCGTGCGCTTCTTCTTCGATCACCCCAAGGTCTCGTTCGTGGTGCTCGGCGCCGTCGTTCTCGTGATCACGGGCGGCGAGGCACTCTATGCGGACATGGGACATTTCGGGAAGCGCCCAATCCGCGTGGTGTGGTTCGGCCTCGTCTTCCCGGCACTGCTGCTCAACTACTTCGGCCAGGGCGCACTCCTGCTCCGCAACCCTGCGGCGATCGAGAATCCTTTCTATCTCCTCGCCCCAAGGCCGCTTCTCATCCCCCTGCTGTTCGTGGCCACCGCCGCCACGATCGTCGCCTCGCAGGCGCTCATCTCGGGGGCCTTTTCGCTGACACAGCAGGCGATCCAGCTCGGGTACATGCCGCGCATGACCATCCAGCATACGTCCGCTCGTGAGGCAGGGCAGATTTACATCCCCGAGGTCAACAAGGCCCTCGCGATCGGCACGCTGCTGCTGGTGGTGGGCTTCGGCTCGGCAGGGGCGCTCGGCGGCGCTTACGGCGTCGCCGTCACCGGGACCATGGCGATCACCACGGTGCTGTTCGTCGCGGTGGCACGGCAGCGCTGGAACTGGAAGCCGTGGCAGGTCTGGACGTTCCTCGCGCTCTTCCTGACGATCGATCTCGCTTTCTTCTCGTCGAACCTGCTGAAGATCCCACACGGCGGATGGGTACCGTTACTCGTCGCCGTCATCGTGTACACCCTCATGACGACGTGGAAGCGCGGACGCATGCTCCTCTCGAGCATCCTCCGTCGCAGCTCGCTGCCGCTCGAGCTCTTCCTGCGTGACGTCGGTAACCGCAAACCGGTTCGCGTCCCCGGAACGGCGGTGTTCATGACGTCCGATCCCGAGGGCACACCGGTCGTGCTGCTGCATCACCTCAAGCACAACAAAGTGCTGCACGCGCAGGTGATGCTGATGTCGATCGTCTCGGTGGAGGTCCCGGAGGTACCTGACGAGGAGCGTGTCGAGGTCGAGCGGCTCTCCGAGAACTTCGTTCGCGTCATCGCGCGCTACGGCTTCATGGAGACGCCCAACGTCCCCGAGATCCTCGAGTACTGCGAGGAGAGTGGCATCACGCATCTGCGGGCGCACGAAGTCTCCTTCTTCCTCGGCCGCGAGCGCCTCATCCCCACCGGTAGCTCACGCATGGCGCGCTGGCGCAAGAAGCTGTTCGGCATCATGTCGCGCAACGCACAAGGCGCGACGGAGTTTTTCCAGATCCCGCCGAATCGAGTCGTCGAGCTCGGGGCGCAGATCGAGTTTTGATTTCGTAAGAACCGGAGGAGCGGGACTCGCGTGGCTCGGATGCTGGGCCGAGCTTAGGCCGATCATGCTCGCCACTTCTCTCAAGGAGCGTGACGGCTGACCACAGAGGCACAGAGACACGGAGGACAGCGCACTGCAGCGCTGCAGTGCGCTGTCCTCCGTGCCTCTGTGCCTCTGTGGTCAGCCGTCGCGCTCGTTGCGAATTGTACTTCCCGCTGTACTATGTGCGCCACGCCACCACTCACGCCTCACTCCCCATCCATGCGCCTGCGCCACGTCATTCTTCTCTCGCTGACCCTCGTCTCCCCGCTCGCCGCACAGAGCCTCCCCCTCGACTCCATTCGCGACGACCGCAACTTTTCGTTCTATGATCGCGGCCCCTACCGGCAGGCGGTGCCAAAGCCGGAAGCGGTGCTCGGGTACTCGATCGGGGAGATGAACACTCAGTACGCGGCGCAGGAGCGCGTACTGCTCGCGATTGCCGATGCGGCGAAGGATCGCGTGCGCGTCGAGGAGTTCGGCTCGAGCTACGAGCGGCGCACGATGCGCCTTTTCATCGTCTCGTCCCCCGAGAACATCGCGCGGCTCGATGCCATTCGCGCCGACCTGGACCGTCTCGCGGACCCGCGAGGGGCGAGCGCCTCGGAGCTCGAGCAGATCGTCGCCCGCACCCCCGCGGTCGTGTTCCTGTCACACTCGGTGCATGGCAACGAGTCGCCGGGATTCGAGTCGGCGATTCAGACGCTCTATCAGCTCGCCGCGAGTGAGGAACCGGCGACCGTCGACGCGCTCCGCAACACGATCGTCGTGATCAACCCCAGCTCGAATCCGGATGGTCACGAACGCTTCACCGTCTGGTACAACTCGATCAACGTGCGTCATCCCGACCCGAACGCGATCGAGCACGACGAGCCGTGGAGCGTGCAGGGCCGGTATAACCACTATCGCTTCGACATGAACCGCGATGTGATGGCGTCGACGCAGCGGGAGGTACAGGGTCTCATGCGCGCGATGCTCCGGTGGCATCCGATGGTCGCCGCCGACCTGCATGGGGTGACCGAGCGATTCTTCTTTCCGCCCGTCGCCAAGGCCATCAACGCCAACTTCGGCGATCTGTTCGCGAAGTGGATGGAGATTCTCGGCCGCGCCAATGCAACGGCCTTCGACAAGTACGGCTGGATGTACTACTCCCGCGACATCTTCGATTTCTACGCCGTGTTCTACTGGGACACGTGGCCGTCGCTCATGGGAGCGGCGGGAATGACGTTCGAGACCGACGGTGGCGGATGGAAGGGTATCCTCTGGCGACGCGACGACGGGACGCTCGTCTCGTTCCGCGACGGGATCGCGAAGCACTGGGTCGCATCGATGGCGACCATCGAGCAGACGGCGGCGCGCCGTGAGGAACGCGTGCGCGATTTCCTGCGCTTCCGCCAGAGCGCGATCACGGACGGGCGCACGGGGACGATGAAGCGTGTCGTCTTTCTCCCCGGGCGCGATCCCGGCCGCGCGGCGGAGCTCGCATCGGCATTGTTACGCGCGGGCATCGAGGTCCGCGCGGCGGAGGCAGAATTCTCGTCTTCGCGTGCCCACGCCTTCAGGGATGACGCCGTGAGGTCGCAGCGGTTTCCGCGCGGCGCATACGTCGTCGATCTGGCGCAACCGAACGGCCGGGTGGCGAAGGCGTTTCTCGAGCCCACGCCGTCGATGGACAGTGCGTTCGTGCGTGAGCAGATCGCCAAGTTCGTGCGCAACGTGAGGCGCGGAAGCGGCGGCGTCCGCGAGGGGTACGAGTTTTATGATCTCACCGCGTGGTCGCTGCCGATCGCGTTCGGCGTCGAGGCGTATTGGACGGAAGACGCCGCGCCGGTGAACGGCCGATCGTTGTCGCTCCCCGCGGAGGAGCCGACGTTACCCGAGGCGCAACAGCAGGCGCGGCGAGTCGGGGGCGAGCTCCTGGCGGTGGAGATTCCCGGGGGAATCGTGGCCGGTGCCGGTGCGAGATCGGCGTATGTGTTCGCGCCGGACCGCAACGGCGCGTCGCGTCTCGCCTATCACCTGATGAAAGAGGGTTTCCGGCTCGCGGTGGCGACGCAGCCCATCGAGGCCGATGGCAAGACGTTTCCTCGCGGCACGTGGGTGCTCCGCGTAGGACGCAACGATACGACGGTCGCCTCACGTCTCGATGCGCTGGCGCGCGAAAGCGGCGTCGAGGTGACAGGGGTGAACTCCGCTTTCACCACCGCCGCGCAGTTCGGCATTGGCTCGGAGGCAACGGTCGCCGTCACGGCACCGACGATCGCGATGGTCGGGGACGAAGGAGTGAGCCAGACCTCCTACGGCGCGCTCTGGTGGAACTTCGAACGCCGCTATGGCATCGAGTTCATGCCGATCTCCATCGGGTATCTCTCCGGCGGCGATCTCTCGAAGCTCAACGTGATCATTCTTCCGAGCGCCTCACCGGGAGCGCTCACGGCGCGCCTCGGGAAGGAGGGCGTCGATCGGCTGAAAGGCTGGATTCGCGGCGGGGGCACGCTCGTGACGATGGGCGGCTCCACGGTGTGGGCGGCGCGAGAGAGCACCGACCTAACGAGCGGACGGGCGGTGGGGGCGGACGACGACAGCGCCAAGGCGGAGCCATCGGCGAGCGACAGTGCGGCTCGTCGTCAGGCGCCGGAGCGCACGGCGGAGGACCTCATCCCGGTGAAGAGCCCGTCGTCGTCGAACGATGCCCCGGCGCCGCTGCCAGGCACGCATTTCGACGTCGTGCTCGACCGGACGCACTGGCTCACCTTCGGCTATGAGGAGCCGCGTCTGACGGTGATGCTCGACGGCGACTTCTTCCTCTCGCTCTCGAAGGATGGCGCGAACGTCGCGGTCTTCCCGGCGTCAGGACCACTCCACCGCGCCGGCTTCGTCTTTCCCGGCAACACCGAGCGCCTGCTGCGCGGAACGGCACTGCTCGTCGAGGAATCACTGGGTGACGGCCACCTCGTGGCCTTCGTCAACGAGCCGATGTTTCGGGGATGGTGGAGGGCGCTGGACAGGCTGGTGTTGAACGCGATCCTGCTGGGGCCGTCGATGTAGGAGCTAGTGGTCAGGGGTCAGGGATCAGGGGTGGAAAGGCAAACGGCGGCGCTTTCGCGCCGCCGTTTGCTCATCTGATAAGGCGCCTGCGGCGAAGCCGCGGCGCCCTTTCCACCCCTGACCCCTGACCCCTGACTCCTGACCCCTGACTCCTGCTCTTCAGAACCAGCCCTGCATGTACATCTGCGCCCTCGCCATCGCTCGCGCTTCGGCTGCCGCACGCATGGCCTCCGACCGCACACCCGCGCTCGCTGCCCGAATCGCGTCCGCATTCACGCGAACGGCGCGCACTGCCTCGCGCGCGGCGTCGCCAATCACTTCGTGATCGAAGTCGACATCGAAGTCGAACTCACCGTGAATCACGGGTGCCATCGGCGGCATCGGTGGCATGGGAGGCATGGGCGCCACGTGGACTCGCGGGAATGAGAAGTCGTCCCCATCGAAGTGGAACGACATCCCGCGACGCGTCTGGCGAAAATCCGAGGCCTTGCCCAGGGTGACCCGCACCGTCTTGTAGCCGCCATCCGACCACACGCGGAGCTCGACGTTGTCGCCTGGCTTCGCCTTCGAGATCTCGCGCCGGAAGCGCTGAATCCGCGCACCGGCGATCTGCGCGTCGCCCGCATCCTCGGCCCGCACGCGGACGTCGACGCCATTGATCGCGGCGATGCGATCGCCCTCGAAGATGCCAGCTTTCTCGGCCGGACCCGCCTCCATCACGCTGCTGACGAAGATGCCGATCGTGTCGCGTTTGCTGCCGCTGCTTCCCAAGCCAAGGCCGAGGACCGGACGGTCATCGAGATCGGCGCTCGAGATCCGGCGTCGCGTGGGCAGGTCCGCCGCCGCGATCGTCTTCACGCGGACGTTGCGGAACTGACCATCATCGTAGAGGCGGAGCTCGACGTCGTCCCCCGGCTTCACCTTGCGAAGCTCCCGCGTGAAGCGGCGCGACAGGATGCCCGACATGTCGGGCTCGCCGGCGTCGGCACTCGACAGCGTGAGCTTCACGCCATTGACCGCGGCGATCCGGTTTCCCTCCTCCAGGCCCGCCTGCTCGGCAGGTCCGCCCGACGTGATCGCGGTGATGAGGAGGCCGAGCGTGTCACGCTCGCCGCCACTCGACGTGCTGATGCCGAGCACGGCACGCTCGTCGTCGTCCCCGCCGATCGTCCAGACGCGGGGAGCCGGGGTGCGCGTGCGCACGCGCTCACGTTCCCGTTCGCGCTCTTGCTCCTGGCCGAAGGCGTACCAGGGAAGCAATACGACCGCCAGCGCAGCCAGGGTGGATTCACGAAGCAGCATAAATGACCTCAGGTTGGTGTGTTCTGTCGAATGGGACACGCCGGTTCCGATCAGGGTTGCCGTGGACATCTTCGGGCGGGCCCGAAGAGAGTGTTTGTGACGGCCGGCCGACAGGGCGATATTGAGTTATGGCCACCACGTCTCCTGCCGGCCCCGACCTTCACGACTTCCAGCATCACTGGCAGGATGAGGCGGACGCGGCGTTTCTCTACCGCGTTCTCGCTTCCTCTGAAGGCGACCCCAAGCGCCGCGGCATCTACTCGCGGCTCGCCGAGGTCGAGGACCGTCACGTCCAGATCTGGTCGGAGCTGCTGACCCGCAACGGGCAGCCGCCCTCGTCGCATCGTCCCAGCGCGCGGGCACGGCTCCTCGCGTTCCTGGGCCGCCGGTTCGGGCCCAATTTCCTTCTCCCCTTGCTCCTCGCCGAAGAAGGGCGCGAAGTGAAAGGCTACCTCGCGCTGCACCGCTCGACCCCCCGTGGGGCGATGGGAGGCAACGAGGCTCTCGTCCTGGCCCGTGAGTCCGCCGAGCATGCGAGTACCCTTGCCGCGATCTCGGGGAAGAGTGCGGAACCGTGGCACCGTGCCGAATCGGGGGGCTTCCTCCGCAACGTCGTTTACGGATTCAACGACGGCCTGACGGCGAACTTCGGTCTCGTCGCTGGAGTCCTCGGCGCTGCGTCGATCAACGCGCACGCGACCATCATCGTCGCCGGCGTCGCCGGCTTGATCGCCGATGCGCTCTCCATGGGCTCGAGTGGATACCTCGCCGCGAAGAGCGAGCAGGAGGTATACGCGCACGAGATCGCCATGGAGCGGCAGGAGATCGAGCTCATGCCCGAAGTCGAGCGCGACGAGCTTGCGCTCATCTACGAGGCGAAGGGGATGCACGCCGACGCCGCGCACGCGCTCGCGACCGAGGTGATGGCCGATCCCCAGCGCATGCTCGATGAGAAAGTGCAGGAGGAGCTCAAGATCGGTGAGCAGGGTGCTTCGCCGCTGCGCGAGGGCTGGGTAACCGGGCTGGCGACCGCGTTCGGCGCCGCGATTCCGGTGACGCCGTTCCTCGTGCTGGACGGAATGCCGGCGATCTGGGTGTCGTTCGGGGTGTCGATGGCGTCCCATTTCCTCGTCGGTGCGGCGCGGTCGGTCTTCACCGGCCGGGGAATCATCCGCTCCGGCATGGACATGTTCATAGTCGGACTTGGGGTCGCCGTGGTGGGGTATTTCGTCGGCGACTGGGTGGCGCGCCTGCTGTAGGGGCATCGCGACTATCGCGCGCCCGAGCGCGATCCCGTATCTTGTCGGCCTGACAGCCGTCGGCGCCCCAGCGCGAGAACGTGACGCTGTCATGCGCTGCAGGACCCCTCATTCGCGTGACCCACCTGCTCGACGCCCTGAAGACGGGTTTTGCCGACGCCTATGCCGTCGAGCGAGAGCTACCTGGCGGCGGGATGAGCCGGCTCTTTCTCGCACGCGACCACTCGCTCCATCGGCAGGTCGTCATCAAGATCCTGCCGCCCGAGCTGACGCACGAGGTCGGCGCCGCGCGGTTCGCGCGCGAAAGCAAAGTGACCGCGCAGCTGCAGCATCCGCACATCCTGCCGATTCTCGGCGCTGGCCAGCGTGGCGACTTCCTCTACTACATCATGCCGTACGTGTCCGGCGAATCGCTCCGGGCCCGGCTGCGACGTGAGGGTCGTCTCGAGGTGCAGGATGCCGTGCGGATTCTTTGCGAGATCGCCGATGCGCTCGCTTACGCACACGCCGAAGGGGTCATCCACCGCGACATCAAGCCGGAGAACATCCTGCTCGAGGGAAAGCACGCGGTCCTGGCGGACTTTGGCATCGCGCACGCGTTACATGCCGGAGAGGACGCCAGCCACCGACTGACCGCGTCGGGAATGGCGTTAGGCACCATTGGCTACATGGCGCCGGAGCAGGCCGCCGGCGAGCGGTCCGTCGACGGTCGAGCGGACATTTATGCGCTCGGCATCGTCGGCTACGAGCTTCTCGCGGGGCATCCGCCGTTCGATGCTCCGACGGCGCAGGCGTTGCTGGTGGCGCACCTCACGGAGCAAGCGCAGCCGCTGACGCGCGAACGTCCCGAGGTCCCGCGTGTCGTGAGCGATGCCATCGCGCGGGCGATCGCGAAGAGCCCGGATGATCGGTGGCAGACCGCCGACCTGCTTCGGGATGCTCTCGACGAGGCGCGGCTGCCGACGACCCAGATGCCTGGCGTTCGCCTCCCTCTGGCTTCGCGGCGGGCGAGGCTCGTGGGCGCGGGCGTCGCACTCGCGGCGCTCGCTGGCGGCGGCGTCATCGCACGGGAGACGCTCGGCTCGCCGCTCGATCCCAACGTCGTTGCCGTCGCACCGTTCGATGTGATCGCACCCGATGCTGAAACTCGGATGCTCTGGCGAGAGGGGATCGTCGATGTTCTGACACGCAAACTCGACGGCGCCGGCCCGCTACGGTCCGTGTCTTCGGCGGTGGTCTTGAAGCGCTGGAAGGGTCGCGCCGACGCCGCATCCGCGGCGTCACTCGGGGCGCGCACCGGCGCCGGGCTGGTCGTGTATGGTACGGTGCTGAGCGTCGGTGCGGATTCCATCGAGCTGTCGGCAACGCTCTACGACGTGCGACGGGGCGCGTCGATCGGCATCGAGGTAGAGCGCCGTGACGTCACGTCACAGATGGCGCGTCTGGCTGACTCGGTCTCGCTCGGCCTGCTGCGCGAGCTCGGACGAACCCGGCCGATCGGGGCCGTGCGGAGTTCGTCGTTAGGGTCGACGTCGATGCCCGCGCTGAAGGCATTCCTTCGCGGGGAACAGTACTATCGGCGAACCGCATGGGATTCGGCGATCGCGCAGTACGAGCTCGCGTTCTCCACCGATACGACGTTCGCGCTGGCGTTTCGACGGTTCGGCCTCACCCGCTATTGGCAGCGGGGGGGACTCGATTCGCTGGTGACCGCGAGCCGTCTCCGGGCGGGAGCATTCAATCACCGACTGTCCCCCCGCGATTCACTGCTGCTGGTCGCGGACTCGCTCGCGGCAGCCATGACGGTGTCCGATGCGGACGGCCGCTATTGGATGCACGCGCGGCGTCTTTTTTCGTCGCTCGAGGCGGCGTCGCGGTTGTACCAGGACGATCCCGAGGTGTGGTCCGCACTCGGCGAAGCGCGACATCACTATGGCTACGGCGCGCCGGTGCGCGTGTCGGAGGCGAGCGTTCTGGAAGCCTTCGACCAGGCCATCGCGCTGGATTCGGCGTTCGCGCCCGCGTACATCCACGCCATCGAGCACGCGCTCACGCACCATGGAGCCAGGGAAGCGCGGCGCTATGCGCGGGCGTATCTCGCCCTCGATCCCTCCGATGCGGAGGCGGACGGTATCCGACTGGTCAGCGCTCTGCTCGATGAGAGAACCTCGAGCGAGTCGGTGGGGCAGCGGGTCGGGCTCGAGTCACGGGACGTCCTCACCAACGCCTGGTTTGCCATGCGGCGCCTCGCCGACACCTCCGAGTTGGCCATTCGGATCGCCCGAAGACTGGCGACCTCCGCGGAGACGGCCAGCGAGGTGCAAACCTGGGACGGGCGCCTGGCACTGGCGCTCGCCTACCGCGGCCACGCGTCCGAAGCGCGATCGGTCGCTCGCTCGCTCAGCCCGCGACTCTTCTCCGAGCTCGCTCTCCTCGGCGCCATCCCCGAGGAGATGGCCCGGACCACCTTCGCTGACTGGCTCGCGAGCGGGAAGCTCACCGCCGCCCTTGCCCTCCCGTGGTGGAGCCAGCGCAACGAGGTGGCGTCGATCGCG
Organism: Gemmatimonadaceae bacterium; assembly: GCA_035249985.1. GTDB lineage: Bacteria > Gemmatimonadota > Gemmatimonadetes > Gemmatimonadales > Gemmatimonadaceae > JAICNG01. Next base: position 51,290 of record DATFFP010000070.1, read on the forward strand.
CGGCTGATGCGTGTCGCCGAGCGGGAGCTCGCCAGCGACGACGCCGCGACCCGTCGGTCGGCTCAGTATGTACGCGGCGCGGGACACGCCTATCTGGCCCTCGCGCGGCTCGACACCGCGCAGGCCCTGCGTGCATTCGCCGGACTCGCGGATACCTTGTGCCTAACGTGCTACGCCGACCGGCTCATCCACGCTCGTCTGCTCGTGGCACGGGGCGATCTGCGTGGGGCGAAGCACCTGTTTCAGGAACGGCTGTATGCGATGCTCAGCCCGCTCGAGATGCTGTTTCTCCTCGAGCACGCAGACGTCGCCGAGCGGCTCGGCGATCGACGTGCGGCGGTGGAGGCGTACCGCCGTGTCACGAGCACGTGGGCCCGCGCGGACCCCGCGCTCCAACCTGTAGTGGCGCGCGCCGTCCGGGCACTGGAGCGGATGGGCGAACGCGCTGGATACACCGTCGCATCGTCCTCGCCGTAAGAAGACCCCCGCGCCACAGTCTGTGGCGCACATGCGCCCTCTACGCGTGCTACGCAGCGCCGGGCTTGTCCAAACGCGGGGAACAGGTGAACCGCAGCTGGCCTCGCCCCTGCTTCCGACGTCTCGGCTGCTCGCTCCTCACCTCCTAGAAAGGAATTTTCCATGCCCCGCCTGTTCGCTGTCGCGCTCCTCCTGTTTGCGCTCGTCGGATGCGACACGCCGGTCGCACCCGGATCACCGGGGACCACCGGTGTCGCCCTCGCACGCGCCGGCGACCCTCCGCCGCCACCTGAGGACGCGGACGTCTTTGGATTCTTCGGCGCGACAGCGCTTCTGAGAACGACGGACCTGGCCTTGATCGAAGAGCCGCCGGCAGGGACCGGAGCTCTCGAGTTCTCACTGGACGGCCGGTACTTCATCGGCGGCGGTGGCGTGAACGGCTGGCTTCGCTTGGCGACGTCGACGGACAATGTGCTCACGCTCAATGACCCGCGCATCGTCTTTCGGGAGGATGGCGCCGTGGGTAGCGGCACCATCAAGGTGATCTTCGATCAGGGGTCCTTGCAGATCGTGCTCGCGGAGGACATCGCCGGCGCAACGTTCTCGCGCACATGTGCCGCCGGAGGTGCGCCATGTGCGGTGATCGACATCGCGGGTGCGGATTTTCTCGGCCTCGATGGTGTGTTCACCGAGGTCGACGGAACACTGGTGGTCGTCGCGGAAGTCGACGGCGGCTAGTCGGCGCTCCTTGTGGCGCGCTGATGCCGATTCTCGACACATGCCGCGCGACCGCGACAGGCCAGCAAACGGAAGATATTGGGTAAATCGTTGCGGGATATGTCGTTATCGCACTGCCTCAGGGCGGCACCACCCCTGCACCTCCCGCGGCACGCCCCGCAGCCCGTGCCGGCGTAGACTCAACGCCTCCCCAGCGATCCGGCACGGGCTCGGTGGCGCCAGCCTAACGATCCGAGGCCGGGGGCATGGCGGCGGGATCATCTTCCCCAACAGCTCGAGAGCTCCGAGGTCGTGGTTCCTGCACCGCACACAACTCACCCCGACGCGATGACCGCACCCCGCCGCGCCGGGACGTGGAAGGTGCTCGGCATCATTGGCCTGTCGTTCATCATGGCGCTCGTGCTGGCCGAGCTCCTGCTCCGCCTGTTCGGCCTCGCCCCCACGGAAGGGCTCGCCACCGTGAACGTGTCGGACTTCCGGCGCCTGCCCGGCATCTTCGCCCCGAATCAGGAGCTGGTCGTTAGGCAGATTCGCGCGCTGCCCTACCGCGTGGCGATCGACAGCCTGGGGTACCGGGGAGCGGCGTTTCCCCGCGACAAGCCGCCTGGCGAAACGCGAATTCTCTTCGTCGGCGACTCCTTCATCCACGGCGATTTCGTCGACAACGACGAGACACTCCCCGCCCAGCTCGAGCGCGTGCTCGGCGAGCGGTGTCACAACGTGCGGGTCATCAATGCAGGGCTCGGCGGCTCGACGATTGTCGACCATCGCGAGCTCGTGGCCCGGGCGATGGTCCTTTCGCCAGACCTCGTGATCGTAGGGTTCAGCGAGAACGATGTCTCCGACCTCGGCCGGCCCACATCCATGTGGGAGCAGCTGCGTGAGAATCGCGAGCTCAAGTCGCGATTCCCCATGTCCCTGCTGTACGGGCCGCTCCGCAACACCGCGTTGTGGAATCTCGCGCTGGCGGTGCGCGGGCGGCTCAATGCCGCGCGTGGAGCGGAGGTTACGCCCGCGGCTCCGATCACGAGCGATTCCGACGGCGCCGTGGCGCGGCTACGGGATCGCTACGAGGCGGAGCTGATCGCGATTCGTGATCTGCTGCGCGCGCAAGACATCCCACTCGCCTTCGCGGCCTTCCCCGCTCATCTCACCGTGTCGGGCACCTGGCGCCCGGATCAGATACGATGGGCGGTGAGCATGGCGTCCGAGGCCGGAATTCCGGCGTTCGACCTTCTGCCGACGCTCCAGGAGCTTCGCCTTCCCGCGGAGTCGCTGTTCCTGTTGCCGCACGATGGGCACCCATCACCGAGGGGATACGGCGTCGGCGCGTCGTACCTCGCGGAAAGACTTGCCCAGCTTCCACCCCTCTCGGGCGTCTGTCGGACTCCCGCCACATCGTAAGGTCGGCCGTTACATCACCAGATTGAGAAGTCGTCCGGGGACGAAGATCACCTTCTTCGGCGCCCCGGTCGCGAAGCGCTTGATGGCGTCGTCGGCGAGGGCGGCCGCGACGGCTTCCTCTCGGGTGATGTCCGGCTGCACGCGCAACCGGCCGCGCACCTTTCCGTTCACCTGGACGACGAGCTCGATGGTTTCCTCCGCGGCGAGCGCTTCATCGTAGCTGGGCCAGCCCGAATCGAACACGCCACGATCGTGACCGAGGCGCTGCCAGAGCTCCTCGGCAATGTGCGGCGCGAATGGTGACACCAGCTGCACGAGCGGCTCGACCTCCGCGCGGTGGGCGCGTCGCTCGCCGGCCCGCAGGACGTTCATGTACTCCATCATTGCCGCGATGGCGGTGTTGTAGCCCAGCCGTGGGACGTCATCGCCGACCTTCCTGATGGTCTGGTGCAGCTTGCGCAGCACCTGCGGATCGGGGGCCCCATCGTCCCGCCGCTCGAGCACCGTTGCCCACAGCCGGTCGAGGAAGCGCCGGACGCCGGAGATGCTGCGGTCGCGGAAATCGCCCCCCTCCTCGAAGGGGCCGAGGAACATGAGGTAGGTTCGAAACGCGTCCGCGCCCCACTCCCGGATGTACTCGTCAGGTACCACGACGTTGCCGCGGCTCTTCGACATCTTGGCGCCTTCGCGCACGATCATGCCGTGCGCCCGAAAGCGCTTGAAGGGCTCCTCGAAGTCGACGTGACCGAGCTCCTGCAGCACCATCGTGATGAACCGCGAGTAGAGCAGGTGCAGCACCGCGTGCTCATTGCCGCCGATGTACGACGTAACGGGAAGCCAGCGGCGCGTGCGCGCAGGATCGAACGGCTGGTCGTCGAATTCCGTGCTCGGGTACCGGAGAAAGTACCACGCACTGTCGAGGAACGTGTCCGAGACATCGGTCTCACGCCGCCCCATTTTCCCGCACTCCGGGCACGGCACCCGGTACCACTCCTCGTGTCGCGCGAGCGGCGAGATGCCAGTGTCGTCGGGGCGGAAGTCCTTCACGTAGGGAAGCTCGACCGGCAGATCCTTCTCGGGCACACCCCGCATGCCGCAGTCATCGCAATAAATGATGGGGATGGGCGGGCCCCAGTACCGTTGGCGCGAGATGCACCAGTCGTGGAGCCGGTAATTCACCACCGGCCTGGCGACGCCAGCGGCCTCGAGCCACGCGACGATTCGGCGCTTCGCCTCCGGAACGGTCAGGCCATCGAATTGCGCCGAATGCACGATCACGCCGCGCTCGTTGTCGGTGTACGGGGCGTCCACCGGCGCATCCGCCTGACCCAGGGCTTCGGCGACCACGCGCACGATCGGCAATCCGTACCGGGTGGCAAACTCGAAGTCGCGCTCATCGTGGCCCGGCACTGCCATGATCGCGCCGGTGCCATACTCCATGAGCACGTAATCGGCGATCCAGATGGGAATCGCCTCGCCCGTGGCTGGATTGCGCGCGAACGCGCCGGTGAAGACGCCGGTCTTCTCGCGGGATTCGACGCTCTTCCGCGTCGTCAGGTCCTGCCGCTTGGTGCGCTCGACGTAGGCTGCAACATCGGTCCGCCGGGCTTCGGTCGTCAGTGCATCGACGAGCGGATGCTCCGGCGCGAGTACGAGATACGTAGCCCCGAAGATCGTGTCCGCACGCGTCGTGAACACCGGAATCCGAGCTTCCTCGTTCCTTGTTCCTCGTTCGACGTCAAAAACGATCTCCGCCCCTTCCGACCGGCCAATCCAGTTCCGCTGCGCATTCTTCGTCGACTCGGACCAATCGATCCAGTCCAGATTATCGAGGAGGCGAGACGCGTAGTCGGTAATGCGGAAGAACCACTGCTCGAGGGATCGCTGCTCGACCGCTGTTCCGCAGCGCTCGCATGCGCCGTTGATCACCTGCTCATTGGCGAGGACGGTCTTGTCGAACGGACACCAGTTGACCGCCGCCTTCTGCTTGTACGCAAGACCGCGATTCAGCAGCTGGAGAAAGATCCACTGGGTCCACTTGTAGTACCGCGGATCGGTGGTCGACAGCTCGTGATCCCAATCGAGCATGAGTCCGGCTCGCCGCAGCTGCCGCCGGAAGTTCTCGATGTTCTGGGGGATCAGCTCCCGGGGATGAACGTCGACCTTGAGGGCGTAATTCTCGGAGTGGATACCGAACGCGTCGAACCCAATCGGCTCGAATACGGTGTGCCCTTGGAGCCGCTGGAATCGTCCAAAGATGTCGTTCCCCGTGAACGCGAAGAGGTTGCCGATGTGCAACCCCTCCGCCGAGGGGTACGGGAACATCATCAGGACGTAGTACGGCCGTTCGCCCGCATCGAGGTCGGCGCGGTTCGTTCCCTGGGCCTGCCACCGAGCCTGCCACTTCTCCTCGATGGCGGCGGGGTCGTAATTCGCCGATTCCTCGGCTAACGGTCTGGACGTCGTGAGAGTCATGTGAGGGCGGGCGGGATGGCGTAGACGTCGCCGCTCCCGGTGCACTGCCGATGTCGAGCGCTTAAGCGCTTGCCTAATTGCAATTTAGCAGCAGGGACCGCGCAGACAAGCGAGCGATGAGCCGCACCCATACAGTTCCTCTGGATCCGGACCTGATCGACGTCGAGGCCAAGCGGACGTTCCACACCCGCCTGGTCCTCGGCATTGGGGCCGTGTCGCTCGTCGCGCTGGCGATGATTGCGTGGCCGGTGTCTCAATGGCTGGGCCGCGACGAGCGTGTGCGCGTCGACAGGCGGCTCACCGACGCCGCGACCCTCGCCTCCGTACGCGTGGAGCGTTATCTCGGCGATCACGAGCGACTGGTGACCGTTCTGGCATCTTCACCCTCCGTCGTCGATGCGGCGCGCGCGGCGGGCGACCGGTGGCGACGCGACGGGCTGGCGGGACGCCCGCTGGCCGAGCTCGAGGCGCGATTCGACGAGCGAAGGAGCCTCGACGTCGACACGCGGCTTCGCTCCTATCTGCGTCAGCTTCGGAGCACCGGGGATGTCGCCGAGATCATCCTGACCGATGTGCACGGCGTCAACGCCATCACCACCGGCCGGACGTCCGACTTCGTCCAGTCCGACGAAGAGTGGTGGCAGCGCGCCATGCACGACGGGGCCGTCGCCACCGATGCCGCCTACGATTCGTCGGCGCGCGTCGTCTCGATCTCGATGACCAGCGTCGTCCGGGAGGGGGCAGACGGGTCCGCGTTAGGCGTTCTCAAGGTCGTCTTCGGGCTGCGCGGGATCGACCAGGAGCTCACGCGCCTGGCCGGCGAGTCGGACATGCGCATCGAGCTGCTCGACGAGGATGGTCTCGTCGTCGCCGCCTCGAGCAGCGCCCCCCGCATGCGTCCCCTCGAAGGGCTTCAGGGCCTTCCCGCGGCGCACACCACGGGCGTCGTGACGCTGCGGTCGGCCGAGGAGCGCGAGCGGGCCGCGGTGCGAGCGACGAATGGTGGCCACTGGCGGATCGTCGCGCACCAGTCCGAGACGCTCGCTTTTGGTCGCCTGCATCGCATCCAGTTCGTGATCATCGTCTTCAGCCTCTTGCTGTTCGTGTTCATCGTGGCGGCGATGCTCTTTCTCAACGCGTTCGTCGCGAAGCGAGTGAGTGAGCCGGCCTCGGCGCTCGCGAACGCCGCCGAGCAGGTCGCCTCTGGCGACTTGAGCGTGACGGTGTATGCGTCGGCGGAGACCGATGAGGTCGGGCGCTTGAGCCGCGCGGTTGACACGATGGTCGATGAGCTGCGCCGGCTCGTCTCGGCGATTCGCGCTGCCGCGCAGGAGACGGCGGCCATGGCAGCGCAGATCACCGCGGGCTCCGAGCAGATGTCCGCGTCGGCGTCGGAGATGGCGCAGACGTCGAACGATCTCAGTCATCAGTCCACGGAGATGGCCCAGACGACGCAGCGCATCGCCGCTGATGCGGCCCGACTGGTCGAGATCTCCACGCGGCTCGCGACCGGCGCGCGCGATGGTGTCGAGCGCAACGTCCGTCTTCGCGAGCTCGCCTCGGCGAACCGTCAGCGGCTCGACGACGGCTCTACCGCGCTCACGGCACTCGTCGCCGATGCGCAGGCGGGTGCCGCCGCCTCGGATGCGCTGGTGCGCGCGAGCGAGGAGATTCGCGCGTTCGTGACGCTCGTCCGACGCATGGCCAAGCAGTCGAAGCTGCTCGCGCTCAACGCGTCAATGGAGGCGGCTCGCGCGGGCGAGCATGGTGAAGGGTTTGCGGTGGTCGCGAGTGAGATTCGCAAGCTCGCCGCCACGTCCACCGAGGCATCCGAGCGGACGGAAGCGATCGTCAACGACGTCTTGACGCGCGTCGACGAGTCACGGGCGACGAGCCAGCGCACGATGCAGACGGCGACGGCGGTACAGGCCGCCACACAGCATGCCGTCTCATCCTTTCATCAGATCGAGAACGCGGTCATCGAGGCAGAGACGTGGGTGGGCACGATCGAGCAATCCGCCGGCGAGTCGAACACGCTGGTCGCGGAGATGACGACGCGCCTCGATGCGATCGCGCGAGGCACGGATGCCTTCGCGGCGGCAATGGAGCAGGTCGCGGCCTCGAGCGAGCAGCAGAGCGCGAGCACGCAGGAAATCGCGGCCGCGGCCTCGATGCTGGCTACCGCCTCCGAGCAGCTGTCGCGTCTGGTCGCGACGTTCCGGACGGACCGTGGGGTGACGTCACTGGCGGACCTTCTGCCTCCGGCGCCGGCGCCCGTCGTTGCCGAGGCTCCGGCGGAGGAGAACGAGCCGGTGGAGGCATAGACTCTTTGGGAACGGCAAAGATGACAGAGTTCAGAATGCAGAATACAGAATTCAGATAGACCAAACGGGGAGCCAGTATTGGGGCTCCCCGCCGTCGTTTCTGAATTCTGAATTCTGTATTCTGAACTCTGTCATCTTTGCCGTTTACAGGACCTTTTTTACGCCCCCTCGAAATACGCGCGAATGCACGTCGTCACCACCCACTCCCTCAGCTGCCTCTCCTCACTCGAGCTCGACCGCGCGGTTCGCGGCTCGTCCATCACCTGCTTCAGAGTGACGATCAGCTCCTCCGGGCGCAGCGCGCGCTCGCGGGCCTCGGTCGCCACGGCCCGAAGCGCCGCCTGAAGCGCTTCATCCCCGGCAGCGGGGCTTTGTCGTCGGTCGTTGATAGCCCTGCGGAGGTGCTCGAGCGTTGCCTCGCTGAGGGGACGGGACTCGGGCATCAGAGGGTTCGGCGCATTCATTGCGGGCGGGGGCGCGGGCAGGACCGCGGGAGGGGCCTCACGTCGGCGTGAAGGCGCGGCGGGACATCATACATTCGTTTTCCTGACGAGTCAAAGGGGCCGCGGTGCATCCGTTGCACTTTAGTGCCCTGCCGCACCCAGTGGAGAAGCTGGACTATCCCGAACTCACTCTCGAAGATTCTGGTCCTTGCCCGCGAGCCGCTCGTGGCGGCACTCGTGGGCTTGCTGCTCGAGCTCGACAAGTACGAGCCGGCCTTCGCGCTCCCCAACGAATCGCCTGAAGAGGCGGTCCGACGCGTGCGGCCCTTCCTCGTCCTCCTGCTCGACGGCGCCTTCGAGGAGGCCGCCTCGGATGTCTTTCACGCCCGGCTAAAGGGAATCCCGGTCGTGCTCTTCGCGACGCCGAGCAATGAAGCTGCCGTGCGTACGGTGGCGAATCAGCGGAACCTTCCCTGGTTCACCATGCCAGTCGACCGGGAGACACTGGTTCGAGCGATTCGGGAGGCCGCGGCGAGCCTCGTTACGCGGTCTGGGCAGGACCGCCGTCATCCCACCGCGCATCGAACGCCCGACGGGATACTCATCTTCCGCGATCGCGCGGGACGAGAGTGGCAGGTCTACGACCGCCGCGCCGGAGAGCGCCGTGCACGCTCCGCCGGCGACAACGGCTATCGCGCCTTTGTGAACCACGCGGGCGAGGAATGGTGGTACGAGCTCGCGCCGCACGAAGCCGTGGAGAATTCAGTCGACGCCCTCGAGCGTCAGCTCGCGGCGGCAATGCGTCGGGACGTCAGCACCTCGTCCTGACGGGTCAACACGCGGCCGTGCCGGTCACGACCTGATGCGTCGTGACCAACCGGACGCCGCGCTCTCTCCACGAGTCGAGCAGTCCTTCGGCTACCTCGGCATGGATGGGTCTGGTGGCATCGGTAACCGCGTGGATGCGTGGGATGCCGCGCGCGAGCAGCCCCTCGATCGCGTAGCGATTGCACACGTCCAGGGCGACGCCATACACGATGACATCGGTGGGGGCGAGCGCCTCGATCACGACGTCGGTGTTGGGATTCGTGAAGACGTCGAACCAATGCTTGCGAATGAGGATGTCTCCATCGCGCGTGTGAAGTAGCCGAGTCAGCTGCTCGCGTGGCGTGGGTGCCGGCTCGACGACCACCGGCGCCGAGAGCGCGGTCTCCGGGATCTTGCTCGCCCCGGGCGTGCCTCTCATGCAATGCTCGGGAAAGGTCTCGCGAAAATCAGGGGTGGAGGACAGCTCGCGGTGCCCGGGCTCGTGATCATCGGCGGTCGCCACGATCCGGATGCCACGCTCGTGCGCGTAATCGGTGAGCCGCTTGAGATTCGGCTTGATGGACTCGGCGTCGGGCACGTACAGCTTGCCCGACGCATCCATGAAATCGTGCTGGGTATCGACGTCCCAGAAAATCAGACCTGAAGCCACGTGCTCACCGCCGGGGGCGCTCCTCTCGCTTGAAGAGAAAAACGGAGTCCTCGAGCCGGGCGCCCTTCGCGTCGGCGACCGCGAATCGGCCGCCGGAGTAGATGCTGGCGCCACCGTACGACCCATCCTTCGCGATGGCGTAGAAGTTCAGATCGAACCGCGGCCGCCCATTGTCGCCGAGAAGCCGGCGCTCGGTCATCGCCACGACGCGCTCGAGCGTCGCGAGACACGCCTGCTGGGGCGTAAGACCTCGCCGCATTCCCTCTACGGTAAGGAACGCTCCGCAGACCTTGATGTTCGCTTCCCCGCGGCCGGTCGAACCCGCGGCCCCGACCCCGTTGTCGCAGTACTGCCCCGCCCCGATGATCGGCGAATCGCCGACACGACCCGGGATCTTCCAGGAGAGCCCGCTGGTGGTGGTCACCGAGGCGATGTCGCCGCTCGAGGTGACCGCGTTCATGTTGATCGTCCCGGTCGAAAACCTGATCGCGACGTCATCGTCGTGATCGAGCCAGTTGTCGTCGGGGCTGATCCGTGCCTTCCACCGAAGCCAGTCCTGCCGTGATTTCTCGGTGAGGAGGTTCTGCTCCTTGAATCCCATCGCGAGCGCGAACTGCTTCGCTCCGGGCCCTACGAGCAGGATGTGATCGGTGTAGTCCATCACCGCCTTGGCGACGAGCGATGGCGTCGCGATTCCTTCCAGCGACGCCACTGCGCCAGCGCGGCGTGTCGGACCATGCATGCACGAGGCGTCGAGCTGAACCACGCCGTCGGCGTTCGGGAGGCCGCCGAGACCGACCGACTGATCTTCGGGATCGAGCTCCTGGATGTTGACGCCGGCGATCGCCGCGTCGAGGGGATCGGCGCCCTTCGTGAGCATTTCGTACGCGCGCGCCACTCCTCGGATGCCGTTGGCGGACGCAATGACCGTCGGACGCGAGGCTCGCCACGCGGGCGCAGCCGTGCTGGCCTCGAGGCGGCCAGCACTTCCCAGAGAAAGTCCGGCCGCGGCAGCGGCACCAGTGCCCAGAAAATGTCGGCGAGACACGGAAGACATCGGCGACCTCTCGAGAGTGACGTCGGGAATCTGTGGGCGTTGCGACTGGAGGGCTACCCGTCGGACTAGGGGTCAGGAGTCAGGAGTCAGGGATCAGGGATGGAAAGGCGCGGCAGCGAAGCTGCCGCGCTCCTCTGATGAGGCCGCTCGCGCAAAGCGCGGCGGCCCTTTCCATCCCTGATCCCTGACTCCTGACTCCTGATCCCTAACACGCCCTGCCTAGCAGCCGTGAGGGCGCCGCCAGTAGCTTCCACGGACCATGGCGACTCCCCTGGCCGACCGCCTGCGCGCGTTCTCGTTTTTCAGCGGGTTCCCGCAGGAAAACCTGTGGCATCTCTCGCGTCGCATGCGGGAGCGAACCCTCGAGGCGGATGAAACGATCTTCCGTGAGGGCGATCCGCGCCATCTGTTCGGCATCATCGTCAGTGGCAGCGTCGCGATCGAAAAACGGCGCGGCGACCGGGTGGAACGGCTCGCGAGCCTCGGCGCCGGCGAAGCGCTGGGCGAAGGCATCCTCCTCGATGACTCACCCCACGGCACGAGCGCGCGAACACTCGAGCGCACGGAGCTGGCGTACCTCGAGGCCGCGGACATCCAGGAGATTCTAAAGGACCGCGCCACGTTGTATGCGGCGCTCGTCGCGCGCGCCGCGAAGGCAATCTCCGAGCGCCTTCGCGCGGCGGACGCGACCCTCGTTGGACGCGGGCGCACGATGGGATTCGGCGGCGGTCGTACCCGCGAAGAGCACGACCTGCTCGGCGATCGCCAGGTCCCCGACGACGCGCTCTACGGAATTCAGACGCTCCGCGCCGTCGAGAACTTCCCCATCACCGGCGTGGCGCTGCGCGAGTTCCCGACGCTGATCAATGCGCTCGCCATCGTGAAAGAGGCGGCCGCGCTGGCGAATCAGGATCTGGGGCTGCTCGACCCGGAGCTCGCGGAAGTGATCGTGCGCGCGGCTCAGGAAATTCGGTCGGGGCGCCATCACGAGCACTTCCTCGTCGACATGATTCAGGGTGGCGCCGGCACGTCGACGAACATGAATGCCAACGAGGTCATCGCGAATCGCGCGCTCGAGCTCATGGGACGTCGGCGCGGCGACTACGACGTCGTCCATCCCAACAGCCACGTGAACCTGTCGCAGTCGACGAACGACGTCTACCCGACCGCGCTGAAGCTCGCGCTGCATGCGAGCATCTCGAGCCTGCAACATGCGCTGATCGAGGTGGCGACGGCGTTCAAGGCGAAGGGGCGCGAATTCGCCGGTATGCTCAAGATGGGACGCACCCAGCTGCAGGACGCCGTCCCCATGACGCTCGGCCAGGAGTTCGCCGCGTTCGGGCACACGATTCTCGAAGACGTGGACCGATTGGGCGAAGCGCAAGCGCTGATTCGCGAGATCAACATGGGTGCGACCGCCATCGGCACGCGCATCAACGCGCCCGAGCGCTATCCGGAAGCGGTGCGGGCGCACATCGAGCGCATCAGCGGCATCCCAGTGATCACGGCGCCCGACCTCGTCGAGGCGACCGCCGACACCGGTGTGTTCGTCCAGCTCTCGGGCGTGGTGAAGCGCAGCGCGGTGAAGCTCTCGAAGATCTGCAACGACCTTCGTCTGCTCTCCTCCGGCCCGCGGGCGGGGCTGTCGGAGATCAATCTGCCGGCGATGCAGCCGGGCTCCTCGATCATGCCGGGCAAGGTCAACCCCGTGATCCCCGAGGTCGTCAATCAGGTGTGCTTCGACGTCATCGGGGGTGACGTCACCGTTACGCTGGCGGCCGAAGCGGGGCAGCTGCAGCTCAACGTCTTCGAGCCGATCATCGCGTTCCGTCTGCTGCGCGGCATGGAGTCGCTCCGCAATGCGTGCGTCGTCCTCCGCGAGCGCTGCGTCGTCGGCATCACCGCCAATCCCGACCGCATGCGCTGGTTCGTGGAGAATTCGATCGGCATCGTGACGGCGCTCGTCCCGACCATCGGCTACGAAACGGCAACCGAAGTCGCGCGCACCGCGCTCGACAGCGGACGGAGCGTGTACGATCTGGTGATGGAGCGCGGACTCATGACGCGCGCCGAGCTCGACCGCGCGCTGGATCCGGAGCGAATGGCCGGCGCGGCCGGCGCGCCGGTCCGCTAACCTGGCCGTATGAGCGACAGCGACATCGGCCTGCTCGAGACGCTCCGTGCGGCGCTCGCCCCCGAGTACGAGGTGGAGCGCGTGCTCGGCACCGGTGGAATGGGCGCGGTGTTCCTGGCGCGCGACCTCCGACTGGACCGGCAGGTCGCGGTGAAGGTCGTGGCACCGGAGCTCGCCTCGAGCGCGGCCCTCCGTCAGCGATTCCTCCGCGAAGCGAGGACCATCGCTCGACTGCGACATCCGCACATCGTCGACGTTTACAGCGCCGGTGAGAGCAATGGCCTGCTCTACTTCATCATGCGGTGCGTCGACGGCGAGAGCTTGCGCGACGTTCTCGAGCGCGAAAAGCGCCTGTCGCCCGCCCGCGCCGCGGTCATCCTGCGCGACCTCGCCGATGCGCTCGCGTACGCGCACGCGCAGGGGGTCGTCCACCGGGACATCAAGCCGGAGAACGTGCTCATCGACACGAGATCGGGAACGGCACATCTCACCGACTTCGGCGTTGCACGTGCGTTCGAGGGTACCGACGATCGGATGACCGGAACGGGGCTCATTGTGGGCTCACCCCGTTACATGAGCCCTGAGCAGGCGGCGGGAGAACGGGAGCTCGATGGCCGGAGCGACATCTACTCGCTCGGGCTCATCGGGTACGAGATGCTCGCTGGCGAGCCGACGTTCTCGGGCGCGAGCCCGGTGTCGGTCATCGCCAAGCAGATCACCGAGGTTCCCCCGCCGGTCGCCACGCGCGCTGATCACGTGCCGCCCGCTCTCGCGCATGCGATCGATCGGGCGGTGGCGAAGGATCCTAACGAGCGCTGGCCCGACGCCGGCGCGATGGCGACCGCCCTCGGCGACGCGGTGCAGGGTCGAACGGAAGGGCACGCGGCTGTCGCGCGCGGTCCCCGTGCACGGCGCCGTCTCGCCATGCTGGCCGGTGCCGCGGCTCTCGTACTCATCGCCGCCGGCGTCTGGATCGCGCGGAGCATCGGCGGTGCGCCCGCGGGCGTCGATCCTCGCAAGTCGATCCTGGTCGTGCCGTTCGAGGTTCAGGCCAACAATTCAGCGATGGCGTGGCTCCGCGAGGGCAGCGTCAACATGCTGACGCTCAATCTCGCCTCGTGGAGCGACCTCACGGTCGTCGACTACGAGCGAAGCCTCGACCTGCTCCGCGATGCGGGGCTCGACGACGCGTCCCGCATCGGCCTCGAGGACGCCCGCGAGATGGCGCGCGAAGCGGGCGTGTGGACGGCGGTGCTTGGTCAGGTCACTCGCATCGGCGATTCCCTGATGGTCGTCGCGCGAGCCTACGACGTGGCAACCGGCAACCGGGTCGGTGATCCCGCCGAGCACAGCGCCCCGCTCACCGCCGACCCGCGTGCCATCTTCGATGCGATCGCGCGCGACCTGCTCGAGATCGCCGGGGCCCCGCCAATGCGGCCCGAGCTCGCGAGCACCACGACGTCCTCGCTCGAAGCCTATCGCGCCTACCTGCGGGGACTCCAGGCGCTCAACGACTGGCAGCTCGACGAGGCGGATAGCGCCTTTCGACGAGCGACCGAGGCCGACAGCACGTTCGCGCTCGCGTATTACAAGCGCGCCCTCACGCGGGGATGGAGTCGTGCGATCATCGACACCAGCGACGTGCGCCTCGCGCGCGCGGCGTCGCAGCACGCCACACGACTCCCACAGCGTGAGCGCGCACTCATCGAGAGCTACCAGCAGCTCACGCTGGGGCTCGCTGCGCAGACGCAGGCGAACTTCGAGGCGGGCGCTGCGTACTTCACGTCGGCGGAGCGTGGTTACGAGGCGCTGCTCACGCGAGACTCGACGGACGCCGAAGCATGGTACGGGCTCGCCGACGCGTACTATCACCACGGCGGCGGTGGTCCCCAGCTCAACCCTGAGGTCGCGCGCCTGTGGACGCGAGCGCTCCGTGCGTTCGACCGCACCTTGTCGCTCGACTCGACGTTCCACCTTGCGTACGCGCACAAGGTATCGATGTACCAGGTCGGCGGGCGGACAGGCTCGCCGATGATCATCCTCGGCGACAGTGTCGTGCTGGTGCCGAACGATTCGGTTGCACGGTCGATTGGTGCGGAACGCGTGCAGAGCGCGCGCGTGCGTGCGCGTGACATGGCAGTGCTGCAAGCGAAGCATTGGCGCTACCTGGACCCCGAGGCGGCACAGGCACACACCGCCGTCGTCGACGGGTACGCCGCCGCCGGCCACTTCGATTCCGCGGCAGCCGCGTTACGGCAGGCGATGGAACGACCCGACGTGCGAACGGCGGACATGCCGTACGCACTATCCGCGCTGGAGATGGCCGCCGGTTTCCCCACGGCGCTGGCGACGCTCCGCGGTGCCCTTGCGACCTATGGTCCGGACAGTCTGGCTACGGCTCAGGGATTTCGGCGGCTGCAAAGTCTCCTGTCAGCGACCAACGTCGCGGCATTTCATGGCGCCCTTCCCGAGCACGATCAATTACTGTCGTTGATCGCGCGCCTCGAGCCGACGCTGCCGGGCGCGAACGTGCCGATGCGATCGATCACCGAGACCTGGCGCGCTACGGCGCGCCTCGCGCTCGGGATGGACTCTCCGCAGCTGCGACGGACCCTCGACTCGGCCGTTGCGGCAATGGATCGTGTGAGCCTCCCCGCCATGCAGGCGCAAGGGCGGGGACTCGTTTTCATCGCGTACATGCTGACCGGCGATACCGCGTATGTCGCCCCGTTTCGCCGATGGGGGTCCAAGCGGGTGCCCGATGAAGTGGATGCGCTCCGCGCACTGGGATCCGGAGACACCGCGCGCGCGCAGAGCATAGCGGCACGTTTCCGCCCGCCCGATTCCACCCGGCTGATCAGCGACGCGGGCACTGGGTTCGCACTCTTCGCGCAAGCGGAGATCCTCGCGCGTCTTGGCGATCTGCCGCGGGCAGTGGCGATTTACGAGTCCATTGAGCGCGACGACCTCGGCCTGACGTTCGGTCCCGACCCTCGGTGGCCGCTGTATGCACGCAGCTTCCTCGCGCGCGGACAAATTTACGAGCAGTTGGGGGACCGCCCGCGCGCGATCGCGGCGTACGAAGAATTCCTGGAGCTCTGGAAGGAAGCTGCACCGGAGCTGCGCGATCAGATGCGCCTGGCGCGCGAGGGGATCATTCGGCTACGCGACGCGCCGGCGACGGAACTGCCGAGGCGCTAGAGGCGCTAGAGGCGCTAAACTAATCCCCCTCAGCGCCCCTAGCGCCCTTAGCGCCCCTAGCGCCCTTCACCACCATGCCCCCACGACGACGAAAGCGGCTCGACCCTGCGGTGTTCAATCTGCCGGTCGACAAGATGCGGCAGGGCTACTACTCCGACAAATATTTCGTCCGCGCGCGCGAGATCCTTCGCGCCGACACCCACTCGCCGCGCGTGACCATGCAGGTCTTCGGCAAATCGCAGGCGTTCCTCGGCGGCATGGATGAGGCGATCGCCATTCTCAAGCTGTGCACCGATGACTGGGGCGCGCTCGAGGTGCAGGCGCTGTACGACGGCGATCGCATCGAGCCCTGGGAGACCGTGATGCTCATCGAAGGCCCGTACGACGCCTTCGCGCATCTCGAAACGCTGTACCTCGGCGTGCTCGCGCGACGGACGCGTGTGGGAACGAACGTGCGGGCAGTGGTGGAGGCGGCCCGCCCCAAGCAGGTCATGTTCTTCCCGGCGCGCCACGATCACTGGCTCGTGCAGACCGGCGATGGCTACGCGGCGCACATCGCCGGCGCGATCGGGGTCTCGACCGACGCGCAGGCCAGCTGGTGGGGCTCGTCAGGCATTGGTACGGTCCCGCACGCTCTCATCGCCGCCTACCGCGGCAACACCGCCCTCGCCACGAAGAAATTCGCCGAGTACATGGATCCCGAGGTGCAGATCATTACGCTGGTGGACTACGAGAACGATTGTGTGGCGACCAGCCTCGACGTGGCTCGAGAGCTTGGCGACCGACTGTGGGGGGTTCGCATCGACACGTCGGAAAACCTGGTGGACAAATCGATCATCCCCGTGATGGGCTCCTTCCGCCCGACCGGGGTCAACCCGCACCTCGTGTGGAACGTGCGCAACGCGCTCGACTCGGAAGGATTCGGGCATGTGAAGATCGTCGTCTCGGGGGGCTTCACCGCCGAGAAGATCCGGTTCTTCGAAGAACAGCTGGTGCCGGTGGACGCCTATGGAGTGGGCTCCTCCCTGTTCGCCGGTCGTTTCGACTTTACCGCCGACATCGTCCTCGTAGAAGGAAAGCCCGAGGCGAAAGTCGGACGGGAGTTTCGGCCGAATAAGAGGCTGGAGAAGGTGAAGTAGTCGAACGAAGGAACGAGGGAGCGCGCAGTAGGCTCCCCGTCGAAAGCCCGTCTCGGCCACTTCCTCGTTCCTCGTTCCTCGTTCCTTTTTGGAGGCCCCTTGGCTCGCACCCAGCTGACCGGCATCGGCACCCAGCTGATGCACACCCTGGAAGACGCCGCGACGCATCTGCAGCGGCTGCACGGCATCGTCGAGAAGATGGCGATGGCGCACAAGCTTCAGCAGCCGACAGCGCCGTTCGGACAGCAGCTGCGCCGGGCGGCCACGCCACTCGTCGGGATGTTGAAGGTTCAGTACTCCTTCCTGGCCGACCAGGTGTCGGGGCTGATCCTCGTCGCCACTCGCGGCGGGAACGAGCAGCGTAAAGTCGCGGCCCTTCGTGAAGGGGTGGGGCAGCTCCGCTCTGCTCTGGAGATCGCGACCAACAAGGTGTACGAACAGCACGCGGTCGAGACGGAAGAACCACAGAACCAAGGATGACCAACGGGGAAAAGAGGAATGGATTTCCTCGCTCCTTGTTCCTCGTTCGTCTGGGTTGATTCTCCCCCACGCCTCTCATACCTTCCGCCTGCGCGCTCATTCGAGAGCGCATCGCACTCGCGCCTGCTCAAGAAACGCCTACAGGAATCGGGATGACCTCTCACTACCGCACGCGCCGGCTGGCCATCGCCGCGCTGACGGCCGTGATCGTGGTGGGCCTGGCGGCCTGCAGCACCACCGTTCCCAACACCACGCTGGAGCCGAAGACGGAGTTCGGCCGCGCGATCGACGCGCTGTGGGATACGCTGCTGTTCTGGGGAACGATCGTCTTCGTCCTGGTCGAGGCGTTCCTCATTTACGTTGTAATCCGCTTTCGGCGGCGTGAAGGACAGCCCGCGCCGAGGCACGTGCACGGGAACACCACGCTCGAGATCGCATGGACGCTGGCGCCCGCGGTGATCCTCGCGATCATCGCCGTGCCGACGGTGAAGACGATCTTCACCACGCAAGCAAACGCGCCGCGCGGCTCGCTCACGGTCGAGGTCATCGGCCATCAGTGGTGGTGGGAGTTCCGCTACCCCGAGCACAATGTCGTCACTGCCAACGAGCTCTACCTGCCGGTTGGGCGCACGGTGAACTTCGCGCTCAAGACGCAGGACGTCCTGCATTCCTTCTGGATTCCGCAGCTCGGGGGGAAGCGCGACCTGATCACGAATCGCACGAACTATCTCTGGTTCACGCCGGAGTCGACGTCCGTGTGGAATGGCGTCTGCGTCGAGTACTGCGGGACGTCGCACGCGAACATGCGCTTCAAGACGTTCGTGGTGCCGCCGGAACAGTTCGAGGCATGGGCGAATCACCAGAAGGGCGGGCCGGTCTTCATGCCTGCTGCTGCGCCGACCGCGGCCGCCGACACCGGCGCTGGCGCGCCGCAGACGACCCAGCCCGTCCCGCAGGCGTCGGCGCCGGCCGTACAGCCGCAGACCAGCGGATCACTCCCGACGTTCCCGGCCGACCGGCTTCCGCTCTACGCGGCATCGTACAACCCGGTGCCTCGGAACCTCACGATTGGAAACGTCACTGGCGACGCGGCGCGAGGCGCTCAGATCTATCGGACGGCGCCATGCATCGCATGCCACGTCGTTCAGGGCGTCTCGGCGGGTATCGTCGGGCCGAACCTTACGCACTTCGGCTCGCGCACCTCGATAGGCGCCGGGCTGTTCCCGAACGACGCCAGGCACCTGGCGCTGTGGATCAAGAACTCGCCCGCCATGAAGCCGGGGAGCAAAATGCCCCCGTTCGGCAAGAGCTCGACGATGCCCGCCGGCTATGACGACCAGCAGCTCGCGGACCTCGCGGCCTACCTCCTGTCACTGAAGTAATCGGAGATTCTGCATGGCAACGACCGTCGCGGCACCGCCACGATACGCCGTTCCCCATACGAAATACGAGCGCGGGCTGTGGAGCTGGCTCGCCACGGTCGATCACAAGAAGATCGGCCAGCTATACCTCTATACGGCGCTCGCGTTCTTTCTGATCGGAGGCCTCGAGGCGCTGATCATCCGCGAGCAGCTCAAAGGTCCCAACGGGGCGCTCGTCTCGGCGGAGACGTACAACCAGCTGTTCACGATGCACGGCACCACCATGATCTTCCTCGTGATCATGCCGCTGGGGGCTGCGTTCTTCAACTATCTCATCCCGCTGCAGATCGGCGCGCGCGACGTCGCCTTCCCGCGACTCAACGCGTTCAGCTATTGGGTGTTCCTGTTAGGCGCGCTGTTCATGAATGCCGGCTGGATCGTGGGCGCCGCGCCGGATGGCGGATGGTTCGCGTACGCCCCGCTGACGACGCAGCAGTTTTCGCCTGGCCTGAACATGGACTTCTGGGTGATCGGACTCCAGATCCTCGGACTGTCCTCGCTCGCCGCCGGGTTCAACTTCATCACGACGATCATCAATCTCCGGGCGCCTGGCATGCATTTCATGCGCATGCCGATCTTCACCTGGATGTCGTTCGTGACGCAGTTCCTGCTGGTGCTCGCGTTCCCGATCATCACCGTCGCGGTCACGTTCCTGATGCTGGACCGCTTTTTCGGGACGAACTTCTACACGATCACCGCCGGCGCCGACCCGCTGCTGTGGCAGCATCTCTTCTGGCTCTTCGGCCACCCCGAGGTCTACATCCTCATTCTGCCCGCGTTCGGGCTGGTGTCGGAAGTCCTGCCGGTGTTCTCGCGCAAGCCGCTGTTCGGCTACCCGGTGATGGTGTACTCCGGCATCCTCATCGGCTTCCTCGGATTCGGGGTGTGGGCACACCACATGTTCGCCGTCGGCATGGGACCAATCGCCGACTCGGTGTTCGGGGTCACGACGATGCTGATCGCGATCCCGACCGGTGTGAAAATCTTCAACTGGCTGGCGACAATGCACGGCGGGTCGTTGCGGTTCACGACGCCGATGCTGTTCGCGATCGGGTTGATCGCATTGTTCACGATCGGCGGCATCTCCGGAATCATGCACTCGTCGCCGCCGGCCGACCTCCAGCAGACGGACACGTACTTCATCGTCGCGCACTTCCACTACGTGCTGTTCGGCGGATCGATGATGGGGATCTTCGCGGGAACGTACTTCTTCTACCCGAAGATCACCGGTCGCTTGATGGACGAGCGCCTCGGCAAGGTTCATTTCTGGCTGACCTTCATCGGGATGAACCTTGCGTTCTTCCCGATGCACTTCGCCGGGCTGAACGGCATGCCGCGCCGTATCTATCAATATCAGGCCAATCAGGGCTGGGACATCGAGAATCTCGTGTCGACGTGGGGCGCGCGGATCCTCGGCGTGGCAACGCTCGTCTTCGTCTGGAACTTCGTGAAGAGCCGGCGCTCCGGCGCGGTGGCGGGCCGTGACCCGTGGGGGGCGGCGACGATCGAGTGGACGCTGCCCTCGCCGCCGCCGGAGTACAACTACGCCGTGATCCCGACGATCACGTCGCGCTATCCGCTGTGGGATGCCAAATCCCCGGAGCTCACCGCCGACGTCCCGCACACTCCCGAGGGCGAGAAGCGCACCGACGTCAGCATGGGTGGCAAGGACGTGCACGCGTCGTTCAAGGGACCGTCGGACACCCACATGGCGAGCGAAGTCGCGCACCCGTCGGCAAACGAGCTCGGCATCGCGATGCCGACACCGACGATCAAGCCGCTGCTGGCGTCGATCGGCCTAACGGTGATGTTCCTCGGCCTCATCCTGAAGCACTCCGTGAACTATCAGTCGCTCTGGCTCCCCGTCCTGCTGGCCGGCGTGGCGTTCTTCGTCGTGTCTCTGTACGCCTGGTTGTTGAGTCCGTTGGAGCCTGAACACCACTAGGCGCTGAAGGCGCTGGAAGCGCTGAAGGCGCTGGGGATCAGTCCCCTTTAGCGCCCAGCGCCTCCAGCGCCTCCAGCGCCTCCAGCGCTTTCTGTTAATGACCGCTATTCCACATACGACCGGCCACCACTACACCACCACCGGCCTCGACCACCGGAAGATCGCCATCTGGGCGTTCATCGGGTCGGAGTGTCTGTTCTTCGGCTCACTCATCTCGACCTACCTCATCTACAAGGGACGGTCGGTCGTCGGGCCGTTTCCGCACGAGGCGTGGACGAATCCTTCGACGGGGCAGACCTTCCCGGCCATCCTCGACATTCCGGTCACGTCGGCGTCGACGTTCGTGCTGCTCATGTCGTCGCTGTTCATGGTGCTCGCGCACGCGTCGGTCGTTCGCGGCGACCGCAAGTATTCCAAGATCTGGCTCGCCGCGACGGCGCTGGCCGGAGCCACCTTCCTCGGGTTCCAGGCGTTCGAGTTCACCTCGTTCGTGCACGAAGGTCTGACGCCGCGGACGAACCTGTTCGGATCGTCGTTCTTCATCCTCACCGGCTTCCACGGGGCGCACGTGACGGCGGGCGTCATCTGGCTGATCACGCTCCTGTTCATTGATTTCAGGCGCGGGCTGCGGCCGGCCGATGCGATCAACGTGGACCTGTGCGCGCTGTACTGGCACTTCGTGGACGTCGTCTGGATCGCGATTTTCACGCTCATCTACCTCATCCAGTAACGAGGCCGCGATGGCTGCCGATCATCCGCACTCACAGACGACGTACGACACGCACGGCGACGCCCACGCCGCCGAGCACAAGCATCCGACGTGGAAGACGTACAAGTGGGTGGCGTTGATCCTCTTCGTCGTCACCGTCGTCGAGGTGTGGATCTATTACATCCCGAGCTTCGTCGCCTCGCGCGCGTTCGTTCCAGTGCTGCTCGTTCTGTCCGCGGCGAAGTTCGCCATCGTCGTCGCGTTCTACATGCATCTGAAATACGACGCCAAGCTCTTCCGTGCGCTGTTCGTATTCCCACTCTTGATCGGTGTCGCCGTGATCGTCTCGCTGCTCTTCCTCTTCGGGCAGATCGCGGTCCGGGCGTGAGCCGCAGGAGTACCGTTGCTGCTGCACCCTGACGCGCCGCTCGATCTCAGCCGCTTTAGCGTTCACTGGAGCACGGTGGTTGGGATTGGCGCGCTGGGACTGCTTTACGTCAGAGGCGCTGGAGGTACAACGGCGCTGGAGGGGCGAGGTCGTTCAGCGCCTTTAGCGCCTTTAGCGCCCTCAGCGCCTCTGTTTTTCTTCTCCGGCCTCGCCCTCCTTTTCCTCTCGCTCAACGGTCCGCTGCACGACCTGAGCGACACCTACCTCTTCTCGGCGCACATGGTGCAGCATCTCCTGCTCACCATGGTCGTCGTGCCGCTGCTCATCATCGGCACCCCGGGGTGGATGCTTCGTCCGGCGCTGCGATCGGCGGTGGTCGGCCGCATCGCGCGTAGGATCACCCGTCCTGCCCTCGCGTACGCGCTGTTCAACGTCACGATGCTCGCGTGGCACCTGCCGCCACTCTACAACCTCGCGATGGCCCACCACGGCGTGCACATCGTCCAGCACGTGTTCTTTCTGGTGACGGCGACGCTGGTGTGGTGGCCGCTGCTCAGCCCGCTCCCCGAGCTTCCGCCGCTCTCACACGCCATGCGGCTGCTGTACGTCGTGCTGCTCATGATCCCCATGAACGTGATCGGGCTCATGATCACCTACGCCGACGAGGTGTTGTATCCGGCGTACGAGGTCGCCCCGCGTATCGTGGCGCTCTCGCCTCACGAGGACCAGCTCGTCGGCGGCCTCATCATGTGGATCCCCGGCACCTTCATCCTGATCGGCGTGGCGACGGTAATGTTCTTCCGGTGGGCGAAGATGGAGGAGGCGAGATAGGCCCCAACGAGTCCGATTGCTGACCACAGAGGCACAGAGGCACGGAGGACGGCGAACTGAGCATTCGCCGTCCTCCGTGCCTCTGTGCCTCTGTGGTAATGCAGTCGGGCTCGTAGGACGACAGTACACCGCGCCTCGACAAACCCTCTCCCTCATGCGACAATCACCCACATGACTCCTCACCGGCTCCTCGCCCTCGCCGTCCTCCTCACCGCCTGCAAGCAGGAGCCGCGCGACAACGCCCGGTTCCTCGGTCCCTGCGCCGATCCCACATCAGCGCTGGTGGCGCCAGCGGTGGACGCGTATGTGAAGAGCGTCGTTCCCAAGCCGCGACGTTTCCTCATCGCGTCGGGAACGGATTCCGCGCTTCCCTCCGGATCGGAGGCGCGGCTCCAGCGTCATGGTCCGACGTACGTGTTTCCGCCCGACCCGGCGTTGCGGCAGCGCGTTCTGACGCGTCTGGACTCTGTCGCTGAGATCTATGGAGACATGCCGACTTTGCTGGTGACCTACCGCGGCGTCGCCCGCGCGGGCGACGACCGCGCCATCGTTAGGCTCGGCGGCTACTTCCTCAGCGGATCGCCGACGGGCACCGTCGCGCACCGCGCCGTCCAGTTCGTCTGCGACACCGCCCGGTGGAACGTCGTGCGCGCCGAGGAGGAACGTCAGTCGTGAGATCGGCGGTGCCCTTGCAAGCGGGAACGTCTGCCCCCGCGGCCTACGACGCGTCGGTGACCGCTCCCACCGCGCAGCGCGAGCGCCTCGTGGCACTCGACGTGTTCCGCGGTCTCACGATCGCCGGGATGCTCCTCGTCAACAACCCGGGAACGTGGGGGGCGATTTATCCGCCGCTGCGCCACGCAACATGGCATGGCTGGACGCCCACCGACCTCATCTTCCCGTT
This sequence comes from Gemmatimonadaceae bacterium, assembly GCA_035249985.1. Lineage (GTDB taxonomy): Bacteria > Gemmatimonadota > Gemmatimonadetes > Gemmatimonadales > Gemmatimonadaceae > JAICNG01. Next base: position 74,837 of record DATFFP010000070.1, read on the forward strand.
CTTTCTCTTCATCGTCGGTATCACCACGCATCTCTCGCTCGCCGCCCGTCGCGCACGCGGTGACGACGAGGGCGCGCTCCTGAGGCAGGTGCTGCGCCGAGGCGGGATCATCATCCTGCTGGGATTGTTCCTGTCCGGATTTCCCTTCCTCCCGAAGTACGGCTTCGATCCGTCAACGATGCGCTTCCCTGGAGTGCTCCAGCGCATCGGGGTCGCCTACATCGCCGCGGGCCTTCTCACGCTCCGCACGAGTACGAGAGCTCAGGTTGTGATCGTGACGGCGCTCCTCCTGGGCTATTGGGCGGTGATGACGCTGATCCCCGTTCCCGGAACCGGTGCGCTCGGCGCCGTCGCGCTCGCCACGCCGGATGGGTCGATCGCCGCGTGGCTCGATCGCACCCTGCTGGGCAACCATCTCTGGCGCCAGTCGAAAACGTGGGACCCCGAGGGAATTCTCTCCACGCTTCCCGCCATCGGCACGGCGATGCTGGGCGTGTTTGCCGGCCGGTGGATCGCGCGGCCGCGACCGTTGATGGACCGTATCGCCGCGCTGTTCGCGGTTGGCGCACTCGCGATGGTCGCTGGCTTGATCTGGAACTGGTGGTTCCCGATCAACAAGAATCTCTGGACCAGCTCCTACGTGCTGTTCACCGCCGGGATGGCCTGCGTCACGATCGCGACCTGCATTTGGTTGATTGACGTGCAGCGCATCACCGGGTGGACGAAGCCGTTCGTGATCTTCGGCATGAACCCGATTCTCGCCTTTGTCGGATCGGGGATGATGGCGCGCCTCATGGGATCGATCATCAAGGTCGAGCGCGACGGCCAGAGCGTGTCGCTACAGAGCGCGATCTACGACTCGGCGTTCGCGAGCTGGCTCTCGCCGAAGAATGCGTCGTTGCTGTACGCGGTCTGTTTCGTCGCCCTATGGTTTGTCATCCTTGGCGTGCTCTATAAGAAGAAGGTGTTTCTCAAGGTCTGATCGCCAGGCGATTGCTGATTGCTGATCGGGTCAGGCGGTTCGGGTTCCCTTCGCGCAATTCGCAATCAGCAATCCGCAATCCGCAATCGTCTCCCACGGGTGACGTGATCCCGCCTCACTCGTTACATCTCCAGGGGCACCGCGCCGCCCCGCTACCTCCCTCATGTCATTGATTCGCAAAGCGTTGGCCCCCAAGGGCCGGCGTGGAATGCGAGTTGCCTTTGGTAGCCTCATGAGCCTGCTTCGGTCTGCACGTCATCGCATCCTGGCTTCCCGCTGGGTGCTGCTCGTTCTTGCGCTCGAGAGCACGGCCATCGCCCTTCCTGCCCAGGAAGGTGATGGCGTCGCGGCTCCCGCCGCGCCCGCGTCTCCGCCGGCCGTCCGGTCCGCGGATCCGCCGCAGCAGCGCGGTCGTCAGCGGTCGCGGCGACGGACACGGCGCGTGCGCCGGCCGGCGACCCCGCCGCTTCGCCACACGACTCCCAAGGGCGCCCCGGCACTTGCCTCGGACCTCGGGACGATGCTCGGCGCCCGCGTCCGCAGCGGCCGCTGGGGCGTCATGGTCGTGTCGCTCACACGCGGGGACACTCTGTATTCGGTGAACCCCGATCTGTTGCTGTCGCCGGCGTCCAACATGAAGCTCTTCACCGCGGCGCTGGCACTCGAGCAGTTCGGCCCCGATCACCAGTTCAGCACCGACGTCCTTCGTGACGGCGTCGTGTCGCCCGACGGCACGCTCGAGGGCAACCTCGTCATGCGCGGCGACGGAGACCCGGCGCTCTCGAGCCGATTTCTTCAGGGGGGACCGGCAGCGCCCGTGGAGCTCCTGGCGCAGCTCGTGGCGTCGAAGGGCATCAAGCGTGTGACCGGTGATCTCATCGCCGACGCGAGCGCCTTCGATCAGCGCCGCATTCCCGACGGGTGGCAGCGTCGCTACTTGCACGCAGGCTACGCCGCGCGCGTCTCGGCGCTGTCGCTCAACGAGAACCTGCTCTGGATCGTGGTACAGCCGGGCGCGAGCTCCAAGCAACCGGCGCAAGTCGTTCTGGATCCGGCGACGGAGCTCCCGCTCTCCAACAAGGTGCGCACCGTCGCGGGCAGCCGCGCAGCGCGCGTGATCGTCCGCACGCTCGACGACGGAACCATCGAAGTTCGCGGGTGGATCGGTGCGCGCGCGGGCACGCGCCGCTACCAGATCGTCGTCGAGGACCCGGCGAGGTTCACGGCCGGGGCCTTTCGTCGTGCGCTCGAGTTACAAGGCATCACCATCGCTGGCCAGACGCGCCTCGGCGAAACGTCGGACACCGCGACGGTCGTCGCCTCGCTCCCCTCGCCCCCGCTCGCCCGCCTGCTCTCCGTGATGAATCGCGAAAGCGTGAACCACTACGCCGAGCTGATTTTTCGGAATGCGGCGCGCTCATCGAATGGTGGCCCGGGCACGGTGGAAAGTGGGAACCTGCTCCTTCAGCGCTTCATGACGGAGAAGATCGGCGCAGCACCGGGGTCGGTGTATGCGGCCGACGGCAGCGGCCTGTCGGTGCTCGATCGCGTTACCCCACGTGCGCTGATCCAGTTGCTCGACTACTCGCACCGGGCGCCCTGGTCCGACGTCTTCCATACGTCGCTGCCGGTGGCCGGCGAGTCGGAGCTGCTGCGGCACCGCATGCGGCTCACGCCAGCCCAGGGCAACCTGCACGCGAAGACCGGGACCACCAACACCGTGATCTCCCTCGGCGGGTATGTGACCGCGGAGAGCGGAGAGGTTCTCGCGTTTGCCTTCATCTACAACGGCAGCGATCTGAACAAGGCGAAGGAAACGATCGACGCCATGGGCGCGACGCTGGCGTCGTGGGTGAGAGAGTAGGGGTCAGGAGTCAGGAGTCAGGGGTCAGGGATGGAAAGGGGCCGCCGCGCTTCGCGCGTGCGGCCCCTCATCAGATGAGCGCGGCAGCTTCGCTGCCGCGCCTTTCCATCCCTGACCCCTGA
>DATFFP010000071.1:0-15384 GCA_035249985.1 Gemmatimonadaceae bacterium
TCGACCACCTTGTGTTTGAACGGCCCTCGCACGAACATGTCGAGGGGGCATCTCGCTGCGAGGTACCATGCAGCCAACGGACGTCACGAATCCGCGGTACTACCACAAGGTGGTGGACTGCCAATGGGGCTGTCCCGCGCACACCAATGTGCCGGAATACATCCGCCTCATCGCACAGGGCCGCTACACCGAGTCGTACCTCCTCAACCGGGCGTCCAACGTCTTCCCGGGCATCCTCGGCCGCACCTGTGACCGGCCGTGCGAGCCCGCCTGTCGGCGCACCCGCGTCGATGGAAAACCGGTCGCCATCTGTCGGTTGAAGCGTGTCGCGGCGGATCTGCGGGATGACGTCAGCGACTTCCTGCCGAAAGCTCCTGAACACAAGAATGGCAAGCGCATAGCGCTCGTCGGCGCGGGCCCGGCGTCGCTCACCGTCGCGAACGACCTCATGCCCCTCGGCTACGAGTGCGTGATCTTCGAGAAGCTCGACCGGCCCGGCGGGCTCATGCGCACCAACATCCCGGCCTTTCGGCTCCCGGCGAGCGTGCTCGATGACGAAGTCGCGATGATCATCGACATGGGCGTCGATCTTCGCCTCGCCACGCCAATCACGAGCATGCGTGCGCTGCTCGCGGAGAATTACGACGCGGTCTTCGTCGGCAGCGGCGCGCCGAAGGGGAAGGAGCTGAACGTTCCGGGACGTTGGGACACGGACCGAATTCACATCGGCATCGAGTGGCTCGAGTCCGTCCACTTCGAGCACGTGACATCGATCGGCGAGCGTGTACTGATCATCGGCGTTGGCAACACGGCCATGGACTGCTGCCGCAGCTCGCGCCGGTTAGGCGGACGTGACATCAAGGTGATGGCGCGCCGCTCGCGCCAATACTTCAAGGCGTCGCCGTGGGAGCTCGACGACGCGCTCGAGGAAGGCGTCGAGATCGTCGAGAACCACGCGCCCAGGCGATTCGTCGTGGAGAACGGCCGCCTCGTGGGCATGGAGTTCGAGCGGCTCGCGTGGACCGAGAAAGATGGCAAGCAGGGAAGCGAGGTGATCGATACGGTCACCATTCCCTGCGATGACGTCATCCTCGCCATCGGTCAGGAGAACGCCTTTCCGTGGGTCGAGCGCGACATCGGGATCGCGTTCGATGATGCCGGGATGCCGGTCGTCGATCGCATGACGATGCAGTGCAGCCTCCCTGGCGTCTTCTTTGGAGGTGATGCGGCCTGGGGACCGGAGAACATCATCTGGGCGGTGGAGCATGGGCATCAGGCCGCCATCTCGATCCACAACTACTGCCAGCGGGTCCCGATCACGGACCGCCCACCGTACGGGATGAACCTCGTCAGCGCCAAGGTCGGCATGCATGCCTGGCGCTACAGCAACGACTACAGTCCCGCGCCGCGCGCGGCGATGACGCACGTCGAGCTGACGCAGCGCTTTCAGAAGCTCAATGTCGAGGTCGAGCTCGGCTTTACCGCGGAGCAGACCGCGCACGAGGTGGAGCGCTGCCTGAACTGCGATATCCAGACGCACTTCACGGCCCCCCTGTGCATCGAGTGTGATGCGTGCGTCGACGTATGCCCGGTGAACTGCCTGACGATCACCACGCATGGGTCCGAGGAGGATCTGCGCACGCGACTGTCCGCACCAGCGCTCAACCTCAAGCAGGAGATCTACGTGTCCGCCGCGCTTCCACAGACGCAGCGGGTGATGGTGAAGGATGAGGACGTGTGCCTGCACTGCGGCCTGTGCGCCGAGCGGTGCCCGACCGCGGCGTGGGATATGAGGGAGTTCGAGCTGCTGGTGCCGTATGCAGGGAGGGCTGCGAACCGCGAACTGCGAGCTGCGAACCCGATTCCCTCGGGTTTGAGCTCGCAGCTCGCCGTTCGCAGCCCGCAGCCGCTATGACCAACGACTTCGCCTTCAAGATCGGCACGGTGAACGGCACCGGATCGGCCAGTGCGAACGGGCTGATCATGCAGGCGATCTTCCGAATGGGAATTCCCGTCTCGGGGAAGAACGTCTTTCCCTCCAACATCCAGGGGCTGCCCACCTGGTACGAGATTCGGGTCAACGGGGACGGCTACACGGCGCGCGCGCCCCGGTTCGACCTCGTGGTCGCGCTCAATCCCACCACCTATCAACGGGACGTCGCCGAGGTTCGTCACGGAGGCTTTCTCCTCTATGACTCTTCGTGGCCGCTCGACCCGGCGCTCAGGCGCGAGGACGTCTCGCTGTTAGGCATTCCTTTCGGGCGGATGTGCGGCGATGCGTTCGAAGGGGATCGCGAACGGCAGCTCATGCGCAACATCGCGTATGCCGGGGCGCTCGTCGCGTTCCTGAACATCGACATGAGCGTCGTCGAGGGGATGATCCGCGAACAGTTCGGCCGCAAGCCGGCGCTGATCGATTCCAACTTCAAGGCGCTTCGACTCGGCTACGACTTCGCCAAAGCGAACTTCGCCTGTCCGCTGCCGTTCCACCTCGAGCGCATGGACGCAACCGCCGATTACATCATCATCGACGGCAACACCGCCGCCGCGCTGGGATGCCTGTACGCGGGTGCCACCGTCGGCGCATGGTACCCCATCACGCCGGCGACATCGCTGATGGAGGCGTTCAAGGGCCTGTGCGAGCGCTATCGGGTCGACCGCGAGACGGGACACAAGCGGTTTTGCATCCTCCAGGCCGAGGACGAGCTGGCCGCAGCGGGGATGGTCGTGGGGGCAGGATGGACCGGTGCTCGCGCGTTCACGCCTACCGCGGGGCCCGGCATCTCCCTGATGCAGGAGTTCATCGGGCTAGCCTATTACACGGAAATTCCGGCGGTGTTCTTCGACGTGCAACGCGTCGGCCCGTCGACGGGAATGCCGACTCGTACGCAGCAGGGAGATCTGATGTCGCTTGCGTACGCGTCTCATGGCGACACCAAGCACATCGTGCTCTTCCCGGCGAATCCGGAGGAGTGCTTCGCCTTCGCGGTGCGCGCGTTCGACCTGGCCGAGCGGTTTCAGACGCCCGTCTTCGTCGCGTCGGACCTCGACATTGGTATGAACGACTGGATGTGCCCGCGTCTCACGTGGGATGACGGCTACCGACCCGATCGTGGGAAGGTGTTGGGCGCCGAGGATCTCGAGCGGATCGGTCGGTTCTCGCGGTACCTCGGCGACAATGGTGACGCGGTCGCCGCGCGCACCTTGCCCGGCGTCGATCCGCGGGGCGCGTACTTTACCCGGGGATCCGGGCACGACGTCCATGCCGGCTACACCGAGGATGCGGCGGCCTATTGCCAGGTTCTCGCTCGGCTCGCTCGAAAGCTCGAGCAGGCGACGGACGCCGTGCCAGCGCCGACGATCAATCGCCAGGACGGCGGCGCCAGCCTCGGGATCATCACGATTGGAAGCTGCGACGCCGCGGTGCGAGAGGCGGTGGACCAGCTGAGGTCGGAGGGAACGGCGATCGACTACATGCGCATTCGTGGGTTTCCGTTCGGCCCCGATGTCCTGCGATTCTTGAACGAGCACGAGCGCCTGTTCGTCGTCGAGCAGAATCGCGATGCGCAGCTTCGGGCGTTGCTGGCCATCGAGACCGGCAAGCCTCGCGATGATATGACACCGATTCTCGACTACGGTGGGGTCCCGCTCAGCGCGCAGCCGATTGTCGAGGCAGTTAAGAACAGCTGCGAGCTGCGAACTGCGAGCTGCGAACTAATCCCGATAGGTCCTGGCTCGCAGCTCGCAGCTCGCAGCTCGCAGTCCAGTGTGACACCATGACCTCCATCCCCAAGCCCCCCGTCCGCCATCCTGGCCTCCCTCGCAACGCGCTCGGCCTAACGATGCGCGATTACGAAGGCGGCATGTCGACGCTGTGCGCGGGGTGTGGGCACGACTCGATCACGGCGGCGATCATCCAGGCCGTGTGGGAGCTCGACCTGCCTCCGCATCGGGCGGCCAAGCTGAGCGGCATCGGGTGCTCGTCCAAGACGACCGCCTACTTCATGCGGCAGTCTCACGGCTTCAATGCCGTGCACGGGCGGATGCCGGCGGTCGCGAGCGGCGTGCACGCGGCGAATCGCGAGCTCGTCTGCATCGGCGTCTCCGGCGACGGCGACTCGCTGTCGATCGGGCTCGGTCAGCTCTGCCACGCCATCCGCCGCAACATCGACCTCCTGTACGTGCTCGAGAACAACGGCGTGTACGGTCTCACGAAAGGTCAGTTCTCCGCATCCGCCGACGTGGGGTCGAAATCGAAGCGCGGCGAGCCTAACGTCCAGCCTCCCATCGACCCGGTGCTGCTGGCCATCACGCTCGGCGCGACCTTCGTCGCGCGCGGGTTCTCGGGCGACAAGAGGCAGCTCGTCCCCATCCTCAAGGCGGGTCTCGCCCATCGAGGGTTCGCCCTCGTGGACGTCATCTCGCCGTGCGTGACGTTCAATGATCACGAGGCCTCGACGAAGAGCTATCGCTTCACGCGCGGGCATCGCCACGAGCTGGCCCCGGTGGATTTCATCCCGTTGACACACGAGATCGCGGCAGCCACCGCGCCGGGCGACGCCGTCAGTGTCACGATGCACGATGGCAGCGTCGTCCGGTTCCGATCAGTCGGAGAGGACTACGATCCGACCGACCGTGACGCCGCGTACGCCCATATCCGCCGGCTGCAAGCTCAGGGCGAAGTGGTAACGGGGCTGCTTTACATCGATCAGAGCGCCCCCGACATGCACGGCGTCAACAGAACGATCGAGGAGCCATTGACGCGGGTGCCGTACGAATCGCTGTGTCCGGGGAACGCGGCTCTCCAGAAGCTGCAGGAGGAGTACCGATAGGCAGAGGTGGTCGGGGGCGTCGAGGTGATCCAGGTAGAGTCCCTCGAGCACCTCGACATCAGTCGTACACTCGATCACCTTCCCTCGACGACCCCGACGACCTCGACCACCCTGGCCAATCATGCGCCCATTACTCACCCTCCTCATTCCTTGCTCGCTCGCGGCCCAGAACACGCCGCCGACGGGCGCATTCATCGTACGCCTCGGAACGGATACCACAGCGGTGGAGCGGTTCACGCGCTCTGGAAACGCCTATCAGGTCGAGCAGGCGTTGCGGAGCCCGCGCACGAGCTTTCGACACACGCATCTCGAGCTCACGCCGACGGGAGAGATCGCGACGGTCTTCCTGATGCTGCATTCGATCGACCAGCCGAGCGGTCCGCTCCTCGGAAGCACGCAGCTGTCGTACGGGCGTGGGGATAGCGCGACGGTCGAGCAGAAGCGCGGCGAGTCAGCCACCACGCGTCGGGTTCTTGCGCGCGCAGGCGCGATACCGTCGCTCCCGCAGTCCTTCCTCGCGTACGAGCTGGCGGCCATGCGCATGCGCTCGACGGGCACCGACAGCATGAACGTCATGCTGGTCAACCCGAGTGGGGATCCGACGCCAGTCGTCGTCAGGCGGATCGGCCGTGATTCAATGACGTTTCGGTTGCCCTTCCTGACGTACCGCGCGCACGTCGATCCGTCCGGACGCATTACGCGCCTGTACCAGCCCCGCGGGACTACGGTCGAGCGCGTCGCGGACGTCGACGTCAATCGCGTCGCCAAGGCCTGGGCGGCTCTCGATGAAAGCGGCAAGGCGATGGGGCCGCTCTCTCCGCGCGATTCGCTGACGGCGCGACTCAGCGATGCGACGATCACCGTGCGATACGCGCGCCCGCGCAAGCGCGGACGCACGATCTTCGGCGACATCGTTCCGTGGGATTCGGTGTGGCGCACGGGAGCGAACGACGCGACGGTGCTGACGACCGACCGCAATCTGGAGATCGGCGGGACCCTGGTGCCCGCCGGCAGCTATACGCTCTTCACGATTCCGTCGCGCACCGGGGCCACCCTCATCATCAATCGCGAGACAATGCGCGACGGCGAGCCGCTCGCCGGCACGGACTACGACGCGCGCCACGACCTCGCCCGCATCCCGATGACGACGAAGACGCTCGCCGCGCCGGTCGAAGCGCTGACGATCGAGGTCACGCCAGGCGCCGAGGCGGGCGTGATTCGTATTGCGTGGGACACGCGGGAGATGACGGTGCCGGTCCGCGCGCGACGTTGATCGTGGAGCTCGAGTGTGGTTCATCCGCCGGTCCCGATTCTGCTTCGGCGATGTGGGCATCCCCGCGTCGCCGGCGTTGATCGCGGACGTTCCCAGCGGCATCGCGGCCAAGGCAGCACTGCTCGACGAGCTATCCCGAGAGCTCCGGTTTCCCGATTACTTCGGGGGCAACTGGGATGCGCTGGAGGAGTGCATTCGCGATCTATCGTGGATACCGCCTGGGCCCGTGGTGCTGCGGCATCGTGACATTCCGCTCGTCAAAGACCTCCCCGACAGCAAGACATATCTGTCGATCCTGTCGGATGCGGTCGATGAATGGAAACGCACAGCTAACCGCGATCTCGTCGTCGTGTTCCCGCGAGAGGCACGTGCGCACATCGCGCGGGTGCTTCGGTCGACGTGACACGCGAGAATGCCCGCAGAGCCCGCCATCGATGATCCATGGCTCCGTGAACGGGCGACGCAGCGACCGATGAGCAAAAGGAGTTTGATCTATCTTGCGGGGGTTTTCGTCCTAGGGATCTTTTACGAGACCCTAAAGGGATTGCCCCTCCACCGGCTCGTCCTCTTCGCCGGCATTGCCTGCTACCTCATTGTGCTCCGGCTGCTCGCTGAACGGCTCGATCGGCAGAAATGAACAGTGGACGTTGTATCAAGACGCAACGCGGGCGGAATCTTTCGACTCCGCCCGCGTTCTGTAGATAGTCGACCGAGGTCGCGCGCATCACTACGGCTTCGCGGTTTCCTCCTTTAGCTCCGCCAGCTTCTTCGCCTCCTCTTCCTTCTTGGCTCTATCCGCCTCGTCCTCGAGCGTCTTGAGCACGTCGCGCCACGCGAACCTCCGCCCGCTTCCGCGAACGTAATAGTCCATCCACGCCATCTCGGCGGTCGCTTTCACCAGCTGATTGCGCGGATCGGGGATCCCATGACTCTCGCCGGGATACACGTAGAGCTCGGTCGGCACGCCTAACCGCTTGAGCGCCATGTGCAGCTCCTCCGACTGCGGGCTCGGCACCCGCGGATCGCCCTTGACGACGTGGATCATCGTCGGCGTCTTGGCGTTCTTGATGTAGCGGATGGGCGACTGCGCCCAATACGCATCGAAGTCCTCGTACGGCAGCTTGTCTCCCAGATAGAACTGCCGGTTCCGCTGAACGTCGCTCTGCGCGTACATCGAGATCCAGTTCGATGTCCCGGCGCCGGAGCTGATCGCCTTGAAGCGATCGGTATGCGTAAGAATCCAGTTCGCCCAGTGCCCGCCGGCGCTCCAGCCCAGCACACCCATCCGCGTCGAGTCGACGATGCCTTGTGCGATGAGGTGGTCGACGCCGGTCATGATGTCGTCGAAGCCGAGCGGGAAATAGTTGCCGACGATGTCCGTCTTGTGCGCCTCGCCGTAGTTCGTGGAGCCGCGATAGTTCGGCCGGAGAACCGCGTATCCCGCACCGGCGTACACCTGCGCGCCATAGCCCCCGTTGAAGCCGAGCACGTCGGCGGAGGCGGGGCCGCCGTGGATCGCGACGATGAGGGGATATCGTTGCCCAGCACGGAAGCCAACCGGCTTCACCAACACGCCGGCCACCATTTTCCCGTCGGTCGATTTCCAGGTGATCTCCTCCTCCTCACCTAAGGCGAACTCGCGCACCTGTGGATTCGCATCGGTGAGCTGTCGCCACGAGGCGCGCTTCGCGGCTTGCTCGGGCGTCGCGATGGTAAAGAGCGTCGGCGGAGTCTTTGGGTCGGCGTAGCTGATGATCAGGGTGCCCGAATCATCATCGCGACTGACGAACAGCGACGCGCGCTCGCTCGTGACCGGCCGAACCTGATCCCGGGCGATGTCGAGCGCCATCAGCTGGTTCGTCGCACGCACGCCTTCGTTGAAATAGATGGTCTTGCCGTCGGCCGACCAGAAGCCGGTCGTGACATCGCCGTCGAACGAGCTGCCGAGCTTGCGCCATTGTCCGCCGCGATCACTGGTCCGGCGCAGGTAGACGCGCTGATTTGTCATGTTGTAGCGCGTGAGGTCATCGGGGGCGGAAAACGCCACCCATTGCCCATCTGGCGAGAAGCTCGGCAAGCTTTCGCCGACCTCGGCGTTGTTCGTCAGGCGCTCGATCTGACCGGTGGCGACCTCCAGCAGGTATTGATCGGCGTAGATGTTCTGCTCCGTAATGTTTCGCTTGTACCGGTCGCTGGCGGTCCCGCGAAACGCGATCCACTTGCCGTCGGTAGAAATCTCGAAGTCGCTGACGGTGATCGTCGTGTCGCGCGTGAGGCGCGTGGTCTTCTTTGGCTCGACATCGAGCGCCCAGAGGCTCGAGCGCGGCGTCTCCATGTTTCGAATCGAGACGTTGAACTTCTTCTCGATGCGAAGCTTCTCATCGGGATCGGTCGTATCGGCGGTGACGAAATAGATGCGGCGGCTGTCGGGTGCCCACTGCCAGAGGCCGACGCCGGTCGTCTGCTTCGTCAGCTGATCCGGCTTCGCCGTGTCGATCCCGGCGATGGGGAGGCGGTACAGCTGCTCTTCACCTGATTTGCCACTGCGGTACGCCAGCCACTTCCCATCCTTGCTGAGCGCAAAAGTCGAGACGCCTTCCTTGGCGTCGGTGATCCTCCGCGCCTCGCCGCCGTCCGGACGCATGAGATACAACTGGTTCTGCGTCGCGCTCGCCGATGGCGCATCGCGGTTCGACGCGAAGACGAAGAACGACCCATCCCGCGCCCAGCGCGGTGATGTCTCGTTCTTGTCTTTCGTGAAGGTGAGCTGGCGTGTCGACGACACTCCACGCTCGAGCGACACAATGTGAACATCGGTCTGTCGTTTCGCTTCCTTCCAGTCCGGTGTCGACACCGTGTAGAGCAGCCATTTGCCATCCGGGCTCGGCGTCGGCGACCCGACCTGCCTCATGTGCTGCATATCGAGGAAGGTCAGGGGCCGCCTGGTGGGCGCTGGGTTCTGGGCGGTCGCGGGGAGCGCAAACGCGATGAGCGGTATGAAGCAGAGAATACGCATGGGAGCAGGCCTTTGCGGTGAGCCTCCAAAATGCGCATTCGCGCTCTGTTCCGCGAGGTCAACGGCAATAACCACAGAGGCACAGAGGGCACAGAGGAACCCCCAACTGCAAAACTTGGAGTTGGGGGTTCCTCTGTGCCCTCTGTGCCTCTGTGGTTATTGCCGTTAGGACCCTGCGCGACAGGACCTAACGGTCTCTTCCCCTGAATACCACCCTCCAGATGCGCCCTCCGTCATCGTCCGAGATGTACAACGACCCATCCGGTCCCTCCGCCAACCCCATGGGCCGATGCTCGGCGTCCGCTGGCGGATTCGTCGAGTTCCCGATGAATCCGTCGGCGAAGACCTCCCATCCCCCGACCGGCGCCTGGCCGGCGAACGGAACGAACACGACGTTGAACCCTTCGTTGGGCAACGGCGCGCGATCGAACCCGCCGTGGAAGGCGACAAATGCCCCCCGTGTAAACCGCGACGGGAACTGCCGTCCGGCGTAGAAGAGGAGGTCGTTCGGTGCCCAGTGGCCGGGGAATGCCACGAGTGGAGTCTCCTTGTCCGCGCATCGCGGTCCGACGATCGTGCCGTCGCCACCATACTCGGGAGCGAGCAGCTTCAAGCCCTTCTTCCAGTCGTGGTAGCAGTATGGCCACCCGTTATCGTCACCGGCATCGATGCGAATGAACTCTTCGGACGGCAGGTCAGCGCCATCCTGGGGCGTATAGAACTGCGGCCAATTGTCGTTGAGATGGTCGCGTCCGTGCTGCACGCCGAAGAGCGCCCCACGACTCGCGTCCCACCGCAGCGCTTCCATATTGCGGAGTCCCGTGGCGAAGCGGATTCCATCGGTCTGGACCTGGCCAGTGCGGTTCGCGTCGAACCGCCAGACGCCGGCGCGAATGGGCAGCTCCGGGCAGGGATCGACGCCCGGCGACTGCGCGACGCGGTTCGCGACCTGACAGGAATTCGAGGCCGAGCCGATGTTCACGTACATGTTGCCGCGACCGTCGAGCTGCATGTTCTTGCGGAAATGATCGCCGTCGGAGGGCAGTCCGCCCACGACGACCTCTGGTGTTCCACGCGGCAGGAGATCGCTCGAGTGCAGGCGCCAACGCTCGATGCGATCGCGATAGCCGACGTAGAGGAACTCCTTCGTGACCACGATGCCGTTCGCGTTCGGCTCACCGAAGTACGCCTGCGTTTCCGCGCGTCCATCGCCGTCGCGATCGCGGAGCGCGAGCACGCCGCCACCATGCGTCGCGTCGCCGATCGCCACGTACGCATCGCCCTTGTGCGTGATGCCCAGATGACGAGCGCGTCCGACCTGATCCGCTACCACCACGGCGCAGAAGCCAGGCGGTAGTGTGATGCCGCCGTTCCCGGCGTCGCACTCGACCCGGTTCGCCGAGCTGCGAAGCGATACCTCGCTGCCACCGCCCAGCGCTTCAGGCCCGGTCACTCGATCGGCACACGCGACGATGGTGATGCATGTCGCGAGCGACCCAAGCGCGCGCGCGCGTGAATGCCAGCAAGACGTCGTATGCATGGCTCTCCTCCTTGTTTGGAGCATTCGACGGGAGGAGCCCCTTCAAGTGCCGTACACCGTCACGCATGTCGATGTCGGGTTTCGACGGCGCCGCGCAGAGGGTCATGAGCGCGCGGCGAGAGCCTCTCATCACGCGGTGACGGCTGGCAATGTGATGCAGGAAGGCAGAGACGTCAGATGCCAGAATACAGAATTCGGAATACAGATGAAGTTGCTCCGCTCTGAACTCTGACGTCCGACGTCTTTGCCGTTAGGAGTCCATTGACATAGCCCCCGGGGGTATATGACCTTTGGGCATGCCAACGACATCGCACCCCCAGGTCGCCGAGTGCGGCTGCGCGACCCACACCCGAGGGCGGAAGGCGGTCGCCGTCGATCCTGACATCAAGGACCGCACGACGAAGCGTCTGCGACGCATCGAGGGACAGGTGCGCGGGCTACAAAAGATGGTGGATGAGGAGCGCTATTGCGCCGACATCCTGACGCAGATCTCCTCGGTGCACGAAGCGCTGGGCGGCGTCGCCCGCGAGCTCCTGCGCAATCACCTGAAGCATTGCGCCGCGACCGCCATCCGCGCTGGCGATGCGCAGGCGGACGCGATGTACGACGAGCTCGTCGAGCTGGTCTATCGGCATGGGCGATAGGACGATTGCGGATTGCTGATTCCTGATTGCGGAAGTCAGTTCGGCGCTCGCCACCGTCATTCGCAATCAGCAATCAGCAATCCGCAATCGCTTTAGAACGCGTACCCAATCGACAGCCTCAGCGTTGGATACCCATAGGTCTCGTCTTCATCACTGTCCCCACCGATCGGGAAGAGCCGCTTCGCACCGATGCCGGTTCCGATGAAGAACTGCCGGGTGCGCCCCAGCAGCCAGCTGTAGCCAAGATCGAGCCCTACGGAGAGCGCGTCGAATTCGCGCTCGACCAGGGGGCCGTCTCGCCGGTCATCCTCGGCCACGCGCGAGTAGCCGAACGAGATTCCAGCCGCAAACTTCGTCGGAGCCTCAGCCGACGGGTAATAGCGCAGCCGGATGTCAGCGCTCGTGTAATCGATCTCCTCATCATCGTCGTCATCCCCGATGCTGATGTGGCCGACGCCCGCTGACCAGCTCGCCGTCGAGCTGAAGGCCCGCTCGTACTCGAGGTTGTACCATTGGAACAGAAAGCCGAATGGGTTGATGGAGAGAACGTTGGACTGCACCGGCAGGTCGATCGTTTGTGCGCGCGCCGTCGTCGCGCAGAGGGTTGCGACGAGCAGCACGAACGATAGGCGTCTCATGGTGGCCTCATGGGGGGAGTGGCGTACGAAGGATAGCGCCGCCCCGAGCAAGATCACGGCCCGGTCGACTTCGCGGCCGGCTGTGCGACCAGCCGGCCGGGGAAGCATTGTGCGACTTGAACTTGCGCGATCAGGGCGATAGCGCGACGAGCGTGGCTCGGCCGCTATGGCACTCGCCGAGGACGCGCCGCTGTCCCGCGAGTTGCACAACGGGGCGACGGTCAGCGATTGTACGTGGACGCGCGTATCACATGCGTCGCCCCTGACCCCTTACATCAGACTCGCCGAATATGCGTCAGCTCGTCGTCGCCCTCGCATCGGTGGCGGTCGCCGTCGCGACCGCTGGTTGTCGCCCGTCACCCGCACCGGCTCCCGCCCGTCGCGCACCTGGGGCCGAGGGCGCGGAAGCGCCCGCCGACAGCGCCCAGCCGCCCGGGGGCGGGCAGCGCGCCCCCGTTAGGCCCCAGCCCTATGCTCGCGTCATCACGAGCGACTTCACGACCCGCGCCGGCCTCTTCAAGGCACACCGGCGCGGCGACCGACTCCTGTACGAGATTCCGCGCGGCGAGCTCGGCCGCGACTTCCTGCTCGTCACCCAGATCGCCCGGACCACCCTCGGCGTCGGCTATGGCGGTCAGGCGGTGAGCAACCGGGTGGTGCGATGGGAGCGTCGCGACAACAAGGTGCTGTTGCGGACGGCCTCGTTCGACATCATGGCCGATACGTCGCTGCCCATCTACCAGGCGGTTCAGGCAGCCAACTACAACCCGATCGTCGCGAGCTTCGACGTCCTCGCGTACGGGCCCGACAGCGCGACGGTGATCGACGTCTCGCGCCTGTTCACCAACCCGCCCCCCGAGCTCGGGCCCGGGCAGCGGTTGCGCGGCTCCGCGGACGCGCAACGCAGCTTCATCGAGCGCGTCGCCGCCTTCCCCGAGAACGTGGAAGTCGAAGCGACCCTGACGTACGCCGTTCCACCACAGCAGCAGGGGCAGGGTGGGCCGACGCCGGCGCCGGGACCATTCGGTCAGGGCGGCGCGCCGCCGGGCGCGGCGAGCGTGCTCATGCATTGGAGCATGGTTCGCCTTCCGGCGACACCGATGAAGCCGCGCCTGCACGACGAGCGCGTCGGCTTCTTCAGCATCCGTCAACAGGACTACGGCCGGCCGGAGCAACGCGCCGCAATGCGCCGCTACATCACCCGGTGGCGTCTCGAGTGCAGCGAGCGGCGCGTCGATTCGCTCTGCTATCCAGTGAAGCCGATCGTGTACTACGTCGATCCGGCGACGCCGCGGCAGTGGGTGCCGTACGTGAAGCGCGGCGTGGAGGACTGGCAGCGCGCGTTCGAGGCGGCGGGCTTCAAGGAGGCGATCCTCGCGAAGGAAGCGCCCTCACCGGCGGAAGATCCGGACTGGTCCGCTGAGGACGCGCGCTATTCGGTGATCCGGTGGTTGCCGTCGACCATCGAAAATGCCTCGGGGCCGCACATCCACGATCCGCGCACGGGGGAGATCATCGAGTCGGACATCCAGTTCTACCACAACGTCCAGCAGCTGCTGACGACGTGGTACTGGGTGCAAGTCGGCCATCTCGATCCGCGCGCCGACCGGCTGCCGCTCCCCGATACGCTGATGGGTCGTCTGCTGCAGTACGTCGTGGCCCACGAGGTGGGGCACACGTTAGGCTACCCGCACAACATGAAGGCGAGCTCGATGTATCCGGCCGACAGCGTGCGCAGCCGGAGCTTCGTGTCACGCTGGGGGCACACACCGACGCTGATGGACTACTCGCGGTTCAATTACGTGGCGCAGCCGGAGGATTCCATTCCGCTCGCGAATCTCATCCCCGACATTGGCCCCTACGACAAGTTCGTGACCATGTGGGGGTACAAGCCGATCCCCGGCGCGAGCACGCCTGACGAGGAGCGCGAGACGCTGGATCGCTGGGCTCGGATGCAGGACACGGTGCCCTGGTTCCGCTTCTCCACGTCGAACTCGCTCGGCTCCGACCCTGGTGAAAATACGGAGGCCGTCGGCGACGCGGATGCGGTGCGCTCGACGACGCTTGGCCTGCGCAACATCAAGCGGCTCGTGCCGAAGCTGATCACGGCGACGCAGCGTCCGCTGGAGGGCTACGCCGATCTTCAGCTGCTGTACGACCGCTTGATCAACCAATGGGTCCTCGAGCTGGGCCACGTCGCATCGGTCGTGGGCGGCGCCGACACGCGCGAGAAGACCTCGGGCCAGGATGGTGTGCGCTTCACGCCCCTGCCGCGCGCCCGGCAGCAGGAGGCAGTGCGCTTTCTCAACGAAAACGCCTTCCGCACCCCGTCGTACTTTCTGGATGAGCAGATCCTGCGGCGCATCGAGGTCGAGGGAGCGCTCGACCGGATCCGAAGCGCGCAGACCCGGGTGCTCGCGCGGCTGCTGGACGACGGCCGGATGGAGCGCATGATCGAATTCGAGGCGCTTGCCCAGAACGGGCGCGCTGCCTATCCGCTGGCGGACATGCTGGTCGACGTTCGACGGGGGATCTGGTCGGAGCTCTCGTCGGGCGCGGAGATCGATGCGGTGCGGAGGAACCTGCAGCGCGCGTACCTGGAGCTGTTCGATGCGAAGCTCAATCCGCCGGCGCCGAGGACGACGCCGGCCGGACCTGGTGGCCCTCCGGCGGTGCAGGCGAGCTCGCGGCAGTCGTCTGACGCGCGCGCTCTCTTGCGTGGCGAGCTCACGGCGCTGGACGCGCAGATCGTGGGAGTCTTGCCGAGAGTTCGGGATCGGGTGACGAGGTATCATCTCATGGATGTCAGGCATGAGATTCGGCGGATACTCGATCCGGAGCGCTAAGCATCGACTTGCAGCGGAGCCTTTCTGAAAAGCGGTAGCACAGAGAGACACGGAGACATGGCACAGAGACACACCGAGCACTACAACTGCAGAGATTTGAAAAGCACTTCGCAGTTGTAGCGTCTTTGTGTGTCTCTGTGCCATGTCTCCGTGTGTCTCCGTGCTACCGCTTTTTTCAGAAGCGCTCGTTGCGAATCAAAGCACCACTCGCACGATACCCTCACGCAAAAATGGCACATTGAAGTTCATGAGTAGACCCACGTGAAGGCCCGCTAACCGCAGGTAGGTGACAACTTGCGTCGTATGGATGGGGGCTAGCTTCTCAATACACTTGAGTTCCACCAGTACCCGTTCGTCGACGATGATATCGGCGCGATATCCGGCGTCGACGCGGACGCCCTTGTAGACCAGCGGAACGATTCGCTCGCTCACCGTACTGAAACCGCGGAGCCGCAGCTCCCAACACAGACACTCCCGATATGCCGACTCGAGCAACCCCGGCCCGAGTTGACGGTGCACCTCGATCCCCGCGCCGATGATCTGCCCGGTGATCGAATCCCTCTGTGCCCTCGGTGCCTCTGTGGTTATGCTCTTG
>DATFFP010000072.1:0-5746 GCA_035249985.1 Gemmatimonadaceae bacterium
CTTGGGAGACGCACGTCGAGGACTGGCATGGGGGCGAGCAGATACTACCACGCCCCGGAATGGTGCGCCAGCACAGGGCTGGATTCCCTACATGATCGTTACCTTATTGAGGAACGGACTGCCTGGATCACAGGGTGAGCAGGACGTAGGCGCGCACGAAGTCTCGATCATTGCGGAACTGGTATGCGCCAGTCACCCCCAGCGCCGCCGGGAGTGCGAGCGTCACCCGTGGCCCTATTCCGAACAAATCGCGCCGACGGTCGGGAAAGGTGATGTTCTCCGATTCGACGCCGCCGCGTAGCGCGCCGCCGCGCCAGGTGAGAAGCCGCCGCTCGGCGGCCAGCAGCCAGTAGAGGCGGCGATCATTGAAGTAGTATTCGATGTCGCCGAGCGCGATGAGCCCGGGAATCCCGCGCTCGGCAAACCGCAGGTTCACGAGCGTTTCGGCTTCGCGGTCGTTCCGGAACAGCGTGCCGCCCATCAACTCCAGCCAGCGCTGCGGCGTGCGGTAGAGCGGACCCACGAGAACCAGCGACCTGAGACGATCCGGTCGGGCCGTTACGTCTGGCAGCACCCACCACCCCGCCATTCCCCAGCCTCGCGTACCGATCTCGTGCTGCTTGTGGAGGAGCAGCCTCATCTGATAGTCGACGTCATCGCGAGCGGCCATGGACTGCGCGTCCACCCGAACCGAGGTGACCAGTAGAAGGCAGGCGAGGAACGGCGATCGGCAGGTCATGGGATCGGCCGCGGCTCGGGCGCCGCGTCGAGCATCGTCGCCATCTTCACCAGGTCGGCGAGGGAGGCGGCGTGCATCTTTCGCATCACCTTCCCCCGGTGAACCTTGACCGTGATCTCGCTGATCCCAAGCTCGTGCGCCACCTGCTTGTTCGGCAGGCCGGCCACGACGAGCGACATCACCTCACGCTCGCGGCGACTGAGCGACTCATGGCACTCCCGGACCGTCCGGGTCGCCGCGTCGCGGCTGAGCATCTGCTCGCTTTGCTCGATGGCGTGTTTCACCGCATCGAGAAGCACGCCGTCGTCGAAAGGCTTGGTGAGAAACTCCGCCGCCCCGGCTTTCATCGCGCGAACCGTCATCGGAATGTCGCCGTAGCCAGTGATGAAGATGATCGGCAGATCCAGGCGATTGGCGGCGACGTTGCGCTGGAGCTCGAGACCGTTGAGGTCCGGGAGCGACACGTCGAGCACGAGACAGCCGGGTGCGTTCACGCGCGGAAAGGCGAGGAACTCACGCGCGGACGCAAAGACCTCGGGCCGCCAGCCGGCGACGCGGATCAGTGACTCGAGCGACTCGCGAACGGAGACATCGTCATCGACGACGAAGACCGTCGGGATGGGATGCGACATCGTCATCGCCCTCGCAGGGCGACGGTGATTGCGTCGAGCAGCGCGACGCTGCTGAATGGCTTGTACAGGCAAGCGACGGCGCCGCCGGCTATTGCACGCGACTTTACGCTCTCGTCGTCGCCAGCGGTGATGAAGACGATCGGAATCGCCCGGCGGCGGCGTAGCAGCTCATCCTGGAGATCGAGCCCCGACATACCCGGCATGGCGACGTCGAGCACGAGACACCGTGTCTGCAGCAGCGAGGAGGACGCCAGAAAGTCCTCTGCCGATGCGAACGCCGTTACCGAGTAGCCGAACTCCCGCAACAGGTCGGGTAGCGACTCGCGCACGGACTCGTCATCGTCCACGACGGACACGAGATCGCGAGCGTCGCTCACGATGTCGTCACGCGGCGCCCGTCATGGAGGCCGTTTGAGCCGCAGGGTATGCGTACGCGCGGGTGACGACCTCACCGCCGTGCGGGATCGAGAAGGAGAACGTGGCGCCGGGGCCGTCGTTGGGCGTCGCCACGAGTCTGCCGTGATGACTCTCAATGATGGAGCGGCTGACGGAGAGGCCGATCCCCATGCCGCCGCTCTTCGTGGTGTAGAACGCGTCGAACAGTTGCGAGACGTTGTCCGGTGAGATTCCCGTGCCGGCATCCTGCACATCCAGGCGGATGTCGGGGCCGTCCAGCCGGCTCCGCACCACGAGCTCCCGCGGCCGATCGTCGACATCGCTCATCGCTTCCGACGCATTGAGCAGGAGATTCAGGACAACCTGCTGAAGCTGCACGCGATCGCCGATGACGACCGGGAGGTCCTCGGCCAGCTGCATCCGGAGAACGACGCGATGCCGCTGCAGCTCGCTCAGCGTGAGCGTCACGACCTCCCGTGTCGCCTCGTTGAGGTCCACGCGCTCGCTCGCCGTCTCCCGCCGGGTGAACAGCGCGCGAAGCCGCGCGATGACCTCCGCCGCCCGATGACCATCGCGAATGGTGCGCCGGAGTGTCTCCCGGGCGCCCTCGACGTTAGGCGGGTCCGACGCCAGCATCCGCAGGCCGGTACTCGCGTTCGTGATGATGCCCGAAAGCGGCTGGTTCACCTCGTGCGCGATCGACGCCGTCAATGCGCCGAGACTGGTGACACGCGCGATGTGCGCGAGCTCCGCTCGCGCCCTGCCGAGTGCCTCGCCGGACAGCCGGCGCTGCGTGACGTCCTGAATGGCGCCGATGTACTCGAGTTGACCGTGATGGTCGCGCGTGCCGTGGGCGACGACGTGCACGTATCTGACGGAGCCATCGGGCATCAGCATGCGATGCTCGCATTCGAACGCCCGGCCGTCCATGCGCACGCCGGCGGCGAGCTTGGCGAGCGACGGGATGCCCTCCGGGTGTATGCGCTCGTCGATCGTGGCGAGCGTCACGGGCATCTTCGGATCGAGCTGGAGGATGCGATACACTTCGTCCGACAGCGTGATCTCATCCGTCGCCACGCGCCAGGAAAAGCTGCCGGTGCGGCTGAGGCTTTGTGCCTCGGCGAGGAACGACTCGCTCCGCCTGAGCGCGGCGTCGCTCCGTGCGCGGTCGATGGCGATGCTCGCGAGATGCGTGAGCTGCGCGATGAGATCCTGGTCGGCCGCCGTGGGCGCGCCCGGCTCACGGCGGTAGATGGCGAATGTCCCCATCACCTCCTGCGCCCTCGACAGGATCGGCGTCGACCAGCACGAGCGCAGGCCGTGCGACATGGTGAATGCGCGCCAGCCGCTGGCGTCCCAGCGTGTCTCGGCTGCGAGGTCCGGGACGATCATCTGTCGCTTCGTCGACGCCGCCGCGCCGCACGGTCCCGATTCGGGATGCACGGGGCGGCCGGCTTTGGATGCGTAGTATGCCGGTGGAAGGCTGGGCGCCGCTCCATGCTGGAAGACCGCTGCGCGCGAATCCACCAGGAGGACGCTGCACAGGTACTCACTCTGCGCATCCTCGACGAGTCGGCAGAGTGCCTGGAGCACGACGGGGAGCGGGTGTCCGACGGCGACCATCTCGAGCAGATGCTTCTCGCCGGCGAGCAATGCTTCCGCCCGCCGATTTTCGCGGCGGGCTGGCCCCATGTCCATCGCGGGCCGCACTCGGCTGAGCTCCTCGTCCATGGGACCTCGTCTGACGGGTGGGCCCGACAGTCACGATGGGAGGCGGGGGTGGGCGGGGCCTATTATACGATGGTATCGATCTCCGCGCTCGAGTCCAGCGCCCCTGGCATCGTCACGGCAGACGCAGTCATCCTGCCATCCGCCGCGAGAGTGTCGCCGCCATGTTTACCAGATCGGCAAGAGAGTCTGCCCTCATCTTCCGCATCACCTTCCCTCGGTGAGCCTTCACGGTGATCTCGCTGATGCCGAGCTCTCCCCCGACCTGTTTGTTCAAGCGCCCGGAGACCACGAGCGCCATTACCTCCCGCTCGCGGCGGCTGAGGGACGCATACCGCTCACGAAGCTCGCGCACGTTCGCGGCAAGGCCGGCAGCGGCGCGGCTCCGCTCGATCGCCTGACCAATGGCGCTCAACAGCACGTCGCCGCTGAGAGGTTTCGTGAGGAACTCCACGGCGCCGGCCTTCATGGCGCGAACGGTCGTTGGAACGTCACCGTGCCCGGTGATGAAAATGATCGGCATGTCGACACGATCGTCGGCGATGCGCTTCTGAAGCTCGAGTCCGTTGAGATCGGGCAGCGAGACGTCGAGGATGAGGCAGCTGGGAACGGCGACACGGGACGTCATGAGGAAGGGCGCCGCCGAGGCGAACGTCTCCGGTCGCCAACCGGCGGATTGTATCAACAGCTCCAGCGACTCCCGCACAGACACATCGTCGTCGACGACGAAGACGGTCGGTGTGCTCATGGGTGCAGCCCGGTTGCCCATGGTGTCCATCGCTCAATTCACCCGAAGAGCGAGATTGAGCGCCTCGAGTAGCGCCAGTTCGCTGAATGGCTTGTACAGGCACTCCACCGCCCCCGCCTCGAGCAGTCGCGGGCGAATGCTCTCGTCTCGGCGAGCGGTGATGTACACGATAGGAATGAGTCGCCGGCGGCGGGACAGCTCGCGCTGAAGCGAAGGACCGGACATGCCGGGCATTGCGATGTCGAGGATCAGGCACCTCGTGTCGGCGACGCAGTCGGATGACAGGAACGCTTCCGCGGACGCGAACGCACGAGCGGCAAACCCGAATTCCCACAACAGGTCGGGCAGCGACTCCCGCACCGATTCGTCGTCATCGACGACGGACACGAGCGAACGGATCGTCGTCACTTGCTCTCCATGGTGCTCCTTCTGTGACATTCGTCGGTGCGGGATGATGAGCCCGCCGAGGGCCGAGGGGCCATCATACCTTGGTGTAGGTCCGCGAAGGCAACGGGAGCTTCCGTCGAGCGCCTAACACCAACGTGTAATGGCGGCGTCGGGGCGGGCGCTCGAGACTTGCTGGGAACGAGGATCCCCAGCGGAGAATCTCATGGACGCGCCCTATCAGCTCGATCCCGACGTGTTCGCGAGCGTGCTGCTCGCCGAGCGATTGGTATTCGGGTTCCTGTTTGCGGCCCACGGCACGCAAAAGCTCCTTGGCTGGTTCCGCGGCGCCGGCCTGGACGACACAGGCGGGTTCTTCGAGCAGCTCGGGTTTCGCCCTGGCCGCGCGTTCGCCGCGGCAGCGGGCCTCACCGAGCTGACGGCCGGACTCCTCATCGCGCTCGGCTTCCTCGGTCCCGTCGGTCCGGCGCTTCTGTTGAGCGTGATGGTCGTTGCGGTCATCACCGTCCACCGGCGGAATGGGCTCCTCGCAACGTCGAACGGAAGCGAGCTCCCGCTCCTTTACGTCGTCGTTGCGGTCGGCCTCGCGTTCACGGGGTTTGGCCGTTACTCGCTGGACGCGGCGCTGGGCATTGCGGATTGGTCGCCCTGGGTCAGCTGGACGGCTCTAGGTGGAGGCGCGCTCGCTGGATTCACGAACGTGCTCGCCCGACGCCTGCCCACACCGTCTCCCGCACCACTCAGCCGTTAGGCGCCGGCCGGACAGTCCGTTGATACCATCGTCCAATGTGCCGGTCGCGGGAATCGTGGAAGATTGGGTCCGCGTTGCAATCCGGCATTCGCGCTGAGCGCACGCCGACACCAGCCACTCTCTCACACGGAGTCCAGTATGAAAACTCTCGGCATCGAGACCGGCGGCGTCATCAGTGGCGCCGCGCGGGCTCGAGACAGCGCGCCTCGTCTCCTCCGCATCTGCGCGCTCATCCTGGCCATGTGCGCGTCGCTATCAGTGCTCGCGCGCGCGCAGGGCGTCCCTACCACTCGTGACGTACGCGTCACTCACAACGAGGGCAAGAACATGACAGAGCTGAATACCCT
>DATFFP010000073.1:0-89424 GCA_035249985.1 Gemmatimonadaceae bacterium
CGTCGCGCGCCGCCCCGGCGGTGTCCCACGCCGGTTGCGGCGTGATGTGCTTGTAGCGACCGAGAAAATGCGAGCATTGGCCGAGCATGACTGGATGGCTGGAAAGCGTCCGCAGCGATTTGATCGTCGCACCGGGCACGGCGAGGAGACACAGGTGCACCGGAACGACGACCTCGGCGACGATCTTCAGGCCGTCGTGCAAGCTGAGGAGATCATACGCGACGTCGAGGCCGCCGACGAGCGTGCTCTCGATGGGAAGCATCCCGTAGTCGACATCACGGGATTCCGCGGCCGACATCACATCCTCGAAGGTCGATTTCGGGATGGGCTCGGCCGCGCCGCGCCAAAGGAGATGGATGGCCTCCTCGCCAAATGCTCCGAACTCTCCCTGGAACGCGACGCGCAGTCGCTCGAGCGTGCGTTGCGGCGCGGGATTGGGTTCAGGCAGCGTGTCGGGTTCCATCGCCGGGGAATGTGCACCTGCCGGACGTGGGGTCAA
Organism: Gemmatimonadaceae bacterium; assembly: GCA_035249985.1. Classification (GTDB taxonomy): domain Bacteria; phylum Gemmatimonadota; class Gemmatimonadetes; order Gemmatimonadales; family Gemmatimonadaceae; genus JAICNG01. Next base: position 500 of record DATFFP010000073.1, read on the forward strand.
CACCCGGGGGAGGGCTGCGACCTGCGAACTGCGAACTGCGACCTGCGAGCTAACGGCTTCCCATGCAACTACTGGCCGGCCGTAGCTTCCCGAGGTTTTAGGTCGCAGTTCGCAGCTCGCAGTTCGCAGTTCGCAGCTCGTGGTTCGCAACTCGCAGTTCGCTCTTCCGGCCCCGGATATGCGGAAATCCCCGTCAACCCGCACAAAGCTTCCCATGACTACCGCTCTCGACCGTCCGATGAAGCGCGAGCTCGAGCTCGACGGAGTACGCTACACCGTCACGATTTCGCCTGATGGCATCAAGGTGACCGAGAAGGGAAAACGCAAAGGACAGGAGATCACCTGGCGCGACATTATTTCAGGCGATGCCGCATTGCGGCGTGATCTCAGCCTGTCGGTAGGCGCGTTGGGCACCGAGTAGTCCCCGTGCATGGCGGACATGGCGGATTCGGTACTCATCCTCGGCGCCACCGGGCTCGTGGGCGCCGAATGCGTGCGCCAGTTCGCTGCGGCGCCGCGGTTCGCGCGTGTCGTTGCGATCGCGCGACGCCCGCTGGGGACACCGGCGTCCGTGCGCGTCGAGAGTCACGTGATCGACTTCGAGCGGCTCGACGACGTGGCGCATCACTTCCGGGTGTCGCATATCGTCTGCGCGTTGGGAACGACCATCAAGCAGGCCGGCAGTCAGGATCGCTTTCGCCGCGTCGATCATGACTACCCGCTGGCCGCGGCGCGCCTGGGGCTGCGCGAAGGCGCACGACACTTCCTGCTCGTGACCGCGATCGGGGCCAGCGCGCGATCGCGGGTGTTCTACAGTCGCGTGAAGGGTGAAGTCGAAGATGCCATCCGTGGCCTGCCCTATCGAAGCGTGACGATCGTGCGCCCATCGCTGCTGCTTGGCGACCGTACCGAGACCCGCCTCGGCGAGCAGATCGGCAAACTTTTCGCGGCGGTAGTGCCAAAGAGATACAAGCCAGTGCAGGCGAGCGCGGTGGCGGGCGCGCTGGTTCGGGCCGCGACCGAAGATCGGCCTGGAGTGAGACTCATCGATTCCCGGGAGATCGTGTGAAGAACGGCAAAGATGACAGAGTTCAGAATACAGAATTCAGAATTCACACACGGCGTTTCTGAATTCTGAATTCTGTATTCTGAACTCTGTCATCTTTGCCGATTTCCTGTTGCCGAGGGGTGAATGTCACGGGCTTTCGTCAACGAGGACGCCTCCGGCGGCCCCAGGCGCCGCTTCTCCCTTCCCGCCCGCGACGACCCCGAGTTCGACGCGGCTGCGGCCGCGGCCTTGCTCGAAGCGGCGCGCGACGGCGCCACCGGCGACGCGGAGGAAGCCACGGGATATCGCTGGGGCGCGACCCAGCTGCATCCGCATGTCACGCGCATCCTCGCGCGTGCGCGACAGGAGGGTGACGAACGGCTCGAGCAGCTCGCCGAACGATTCCTCCGCTGACGCGGCGTTGCGATGACGTCCCGCCACCACTAAGGTAGGCATCTCCTGGAGGATTCGTGACATCACCGCATTCGCCCATCACCGCGACGATGCCATGCCGCTCGTGCGACATGGAGATCTCCGCCATCGCGCGCGAATGTCCGTACTGCGGCGCCGAGCAGTTCGATACGCGCAGCAGTGCGCTCGCGATGCGCGACGTGCCCAGTGAAAAGCGTGCCCTAACGACGGGCCTGCTCTGTCTGCTCCTCGGCGTGTTCGGTGCGCACCGGTTCTACGTCGGTAAGCACATCACGGGATTCCTTCAGCTCATCACACTCGGTGGAATGGGCATCTGGATGCTCGTCGACCTCATCATGCTCATCACCGGCCAGTTCAAGGACAAAGAGGGACGCCCAATCACCGAGCTATGACGACCCCGCCCCCTCCGCCTCGCGAATACGCGGTCGACGCGCACTCCACGTCCACGTTTGGACGCGTCATGTGCAGCGCGCGCACGCATCACTTCATCATTGACGGGCCGGTGGCGAATGGATGCCCGGGCGAGGAGCTCACACCACCGGAAGCGTTTCTCTCGGGCGTCGCGGCGTGTGGCGTGGAGCTGGTGCAGGTCATCGCTCGCGAGCAGTCAGTGCCGGTGCAGGGTGTCGCGGTACGAATTCAGGCGGTCGTCGATCGAAGCAGGCCCGTGCGGCCCGACGTCACGGTCTTCAACACAGTGCGAATGCGCTTCACGCTTACGGGCGTGCCCCGCGACCGCGCTGGTGGATTGATCGAGCAGTTCAAGAAGCGCTGACCGCTCTACGGCACGGTCGCGGTCGCGACCCCGGACGTAGCGGTGGAGTATGACGTCGTTTAGCCTTCCAGAATGATCGAGACTCAACACGAGGTCGCAACGCTCGGCGGCGGATGCTTCTGGTGCCTCGACGCGGCGTTTCGTCTGCTCAAGGGCGTAATCAACGTGGAGTCGGGCTACGCGGGCGGTACGCGCCCCAACCCGACGTACGAGCAAGTGTGCACGGGCGCGACTGGCCACGCCGAGGTCGCGCAGGTGACGTTCGATCCGTCGATCATCAGCTACCGTGACCTGCTCGACGTCTTCTTCACGATCCACGATCCGACGCAGCTGAACCGCCAGGGCGCCGACATCGGTACGCAGTACCGCTCGGCGATCTTTCCGCACACCGAGGAGCAGCGCCGGGACGCGGAACGCGCGATCAAGGAGCTCGAGGCGAGCGCAGCGTGGGACGATCCGATCGTCACCACGATCGAGCCGCTCACGAAGTTCTATCCCGCGGAGACCTATCACCAGGACTATTATGCGCGAAACTCGAGGCAGCCCTACTGCCAGGCCGTGATCGCGCCCAAGATCGCGAAGCTGCGAAAGATGCACTTCGAGCGGCTGTCGGTCTGAGCGCTGACGCATGACGGCGACGCTCGAGGAATCAGCGGATCGTCACCGGTGGACCTTCGATGCACATCGCGTCACCAGGTTGTGCGTCGAGCCATCGGCGATGCGGCTCGAGACGTGGACTCTCGAGGCATCGGCGGAGGTGCGCATCGCTGCGCCGTTTCGCTACCGCGAGCCGGACGGCTCCGAGCGCGCGATCGATCCGGGCGAACCCGAGCGGCTCGCCCCACTGCTCGGATTACTGCAGCGCCGGCTGGAATGGCTCGAGATCGTACGCGGCGGCGAGATCACGCTGCGCTTCGGCGATGGCTCCGAGCTCCGCTGTGCACCGCGAGGGCGCGGCGCGACGTGGGAAGTGCGCGGCGGCGGTGCGCTCGAGGGCATCGAGTATCGAGGGGCGAGTGGGGAGGTGCCGTGGAGGAGCTGAGGCGCTGAAAGCGCTGAAAGCGCTGGAGGCGCTGTGAGATTCAGATGAGTTCCAGCGCCTTCAGCGCCTCCAGCGCCTCAGCTACTTCGTCCCCAGCACGAACCGATTCCCATCCGGATCGTGAAAGGTGGTGTACGTTCCCCACGGCTCCTTCTTCGGAGGCGCGCTGAAGGTCACACCCTTGGCCGAGAGCTCTTTCCACGTCTTCTCGACATCGTCGGTCCAGAATACCACATTCTGATCGGTGCCGATGCGATTCTCGTGGCCATCGGGTGTGAACAGCACGAGGCGTGTGTCGGCGCCCGGGATGCGGAGCTCGATCCATCGCTGCTTCCCCATCGGCTGGTCGGTGGCGACCGTCAGTCCCACCTGGTCGCGCCAGAACGCAAGAGAGCGATCCTGATCGCGAACGGGGATGCTGGCGAATTTGATACCCTTTATCATGTCGGTCTCCTCGCACGCATGATTGGTCGCGGGAAATCTTGGCGGGTCGGCCGCGCGCGTCCAGCCGTGCAAGCGGTGCCATGGCAATGAGTGCCATAGCCAGGCTGGGGCTCGATCCCTATGTGGTCGATACGCTCATGCCCGACCTGGTCGGCCACGACCGGCGCCCCTCCGCCTTTCTCGTCTACCTGTATCTCTGGCGCCAGACCAACGCCGGACGCTCGCGAAGCGACGAGATTCCGCTGCGCGCCATCGCCGAGGGGACGGGGATGTCGAAGCGCGCCGTGCAGAACGCGATACGTGCACTGGCGCGGCGGCGGCTCGTCACGGCCTCGCACGCGAGTCCAACCTCAGCACCGACGTTTGTCGTACACCGCCCGTGGGCGCGTCGATGACGCCTGCGCCACCAGCACTCGCCGTGCGCGCGCTCCACAAGCGCTACGGCGATGTCGTGGCGGTCGACGGGCTCGATCTCGAGGTGCGGCCTGGGGAATGCTTCGGCCTTCTCGGACCGAACGGCGCGGGCAAGACCACGACGATCGAGATCTGCGAGGGGCTGCTCGCGCCGACATCGGGCGAGGTCGAGGTGCTCGGCCGCCGTTGGTCGTCACATGAGCGCGAGCTTCGCCAGTTGCTTGGCATTCAACTCCAGGAGACGCAGCTCGCCGAGAAGCTCACCGTGCGAGAGACGGTGCGGCTCTTTCGAAGCTTCTACGATCGAGGGCGCGAGGCCGAGGAGGTGATTGCGCTCGTGCAGCTCGAGGAGAAAACGCGTGCGCGCGTGGGCTCGCTCTCCGGCGGACAGAAACAGCGTCTCGCGCTCGCCTGCGCGCTCGTCGGCGATCCGCAGCTTCTGTTTCTCGACGAGCCGACGACGGGCCTCGATCCGCAGGCCCGCCGACAGCTCTGGGACCTCATCGGCGTCCTTCGCGCCGGCGGACGCACCATCGTCCTCACCACTCACTACATGGAGGAGGCCGAGCGGCTGTGCGATCGCGTCGCCATCGTCGATCATGGCCGCGCCATCGCCCTCGGTACGCCGCGCGTGCTGGTGCAGTCGCTCGGCGCCGACCACGTGGTGGAGTTCGCGATAGGTGGCGCGGATTCGCTCGGCGCGGAGACGTTGTCGCGCCTCGACGGCGTGCGCAGCGTGCGAGGCGAGAATGGCTCCTGGTCGCTGACGGTCGCGGAGCTCCACGTGGCGCTCCCGGCGATTCTGGCCGAGGTCGAGCGACGTGGAGCGACGCTGGCTGAGCTTCGAACGCATTCCGCGACGCTGGAAGACGTGTTCGTGTCGCTCACCGGCCGGCGCTTGCGCGAGGGCGCATGAGCGTGAGCGTGTCGCATGCACCAGCCGTCCGTCGTCGGCGCGGTCTGCGGGAGCATCCGCTCGCCCAGCTCGTCATGGTGCGCTTCCTGGAGTTTTGGCGGGAGCCCGAGGCGGTGTTCTGGGTTTTCATCTTCCCGATCCTTCTCGCCGCGGGACTTGGCATCGCCTTTCGTCAGCGCGCGCCGGAAGTCGTGAAGGTCGGCGTGCTCGTGTCGGACGAGCACGCAGGGACGATCAGTGATGCCATCGCGCGTGATTCGCGTCTCGACGTGGTTCCGCTCGACGACAGCGCGGGGATGCACGCGCTTCGGACGGGGCGCATCGCTCTGTTCGTGGTGCCGCGCGCCGAGCGAACGGTCGAGTACCGGTACGACGACACGCGTCCCGACGCGCAGAACGCGCGACTGCTCGTCGACGATGCGATTCAACGGGCGGGCGGGCGGCAGGATGTCGCCACCGTGCGCGACCGGCACGTGCGCGAGCCAGGCGCACGCTACATCGACTTCGTGATCCCCGGCTTGCTGGCGATGAATCTGATGGGAAGCGGCATCTGGGGCGTGGGGTTCACGATCGTCGAGTCGCGGCGAAAGAAGCTGCTCAAGCGCCTCGTGGCGACGCCGATGTCACGCTCGCAATATCTCGCGTCGTTCATCCTGGCGCGGCTCGCGATGCTGGTGCTCGAAGTGGGCGGCCTGCTCGGCTTCGGCATTTGGGTGTTCGGTGTTCCGGCGCGCGGGTCTCCGGGAACGTTGATCGCGGTCACGCTGCTCGCCGCGCTCGCGTTCAGCGCCATCGGGCTGCTCGTGGCCTCACGTGTGCGCACGATGGAGGGCGCGTCGGGATTGATGAACCTCGTCATGCTCCCGATGTGGATCTTCTCCGGCGTCTTCTTCTCGGCCTCGAACTTTCCGGATGCGGCGCAGCCATTCATCCAGGCGCTTCCGCTCACGGCCGCCGCCGATGCGCTGCGGGCGACGCTGCTGGAGGGCGCCTCATTGGGTGTGCTCGGGGGCGAGCTGGGGATTCTCGGGGCGTGGTTGCTGGTCGCCTTCACCGCGGCCCTGGCGCTGTTCCGTTGGCGCTAGCGCGATCAGCGTTCCGCGCACGAACGTTGCACGACCAATGCCCTCGATGCCTACCGAGCCGCTCCGTCCCGAGGACGTAGACGCCCTCCTTGCGCCCAACATGCGCACGACGGTCGCCGACCTGTTGTCGGCGCGCGACTCGCTGTTGCGGGCACGCGTCGCCTTCGAGCGACTGGCGGTGGCCGTCGAGCGCCTCCGCGAAGCCAGCCTCCGCGCGCAAAACGCCGCGCGCACCCTCGAGGCCGAGGTGAACCGCCACACCCGTCCCCCGCGCGCCGACTAGCTCTTCCTGGGCGTGGTTTCTGGACGTTCTGAGGTACCGTCGGCATCATCTTCCACAGGCCGGCGTGGCGTCTGGCATCCAGGCTCAAGAGGCGACGCGGATGTCGCTGATTCAACGGATTACGCGAATGGTTCCTGGTGACGAGAACTTTCTACGCACGAGACAAGATTTGTTTCCTTGGCTGTAGAGGAGTGCTCAATGCGCCAGGAACAATCGGCGTCATCCGCCAATCACGGATTTGGCGGATGACGCGGATACATCGCGTTTGTTCGTAGAAATGACTCGATGGAATTGGGCCTCCGGCCCGAAATGCAACAGGAGGCCAACTTCGAGGTTCGTCGCCCGGAGATAGTTGAGGAGCTGCCGGTGCGCTGCTTTGGGGGTCTCGAGTGTCGCTTTCGTCTCAACGATAAGCCGCTCGTCGACGATCATATCGATTCGTTGCACAGCGAGGACATGTCCCTTGTACGTCACGTGGGTACTGACCTCGCGCGCTACACGGTGCCCGCGCTCGAGTAGCTCGCGCTCCAGAGCCATGATATAGACGTGCTCGAGAAAGCCGAAACCAAGAGTGTTGTACACCTCGTAGAACGCGCCGATAACGGAGCGCGTAAGCCGTTCCTCCAGTAGTTGCAGTTTCGTCATGGACGACGATACTCGACCCGCACGCAAACAAATCACCAAATCATTTCGAGCCGATCTCAATCGCGCAGCCGGCCATCAGCGTTATCCGCTGAACCCGCGAAATCCGCGTCCCAACTTTGAACCTGGATGTCTGTATACACGACCGCCAAACAATGAGAAGCACCCTGCTTCGCATTCCAGCGCTGATCCTCGCCGCCGCGTGCTTCCGCTCGGCGGGGCCTGACCTTGAGCGTGCACCCGCCAGTCCACCCGTGCTCGCCGCCCAGCGGAGCGGGACGACTGCACTGCTTCAGGCAGTGAGCGCGCCGAGTGCGCAGGTGGCGTGGGTGAGTGGGCATCGCGGCACGTACGCGATCACGACCGACGGCGGCGAAAGCTGGCGCTCGGCCGTCGTTCCCGACGCGGACTCGCTTCAGTTTCGTGATGTCTATGCCGTCGATGAGAGCACCGCGTGGCTCCTGGCGGCCGGCGATGGCGATCGCTCGCGCATCTATCACACGACCAACGGTGGGCAGTCGTGGACGCTGCAGTTTCGCAACGCCGAGCCCCGCGGGTTCTTTGACTGTCTCGACTTCTGGGATGGACGGCGCGGGCTTGCATTCAGCGATGCCGTCGACGGCCGGTTCTACATCCTGACGACGAGCGACGCCGGACGCACCTGGACCCGCGTGGCGGCCGATGCGCTTCCGGCGGCACGGTCGGGCGAGGGGGCATTCGCGGCGAGCGGCACCTGTGTGATCACCGGCCCCAACGGGCGGGCATGGATCTCGACCGGCAATGCACCGTCCGAGTCGCGCATCCTCTACACCGCCGACTATGGGCGGAGCTGGAGCGTATTCCTCACGCCTTTATCGGCCGGCGAAGGCGCCGGGGCGGCGACGCTCACCTTTCGCGACACGCTGCACGGGGTGGTCATGGGCGGCCCGGTCGGCCGGCCTAACGAGCGCGGCGACTGGACGGCCGTCACCGGCGACGGCGGTCGGACGTGGAGTCTGGGCGGGCGTCCGGCGATGGCGGGACCGGTGTACGGGGTCGCGTACGTCCCGCGAACGCCGGCCCTCGTGGCCGTCGGACCCGGTGGAATGGACTGGTCCACCGACGACGCGAGCTCGTGGAGCCGGCTCGACACGCTCGCGTACTGGAGTATTGGATTCTCACGAACGGGACGTGCGGGCTGGGCGGTCGGGCCCAGCGGTCGCATCACCAAGGTCCTCATCGAATAGGTCGTTATGCGCCTTTCCGTCATCACCCTCGCGGGCCTCGTCATCAGTCATGCCGCAGACGCGCAAACGCCACCGCGACAGGACACGCTGGCGCGCGTCGACAGCATCTTCGCGCGGTTCACGGCCACGACGCCGGGATGCGCCGTCGGCGCCTCGCGACACGACCGGACCATCCTGGCGAAAGCCTATGGCATGTCGAATCTCGAGTACGACGTGCCGCTCTCGCCGGAGTCGATCATCGAGGCGGGCTCGGTGGCCAAGCAGTTCACAGCCGCGGCGATCCTGCTCCTCGCGCAGCAGGGCAAGCTCTCCATCGACGATCAGGTGCGAAAGCACATCCCCGAGCTGCCCGACTACGGTGCGCCGCTCACGATCCGCCACATGATCAACCACACCAGTGGGCTGCGCGACTGGGGGACGGTCGCGGCGGTCGAGGGATGGCCGCGCGGCTCTCGAGCGCACACGCACGACCACGTGCTCGACATCGTCACGCGCCAACGCGCGCTGAATTTCCCCCCCGGAAGCGAATACCTCTACAGCAATACTGGCTACAACCTGCTCGCGATCATCGTGCAGCGCGTGAGCGGCCGCTCGTTCGCCGACTTTACACGCACCGAGATCTTCGAGCCCCTCGGCATGACGCGCACCTCCTGGCGCGATGACTACACTCGCGTCGTCAAAGGACGAGCGACCGCCTATTCGCCGACGCGGAATGGCTTCCGGCTCAACATGCCGTTCGAGAATGTCCATGGGAACGGCGGGCTGCTCACGACGGTCGAGGACCTGCTGCGGTGGAGCGCGAACTTCGATCGCGGGCAGGTCGGCGGCCCGACCCTGCTTCGCGAGCAGGTCCGGCAAGGGCGCCTCACGAATGGACGGGAGATCGAGTACGCCGCAGGCCTCTCCGTCTCCCGGTATCGCGGAGTCGCCGAGGTGAGCCACAGTGGCGCGACCGCGGGTTATCGTGCGTTTCTCACGCGGTACCCGGAGCATGGGCTTGCGATCGCCGTGCTATGCAACCACGGCGGTGCACCCGCGGCCACGCTTGCGCACCGCGTGGCGGATCTCTACCTGGGCTCGGCGGTCACGGATCCGCCCGCGCCCAGGGCGGTGACACTCGCCCCGAGCGTCCTGAGCGCGCGGGCCGGCCTCTATCGGAACGCCGTCACCGGACAGCCGCTACGGCTCTCCGTACGCGATGGCAAGCTCGTCGATGACCGAGGCACGGAGGCGGTGCCGGTTTCCGCGACGGTGTTTCGAAACCCGAATGGCGGACAGGCGATTTTCGAGCTTTCCTCCGACGGCCGACCACGTATGATGCGCCTGCTTCAGGAGGACGGAGACACCCTGCTCTTCCTGCCGGTCGAGCCCTACGCACCAGGTCCTGAGGATCAGCGAGGGGTGGTCGGAACGTACGTCAGCGAGGAGGCAGCGACGACGATTACGATCGCCCACCAGGATGGCAAGCTACTCCTGCGGCAGCGCCCCACGGTATCGTTCGAGATGCGCCCCGCCTATCGTGATGTCTTCGAGATTCCCACCGGCGACATCGTTCGCTTCATCCGTGACGACAGCGGCAAGGTGACAGAGATGAGCCTCTTCCTCGGTCGCGTTCGCGACCTGCGATTCAAGAAGCAGTGAAGAATGAGCAGTGAGGCGTGAGGGATGACGCGCATCGCCCTCCTTCTGTTGGCCGCCGTGCTTCCCGTTCCGTTGGCGGCGCAGGCAACGCTGATCGTTCGCATAGGGGCCGACACCACGACGCGACCAGTACCTAACGTCTACGTCGGTATCCTTGCGCTGGGACGATCGGCGTTGACCGACACCGGCGGCCGGGTCGTGCTGGAACGATTGCCCGCGGGGACTCACCGCCTGGTCGCGCGCGCGATCGGGTTTCGTCCCGATTCGACAGTCGTCGAGCTCGCTGATGGCGCGATTCGGGAGATCACGATGAAGCTGACGACGCACACGCCCGTGCTCGAAGAAGTGCGGGTGAGCGCGGAGGGCACATCGCGAACCGGGAAGATGGTGGGGTACCACGAGCGTCGCGAACGCGGCATCGGGCGCTTCATTGATCGCAATGTGCTCGAGAAGAATGGGCACCGCCGCACATCCGACATTCTCAATACGGTTCCCGGCGTCTACGTCCGCTACGGCTTCACGTCGAAGGCGTGGGCGTCCTCCGGTCGTAACAGCACCGCCACCGGATGCCCGACGTGCGGGCACAGCGCCTCGAACGCCGCGATCAACCCCGGGGACCGCCTCGCCGGTGCACCGCCAGCCTGTTACATGGACGTCTACATCGACGGAGCACTCGTCTACAATTCCAGCATTCGCTATGCGGCCCTGTACGACCTGAACAGCATCGAGCCCGGGAGCATCGAGGCGATCGAGGTCTACTCCAGCGGCTCCAACCTCCCCGCGGAATTCCAGAGGACAGGAGGTGGGTGCGGAGCGGTCCTCATCTGGATGAGGGTTTCGTTTCCTCCTAAGAAGAAGTAAGGATCGGCGGACGGGAGCCACACTGCATGAACCACAGAGGCACGGAGGCACAGAGGAAACGGCAACTCCTTACGTGAGCAGTTGCCGTTTCCTCTGTGCCTCCGTGCCTCTGTGGTTCATGCAGTCCGACTCGTGGCGCCCCGCTAGTCCCCTGCCGGCTCCGGAACCGGCATCTCCGCCGTCGCCTGCTTCGGCGTAAACCCAAACACTCGCGCGAGCGACTGGCGCCACTCGTCGAGGATCTCGTAGAAGGTCGGGATCGCGATCAACGTCAGCAGCGTCGACGTGATCACGCCGCCGATCACCGCCATCCCCAACGGCGCGCGGAACTGCGCGCCTTCGCCGCGGCCCAGCGCCACCGGGATCATGCCGGCGATGAGCGCGAAGGTCGTCATGAGAATGGGACGCAGGCGGATCGCGCCCGCCTCGATCAGCGCCTCACGCAGCGGCAGCCCGCGCCGCTCCCGCGCCCACTTCGCGAAATCGATCAGCAGAATCGCGTTCTTCGCCACGATGCCCGCCAGCAGAATGACGCCGATGAGGCTCATGATGTTGATGGTGCCCCCCGAGAGCGCCAATGCCAGCATCACGCCGATGAGCGACAACGGCAGCGACAGCATGATCGCGAGCGGATCGAGGAACGACCCGAACTGCATCACGAGAATCAGATACATCAGCAGAAGGGCGACCCCGAGGGCGAAGAAAATGTCGGCGAAGACCTCGGCCTGCTGTTGCGCGTCACCGCCCTGCGTCACGCGAACTCCCGGCGGCAACTGGAGCTGCGCTACGCGCTCGGTAATGTCGGCGATGACTTCGCCGGTCGAGCGGCCCGACACGTTCGCCTCCACGTTGACGACGAGGTCGCGATCCAGGTGCGTGATCACCGCCGGCCCGACGCTCTCCTCGACGCTCGCCACTTGTCCGAGGGGCACGGTGGACGGCAAGCCGTTCGGCCCCGGAACGACGAGCGGGAGCTGCCGGAGATCCGTCGCCCGACGGCGCGCCTCCGGTGCCAGCCGCACGACGACGTCCCGCACCTCACCGCTCGGATCCTCCCAGTCGCCGGCGTCGATCCCGGCGAAGGCGGGGCGGAGCGACTGCGCAACGTGCCCGGCGGTAATCCCTAACGACCCGGCGACGCCCCGGTGCAGCTCGACATTGAGCTCCGGTTTCTGGCCCTTGCTCGAGAGGCTGATGTCGACGGCGTTTGGAACCTGCTTGACTTCGGCGAGCACCATCTCGGCGGCGGTGTTCACGGCCTCCGGATCGGTCCCGCGCACCTCGATCTGCACCAGCTTCTGATTGCCCCAATCGGTCGCGAACACCGCCAGCGTCGCTCCCGACACCCGCCTGGTCTCCTCACGAAGCACCGCGGCGAACTCCTCGGCGCTCATGTCACGATCGGCGACAGGCGTCATCTTGACGTAGATGTTGCCGATGTCCACCGCGCCGGACGTGCCGCCGCCAAGCGTCGCGTACGTGTAGCGAACTTCCGGATGCGAGCGCGCGATGCGCGCCGCTTCCTCCGCCTTGAGCCGTGTGTACTCGAGGTTCGATCCCGGCGGCGTCTCGACCTCGATGTTCAGCTCGGCGTTGTCATCCTCGGGGAAGAACGCCACGCCGACGATCCCCATCGCCGGTACCACCGGCATCAGGAGCAGCGCCACCACGATCGCGACGGCGATGGAGCCGAGCCGCAGATACCACGGGCGAAACCGTGAGAGCCCGACGAGCGCGAGCGCCATCGCGCCAAGCACGACCGCCAGCCCGGTGAGCCCCTTCACGGGGAGCGTGAACGATCCAAGGAACGTCCCGATCGCGATCACGACGATCGGCAGGCGATGGTCCAGCGCCCACGCGATCACCTTCTTGTAATCGTGCGACCGCTGGTTGAACCAGGCGTTGAACCGGTCGAGCTTCCGCGTGATCCACCCCTTCTCGTGCTCTTCCTTGTGGGGATCCTTCCAGTACGCGGAGAGCATCGGGTCGAGCGAGAACGACACGAACAGCGACACGAACACCGAGGCGGCGATCGTCAGCGCGAACGGCTTGAACCACTGACCGCCGACGCCCGGCATGAACGCGATCGGGACGAACACCGCGAGGATGGAGAACGTCGTCGCCGCAACCGCGAGGCCGATCTCGTCCGTGCCTTCACGTGCGGCGGTGTAGTGGTCTTTCCCCATCTCGACGTGTCGCACGATGTTCTCGCGCACCACGATGGCGTCGTCGATCAGGATGCCGATCGCGAGCGACAGCCCCAGCAGCGACATCGTCTCGAGACGGAACCCGAGCGCCCACACCGCGATGAATGACGCGAGCACCGAAATCGGCAGCGCGATACCGGTGATAACCGTCGAGCGCCAGGAATTCAGGAACAGGAAGACGACGAGCACGGTGAGCAGCGCGCCTTCGATGAGCGCCTCCTGCACGTTGCGCACGGAGTTGCGCACTTCGTTCCCGCTGTTCTTCACGGCATCGATCGTCGTTCCGGCGGGCAGCGTCGCCTTCAGGCTATCGATCCGCTTGAGAATCTCGTCGCTCACCGTCGTCGTGCTGTATCCCTTGGACTTCTTGACGTCGATGCCGACCGCTTCGCGTCCATTGTACATCGCCGCTGTCCGCTGTTCCTCGACGCCGTCGAACACGTCGGCGACCTGGCCGAGGCGGATGAGCTGGCCATTCCGCTCGGCGACCACGAGCTGGGCGAATTCCGCAGGCGACTCCAGCCGTCCCTTGAGGCGGATGGAGCGCTCCTCGAGCGCACCCGTCACCCGACCGACCGGCGCGGCGAGATTCTGCAGCCCAAGCGCCTGCACGATATCCGAGACGCCCACTCCCGCGGACTGCAGCGCTTCGGGCTTGATCTGCACCGTGAGCTCACGCTCGACGCTCCCGGACACCTGCACCTCGGCAACTCCCGGAATCGAGCGCAGCAGACGCGTAATGCCGGGATCCGCGAGGCGCGTCAGCTCGGCGGGCGTCAACGACGTCGACGACAGCGCGAGCGAGACGATCGGCATGTCGGTGTCGTTGAACTTCCGGATGATCGGCTCTTCGAGCTCCTGCGGAAGGTCGGCACGAATGCCCGAGATCGCGTCACGCACATCCTGCGTGGCTTCGGCGAGCGGCTTCGCGAACTCGAACTCGATCATGATCGTGGCGAAGCCGTCCTCGGCCGTGCCCCGCACCTTCTTCACGCCGGAGATCGAGGAGATCGCCTCCTCCACCGGATCGAGGACTTCACGCTCGACGCCGTCCGGAGAAGCACCGGGATACAGCAGACCAACGGTGACGATCGGTGGCGCCACATCGGGGAACTCGTCGGTCTGCAACCGCATCAGCGCGAAGATGCCGAAAATCACCAGCGCCAGCATGCTGACGACGGTGATGATCGGGCGCTTGATGGCAAAATCGGAAATAACCATGCGATGCTCGTCCTTGAATGACCGCTGTTACTGATCGCTGATCGGCTTCACGCGCACCTGCGAGCCTGGCGTCACGCCTAACGCCGCCCCGACGAGCAGCGTGTCGCCCGCCGCCACGCCGCTGCGAATCTCCACGCGCTCGGTCGCGTCGTCCTCGAGACCGAGCTCGACCTCCACGCGCTCCGCGCGCCCGTTCTTGACGCGTACGACCGTCGGGCGAATCCCGCGCACGTCGACCGCGTTTTCGGGCACGACCACCGCGCTGCGCGCGTCAGTGGCCACGCGACCCTCGGCGAATAATCCCGCGACGAGCCGGCCACCGACATTCGGAATCGCGACATAAATGCGCACCTGCCGCGTGGTCGGATCGGCCGCCGGATTGATGCGCTCGACGCGACCGGTAAAGGTCCGATCCGGATAGGCATTCACCGTGAATTCCACCGGATCACCGACACGCAGCGCCGAGAGCGCTTCCGCCGGAACCGATGCCTCGAGGCGCATGCTCGATGGATCGACGATCGTGAACATCTGCGACCCCGGCTGCATGACGTCACCGGCGCTCGCCGCACGCTCGCTCACCATCCCGGCGAACGGCGCGCGGATCTGCGTGTTGTCGAGCTGCCGCTGCGCGAGCGACAGACGCGCACGCGCATCCTCGAGCTGCGCCTCCGCGGCAATCCGGGTCTGGCGGGCCGCGTCGAGCTCCCGCTCGGCGATCGCGCCGGCTTCGGCGAGCCGCTGGGATCGCTCCTCGTCGCGTCGGGCGACACTCGCCGCGTTTTGCGCCGACGTCACCAATGACCGGGCCGACAGCCACTGATCGCGGATCGCCGTGTCGTCGATGCGCGCGAGCAGCTGTCCCTTCTGCACCGTGTGACCGTTGTCGGCCAGCGACTGGACGACCGTCCCGGTGATCTCGGCGCGAACATCCGCCTCACGAGCCGCCTGGAGTGATCCGGAGAGGAGCGGCCCAACGCGCAGCATCGTCTGCTCGGCGATCCCGATGTTCTCGACGCCGACGTCGACGACCGGGGTCGTGTTCTCCTCCGCGCTCGCTTCGTTGTCGCTGCGGCACCCCGTCACCGCGGCCAGCGTGAGGGCGATCAGGAGAGTTCCTTGGATGAGTGGGCGCTGGGGACTCATGGGGCGAATGCTCCGGTCTGACTGCCAGTGAATGCCGCGGCTTGTTGCGGGCGTTGGGGAGTAGGCTGCCGTTGCTGTTGCGTTTGCTGTGGCGACAGGGGAGCGCCTGACGAGGGAGCTCCGATGGCGCCGAACGGGAGATCGCGCAGCAGCGCGACCCGCGCCCGTGCCACCGCGAGATCGCGGGCGGCGAGCGCCCGGTTGGCGGAGGCCTGCTCGAGGAGGATGCGCGAGTCCGACAGCTCGACCTGCGTCGAGATTCCCTCGCGATAGCGGATCTCGGCGATTTGATACGCGCGCGTGGCTTGCTGTGCCGTGCCCGCGCTGGCGGCGAACGAGGCCTCCGCGGCCTCGAGCCGCGCCATTGCCGCGTACGAGTCGAGCTCCGACAGCTCACGCGCCTGCGTCAGCCGATATCGGGCTTCCTCGAGATCGGCCTGCGCCACGCGCACGTCGCCGGTGATCCGGCCACCGGTGAAGAGCGGAACCTGGAGCGCCACGCCAACCGTCCAGTTGGTGCTGAAGTCGTTCCAGACCGGCAGGCCCGTCTGCGGATAGGCGACCCGGCCGTATTGCATGTTGACGTTGACCTGGGGGAGTCGCTGGGACCGCGCAATCCGCAGCGCGTTGGCACTGACCTCCAGGGCTTCGGCCGCCTGACGAACCGGCGCCCGCTCGGATGGCACGATCGAATCGGCGCGAGCCAACGGTCCGCTCGTCAGGCGCGCCGGGATGGCGACAGTCGTGTCGTCGAGCGGGGTGGTGAGCGTCAGTGGCTCATTGAGGGGCAAATTGAGCAGCTGCTTGAGCCGCATGAGCGCGATGTCGCGATCGGACTGGCGCTGGATGAGAATCGGGCGCTGGTTGTCTCGCGACACCGTGGCACGCAGCAGCTCGAACTCGGGCTGGTTACCCACCTGTCGCGCGAGCTGAGTGTGTCGCAGCGTCGTCTCGGCCTGCTCGAGTGTCGACACCGCGATCGAGACGAGCCGATCGGCAAGCGCCGCATCGTAGTAGGCCTCGATCACGTTGAGCACGAGCTGCGCGCGCGTCGACGCCAGCGATGTCTCGGCGATGCGGCGACCGGCGCCGGCCATGCGCGTCTGTGCCGCCACGCGCCCGCCAGCGAACAGCGTCTGCTGCACGTCCAGCCCAAGCGTCCAGTTGTTACGCTGGCCGAACGGAAGCGCGGTGAAGTCGAAGCCCGCGCTCGTGCACCGTGCCGCGTTCTCCAACCCGGCCAGGCGCTCGGTCGTCGTCCCGCCGGGATTCAGATAGTTGAAGCAGGTCGCCCCGAATTCGTCGTTGGGATTGTCGTCGATCGGGTCGAGCGCCTGGGGATTTCGTGGCGGCGCATTCTCGGCGATGTCCTCGAACTGCGATGCCAGCGTTCGCGTGTAGCCGAGCGATGCGAAGACCTGCGGAAAGAGCTCGCTGCGCGCGCGCATCTGCTCACCGTGCGCGCGATCCGCAGCGGCGCGCGCGATACCGACGTCTTCACTGGCCGTTTCGGCGATGCGAAGCGCTTCCTCCAGCGAGAGCGGACGTCCAGACGCGGCCTGTTGTGCCTCGAGCGGCGCGCTCACGAATGCAAGCGCGGCGAGGATCGATAGAGTCGTTGTGCGAGACATCATCGACATCCTGGTTCTGGAAATCGGACAGTTACGAAGCGACGGAACGTCGGACTTTCCCCTTGCTCCGACGGGGTCGGCCGTTGGACGCAGGAACCCCGCCAACGCCTTCGGCGGCCACGCCGATCGAGCGAAGGAAAACGTTCGCGTACCGATCGGCCGACTCATCCAGCGAAGCGTGATAGAGCTCGGGCATGACGTCCCGACCCATCGCGTCGGCGAAGAGCGTCCCGAAAAAGCTCAGCGCGGCGGTTCGGGCGTCGACGTCCGACGACGCTCGTCCATTCTGCTGCAGCTGCTCGATGTACGACGAGAGACCGAGGATCACGTCGAGCGGCTTTTCGCGGAGGAGGGGAAGGATCTCGGGCCGCTCCTCGACTTCGCCGAGGCTGGTGCGAATGATCGAGCGGAGCTGTGTGAGGTGCCGGAGCTCGTCACGCACCCACGTCCTGATCTCGCCGATGGGGTCGCCGGGCGACGCGGGCACTGACGGACAATCGCTGCGAAGATTGGCCTGGCGCACGGCCTCGAGAATCAGCGTCGTCTTCGAGCCGAAGTGACGGAAGAGCGTGATCTCGTTGACGCCGGCCTCCTGGGCGATGCGCCGCGTGGTAGCGCCGCGGTAACCGGTTTCGGCGTAGACGCGGGCGGCGGCATCGAGAAGGCGTTCGCGAATGGAGTTCATGGGGTGGAGACTAGCCGAAAACATCTGTGTAAGCAAGTGAGTACTTGCTTCAGAACAAGTGCAAGTGCATACCCACAACCGTCGTGTGTGAATCAACGGATGCCCTACCGAAAAGTTCCGGGCGACTCGTCTGATTCATCTCGACAGCACGAAAAGAAAATCCCCGGCTGCCTCGCCGGGGATTTCATTCGAATTCGTAACTCCAATCCGGTCATTTCTTTCGCCACTCGTTGAACGCGCCGTACGTCAGGCCGATCATCGGGATGGCGAGGAAGAACCACCAGGTGATCGCGCCATACAGCGGCATGCGAGGGAAGCCCGTGAGCTGGTGCGGCTGCGACAGTCGCGTCCCGCCGTAGAAGATGAACGTCGCGACGAGAAGGCCGATGACGATGAGCCATCCGACGATGAGAATGGGTATGCGCGCGCGATTGGCCATGGCAGGGGTGAAGTAGGTGCCCCGATTCTAGTTGCCCGGACCCCTGAGGCCAAGGGGCGTGGCGTCGGGCCCACTCCTGCTGCATACATCAGCCATGGGACTCATCGCCGGTCTCACCAACGTCGTTCGAGCGAGACGCGACCTCGCGGGGTTCCTCCTTGGCCTGCATCGCGAGCAGGGGGACATCGCGCGCGCACGGCTGGGCAACCTTCGCGTGCACCTCCTCGCGCACCCGGACCACGTGCGCGATGTGCTCGTCACGCATCAGCGCGCCTTCATGAAGGGACACGTCCTTCAGCGCGCGAAGATCCTCTTCGGGGAGGGCCTCCTGACGAGCGAAGGAGATTTCCATCTGCGTCAGCGGCGCCTGGTGCAACCGGCCTTTCATCGCCAGCGCATCGCCGAGTATGCGCGAGTGATGGTCGAGCGCGGCTGGATCGCCGGTGATCGCTGGCGTGATGGGGCCACGGTCGACATGGATCATGAGATGATGGCGCTGACATTGGCCATCGTCGCGCGTACGCTGTTCGATGCCGACGTCGACGCAGAAGCCGACGAGATCGGAGGTGCGCTCACGGAGGTGCTCCAACTCTTCCAGACGGTCTTCATCCCCGGCATGCAGCTGCTCGACCGGCTTCCGCTTCCGCACACGCGCCGATTCGCCCGTGCCCGCGCGCGGTTGGACGCGACCATCTACCGTCTCATCGCCGAGCGGCGCGCGGAGCTCGCGCGAGGGACTGCACGCGGTGATCTCCTCTCGATGCTGCTGTCGGCGCAGGATGCGGAGGGCGACGGCGGAGGCATGACGGACGAGCAGGTGCGCGACGAGGCGCTGACGCTGTTTCTCGCCGGCCATGAAACGACAGCCAACGCACTCACGTGGACGTGGTATCTGATCTCGCAGCACCCAGACGTCGAGCGGCGTCTCCACGAGGAGATCGACCATGTCCTCGGTGACCGCCGCGCCACCGCCGACGATCTCGGTGCCCTGCCCTATGCGCGAATGGTGTTCTCGGAATCGATGCGCCTCTACCCGCCGGCGTACGCGATCGGGCGGCAAGCGCTCGAGGCGTATGAGGTAGCGGGCGTGCGGATCCCGGCGGGATCGCTCGTCGTGGTGAGCCCACTCGTCACGCAGCGCGATGCGCGATGGTTTCCGGATCCCGAGCGCTTCGATCCGAATCGCTGGACGCCGGACGCTCAGGCGACTCGGCCGAAGTTCTCCTACTTCCCGTTCGGTGGCGGCACCCGGATGTGCATCGGCGATCAGTTCGCGTGGACGGAAGGGGTTCTGGTGCTGGCGACGATCGCCCAGCGCTGGCGCGCCGAGCTCGCTCCCGATCAGCGCGTGGCGATGAAGCCGATGATTACGCTGAGGACGAGATACGGGATGAGGATGGTTCTGCATACGAGGAGTCAGGAGTCGGGGGTCGGGGATCAGGGAAGGAAAGGCGCCGCGGCTTCGCCGCTGGCGCCTCATCAGATGAGCGCGGCAGCGGAGCTGCCGCGCCTTTCCATCCCTGACCCCTGACCCCCGACCACCAGCTCCTACATCGACCTTTCGATGAACTCCCGAACTCTCTCCCGATAGCTCCTCCCCGTCGTCACCCGCGTTCCGTCGACGAGAATCAGCACGAAGTCGCCCTGAAACCAGGGCTGCATCTCGCGAATGCGATCGACGTTGACGATCGACGAGCGGTGGACGCGCAGGAATTTGTGCGGCGGAAGGCGCTGCTCCAGGCGAGTGAGCGTGTCGCGCTGACGATAGAGCTCGCGCCCCACGTGCACCACCACGTGGTCGTCGGCCGCCTCGATCCAGTCGATGTCCTCGATGCGGACGAAGAGCAGCCGGCCATCGCGCTTGAGCGCGATACGGCGCGGGACGGCGGTCCCCTCGACACGCAGTTGATCGAGGAGTGCGGCGAGCGGGGGGCGCGTCGTGGGCGCGGGATCGCGCAGCTGCGTCTTCGCGCGCTCGATGGCCTGATGGAATCGGGCGCGGCTCACCGGTTTCATCACGTAATCGAGCGCGTGGGCGTCGAACGCCTTGACCGCGTACTCGTCGAACGCGGTGACGAAGATGGTCGTCGGCATCGACTCGGCGCCCACCTCGTCGACGACGGCCAGACCGTTGAGCTCCGGCATTTGAATGTCCAGCAGAACCAGCGAGGGCTGCTGCGCGCGAATGGCCTCGACGGCGTCGCGGCCGTTGCCGCACTCGCCGATCACCGCGATCTCCGGATCGTCCGCGAGCAGGACGCGCAAATGCTGGCGCGCCAGGGGCTCATCATCGACGATCAGCGTACGAATCTGCTCCATCAGAGGCTCCAGCCGTTAGGCGCCCGCAGTTTCGGCGCGTGGACGGAACGGGATGACGATGTCGACGACGAAACCGCCGTCGGTGCCGCCCCGAGCGCTGAAGGCGTGGTCGGTGCCGTACAGGTGCTCGAGCCTCGCCTTCGTGTTGCCGAGACCGATGCCTTCGCCCGATGGCTCGGAGCGGCGGGTGCGAGCCCCGACACCATTGTCGGCCACCCGCAGGTGCAGCGATCCATTCTCTCGATACGCGCGCACGTCGACGTGACCCGGTGCGGCACGCGGCCCGATACCGTGGCGGATCGCGTTCTCGACCAGCGGCTGCAGGATGAAGTTCGGCACGAGCGCCTGCATCGTCTCGGGAGCGACCTCCAGCGTCACCGTCAGGCGGTCGCGAAACCGGATCTGCTGGATCTCGACGTAGTGCTCGAGCAGCTCGAGCTCACGCGAGAGCGGGACTTCCTGCTCCCCGGCATTCCGGAGCGACAGCCGCAGGAGCTCGCTCAAGCCCGACACCATCCGCTCGGCCACGCGCGGATCGACGCCGATGAGCGCCGTGATCGTGTTGAGCGTGTTGAACAGGAAGTGCGGCTGAAGCTGCAGCTTGAGCGTCTGGAGCTGCGCGCGCGCGAGGCGGGCCTCGAGCTGCTCGCGATCACGCG
This sequence comes from Gemmatimonadaceae bacterium, assembly GCA_035249985.1. GTDB lineage: Bacteria > Gemmatimonadota > Gemmatimonadetes > Gemmatimonadales > Gemmatimonadaceae > JAICNG01. Next base: position 21,613 of record DATFFP010000073.1, read on the forward strand.
CCTGACGGAAATAGCTGATCGCCAGTCGCTCGTGCCACGCGGTCGCATACGTCGCCACCGCTCCGGCCAGCGCGAGCAGGAGCAGCTTCGCACTCTCGTCGAGGAGAGAGACGCCGGAGCCTCCGGGAGCGGCGAGCGGCGAGGTCGTCGTGATGCGCCCCGACATGACGAAGAACTGAACGAGAACCGCGTACTGCGTCACCGCGAGAGCGGCGACGAGCGCGGCGCGCGCGGTGGACGACGCGATCGGTCGCGCGGCGAGGATCACGAAGTACGACAGGAAGATTGGCGTCTTGAGCGCGAGCGCAGCCGACTGCGCGAGCGCGTATCCCAGAATGATCGCGCTCACCGCCGTGATGTCGACGAGCGGATTGGCGATCGACAGCCAGCTCGGGAGCCGTTCGCGGCGATAGAATATGAGATACTGCGCGACCGTCCACGCGAGCGTAGGCGTGAGCACGAGGACGTTGACGCGATTCAGCGCCGGGGTGAGGCTCGGTGCGTACGCCAGCGCCGCGACCGCGAGCAACCCGAGCACGCCGGCGCGCACGCCATTGAGCAGGCGCTCCGCGCGCTCGCGCTGCACGTCCAGCAGATGACGGGCCGATGCGGCGCCCTGCATGCCCTCCTCGTTCATCTAGGTCCCGTCGCGCTCGACGGCTTCGACGTCGAGCAGGAGGCGCACCTCATCATCGATGAGGTACCGGCGCGGGTCCCACCAGGGCGCGCGCCGAGAGGGGCCGACCCCGAAATCCGATCGGTGAAGGGTGACGCGAGCGCGCGCGGTCATGCGACGCGCGCTCGAATCGTATCGGCAGTCCTCGACGTGAAGGACGACCTCGCGCGATACCCCGCGCACCATCAATACCCCGATCACTCGTGCCCCGGCGCGGCCATCCGGAACGATCCGCTCGCTCTGGAAGGTGGCCTCCGGGCATCGCTGCAGCGCGAGGTAGCCGGCGCTGCACAGATGCCAGTCGCGCAGCCGAATGCCGGTCGCGAGGCCGGCGATCGGCACCACCGCCGTCACCGACGTGGCTGAGAATGCACGCGGGTCCATGCCGAAGATCTCTCCGCGTACGTCGCGAAACTCACCCTGCACGCGCAGGAACCTGAAGTACCGCACGTCGAAGGCGAGGCGCGAGCGACGCGAATCGATCGACAGCGATCCCGTGGGAGCGACCGCGCGGTCGCGCGCCTCCAACATGCGAACGAATCCTCCATGATTCGACGACGATGCAAGGTAGCGTGGGGTGCCGCGAGGGCCGCGCGCCGTGCGGTGAGGGCGCCACACGGCGGGGCGAAACGCTTCGGGCGCCGCGCGAAAGCCCGCCTTCACGGTGCGGACGGTATCGCCACGCTGCGGGAGGGAACACGCACCCGGACAACGCGACTCTCGTTTCCGAGCCGGTCCACCGCGGTCACGAGGATTTCATCCGGTCGAGGTGTGACGTCATCGAATGTCACCGCGTGTGACCGCTGCCAACCCGGAAGGACATGCGTCGCCCACGTTCCATTGGTGCGCGTCCGCACGATCCACCGCCAGATCCTCTCCTTCCCCGCCGGGAGCATGCGCACGCTCAGCCCCCCGGTCACGGTGTCCATGCGCGCGGCGGCGGTGGGTCTGCGCGGCGGCGTGCTGTCGAGCCAGGGCGTGGCTGGCACCAGCGCAGGCTCGGCGTACGCACCTCGGCCGAGCTGCGTGCCGATGCTGTCGCGATTCTCGAGAAAGACCTTCATGCTGAAGTGGATGTTGCCCGTCGCACCCGGCACCGCTCGCGTGAGGCGCACCTGCTCGAGAATTTCCGTCGGCAGCCAGCGACGCGCCGAGTCACCCGCCCCCACGCGGCTCGTGAAATTCCCTGGCCAGAGGTGACGCCGCTTCACATTCTCCTGCGCCCACCACGCGAGCAGTGTCGGATAGCTCTGCGAAGCCGGCTGGATGGGCCAGTAGAGTTGCGGAGCGAAGTAGTCGACCCACCCTTCGATGAGCCATTTGCGCGCGTCGGCGTAGATTTGCTCGTAGGGATCGAATCCCTGGATCGTGGCGGGATGTCCCGGACGCCAGATGCCGAAGGGACTCACGCCGAACTTGACGCGTGGCTTCGTTCGCTTGATCGCGCGATAGAGATCGCGCACGAACGCGTCGACGTTGCCACGCCGCCAATCGTCGCGCGACAGCGCGCCGCCTCCCCCCACGTACCGTGCCCAACTGACACTGTCGGGAAACTCGAGCAGCATGCCTGACGAGTCCCGCTCCTTATAAGGATAGAAGTAGTCGTCGATCTGTACGCCATCGATGTCGTAGCGTCGCACCACGTCCGAGATCACCCGGATGGAGTACGTTCGCGCCGCCGGAAGCCCTGGATCGAGCCAGAGGTGCCGCCCATAGCGGAGCACGAGCGCGGGCTGGCGGCGCGAGACGTGAGTCGCCGCGGGTTCGGAGATGGCGGTTGGGTGACGCGCCCGAAAGGGATTGAACCAGGCATGTAGCTCGAGCCCGCGCCGATGGGCCTCCTCGACCGCGAACTCCAGCGGATCCCACGCCGGCTCGGGAGCAACGCCCTGACGTCCGGTGAGATACTCGGACCACGGTTCGTGAGGAGACGAATAGAGCGCGTCAGCCGCGGGGCGAATCTGGAGAACGATCGCATTGAGGCCGAGCGCGACACTCCGGTTGAGCACTCGCAGCAGCTCTTCCTGTTGCTCCCAGGTCGAGAGTCCCGGCCGCGACGGCCAATCGATGTTCGCGACCGACGCGACCCACACCCCGCGGAACTCGCGGCGGACCGGGGGCGCCGAGTCGGGGCTTTGGGCGTGGAGGACCGCGACCGAGGAGGAGATGGCGGCCGCGGCGAGGAGGCTCTTCGTTGGGGTCGAGATAATCATGCGGTAGAGGTTGTGGCCGTGGAGTTGACGCGGGCAAGGGTGTTTCGGGGTGGCTTTGGCTTCCTCGCGCCACGGGCCCGAACTGCATCACCACAGAGGCACAGAGGGCACAGACGACTGCGAACTCGAAGTCCTCTGTGCCCTCTGTGCCTCTGTGGTGATGCAGTTCGGGCCCGTTGTGACCCTTGCGGACGACACCCCGGAGCCGCAGCCTTTCCCGAACCATGCGCCCAGCCCTCCTCGCCTCCGCGCTCGTTCTCGTCCTTCAGACCGCGGTCGGCGCGCAACACCGTCCTCCCTCGCTCACCGAGATCGACCGTCGCTTTCGCGAGCTCGCTCAGGTCCAGCGCACGCGCGCAACGAGCGACTCGATACGATTGCGGCAGCTCTCGGAGCTGTATTTCGAGTGGCAGCTCACCGAGTCGCCCGAGTCCGCGACGTTCATTGGCCATCCAGGACACGACCATCTCTGGACGGACCTCTCGGCGACCGCGATCGCGCGGCGCAAACGAGAAGCGGGGCGCACGCTTGCGGTCCTCAACACGATCGATCGGCAGCGGCTGTCGACCGCTGACCGCCTGACCTATGACCTGCTCGTGCACGAAGGCCAGATGGCGGTAGAGCAGGCCCGCTTTCCTGGCGAGCTCCTGCAGGTCACGGCGCTCAGCGGCATCCAGCGCGACATTCCGGATGTCGTGTCGTTGATGAGGATCGAGCGCGCCAACGATGTGGACGCGATCTTCGCCCGATTGCAGGCGTTTCCGAGACTCGTAAGGCAGGTCATCGCGCTCCTCGATACGGGGCTCGCGCGTGGGATCACGCCGCCGCGGATCACGCTCCACGGCGTCGCCGACGCCGTGGGACGACAGATCGTCGATGATCCCGCGATGAGCGCGATGATCGCCCCGCTCGCGAAGTTGCCGCCGACGATCCCGGAGGACGAGCGGCTCCGCTTGCGTGAGCGCGGGACGGCGCTGGTGCGTGACTCGGTGCTGCCGGCATGGCGTCAGCTGCACCGGTTCCTCGTTGACCGCTACGTCCCCGGCGCTCGTGAGAGCATTGGACTGTCTGCGCTTCCGAATGGCGAAGCCTGGTACGCCGTTGCGGTGCGCCAGTACACGACGACCGACATGTCGCCGAGCGCCATCCACGAGCTCGGCCTGCGCGAAGTCGCGCGCATTCGCGGTGCGATGGACAGCGTCATGGTGCAGACGGGATTCAAGGGCACGTTCGCCGAATTCATTCAATTCCTGCGCACCGATCCGCGGTTCTACTTCACGGACACGGCGAGCCTGCTGCGCGAGTACCGCGATATCGCGAAGCGCATTGATCCGGGTCTCATCCGTCTTTTCGGTCGGCTGCCGCGGATGCCGTACGGCGTCATCGCCGTCCCCGCGTATTCCGAGCGCAACGTCACGACGGCGTACTACATGCCCGGCTCGCCGGAGGCCGCGCGGCCCGGATACTTCTACGCGAACACCTACGATCTGAAGTCGCGACCCAAGTGGGAGATGGAGGCGCTCACGGTGCACGAGGCGGTACCGGGCCATCATCTGCAGATCGCGATCGCGCAGGAGCTCGAGAACGTTCCCGAGTTCCGGAAGCATCTCGGTTTCACCGCGTTCGTGGAGGGATGGGGACTCTACTCGGAGTCTCTCGGACACGATTTGGGGCTGTATCGCGATCCGTATTCGAGGTTCGGCGCGCTCACATACGACATGTGGCGGGCGGTCCGCCTCGTGCTCGACACCGGCCTCCATTCGATGGGGTGGTCGCGCCAGCAGGCCATCGACTACTTCGCGGCGAACAGCAGCAAGCCGCTGCACGACATCACCGTGGAGGTCGACCGCTACATCTCGTGGCCGGGACAGGCGCTCGCATACAAGATCGGTCAGCTCAAGATTCGCGAGCTCCGCGAGTTCGCGACGACCGAGCTCGGCGATGCCTTCGATGTACGCGCCTTCCATGATGAAGTGCTCGGCGCGGGCGCGGTCCCCCTGGGAGTTCTCGATGCGCGCATCCGCGAGTGGGTCGCGCGCCAGAAGCAACGCGTGTGAGGGTGACATGCCGCACGTGACCCTCGAGCGACCGCCGGCGAGCGAGTATGCACCGTATCAAGCGGGATACGTCGCGAGCGTTCCCGAGGGCGACATCTTCGAGATCCTGTCGCGCCAGGGCACCCAGTTTCCGGAATTCCTGCGCGCGATCGGCGAGGGGCGCGGCGACCATCGTTACGCGTCCGACAAGTGGACGGTCAAGGAAATGATCGGCCACGTGAACGATACCGAGCGCGTGTTCGCGTATCGGGCGCTCCGCTTCGCGCGGGGCGATGAGACGCCGCTCGCCTCGTTCGAGCAGGATGCGTACGTCCCCACGGGCAACTTCAACGCGCGCACGCTCGAGAGCCTGGCCGATGAATTCGCGCACCTCCGCGCCGCGACGCTCGACCTCTATTATCACCTCGACACCGACGCGCTCGGCCGCCGGGGCAGCGCGAGCGGTTTCGTCGTCTCCGTCCGCGCGATGGCGTACGTGATCGCGGGCCACGTCGCGCATCATGAGCGTGTGTTGCGAGAAAAGTACCTGTAGCCACGGTCGTCCAGGGAGTCGAAGTCGCCGCGGTGATCCCGGCGACTTCACCTCGTTCACCTGGACATCCTCGGCAGCCTCGACGACCTTGGTAGTGCTCGGCGCGACGGCGCGCCCCCACCCCTGACGCCGGAGGTCTCATGCTCCAGAACGACGTGAACTGGCTCGCCATCCTCGTCGCCGCCATTGCGGCGTTCGGACTGGGAGCGCTGTGGTACTCGCGCTCGCTGTTCGGACGCCAATGGATGGCGGCGCACGGTCACACGCCGGAACAGCTCGCCGCCATGCAGGCGAGCATGGGCAAGACCTACGCGTACTCGTTCATCACGTACGTGATCATGGCGATGGTGATCGCGCTGCTGATGGGACTCACCGGAGCCACCACCGCCGTGCAAGGCGTCGTGCTCGCCGTCCTGGCGTGGCTCGGCTTCGGGTTCACGATCGGTCTCAACAGCAACCTCTATTCGAACAAACGCCCCGCTGCGTTCATGATCGACGCGGGCTATCAGCTCGTGCACGTCATCATCATGGGAGCGATTATCGGCGCGTGGCGGTGAGGGCGACTGCGAACTGCGAACTGCGAGCTGCTCGCAGTTCGCAGTTCGTAGTTAGCTTCTACCTTCCGCCACGGCCCTCTCATACACCGCCGCCGCCGCCGCGACGTCCTGAAGCGCGGTGCCGGTGCTGTCGAAGATCACGATCTCATCATCGTGCAGACGGCCGCGCTTCTTCCCAGCGACGACTGCGCCGAGCTCCGCACGCACCGCCTCGCGCGTCATCACGCCGGCCGCGATCGCGTGATGCAGATCGCCCGACGTCACGGCCTGATCGAGGATGTCCACCACGACCGCGGAGCGCGCGAGCAGCGCGGGGTCGAGCTCCTGCTTGTCGGCATTGTCCGCCCCCACACCAGCCACGAATGCGCCCGGATTGACATCGCCGGCGCCGAGGATCGGGGTGCGTGATGGAGTGCACGTGACACAGATGTCACTCGCCCGCGCCGCGACCGCCAAATCCGACTCTACGATGACCTGGATGCCGAGCTCGTTCGACATCTCGCGCGCGAAGCGCGTGGCGTTCTCGGCGTTGCGGTCGACGGCGTAGACTCGCTTGAGCGTTCGCACGTTCGCCACCGCCAGCAGCTGTGTTCGCCCTTGCACGCCACAGCCACAGATCGTCACGACGGATGCATCCGCGCGGGCGAGATACTTCGCGGCGACGGCGGTCGCGGCACCCGTGCGCAGACTCGTGATCTCGCGCGAGTCGATGATCGCCAACGGAGTGCCGCGGTCCGCGTCGAATAGCGCGATGACCCCCTGGATGGTCGGCAATCCGTACCGCTCGATGTTCCCCGGAAAGTTCGCGTTGGTCTTCGCTGCGAAATAGTGCCGGCCCAGCTCGAGCGTCCCCGCCTTGATGTGAAACGTGCCGTGCTCGGCGTGGACGCCGAGCACGCCAGGCTGCGGGGCTTTCCCTTCTCCGTGCAATCGAAATGCATGCTCGACGGCGGTGATGCACGTCTCGATCGAAAGCAGGTCGCGCACGATCGACGCGTCGAGAAAGATCATGGCGCGATCACCGGTCCTTTCGCACCGCGCGTCCAGGGGTGGCGTCGGTATGTCGCCCCTCGCTCACTACCGCGACGCCATTCACGAAAACATGACGTATGCCTTCAGCGATCTGGTGCGGTTGCTCGTACGTCGCGCGATCGATGATCGTCGCCGGGTCGAAGATCACGACGTCGGCGAACATCCCTTCGCGGAGCATGCCGCGGTCGGCAATCGACAAGCGCGTCGCCACTGCCGACGTCATCTTCCGAATGGCTTCCTCGAGCGACATCACCCCCTGGTCGCGCACGTATCTCCCGAGGGCGCGAGGATAGTTTCCGTACGCGCGCGGGTGGGTCATGCCGCGGGCGCGCGCGGGATCCTGTCCACCGGCGTCGGTTCCGAACTTCATCCAGGGTTGTCGCATCTGCAGCGTCAGGTTCTCCTCCGACGCGATGAAGAAGATGCCGCCGAGTCCGTCCTCTTCCTCGAGCGTCAGGTCGATCACCGCGTTCACCCAGTCGGTCCCGCGGCGAGCCGCGATGTCGGAAAGTCGCAACCCCTCGAGCGCCTTGTTCTCCTCCTTCTTGAACGACACCACCATCACGCCCTCTGGCGTTGCGAGGCGACAGAGGCTTTCCCACTCCGTGAACTCGCGCGACGCATCGGCGTGAATGCGGGCGCGCACCACCGAGTCGCGAAGGTTGTCGAGCAGCTTGCCATCGGTCGACGCCCAGGGCGGCAGGCATGACGAGAGGTCTGTCCCGCCCGCGACGTACGCGTACATGTCGGCGGTGACGTCCTGCCCCGCGCGCCGCGCTGAATCGATCTTCGCGATGGCGAGAGGGGCCTTGTGCCAATTGCGTTGTCCCGCTGCCTTGAGGTGATAGATCTCCACGGGCACGCCGGCGCGGCGTCCGATGGTCAGCGCCTCATCGATCGCCTCCAGCAGCTGATCGGCCTCGGAGCGCATGTGGGTGATGTAGATGCCGCCGTACGGCGCCATCGCCTGTGCGACCTCGACCAGCTCATCGGTCGAGGCGAACACGCCCGGCGGATAGATGAGCGCAGACGCCAGCCCGAATGCGCCGTCCTCCATCGCGCGCGTCATCGCCGCTCGCATGGTATCGAGCTCGGCGCGTGTCGCCGCCCCGTCCGCCAAGCCCTTCCCGTACATCCGAATCGTCGACGCCCCGACGAACGATCCGAAGTTCGTGGATGCCCCACGCGCTTCGATCGCTCGCAGCCACGCGTCGAATCCGCGCGGACCGCGAAACGGCTCGTGCAGCTCGCGCCATCCGCTGTCCGCGCCGGTTAGGGTGAGGTCGTTGACGGGCGCATTCGTCGTGCCTTCGCCGAGTATCTCGGTGGTGACGCCTTGTGTGACCTTGCTGACGACGCGGCTGTCGCCGGTGAGGAAGGCACCGCGCGAATGACTCTGGATGTCGATGAATCCCGGCGCGACCACGAGCCCGCTCGCATCGATACGCCGTTGCGCGATCGCATTGGCGAGCGCACCGCGCGGCGCGATGCGCGCGATGCGGTCTCCCCGGACCCCGACATCGCCATAAAACCATGGATTGCCAGCCCCGTCGACGATCCGGCCGCCAGCGATGACGACGTCGTAGGCCCCGTCATCGCCACCGCGCCGCGGTCCTGCCGAGGCGCACGCCGAGAGCAGAGTGAGAAAGAGCGCTATGGAGGGTCGGGTTCGCATGTTGGATGAAAGCGAGTATGGTGTCCTTCGCAACAGCCGACTGCTTCACCACAGAGGCACAGAGGACTTCCAGGTAGGAGCTCACCCGTGAAAGTCCTTCAAAGCCTTTCGAAGTTGACCTTTCTCGGTGCGCTCTGTGTCTCTGTGGTGACGCAGTCGGCTCGCTGCGCACAGAGCACAGGACGTTGTTCAAACGCGCCGGCCTAAATAGAATCCCCGGCCACAGACCCACAAGAGAGAGTCGCTACGCCGGGACGACCGCCATCCACCGCGCGCGCCACGCTCTTCATCGTGCTCGGCGCGTGCTGCTTCGGCGCCATCGCGATTTTCGTCGTCCTCGCTCGACGCACCGGCGCCCCACTCACGTCGATACTCGCGTGGCGCTTTCTCATCGCGGCGCTCCTGCTCACCGCGGCGGCCGGCGGTCTGCGCGCGCTCCACGTGCCGCGTCCGCTCGCCATTCGACTACTCCTCATCGGCGGCGGCGGACAAGCGCTCATCTCGTTCCTCGCGCTGCGCGCGCTCGATCATCTTCCCGCCGGCACCAATGCGTTCCTCTTCTACACGTACCCGGCGTGGGTGGCGGTGTTCTCGTTCGTGAGCGGCACCGAACGGGTGGATGCGCGCCGGCTCCTGGCGCTCGCCATTTCGTTCGCCGGGATTGCGACGATGGTGGGTACCCCCTGGTCGAACACGACCGACGTCCCGTTCATCGGCGTGCTGCTCTCGCTGTCGGCCGCCGCGTGCTACGGACTCTACATCCCGACGATCGGCCGTTTGCAGGAGGGAATACGTCCCACCGTCATGTCGGCATACGTGGCGGTCGGCGCGGGAATCGTTCACGTCATCAATGGCCTGGTGACAGGCACCCTGACGGTGCAGCTCGAGCCCGCGGCCTGGGCCAGCATCGCGGGATTCGCGGTCATCGGAACCGCGATCGCGTTCCTGCTCTTCCTCCGCGGCCTGGCCGTCCTCGGCCCGGTCCGCACGGCGATCGTGTCGACGATCGAGCCGTTCTTCACCACGCTCCTCGGCGCCCTCGTCCTGACGCAGCCTCTGCCTCCCTCAACGCTCGCTGGGGGAGCGCTGATCGCGCTCGCGGTAATTCTCCTCCAACGGAGAGAGGGAACGAGGAACGAAGAGTAGGAGGCACTTTCTCGTTCGTTCCTCGTTCCTGTCTGCCTTTTTGGCCTGGTATCAGCCGCCGGTCGAACGGCGTCCTTTCGCCCGCTTTCGGGTGCTTTCGGCGCCCGAAATCTCATGCGCCAACGCAAGTCCACGGCCAGCGTTTTCTACGGTTCGGGCACACTGGTGAACCCGCGCGCCATCAAGCAGTTAGGCGCATGACGGACCCGAAGCTTCGGGCGGCCGAAAAGCCTAACGACCAGCGGCCGTTCCCAATGATTACGACCGTCGTGGGATGTCCGTCATCTCATAGGATACCCCCGCCTGCCTGGCAGGGGCGTCGCACGCAGTACCACGGACATCAACCTCGGGTCCAACCATGGTTACGAACCGCAACGCCGCGGTGGCGCTCCTTGTGATGACGCTGTCCATGAGCGCCTGTGAGTTCTTCACCACGAAGCCGTTCGCCCCCGACTTCAGCAACACGTCCTACGTCGAGGTGCCGAACGTCCTGGCCAAGTACGCTCCGGGCCTCCCGCCCAACATGTACGCCCGCGCCAACGCGCTCGGCGTCTCGTTGTCGACGGGGAGCATCGCCGGAGACGCCATGGCCGGACTTCGTCTGTCGGCGAACCCACTGTCGCCGCTGGCCGTTGATCTGGCGTCGGTGACGCCGGCAGCATGGGTCCCCGAGCTGGGAACGGGACTTCAGTACATCGATGATGACACGACGCCGCAGGCGCTGCCCTTCGCGTTCTCCTTCTACGGACAGACGTACTCGTCCGTGTACGTGAGCGCCAATGGGCACATCAGCTTCGGCAGCCCCGTCAACTTCAAGCGCACGTGGAATATTCCGGATGGCGCATTCGTCCTCGGCGCTCCGGCGTACGCGGACTGGATGCCGGCATCGCGCTTCAGCTTCCCGAATCTTCAGAACAGCCGCGTCTTCGTGAACACGGTCGGCGAGCCGGGTGACCGTCGCTTCGTCGTCACGTGGAACGACATGCGTCCCTGCTGCAGCCTGTCGTATCCTGGCAGCAGCTTCCAGCTCCAGCTGCACGAGCGTACGGGCGAGGTCGTATTCGCCTACCGCGAGATGCAGATGATCGTCTCCAACGCCAGCGCGGGTATCGCCGCGGCCGCGAATCATATGCGCGCCGCGGCCGGTGCGGCGGTGCTCGGCCTGCAGGGGTGCGCGATCACCTACACGCCGAGCGGCGCCGGGTATCGTGAGACCAATAGCTGCGCGCCTGAACCGGTGAACGTGCCGCCCGTTGTCGAAGTGGGCGGGCCGTACGCGTCAGTGGAAGGCGAGACCGTTGAGCTTACGGGCTCGGCTACCGACGAGAATGGTGACGCGCTCACGTATTCCTGGACGATCGGTGATGGCACGAACCTCGAGGGACAGAGCATCTCGCACCGCTTCGTCGACAACGGCGCGTATCCCGCGACGCTGGCGGTGAGCGACGGTGAGCTCGTCACGCTGGTAACGACCCGCGTCGATGTGTCGAATGGTCTTCCCTCGCTGGGTTCGCTCGAAGGAGCCACCAGGTTTATTGGCGAGCCGTACGACGTCTCGGTTGCGCTCAGCGACCCCGGCGTGCTCGATGCGCCCTGGCACTATTCGATTACGTGGGGGGACGGCGCGGTGGATGAAGGTGACGCCACCAGTCTCGCTCTCCCGATTCGCGGCAGCCACAGCTATTCGGAGCCCGGCACCTACACGGTGCGCGTGACGCTGCGCGACAAGGACGAGGGTGCGGCAGAGGCGGTCGAGGCTCAGGTGCTGGTGAAGATCGACGAGATCGACATCGACATCAAACCGTGGCACAAGACGAACCGCATTTACATGAAGGGGCCGTTCGACAGGCTGATTGCGGTCGCGGTGCTTTCGTCGGAGACACTCGATGCGGTGGACGTCAATGTCGGAAGCCTCAGGCTCGGCGGCGTCCCTGTCGCGAAGCTCAGGCACGGCGCGCACTTCTCGGCGCCGTCGGACCTTGGCACCTGGGGCGACAACAAGTTCTTCTTCGACAACGGTGACCTCGCGGTGCTGGTCGACGTGGACCGCGATGGAGACAAGGATCTTCTGGTGGTGTTCGATCGAGACGACCTGATCAAGGCGGGCGACGTCAGCCGCACGACCGGCACGTTGACGCTGAATGGTCTGACGATCGATGGTCGAAAGGTCGTTGGCACCGATGAGGTGCAGATCGTACGGTAAGCAGCGAAGCAGTCCGACGGTGCATGAGGCGGGCGGAGTCGAGAGACTCCGCCCGCTCTGTATTCAGGGCTGCGCCGTCCGCCGAAAGCAGCCCACCGTGTGATCGTCGACGAGTCCACATGCCTGCATATACGCGTAGCAAATGGTCGAGCCGACGAACTTGAAGCCGCGCCGAAGCAGCTCCTTGCTCAGCGCATCCGACTCCGCTGTCCTGGCGGGGATGTCCCGGAGAGCTCGCCGGACAACTCGCTTCGGTGTGCCGTCCACGAAGGGCCAGACGAAGGCGTCGAACGAGCCGAACTCCTCCTGGACGCCGAGGAATCCCCGGGCATTCAGAACGAGCGACGCGACCTTGAGCTTGTTGCGCACGATACCCGCATCGCGCAGTAGCGCGTCGAGCTTGCGCTTCGTGTACCGCGCGATGCGCTCCGGGTCGAAGCCATCGAGCACCTCACGATAGTGCTCGCGCTTCTTCAGGATCGTGGACCAGCTCAAGCCAGCCTGCGCACCCTCGAGCGTGATGAACTCGAAGTGCGTGCGGTCGTCGTGCACGGGGACGCCCCACTCGGTATCGTGGTATGCGATATCGAGTGGCAGGCGTGCCCATTCGCACCGGCGCAGCTCAGTCACGCGAAGTCGCCCGCCCCACCGCCGCCCGGTCGGTCACGTCCGTGTTCCGTCCATCTCCTGAATGGTCTTGTTGGACGGCTGCCGCTGCTGCTTCAACCGCGCCGAGACGGTCTCAGCCTGCTTGAGGACGCGCAGCAGGTTCTCTCCGGCGAGCTTTCGGAGATTCGCCTCCGACCATCCCCGGCGCGAGAGCTCCGCAAACAACGCGGGATAGGTCGAGACGTCCTCCAGCCCCACAACCGTCTCGCTGATCCCGTCGAAATCACCCCCGATGCCCACGTGGTCGGCGCCCGCGACGCGCCGAATGTGATCAATGTGGTCCGCGACATCCTTGAGGGTCGCTTTCGGCGAAGGATGCGACGCACGCCAGGCGGCCAGCTCGCGCCGCCGCGCAGCATCATCACTAGCGAAACGCTGCCGCAAATCCGCGTTGACGCGCTGCAGCTCGCTTCCGAACTCCGCCACCTGACGCGACACGAATTGCGGCACGAACGTCACCATCACCAGCCCGCCATTCTGCGGCAGGCGCTCGAGGATCGAGTCGGGAACGTTGCGCGGAACATCGGTGACCCCACGCGCCGACGAGTGGGAGAAGATCACCGGCGCCTCGCTGACGTTGAGTGCGTCGCTCATCGTGGCGGGCGACACGTGCGACAGGTCCACGAGCATGCCGAGGCGATTCATCTCGCGAACCACCTCCTCGCCGAACTTCGTGAGGCCGCCGTGCCGGACCGAGTCGGTGCCCGAATCCGCCCAGTCGATGTTGGCGGAGTGGGTGAGCGTCATGTAGCGCGCACCGAGATCGTAGTACGCGCGCAACGCGCCGAGGGAGTTCTCGATGGCATGCCCGCCTTCCAGGCCGAGCAGTGACCCGATGCGTCCGCGTGCGTGGCTCGCGCGCAGCGCGTCGGCGGTGAGCGCCCACTCGATCTCGGGGTACTTCGCGATCACCCGTCGAGCGATGTCGATCTGCTCGAGCTGCACGCGCGCGTACCCCGAGTCGCCAACGTTGGCCGGGATGTAGACGGACCAGAACTGCCCGCCGACCATGCCCGCCTTGAGACGCGCCAGGTCAGTGTGTCCAGGCGTCGTCTTGCGAAGATCGTATTTCTCGACGTCGTGCCGGGCGATCGAGTCCGTGCGGATGGCCCAGGGCAGATCGTTATGCCCGTCGATGAGCGGCGTCTGCCGCAGCACCCGGCGAGCACGCGCGAGGTGCGGGTCGGTGGCCTGCGCGCGCAATGGCTCGAGCGAGACGGTGGCGAGCAGCAAGAGGATCGTCAGTCGCATACGCAGCATCATCCTGGGATTGAGCGTGTGTGGTACCCACGGGTTCCGTTCATGACGTTCAGCCAAGAACATCAACGTGCGCCGCGCGGCCGCGCGCCGCCACCTGCCAGCTCGATTCCACACCCTCGCCGCGCACGCCGTGCACCATGTCGAACAGGTGCACCACGATGCACACGTGATTCGGAATGATGCGGACGCGATCGCCCACGGCGGGACGCCAGTCGGTCCCTGACACGTCGAGCAGTCCATGCTCCTCCGACATCGCACGTACGACGACGTCCTCCTGACCGTAGACGACCCCAAATCCCTCACCCGCAGCGCCGCGCATCGGCTCGCGGCCGAGCGACTTCGTCCCGGCGTCGATGACCGCCTGACCTGGTACGGCGGTGCTCACCACCGTCGCCAGCACCGTCAGCGCGCACTCGTCCATCGTGCACGCGCCGATCGCCGCCGTCGTGCGATCGTTGAAGATGTAAGTGCCGGGTCGCATCTCGGTTACACCCGCGATCTCGTGCGTGCGCAGAGCGGTCGGCGTCGAGCCGCCGCTCACGACCGTTGGGCCGAGGCCCGCTCGCTTCAACGCGTCGAGCGTGCGGCCCAGGCGTTGGCGCAGCGTGTGGAGCGCGTCGTCCTGCCCATCGACCGGTTCACGGATGTGTCCCGGATAGAAGGCGATTCCCGCATACTCGAGCTCGCGGCGGTCGACGACGTGCCTCACGAGTGCGATCGCGTCCTCCGCCGTCTGCACCCCGACGCGCCGCATCCCCATGTCGCACTCGATCAGCACACCCACGCGCCGTCCCGCCTCACGAGCGGCATCGGCGAGGTCATCGGCCGCGCGCACCGAGTCGAGCGCGACAGTCACCCGAACGTCGGCGGGGAGCGCCGCCACGCGACGCGCCCTCACCGCGCCGACCGCGGGATAGGCGAGGAGCACGTCGTCGGCGACCTCGCTCATTACCTCTGCCTCACGAGGCGTGGCGCACGTCACGCCCACCGCGCCCCGTCGCAACTGCTCGGCGGCCAGCCACGGTGTCTTGTGGGTCTTGATGTGCGGACGGAGCGCGAGGCCATGCGACGAGGCATAGCCCGCCATCCGATCGAGGTTGCGTTCCATGCGAGCGAGGTCGACGACGGGGGTCGGCGTCTCCAACTCGTCGAGGGTCATGCGGCACTCCGGCGAAAATCGATCAAGGAATGTGGGACGCGGCCCATGAGATGTCCGGCATTTGCTGCCCATCCACAAGTCTTTACCTGACGGCGATTGATTTCCGATGGCCGCATTTTATGATTCGCGTCCCCGAGTGTACACATCTGTTTCGCCACGCCTTCACTTTATCCTGACATACATGAAAGTCGGTTATCGCCTCCTCGGCGTGCTCCTGCTGATCACGCCGCTCGTCATTTCGTGCGACGACGACGGTCCTGTCGACGGCGATCGCACCGCACCCACTGTTACCGCGACCACCCCTGAGGCGGGCGCGACGGGCGTCGCTCGGAATACCACGGTGACGGCCACGTTCTCCGAACCGATTGCCGCCAACTCGGTTAGCACGACGACGTTCACTCTGACGCCTGCGGGCGGGACTGCGGTCGCCGGAACCGTCACGACTTCCGGGACGACGGCGACGTTCACTCCGAGCGCAGCTCTCGCCTTCGGAACGACCTATACCGCGCGGCTCACCACCGGGGTCACCGACCTCGGCGGCAACGGTCTGGCCGAGGCAGAGACGTGGTCGTTCACGACGGCCGAGTCGGGACCGATGGTCACGGCAACCGTGCCCGGCGCGGGCGCGACCGGAGTGCCGAGGAACGTGGTGCTGATGGTGACCTTCAACGAGCCCGTGAACCATTCATCGGTGAACATGACGTCGTTTCAGCTTTCGCCGATCAATGGGATACTCGTCCCGGGCACGTTCGGTGGATCGGGCAGCTCAGTGACGTTCAGACCAACGGCGCTGCTCCATCCGGATACCATGTACAACGTCGTTCTCTCCGGCATCGAGGACGTCGATGGGAATCCCATGGAGGACCACACGTGGTCCTTCCGGACGATCGCCAACACCTCTCCGTCCGCGAACGCGGGCGCGAACCAGGAGGTGAATCGCGGCGAAGTCGTCACGCTGACCGGAAGCGGGACCGATCCGGAAGGTCAGTCGCTCACGTATCGATGGACGCAGATCGCGGGACCCGACGTCACGGGAGGCCCCGGATTCCTCACCGGACCATCACCGACGTTCACGGCTCCTGCGGAGGTAAGCACCGTACGCTTCGAGCTTCGCGTCACCGATCCGGGCGGCTCGGAGAGCCAGGGATCCGTGACCGATGTCTTCGTCATGGAAGACAAGACGCGCGCGATCTTCGTGAGCAAGCTGGGCGACGATTTGAACTCGGGAACGCGCGCCAGTCCCGTGAAAACGATCGTCCGCGGGCTCGGACTCGCGACGGCCGCGGGCGGCGGGACCGATGTCTACGTCAGCAACGGCTCGTACGAGGAGATGATCGGTCTTCAGACCGGCGTGAGCATCTACGGCGGCTATCAGAACGCCACGTGGCTGCGCGATCCGATGGAATTCCCGGTGACCCTTATCGGCGGTCAGAACATGATCACGGTGATCGGGCTCAACGCCTCGAACGTAATCATCGACGGGATGCGCATCCGGACGCCTCACGAAGCGACCGCGACTGGTCTCAGCGTGCACACGATCTTCCTCAACCAGACACAGGACATCACGATCACCAACAGCGAGATCACCGCGGGTAACGCGCTCGGTGGGTCGGGTGGTCAGTTCGGGGCCAACGGCGTGCAAGGCCGTCCGGGGGATACCGGCGCCAATGCGGTCTGTAGCGCAACGCCGACCGGTGGTGAAGGTGGGTCTGCCGGCCAGCCAGGTCCGCCGTCAGCGGGATCACAGTTGGGTGTCGCCGGCGGTGAGGGTGGAGACGGTGGCTCTCAGAACGTCAGTGGAGAGAACGGCACGGGTGGGATGGCGGCGGGCGCCCTGGCGGGGGGCACAGGCGGGACCGGCGGAACGCTGGGCACGCCTGCGGGTGGGCCTGGCGAGAGCGGCACGAACGGCACTGCGGGGCAGAATGGAATCGGCGGGGAGCAGCTCGGAACGGTTTCGGCCGCGGGCTACGTTCCCGCTGATGGGACGGACGGAACGAGCGGAACGCCGGGTAGCGGCGGAGGCGGTGGTGGCGGTGGAAGCGGCACGGCGGCCGGCGCTGGTGGTGGCGGCGGGGGCGGTGGAGCGAGCGGAGGCGGTGGGAACCTTGGCCAGGGGGGCACTGGCGGCCCGGGATCGTTCGCGATCTTCGTCCGCTCGTCCACGGGTATCGTGATCGATCGCAATGCGATCATCACTGGGACGGGAGGTATCGGCGGCGCAGGCGGCGTGGGCGGCAACGGGGGGCCGGGTGGCCTCGGCGCCTTCGGCGGCAGTGGATGTGGTGGCGGCGGAATGGGCGGCCGCGGCGGCAATGGCGGGACGGGCGGCGCGGGCGGTCATGGCGGTGGCGGTGGCGGCGGTCCGTCGATCGGCATCATCCACGACGCGGCCAGCACGGTCACGATTGGCCCGAACAACACGTTCCAGATTGGAACGCCCGGTGCCGGCGGATTCAGTCAGGGCAATCCGGGGGCGAGCGGCATCGTCGGACATGCGGTGGTCTTCTAGGGGTCAGGAGTCAGGAGTCAGGGATCAGGGGTGGAAAGGCAAACGGCGGCGCGACTGCGCCGCCGTTCGCTCATCTGATGAGCGCGGGCCGGCTGCGAAGCAGCCGCCGCGCCTTACCACCCCTGATCCCTGAGCGCTGACCCCTAGCTCCTAGCTCCTACTCGCCCGCCTCGCCTGTGCCTCGATCTTGCGCCGAAACGATCGCAGCAGCCGGCGCGAGCCCTCGAACGTTAGCGCTTCGAGCGCATCGTCGATGGTCCGCCACGTCACGACACGGCCATCGCCCTCGCCCACGCGTTTGGTGAGCTCGAGGAGAAAGTAGGTCACCCGCAGGTGACGGCCCTCGTGTGCGAATTCCAGATCGCCCGCCGGCGCCACGACACGGCTGTCGATGCCCGCTTCCTCGCGCACCTCACGCTCCGCCGCCTCGGCGGGAGATTCCCCCGCCTCGACGTCGCCCTTCGGAAAGATCCAATGCGAGCGCTCATGCTTGGCGCTGACGACGAGCACCTCGGCGCCCTCGCCCGCGGCACGCCATACGATTCCGCCCGCTTGCTGCACCAGCGTCACCAAATCCTCCTCATCGCTGCACATCACAGGATACATCGAGTGCGCGGCGTTTTGGATGGCAGGCATCACAGAAAATTGCGTACTGCGTACTGCGAGCTGCGAACCAAAACCCCTCGGGAAGCTACGGACGCTAAGCATAGCTTCCCGAGGGGTTTTGGTTCGCAGCTCGCAGTACGCAGTACGCAGTCGCTTTAGGGTGCTCCCTCCGCCAGTGGACGCTCCGGCTCCCACCACCACGGCCGGTCGATCGCGCGCTGCCGCGGCCAGATCTCCGTCAGCGTCTCCGCCTCGTAGAGCCGGCCGTTCTTCATCACGTAGCGAATCGTGTTGGTGTTGCGGATGTTCTCGAGCGGGTTCGCGTCGAGCACCTGCAGGTCCGCGAGCTTCCCTCCTTCGAGCGTCCCCAGCTCCTTGCCGAACCCGATCGCCTCGGCACCGAAGACCGTTCCCACGCGCAGGACGTCGTGATTCTTCATCCCGCCCGACGCGATCGACCAGAGCTCCCAGTGGACGCCGAGTCCTTGCATCTGTCCATGGCCACCAAGTCCCACGCGACCGCCCGCGTCGACGATTTTCTTCGCCTGCTCCGCGAGCAGCTTGAAAGAGTACTGGCTGTCGTGCCACCAGCCTTGTCGACGGAGGCCTCGACGGTGGATCTCCTGCTTCGGAACCCAGCGCGCGACCTTCGGGTCCTTCAGGATGTCGTGATGCTGGTACCAGTAGTTCTCCGCCCACGGTCCGCCGTACTGGACGAGAAGGGTCGGCGTATAGGTGACGCCACTCTGCGCCAGGACGCTCACGACGTCGTTGTAGAGCGGAGCGATCGGCAGCGAGTGCTCGATGCCGGCGTACCCGTCGATCGCCTCAGTGAGGTTCTTCTTGAAGTCGAGCCCTCCCTCGAGCGTCGGCGTTAGGCCGAGCTCACGGGCGGCCATGATCACCCACTGTCGCACCTTCCGATCGCCGACCATGTACTGCTTGATCGTCTTGATCCCGTAAAATTCCGTGTAGCGCTTGAGCAGGTCGCGGGCATCGTCCAGGCTCTTGATGTCGTCGGCCCAGAAGACACCCGGACCGGTGGAGTAGACGCGCGGACCGATCATCTCGCCTGTCTCGACGAGGTCGCCATAGGAGAGGACGTCCGTCGTCGACGTTTGTGGATCGCGCGTCGTCGTGACTCCGTACGCGAGATTCGCGTAGTACTCCCACGGCTGGATGGGATGAATGCCGAAGCCCGGCCACATGTGTGCGTGGATGTCCACCCAGCCCGGCATGATGGTCTTGCCGGCGACATCGATGACGCGCGCACCGGAGGGAACGGACACGCTGCCGCGCGCGCCCACGGCGGTGATGCGGTTGTCGGTCACGACGATGTCGGCGTTCTCGATGACCTCGTCGCCCTTCATGGTGATGGCGCGCGCGCCGCGCAGCACGACGGTGCCTTTCGGCCGATCGCGTTGCACCGTGATGAGCACGTCGACCCGTTCGGGCTCGTACGCCGGCTTGGCCTTTTTCGCCGTATCCGCCTGCGCGACTCGGGCCGAGTCCACGGGCGTGCGCGCGACGTTCTCGGCGGGGGCACCGCCGGCGCGCGCCGTATCGACGCGCGCGGAATCCGGCTGCGCGGCCGCGGTCACGCGCTTGAGCGAATCCGCCCGCGCGGTGGAATCGCGCTGGAGCGAGTCGGCGCGCGGCAGATCGTAGGTGAAGTACGAATGGCCGATCGAGTAGTGCACGCGTTGCGCATCCCGATACCAGCCGACGAAATCCCCGCCGATGCGCGTGAGCCGCCGTGAGGGCACCTGGGCGTTTGCCGGATTCGCGACGTTGACCATGGGCGTCGTTCCGCCGATCACCGGGATCGAGAGCACGTAGACGTTCCCGTCGACCTGCGCCAGCACGCGATCGCCGTCGGGTGAGACGATGATCTCGTCAGCGGGATTGGGCTGCGGGGGATTGCGCCGCGCATCCAGGTTGCCGGTGACCTTGATGTGCGCCTTTCGATCGGTGCCATCGAAGCGCATCGACACGAGGCCGTCACGCGGATCGTACAGGTAGACGCGTGCCGTGTCGCGCGTGAAGTGCGGATAGCCGTAGAACGTCATCGGCGTGATGACGCGCGCGTCACCGCCGGTCGCGGGGAGCCACACGAGCTCGATGCCGGCCGCGAACGGATTGCGCGTGAACTCTTCGTGCTCCACGCGCTGCTGCCGTGGACCGCGCGCCACGACGAGGCGCTGCCCATCCGGCGAGTAGTTGAGCTGCTCGTAGAATGCCTGCTGCCTCGTGAGGCGCTCGGGCTGCGCGCGGCGATCGGTACGCACGCGCATGACGTCGCCCCCCTCGTCGGTCCACGTCACGTATGCGACGTATCGACCATCTGGCGCCCACACCGGGGCATGCTCCCCGATCCCCCGGCCGGTCGTGGTGAGGCGCCGCGGCGTGCCGCGCGGCAGGTCCATCACCCACACCTTGTCGAGGGCGGTAAAGGCGAGGCGCTTTCCGTCGGGCGAGGGACGCGCGCCGCGGACCTGCTGCACGGTGAGCGTCGAATCGTTGAGCTGGTACTCGAATTTCGAGAGGGGGCCCAGCCCGATGTCGATGCCAGCGGTGAACGGAATCTGGACCGAGCGACCCGAGGCGACGTCCACCCGCCAGAGCTTGCCGCCAAACGAGGTGACGACCGCCTGTCCGTCGGGCGTGAACGCGGAACCCGGGAGAAGATCGCGCGTGAAGCGCGACTCCTGGTCGTCGCGCTGCACGTTTTGAACGAGCCACCGCTCATCGCCCGTGGTCAGATCGCGAACGCGCAGCGACGTGACGCTGTCGGCACGGGTGCCGTATATCATGAGCCTTCCGTCCGGGCTGATCACCGGACGCATGGCGCCGCCGAGCGCGTCGGTGCGGGCGAAGATCTGCCCCGTCTCGCGGTCGTAGACGGCGATCTGCCACCCGAACGAGGTCTGATTGTACCCGCCCGCGCCCTGCCGAGCGGCCACGTACAGGTACCGTCCATCCTTGCCGAACGCCGCGCCGACGTAGTTGTTAGGCGGCGGCGGCGCGAAGGGATTGGGGGGGCCACTCGGCGCCGGCGTCGCGCCTGTCATCTTCAGCCCCGCGCCGCCGTCCTTGTGATACAGGTAGAGATCGTAGACCGGCGCGAACTGCGCCGAGTTGCGCGAGACGACCAGGAAGCGCCCGTCCGGCGTCCACTCGGGGGACACGAACTGGATCTTCTCGCCCTTGGTGACGGCCTTCGCGTTCTTTCCGTCGGCGTCCATGACCCAGACGTTGTCCGACCCGGATCGGTCGGTGACGAAGGCGATCTGCTTCCCGTCGGGCGAGAAGCGCGGCTGCACGTCGAAGGCGGGCCCATCCGTAATGCGCGTCGCCTGACCGCCGCCGATGGGCAGCGTGTAGATGTCCCCGACCATCTCGAAGACGATCGTGCGCCCGTCAGGCGAGACGTCGAGCGAGAGCCAGGTGCCCTCGTCGGTGGTGAGCTTGACGGTCCGCTCGGTCTTGAGTGGAAGACCCTTCTTGGCGGAGTCGGCTTTCTGTTCCTGAGCGCTGGCCGGTAGGCCGATGACGGCGGCAAGGGCGACGACGATTAAGGAGCGCATGAGCTCGTACGGAGTGAGGGAGGGTGAACGCCTGGCCCCTTGTCTAAGCCTTTCGGGCGCGAGTGCGCAAGACGGTCATGCGTGGCCTTACCGCACATTAACCAGGATGGCTCGCATCCAGGTTCATGAGGCGACGCGGATTACGCGGAAACTCCGCGGATCGCGCGAACCGTCCCTGGTGCCGGCCGACTCTCCTCGCGCGGGAAAAAGCAGCGGCTTTTTGCTTCTGTGGAGGAGGGATCACAGCGCGCGGGACCAATCCGCGTGATCAGCGGAGTGTCGGCGTAATCCGCGTCGCCCCATGAACCTGGATGCCAGTCCAGCCCATCGACCTCCTGACGCGTCCTCAGCCATGGTAGATTGGACGCCTACCCGTCTCTCAACCGCGAGGCCCCATGACTCGCTCGATCCGTTTCGTCGCCCTCCTTGTTTTCGGTGGACTTCCGACCCTGCTCGCTGCGCAGGAAGGGTATCGTCAGCCGCCCGCGCCGATCGCCGCCATTCTCGACGCGCAGCAAACGCCAGCGGTGTTCGTCAGCCCCGACCGAGGCTGGCTCTTGTTGGCGGAGCGCGCGTCGCTGCCGTCGATCGCGGAGCTGTCGGAGCCGGAGCTTCGCCTCGCGGGTCTGCGCATCAATCCGCGAACGGGAGGGCAATCGCGAGAAGTGACCGGGACTGGCCTGCGTCTGCGAGCGATCGCGTCGGGAAACAACGCGCCCGCCGAGCGCCGCATCGAGACGCCACGAGGTGCGCGCATCGGCACCCCGCAGTGGTCGGAAGACTCGAAGCGCATCGCGTTCACGGTGACGTCGGACAGCATGGTGAGCCTGTGGATCGCCGACGTCGCCACTGGTGCCGCCCGTCGTACCGACGCACCGCCGCTCAACGCGACGATCGGGTCGCCCTGCCGGTGGATCGATAACGCGCGCCTGGCGTGCAAGGTCATCCCGCCGGACCGTGGTGCCGAGCCGGCGCGATCCATCACGCCGACCGGTCCGGTCGTGCAGGAAGCATCTGGTCGCGCGGCACCGAACCGGACGTATCAGGATCTGCTCGAGACGCCGGCGGACGAGAGGCTGTTCGAGCACTACGCGACGAGTCGCATCGCGATCGTGTCCGCCGATGGCCCGGCGCGACTCATTGGCGACGCCGGGATTCATCTTTCCGTACAGCCGTCGCCCGACTCGCGCTATCTGCTGGTGACGACCTCCCACCGCCCATTCTCGTACGTGGTTCCGGTCTTTCGCTTCCCGCAGCGCATCGAGGTGTGGGATCTCGAGGGCCGCATGGTGAAGCGAGTGACCGATCGTCCGCTCATTGAGGAGATGTCGATCGCGCGCGACGCGACGGTTCCCGGGCCGCGTGAAGCAACGTGGCGGCAGGATGCGCCGGCGACGCTCGTCTGGGTGGAAGCGCTCGACACCGGCGACCCGTCGCGCGCGGCGGACCGTCGCGACCGTCTCGTGGCACTGGCGGCACCCTTCGACGGGGAGCCGCGTACCCTCATCGACGCTGGCTACCGGATCGATGATGTCGTGTGGGCGAGCGACCGACTCGCGCTCGTGTCCGAGGGATGGTGGAAGACGCGCCGCGAGCGCATCTCCGCGATCACTCCCGGCGCGGCCAGCGGGCCGCGTCTGCTGTTCGACCGCTCGTCGGAGGACCGCTACGGAGCGCCTGGCAGCTTCGTCACCGTCCCGGGGCCGTTAGGCAGTCCTGTCCTCCTCACCACGCGCGACGGACAGTTCGCGTATCTCGCTGGCGACGGCGCTTCCAGCGAGGGTGACCGTCCCTTCCTCGATCGGATCGAGCTCGCGACGGGCAGGACGACGCGTCTCTGGCGGTCCCAGGCGCCCTATTACGAGTACGTCGTCACCGTGCTCGACCCGGATGCGCGTCGGGTGATCACGCGCCGGGAGTCGGTCACCGAGGCGCCGAACTATTTCCTGCGCGATCTCCGCGCGAATCGGGTGACGGCGCTTACCGACTTCAAGGATCCGGCGCCGCAGTTTGCCGGGATCACCCGCGAGCTGATCAAGTACAAGCGCGCCGACGGCGTCGACCTCTCGGCCACACTCTACCTGCCCGCGGGGTACGACCGCTCGCGTGGCCCGCTTCCCTTCCTGTTCTGGGCCTATCCCCAGGAATTCAAGACCGCCGCGGCCGCCGCGCAGGTCCGCGGATCGCCGTATCGCTTCGTGCGCCCGCAGGGCGCGTCGCACCTCTTCCTGCTCACGCAAGGCTACGGCGTGCTCGACGACCCGGCGATGCCGATCGTCGGCGAAGGGGCGGCGGAGCCTAACGATTCGTACATCGACCAGCTCGTGGCGGGGGCGAAGGCGGCGGTGGACGAGGTCGTGCGCCGTGGGGTGGCGGATCGGGAGCGCATCGCCATCGGCGGCCACTCGTACGGCGCGTTCATGACGGCGAACCTGCTCGCGCATTCGGATCTCTTCCGGACGGGGATCGCGCGCAGCGGCGCCTACAACCGGACGCTGACTCCCTTCGGCTTCCAGGCGGAGGAGCGCGACTTCTGGAAGGCGCAGGACACGTACATGAAGATGTCGCCGTTCACCTACGCGCACCAAATCAACGAGCCGGTGCTGATGATCCACGGCGAGGCCGACAACAACTCGGGTACGTTCCCCGTCCAGTCAGACCGCATGTTCGCGGCGATCAAGGGGAATGGCGGAGTGGTGCGGTACGTTCTCCTGCCCTCGGAATCGCATGGCTATCGTGCCCGTGAGTCGGTGGGGCACGTGCTCTGGGAGATGGTCGAGTGGCTGGATCGTTATGTGAAGGAAGGGAAGAAGACCGCGGCGAGGTAGGAGCTGGGGGTCAGGGGTCAGGGATCAGGGAAGGAAAGGCGGCGCCGCTGCGCGGCTGCCGCCTCATCAGATGAGCAAACGGCGGCGCTTTCGCGCCGCCGTTTGCCGTTCCTTCCCTGATCCCTGACCCCTGACCCCCAGCTCCTTCTTCAGACCTTCTTGTCCAGCTGCTCCGCGCGCTTCAGGTGTCCATCGACCGCGCCGCGAGCCTTCTGCAGCAGCGCCTTGAACTCGGCGTTCTGCGTCTTCTCGATCGCGTCGTCGATCTTGTCGAGCGCGTTCTTGTGCGCCTCGACCTGCTCGTCGATGTACTTGTCGTCGAAGTCGTTGCCGGCGGCTGCTTCATTCAGCTCCCGCATGTCCTCCTGATGATCCTCGAGGACGTCCTCATCGGTCGCCGTCGTCGACAGCCCAAGACGCTGCGCGGCCTCCGCCACTTCGTTCTTCATCGCGGTGTGGTCCATCTCCATCTGGCGCGCGAACGCCTTGATCTCTGCGTCCGTCGCCTTCGTCCTCGCGAGCGCGGCGGCCTCGACCTCACCCGTGTTCACTGTCTGGATGAAGGCCACCGCGTTCGCGTCGCTGTACGCCTCGACGTTGCCGCCCACGGCGGTCGTGTCAGTCACGACCGCAGCCGTGTCGCGATCGGCATACTCGGCATCCCGGCACGCCGAGAAGCCAAGCATCGTGACCGCCATCACACTGCCGAGAATCTTGTATTGGATCCGCATGTTCTCCCTCCGAATGATCTGGCCCCCGGACTCGGGTCTCGGGTCCGGACGGAAGGGGCTTTTGCAAGAACTGTGGAACTGGAGATGGAAGCGGGCGAAAGCGCTGGCGGGCCAACTCCTAACGTTTCGGTCAGCCGCCTCGGAGCACGAATGAGAACACGCTGCCGCGCCCCGGTTCGCTCTCGACGGCGAGCGCAGACCCGTGGGCTTCGACCACCCCGCGCGCGATCGCGAGACCGAGCCCCGCACCGCCGCGCCGATAGCGCCGCGCCTGCCAGAAGCGCTCGAAGAGGTGCGGGAGCTCTTCGGGTGGGATGCCGACTCCGGTGTCGGATACCGAGCACATCGCGGAGTCGGGTGCCTGCCGCGTCACACGTACCGTCACCGAGCCGCCCGCAGGCGTGAAGCGCAGCGCGTTGCTGATGAGGTTCTCGAGAACCTGCGACAGGCGATCGCGGTCGGCGTGCACGCGGGGAACGTCGTGGTCGACCATGCACTCGAGCGTGCGCCCGCCTTCGGTGGCCTCCAGACGAAATTGCTCGCAGACCTCGCTGGCCAGCGCCGCCACGTCCAGCTCCCGCAGCTCGACGGTGAACGCTCCGCTCTCCATTCGCGCCACGTCGAGCAGATCCTGGATGAGCCGATTCATGCTCGAGGCCGCGCGACGGATGACATCGAGCAGCCGCCTGCGCTCAGGTTCTGCGAGCTCCACATCCGTCAGGAACGCGGCGCTCGATTGCACGGCATTCAGCGGCGCGCGCAAGTCGTGCGCGACGATGGCGAGCACCTCATCGCGCATGGCCAGCGCGGTCTCTGCTCGCGAGAGCGCGTCGGTGAGCCGAACGTGCTCGGAGGCAAGCGCGCGTTGCGCCGCCTCGAGCTCCGTAGCGCCGTCATCCGGCGCGGGATGGTCAGCCGGAACGAATGGACGCGGCGTCATCGTGTCACGAACGATGCGTTCGCCCTGCGGCTCGGGATTCATGCGAGACGCTGATGCTCGGAGATCATCGACGACGGTGGTGCCGCGCGAATGATGGCATCACCTCGGAACCGGCGACGGGCCGGCGTGAAGGCGGGCAACGGCGTCGTCGCCCTGGTGCGCTCCTTGGGTTGGGACCGGGGCGCGGTGGGAAGTGCACTATGTTGCCAATGCGGACACGCAAACGCAAGCGTCGTTGCGAGAGTGAGACTTGCCGATGACCCAAAAAGCGAACGGCCAGCGCGGGCTGGCCGTTTCACCTGGCTTTTGGGGTCAACCGCGGGAACGCTTGCGCCGGCGTGCCGCCGCCGCTTTCTGCTGACGCGCTTCACTCGGCTTCACGTAATGCCGCTTGCGCCGCAGATCCTGGAGCACACCCGCCCGCTGGACCTTCTTCTTGAAGGTCTTGAGCGCCCACTCGATACGGTCGACGTCGTCCAACTTCACTTCGACCACGCTGGATCCTCCTCCTCGCGGTACGGAGATGACGCGTGTCTAGCCCCCGCGGTAATTGGCCAAAATATGGTCTTTTCGCGGAGCGAGCAACAAGAAGCCAGGAGCGAGGAGTCGGGGGTCAGGATCAGGGGGTATCAGGGGGTGGGTTTCAGGAGACCTGCCGCGCACTCCTCGCACCCATTCCCTGACACCCCCTGATCCCTGACCCCTGACCACTAGCTCCTGCCGCGGTCCCTCCGCACGACCACCTTCTTCCCCCGAATCGTCGTGTTCCGGAGGGCGCCGATGATCTCGTCGACCGCCTCGTCCGGCACTTCGACGAGCGAGAACCGGTCGGCGATGTCCACCGCACCGATCGCGCGCGCATCGATTCCCGCTTCGTTCGCGATCGCACCGACCAGATCGCCGGGGCGCATCCCCGCCTTTCGACCCAATCCGATGTAGATGCGCGTCACATCGGCGTCGGCGAACGTCCGCTC
This sequence comes from Gemmatimonadaceae bacterium, assembly GCA_035249985.1. Lineage (GTDB taxonomy): Bacteria > Gemmatimonadota > Gemmatimonadetes > Gemmatimonadales > Gemmatimonadaceae > JAICNG01. Next base: position 48,970 of record DATFFP010000073.1, read on the forward strand.
GCGGCGCGGGCGACCGTCCCCGCGACTCGGTCGCGGTTTGCGCCCATCACGGGCATCGCGGGCTCGCCCTTCCGATGGTATCGACGCGACCGGCAGCTCTTCGGCTGCTTCCGCATCGCGCGAGCTCCCCGTGGTCGTCTCATGCGCGAGCTTCACCGCCGCGGCGGCGACGTCCAGCACATCGAATTCCTCGGCCAGCGACTCCACGACGACGCGATGCTGCTCGAGGTCGCCGCCGAGCAGCGTTTCACGCAGCGAGCCGCGCAATACTTCGAGGCGACGCGCGCGCAGATCCACGATCGTCGGGACCGTCTCGACCTGGATCTTCTGCCGCGTGAGGCGCTCGAAATTCCGCAGGAGGCGGTGCTCACGCGGCTCCGCCAGCGTGATCGCGACCCCTTCTCTGCCGGCCCGTCCCGTGCGCCCAATGCGATGGAGATAGCCATCCGGCGCCGACGGCACGTCGAAGTTCACAACGTGCGACACAGACTCGATGTCGAGCCCTCGCGCGGCGACGTCGGTCGCGATGAGCAGCTCCGTCGCGCCTTCGCGGAAGCGTCGCATCACGCGGTCGCGCTGCTCCTGCGACAGCCCTCCATGCAGCGCTTCGGCGCGGTATCCGCGTCCGGCGAGGGTCTCGGTAAGCTCGTCCACCTCCGTCCGCGTGCGGCAGAAGATGATGGCCGACGTCGGATTCTCCATATCGAGCACGCGGCCGAGCGCGACCGCCTTGTGCCGGCGCTGCACGATGTATGCGACCTGTCGAACTCGCGGGAGCTGTCCGGCGGTGGCGCTCTGTCGATCGATCGCGATCCGCACCGGCTCCCGCAGGTGGCGCTCGGCGATCGATGCGACACGTCCCGCCATCGTCGCTGAAAAGAGCGCCGTCTGCCGCTCGGCAGGAAGTGCCTCGAGCACCGCCTCGAGGTCCTCGGCGAATCCCATGTCGAGCATCTCATCGGCTTCATCGAGCACGACGAAGCGAACGCTGTCGAGTCGAATGGAGCCACGCCGCAGATGATCGACGATGCGCCCGGGTGTGGCGACGATGACGTCGACGCCGGCGCGCAGCGCCTTGAGCTGCATGCCGATCGCCTGGCCCCCGTACACGGGGAGCACGCGCGCGCCATACGACTTCCCATAGCGATGCACGGCCTCCGAGACCTGCATCGCGAGCTCGCGCGTGGGCACGAGCACGAGCGCGCGGATCGCGCGAGTACGTCCCGTGTCAGGGGATGCGGTGAAGATGCGCTCGAGCATGGGGAGCGCGAACGCAGCAGTCTTGCCCGTGCCGGTTGCCGCCTGTCCGAGAACGTCGCGCCCCTCGAGGAGGAGCGGAACCGCCTCACGCTGAATGGGCGTCGGCTCTTCGTACCCGAGGGTCGCGAGCGTCTCGACAACCGCGGGACGCAGGCCGAGGGAAGTGAAGCCCTCCGCGAGGTCGATGGTGCTGCCTGGTAATGTCATGGTGCGGATCTCTTCAGCAATCCGCATTCCTGCTTTTCGTCGCGCTACGAGCCAGCTGGAACCGCAGCCGGCCGCAGAGAGCTGCGCCTACCACGAACCCGCGCCGTTATCCGTGCTCATCCGTGGTGAATCACACTGCAGCTTGTTGCGGCGTTCTGCCGTTTCCTGCCTTGGCGCGAAAGACTCAAGGCGTGACCGCCAACGAGAAGAGCAGGGTCCGCGGGGCACCGGGACCGATGTTGTTGTTTCCGTGCGATGTCGGGTAATACCGCTCGTTGAGCACGTTCTCGACGTTGAGCTGCGCGCGAAGGGACGGGCTCAGCGTTACGAATGCAGCGGCGTCGACACGCGTGAATCCGGGCAATGTGACCGTGTTGTCGATCGCGGCGAACATGCTCGTTTGGTGGATCACCCCCACACCGGCACCAAGGCGGGGAATGATCTGATAGCGGTTCCAGAGCGAGAATGTCTCGCGCGGAACGAGAGGAACTGTTGCGCCGGCGTCAGCGGACGATGTCTGACTCAGGATCGTCGCCTTCTGTGACGCGTAGCCCGCCGCGATCTGCCATGATGCGACCAGGTTCCCCGCGAGACCGATCTCGTAGCCGGTGCTGCGCTGGCGTCCCGTTTGGACGAGGCGTGTCGTGCTGGCGGGATCGGGCGCCGCGGTATTCGTGCGATCGAGGCGATACCACGCCGCTGTCAGCGAGAGCGCCGGCCGGAGATCCCACTTGAGGCCGACCTCGCGATTGGTGAAGCCCTCTGGCTCGAGCGCGTGCGTCGTGGGAGTGAGGGACGCGAACTGGTCGCCCGAGCCAGGCAGGTGCGACACGCTGTACGACCCGTAGATCGACACGGGCTCGACGGGCTTGTAGACGAGACCGACTCGTGGCGAGACCATCGCATCGAGACGCGTGAGGTCGTCTCCACCGCGATTGTCGTGGAAGTTCAGATCGAAGCGATCGTACCGAACGCCGACGATGGCCTGCCAATGCGATCCGAGCGACAGCTGGTTCTGCGCGTAGAATGCCACGACGTCTGCGTCCACGCGGTTGTTCGCATCGCCGGGGCGCTGCACGTATTCGACCGTGGGCGATACGGTCGGCGATGCGAACGGAACGAGCATCGACGTCGACGTCCCCTCGAAGAAGCCGGTCGTACGATAGTTGTCGGAACGCTGACTGCTCAGCTCTGCACCGACGAGGAACGTCTGCCGCAGCCGTCCGGAACCGAGGGTGTACACGAGATCGGTTTGATTGAACAGGCTTCGGCGGTCCGTGCCGTTGTTGTAGGCCGAAAGACTCACCTCGGTGCCGGCGTCGTTCACCGCACCCGGAAAGACGTTCTGGTAGAACTTGTCGTAGCGGACCACGCGGCTACGATTGCGGAACGACAGGCCTCCCCATTCGCGCTCGATCGTCGCGCTGCCGCCGTGCATAACGAGGCGGGAGCGGCTGGCGTTGGGGTCGCCGAAGAACGTCTCGATCGATGCGGGAGCCGGTGCGCCCTGAAACGACGGAATGCCTCGGTTCACCGTGCGACGGTCAGCGAAGTACTCGTAGGAGAGCTTGACGACCGTATTCCCGGCGAGGATCGTGGCGGTTGGAGTCACGCCATGCCGCTCCAGCCCCGTGGCATCGCGGAATTGACGCGAATCCTCGATCATTCCATTGAGCCGCGCGGCGAAGGTGCGGCCGAAGCCGTCCCCGATATCGAGGGTGGCGCGCCGGCGGTCGAACGAGCCCCCAACGAGCGCGAAGGCGCGCGTCGGCATCCACTTGGCCTCCTTCGTGACTCGATTGATGACACCGCCGCCGCCGCCGCGACCGAACACCATGGCGTTCGGCCCCTTCAGCGCCTCGACGCGCTCGATGTTGTACAGATCGCGGAAATACTGTGCGTCGTCGCGAACGCCATCGGCAAAGAAATCCGCGGTCGTGCTCTGCCCCCGAATGGTGGGGGCGTCGCGATGTCCCTCCCCCTGTCCCATGGTGATCCCGGGCACGTAGCGGACGACGTCCGCCATGCCTTGCATCGCCTGATCGTCGATCAGATCGCGGCCGAGCACGGTGATGGCCTGAGGTACGTCACGGATCTGGGCGTCGGTGCGTGTCGCGCTCGTGCTGCGGCGCGCGGTGTATCGCGCACCGCGGGCCGCGTCAGCGGTGACGACGACCGGGGAGAGCTCGCGCGTCGCGCTCTCGCTCGAGGGTCCGCGCATAACGACCACCGTCTCGGCGTCCTCGAACCGCGCCTCGAAGCCCGTGCCGGCGAGCAGCGCGCGAAGCGCCGCCGGCGCGGTGAGCGAGCCGTTGATCGCGGTCGCCTGAACCGAGCCGGCGCCGTGGTCAGACAGCTCGACGCGTAGCCCGGTTTGGCGGGCGAAATCGGCGAGCGCGTCGCTGAGTGGCTGGGCTGGAATGGCGACGCGGTACACGCGGGTGGTATCGGTGCCCGCGGTCGATGGGAGGCTGATGGCCACGGCACGCTGGGCAGCGGCGGGCGAGACGGCCAGGGTGCAGGCCAGTGCGATGAGAGTAGAGCGGCGCATCGTGGGACAGTTGAGAATCGGTTTCAACTAGCGCGAACGCGTGATGGTATGCGCCAATCCCGACAATGTCAATCGGAATTAAGCCCAAGGTGGGCAAGGCGGTCGCCCACTTCTACTTGGGATCCGTCGGAAGGCCGGCGTCCAGCCACGCACGCCATCCGCCGACGAGGGGCCGCGCGTCGGGCCATCCAGCCGCTCTCAGCTCGCGCGCCACACGGGCGCTCGTCGCTTCGTCGGGTCAGGCACAGTAGACCACCAGCGCCCCGCGGCGGTCGAGCGCCAGCTCTCGCGCGGTGCGCACCGCATCGTTAGGCGACAGCCGGACCGCCCCGCGGGCGACGCGGTCGTCCTGCTCCCAGTTGCGGTCGGCGCGCGCGTCGATGAGCTGGACGTTCTCGCCGCGCTCGAGGCGCACGCGCAGCTCGTCGATCGTAATCGGAGTCGCGTCGGCGAGCGCGGGGGATGCCGGGCCTGCGAGAGGTTGCTCGCGCCGAGCGTCCTCGGTCCTCCTTCCTCGTTCGCTTCTCGTGTCCCGCCTCAGCCAGAGCGCGATCCCGCTCCCGTGCACGATCACCGACAGCAGCACCACCAGGCAGGTGATCGTGAACAGCCCGGCCGCGCCCGGCATCCCCGCGAACACGGGGAGCAGCACCAGGAGGAGCGAGCTCAACCCGCGCGGGCCCGCCCAGGCGATGAGCCGCCGACTTCGCGCGTCGATACCCGCGCGCGCGAGCACGGGGTAGAGCGTCGCCGTCCGCACGAACAACGCGATGGCGGCGAACGCGAGGGTGCGCCCATCGACCACATCCAGCCCCGTCCAGAGCAGCGACGCGCCGAAGGCGACGAACGTCAGCAGCAGGAACATCTCCGCGGTCGCTTCCCCGTACTCGAGAAAGCAATCGCACAGCTCGAGGTCCTGCACGGCGATGACCAGGCCCGCCGCGAACGCCGCCAGAAACCCGCTGCCGCCGACGCGCTCGGCGAGCGCGAACGCCGTGAACGCGATGCCGAGCGCATACAGCGACTCGTAGTCTCGACGCACCCCGACGCGATCACGAACGCGGACGAGTGCGGTGATCCCGATCCAGCCGACGACAGTCCCAATGAGCGGGCCCAGGAGGAACAGCCCAGCCATGCTGCGCGCCAGGCTGCGCTCGACGTCGCCGGGGGCGAGCGGCGCGAAGTGCATCGCGATGACGACGATCGGCAGAAGCACCGCGTCGTTCATTCCGCTCTCCATGCGCAGCGCGACACGTGTGGCTTCCGGCAATCGCGGATGCCGGAGCACCGTGCGCAACAAGACCGGGTCGGTCGACGCGAGTGCGGCGCCGAGAATCGCCGCGTGCGCGAGACTCACCGACAGCAGCAGATGCGCCGCGCCGGCGATCACGGCCGCGACGATGAGCGTTCCGGGTCCGAGGACAAGCAGGGCGAGCCCTCGCTGTTGTCGCAACGCACCGGTATCGACGGAGATCGCGTCGCTGAACAGCACGAGCACGAGCGCCAGCACGGCAATGATGCGCAGCGTGGGCGAGTCCAGGCCGACGTCGACAAGGCCGAGGCCCCACGGGCCGAGACCGGCGCCGAGCGCGAGGAAGATCGCGACCTGTGGAAGGCCAGTGCGCTCCACGGCTCCGGAGAGCAGCGAGGAAACGACGATGACGATCCCGATGAGGGCGAGCAGCGCCGCGAAATCTTCCACGGGACACAATGTAGCGCTGGCCGCCGTATGGCGTTGCTGGCTGCGCATTGCTCCCGGTTCTAGATTGGGCTCCCCGTGTCCTCCGATTTCGTCACCCAGCTTCAGTCCTCCCTTGGCACCGCCTACCTGATCGAGCGCGAGCTCGGCGGTGGGGGCATGTCGCGCGTCTTCCTGGCCATGGAAAACCGCCTTCGCCGACGCGTGGTCGTGAAGGTCCTGGCCGGAGAGCTGGCCGCCGGGATCAACGCCGAGCGGTTCGAGCGGGAGATTCAGGTCGCCGCATCCCTCCAGCAGGCCAACATCGTTCCGGTACTCTCCGCCGGCGATACGAACGGAATTCCCTGGTACACGATGCCTTTCGTCGAAGGGCAATCACTCCGCGCCCGTCTCGATGCTGGCGGCGCGCTGCCGCTCGCCGAAGTCATGGGCATCCTCCGGGACGTGGCCCGCGCGCTGGAGTTCGCGCACGCGCGAGGCGTCGTGCACCGCGACATCAAGCCCGACAACGTGCTTCTGTCGGGCGGGACCGCGGTGGTCACCGACTTCGGCATCGCCAAGGCCCTCTCGGCGTCTCGTGAGGCGCCAGGCGGAACGCTCACCCAGATCGGCATGTCGCTGGGAACGCCGGCGTACATGGCGCCCGAGCAGGCGGCCGGCGACCCCACGATCGACCATCGCGCCGACTTGTACGCGCTGGGCTGCCTGGCCTACGAGCTGCTCGCGGGACACACGCCCTTTCACGATCGGTCGCCGCAGCGGATGCTCGCCGCGCACATCACCGAGGCGCCGCGACCGGTCCACGAGCTGCGAGCGGATGCACCCGCATCGCTCAGCGATCTCGTCATGCGTCTGCTCGAGAAGGATCCCGCCGACCGGCCAGCGTCGGCGGCCGACGTCGGCCGGACACTCGACGCGACGCCGACGGGCGACACGCTTGCGGCAATGCCGGGGATGTTACTCGGCCGCCCGGGAGTGTGGAAACGCGCGCTCGCCGCCTACGTGATCGCGTTCGCCGTTGTCGCGATGCTCGCGCGCGCCGCGGTCACGGGGATCGGCTTGCCCGACTGGGTGTTTACCGGCGCGTTGATCGTGATGGCGCTCGGACTGCCGGTGATCATCGCCACGGCGTACGTGCATCGCGTCTCCCGCCGCCTCGCGACGATGACGCCGCGGCTGACGACGAGTGGTGGCATCGCCCAGCCCAAGGGGGTCGAGGCGATCGCCGTGAAGGCTGGGCATCACTTCACCTGGCGCCGTGCCGCACTCGGCGGGGCGTACACGCTGGCGGCGTTCGTCGTCGTCGTCGGTGTGTTCATGGCGCTGCGCGCGTTAGGCATCGGACCGGCCGGATCGTTGCTGGCGGCCGGGAAGCTGAGCGACGACGATCGCATCCTCGTGGCCGAGTTTCGCGTCACCGGTGCCGACTCCTCGCTCGGGCACATCGCGTCGGAGGCGGTTCGCACCGAGCTCGGTCAGTCGAAGGCCGTATCGGTCGTGCCGACGAGCGCCGTCACGGCCGCGCTCCGGCGCATGGAGCGCCCGCCGAACGCGCGCGTGGATCTCCAGCTCGGGCGCGACGTCGCGATTCGCGAGGGCATCGAGGCGGTCCTGCATGGGGAGATCAGCGCGGTGGGGGACGGCTTTCTCATCGTGCTGCGTCTGAGCGCCGCCGAGAGCGGCGACGAGCTCGCGGTCTTTCGCGAGACCGCCGACTCGCCACGCGATCTCATTCCCGCGCTCGATGAGCTGTCACGCGAGCTGCGCGGCCGGATCGGGGAATCGCTGAAGACGGTGCGGGCTGCACCGCCGCTGGCGCAGGTGACGACGTCCTCGCTCGACGCGCTGCGCAAGTACGTGGCGGGCGCGCGAGCCATGGACGTCGAGGGCGACTACCCGCGCGCGATCTCGCTCCTCCAGCAGGCGGTGCAGGTCGACACGGCCTTCGCCATGGCGTACCGGAAGCTCGGCGTCGCCCACCGCAACAGCGGCATTGGCCCGTTAGGGTCGGCCGACACCGCGCTGAATCGCGCATTTCGCTTTCGCCATCGGCTGACGGACCGCGAGCGACTGCTCACGGAGGGATCGTATTATGGCAGCGGGCGCGTCATCGACCGACAGCGCTCGGCGGCTGCCTACGAGCAGTTGCTGGAGATCGATCCGACGAACAGCGCGGCCCTGAACAATCTCGGAAACATCTATCGCAGCCGCAGGGAATTCGCGAAGGCGGAAGCCATCTATCGCCGAGCAATCGCCTCGGGACAGGCGACGTCCATCTCGTACGGGAATCTCCAGACGACGTTGTTCGATCAGGGCAAGTTTGCGGCGCAGGACTCGGTGCTCAGCGAGATGAAACGTCTCTATCCGAACATTCCCGGCCTGGCGCTCAACGTCACCCCACGACTCTACCACGAGGCCAAGTACGACTCGATCCGCATGCTCGCCCAGCGGGAACGCGCGTCGAACGACGCGCAGGGACGCATCGCCGCCCTGGCGATTGCGTCCGATCTCGCGGCGGTTCAGGGTCGGTTGCGTGAGAGCCTGCAGCTCCTCGCGGAAGAGCGAAAGCTCATGGAAGCCCGCGGTGTTCCTCCGCTGGCCATCTATGATTCCATCATGGTGGCTGCCGATGACATTTGGCTGCGGGAGCAGCCGGAGGCCGGCCTCCGCCGCCTGGAAGCGGCGCTCGCCCGCACGCCGATGGCGTCACTCGAGCTCGAGCGCCGGCCTTACTTCGACGTCATCGCGCTGAACGCGATCGCTGGGCGCCCGCAGGAAGCGCGTGTCGCGCTCGCGAGGTATGATGCCGAGGTGAGGGACACCGCCGTTCGTCGCATGCGAGAGCCCGGCCGCCACACGATGCTCGGGCTCATCGCGTTGGCGGAGAATCGTCCGACCGATGCCATCACGGAGCTGCGACTCGGGGACAGCTACCCCGACGGTCCGGCGAACGACTGCGACATTTGCCTGGATCCCATCCTCGGGATGGCGTTCGAGAGCGCGGGCATGCCGGACTCGGCGATCGCGGCATACGAACGCTTCATCACCACGCCGAAATGGGGCCGGTTGTCGCGCAGCCTCGATGGGATCTGGCTCGCGTCCACGCTGCGGCGGCTCGGAGCACTGTACGAGGAGCGGGGAGACGCCGGGAAGGCGACCGAGTATTACACACGGTTCGTCACTCTGTGGAAAGACGCGGATCCCGATCTGCAACCACGCGTCGCGGAAGTGCGACGACGGCTGGAGCGGTTGCGAGTGCGAGAACATTAGGACGCCAAGGTCGTCGAGGACGTCGAGGTAAGTCGACGATCCCTCGACACCCTCGACGACCTGACACCGCGAGGACCGTGAGCTCCACCTCCCGCGTTCTGCTCGCCCTCGTCGCCGGCCTCCTCGCCGGCGTCGCGATCGCTGCGCTCGACTCGCCTGAGGCGCGGACTGTCGCCGCGGTCATCGAGCCCATCGGGACGCTCTGGGTCCGGGCGCTCCAGATGGTGCTCATTCCACTCGTCCTGTCGCTGCTCGTCACGGGCATCGTCGCCACCGTCGACACAGGCGCCACTGGCCGGCTGGGCGCCGCCGCGCTCGGCGTCTTCCTCGCGCTCCTCGCCGGGACCGCCCTCGTGAGCGCGCTGATCGCGACACCACTCGTCGCTCGCATTCCCGTCGATCCGGAAACCACCGCGCTCATGCGGTCGACCATGGACAGCTCCGTGGTCGCGACCGCCCGCCAACTCCCGAACTTCTCCGATCTCATCGTCAGCATCGTCCCGGCGAATCCCATTCGCGCCGCGGCCGATGGAGCGATGCTGCCCCTCGTGACCTTCGCGATTCTTTTCGGGCTCGCGCTGGCACGCACCGGTGTCGAGCGGCGCGACGCCGTCGCGCACGTCTTTCGGGCGATCGCCGACGCGATGACCGTGATCGTCGGCTGGTTGATCGCGGTGGCGCCGCTCGGCGTGTTCGCGCTCGCGATGACGCTCGTCGTTCGCACGGGTCTCGGGGCAGTGCGCGCGCTCGCGCTGTACATCGCGCTGATCAGCGGGGTCATCATCCTGGTGACGCTTCTCCTGTATGTGGTCGCCGTCACCGTGGGACGTCAGCCGCTGGCTCGCTTCGCGCGAGCGCTCGTTCCGCCGCAGGCGATCGCCTTCAGCGCGCGGTCATCACTCGCCGCGCTGCCCGCGATGGTCGAATCGGCGCGTACCCGATTGGGCTTCCCGGCCTCGGTGACGAGCTTCGTGCTGCCGCTTGCTGTCACGACGCTGCGTCTGTCGACGCCGATCATGTGGAGCGTCGCGATTCCCTTTCTGGCGCGACTCTACGGAATCACGATCGCGCCCGAGCAGTTCGTCCTGCTGCTCGGCACCAGCATTCTCATGAGCTTCAGCGTTCCGGGGCTGCCGAGCGCGAGCATTTTTCTCATGGGTCCATTTCTCACCGGGCTCGGGATTCCGATCGAGGCGATCGGCCTGCTCATCGCGGCCGATTCGATTCCCGATCTGTTCAAGGGAGTGTTGAACGTCACGGGGCACGTGACATCGGCGGCGGTGGTCGTTGCGAGAACGGGCACGGCACAGGCGCTGGAGAAGCGCTAAGGGCGCTGGAGAAGCGCTGGGTGGCGCAGGCGAAGTTCCAGCGGTTCTTCAGCGCTCTTCCAGCGCCCTCTCCGAACCATTATCCTCTCCCTCGGCCGGTTCCGGGCGGCCAACGGTCCGCGTGAAGAGTTCAACTCACCCGATGCTGTGGATAGTCAGAAAACCCTGACTTCCAGCCCGAGAGCCGCGGACACCGGGCATTCATGGAAGAAAGGGGTGTGTCCATGTCCAGCGCCCAACTGCCGGACCGCGCGTCGCTCGAGTTCCTGAAGAAACGCGCGAAGGTGCTCCTCCTCGAGCTGCGCCAGCGAGAACCACGCGCGAAGCTCGCTGACGCGCAGCTCGCCATTGCACGTGAGTACGGCTTCCCGAGCTGGCGCGCGTTGAAGGCCGAAATCGATCGACGCCGGGCGCCAATCCTCACGTCGTTCTTCGCTGCCTGTCACACCGGGGATGTCGCGACGCTTCGCGATCTCCTGGCGCGTGAGCCCGGCCTCGTTCGGGAGCGCACGCCCGAAGGGAGCACCGGTTTGCACCTCGCGGTCGCGCACCTCGACGCCGTGCATCTTCTCCTCGAGCACGACGCCGATCCCAATGCACGCGACGCAGGGGACAACGCATACCCGCTGCACTTCGCGGTTGGTCCAGGCCGAGTGGAGGTCGTGCGCGCTCTGCTCGACGCAGGCGGCGACGTGCACGGTGTCGGCGATGCACACCAGCTCGAAGTCATCGGGTGGGCGACCTGCTTCGGCCCGACCATTCCGACCGACGTTCTCGCGCTGCTACTCGAACGCGGCGCGCGACATCACATCTTCTCGGCCATCGCCACGCGCGACCTCGACACGATCCAAAAGCTGGTCGAGGAGAACCCCGACGCGCTCCTGCGGCGGCTGTCCCGCACCGAGAATCGCCAAACCGCACTCCATTACGTGATCGCCCCGCCCGACGGGCTGCTTGGCGGCGGGTTCAGGACGGGAGATCACTATGCAATGCTGGATCTGCTGATCGAGCTCGGCGCCGATCTCGACGCCGAGGATGACAAAGGGCGCACCCCGCTGGCGGTCGCGATGCTGCGCGGCGACGCACAGGCAATGCGTCGCCTCAAGGCTGCCGGAGCGAAGGAGCCTCGACACGAGCGACGGTCGGAGGTCGCCACGCTCGTTCACAGCGTAACGACGGTACACCCGATGATCCGCGTACCGAACGTCCGAGAGACGGTCGAGTGGTATCGGGCAATCGGGTTCGCGCTCGAGGGAGCGCACGAGATCGACACCGAAGCCGCATGGGCGGGAATGTCACTCGGAGGCGCCTACCTCATGTTCGTGCCGAGAGGGTCCGCGAGCGCGGAGCGCGAAGTGAGCTTCTGGCTCCGGACGAATCGCATCGATGACCTCTACGACGCCCTCAAGCAGCGGCAGCTGGATCGTGCACGAGCGGTCCTCGCCGGAGAGACTCCCGCGATTCCGGAGGCACGCTTCACCGGCGACATCCACGAGACCTTCTACGGCCAACGCGAGTTCTCGATCGTCGATCTCAATGGGTACGAGCTGAACTTCACGCAGCCCCTGAAGACCTAACGGGTCACGGCGTCGCGACCATGGCTCGCTGGGCCCCCTCTGCCGCGGGTCTCCGCTCGCCGACTTGCTGCCGCCACATGGCGTAATACAGCCCAGTGAGCTCGAGCAGCTCCTCGTGGCGGCCGGTCTCGATCACGCGCCCGCGCTCGAGCACGTAGATCCGGTCGGCATGCATCACCGTCGAGAGGCGGTGCGCGATCAACACCGTGATCACGTTCGACGTCGTCGCCACGGAGCGCATGGTCCGGCTGATCTCCTCCTCGGTGAGCGAGTCGAGCGACGACGTCGCCTCGTCGAACACCAGGAGATGCGGCTTTCGGAGCAGCGCCCGAGCGATGGCGAGGCGCTGCTTCTCGCCCCCTGAGATCTTCATACCTCCTTCACCGATGACGGTGTCGAGCCCGCGGTCGGCGCGGCGCAGCAGTCCGTCCGCCGCCGCCTGATGCAGCACCGCCAGGCAGTCGGCATCGCTCGCACCCGGACGCGCGAACAAGAGGTTCTCTCGAATCGACCCCGAGAAGAGCTGCGTCTCCTGCGTCACGAGGCCGATGCGCTCGCGCAGGCGATCGAGGTTCACGCGGGTGCTCTCGACACCGTTGTAGAGAATGCGACCCGCTTTCGGCGAATACAGCCCGACGAGGAGCTTGACGAGTGTGCTCTTGCCGGCGCCTGACGGGCCGACGAACGCCACCGTCTCTCCCCGCTGAACGCGGAAGCTCACATCGGTGAGCGCGGGGGTGGACGCCGTTTGATGGGTGAAGGTGACGCGATCGAATTCGAGCACGCGTAAATCATCGACGGGCACCGGCGATGTCGGCTTCGGATCGGGAGGTGTGCTCAGGATCTGCTCGAAATTGGCCAGCGACGCTTCCGTCTCGCGGTAGATGTTGATGACGTTCCCCATCTCCTGGAGCGGGCCGAAGATGAAGAACGAGTAGATGAGCAGGGAGAAGAACTGCCCGACGGTGATCTCCTGCGTGAAGATCAGGTAGAGCATGAGCAGCAGGATCATCGTCCGCACGAAGTTGACCGCGGTGCCCTGCACGAAGCTGAGACTGCGGATGTAGCGAACCTTTCGCAGCTCGAGCTTGAGGATCTTCTCGGTCGTCGCCGTCAGCCGAGCGACTTCCTGGTCAGCGAGCCCCAGGCTCTTCACCAACTCGATGTTGCGCAGCGACTCGGTCGTCGCGCCGGCCAGCGCGGTCGTCTCGGCGACGATTTGCTTCTGGAGCACCTTGATCTTGCGGCTGAGCACGGAGCTCAACCCGCCGAGGATCGGAATCGTCGCGAGGTAGGCGGGTGCGATCGACCAGTGCGCATTGAATGCGTAGATCATCACGAACACGACGCCGACGAGCGTGGTGAACATGATGTTCACGAACGCCGCGATGAAACGCTCGACGTCGGAGCGCACCTTCTGGAGCTTGCCGAGCGTTTCGCCGCTGCGCTGATCCTCGAAGACCTGGAACGGAAGGGCGAGCGAGTGGCGAATACCATCGGAATACAGATCGACGCCGACACGCTGCGTGATGACGTTGACGAAGTAGTCCTGGAAGTTCTTCGCGACGCGGGAGACGAACGCGACGCCGACCGCGGCCGCGAGCAGCAATCCGACGCCGCGGAAGAATTCGCGGGTGGTGTGCTCGCGGAATTTCGTCGCGTAGTCGTCGATGATGTGCCGGAAGATCAGCGGATCCAGCAGCGAGAAGATCTGATTGATCGCGGCGAGCACGAGGGCAAGAACGACGATGCCCGAGTAGCGGCGGAGATAGCTAAACAGAAGGCGCATGGCGTGTAGGCTATTGGACGTGCGTCACAAACGCAAAACCGCGACGGAACGTTCGGTGGCACGTCCCCTGCCGCACGTTGTCCCGATTCAGATGTCTTCCTCAACCAGGGCTCGACCCATGACTTCAGTCTCTCATCGCGGTGCACGCCTTACGATTGCCGTGCTCGCGTCAACAATCGTCGCGAGCGGATGCTCGAGTCTGAGCCGCACCGAAAAGGGCGCGATCATCGGGGCGGGCGCCGGCGGGGCGATCGGCGGCGTCATCGGCAATCAGACCGGCTCGACCACGCGCGGCGCGATCATCGGGGCCGTCGTGGGCGGCGTCGTCGGTGGCGTCATCGGACGGCAAATGGACAAGCAGGCTGGCGAGCTCGCGCAAAACATCCCCGGGGCGAAAGTCGAGCGCGTCGGAGAGGGCATTCACGTCACGTTCGAATCGGGATTGCTCTACGACTTCGACTCGGACCGCGTGCGTCAGGAGGCAGCGACGAATCTGCGGAACCTCGCATCGAGTCTCGGCGAGTATCCGAACACCGACCTGCTGATCGTCGGTCACACCGATTCGGACGGCCCCGATTCGTACAACTGGAATCTCTCCGAGCGGAGAGCGACGTCGGCAGCCGATTACCTTGCGGCCCAAGGCGTTGCGCGCACACGTCTCCGCACCGCCGGACGTGGCGAAACCGAGCCGTTGGCGACGAACGATACCGACGCCGGACGGCAACAGAACCGCAGGGTCGAAGTGGCGATCTTCGCGAGCGAAGCGTACCGGAACCAATTGAAGCGACAATACGCTCCGTAAGCTCCGGAAGGAGCGGCGTTCGGGGTGAGCCCGTCAGCCCGTGAGCGGGGGGCGCTGCTCGATCCCGCTCGCCGCTTCGTCCACTCGCCTGATGTACCGACCGACGGATTCGTCAGCCACACGGCTGGGAATCACGAACTGCGCGTCATCGGGTTGAAGCTTCGAGCGTTGCGGGCCCTCATCGACCATGAGATCGCCGCCCTTGGCCTGCACCGCGCGCTCGAATCGCTCCACGGCCTCGAGGAGGCTGACGAGGTCCTCGCTCGACTCTTCCCCCGTCAGCACGACCCCGCGGTCAGACAGCCGGGCCGCAATGTCGAGCCCGACTCGTTCGCGCTCATCGTGGCGCTCGTCGCCCCGATCCTGCTCTATCGCATCAGTCATGGTCGCTCCCTGAGGGGTTATCGAATCACGGGCGATAGCGGCGCAAGCCCGGTGCCGCGCTGGCGGAGGCGCCGTTGTCTTCTTGGCAACGGGGTCAACTCGGAAAAGCGTGGTCCATTCTCTGCACCAGACGCTTCAATATGCCGACTTCGGCCGACTGTCCCCTCGCCAGCGTCCTCGCCGCCCGCCTCCGCGCCGAGCGCGAGGAGCTGACCAGGCGGTGGCTGGATCGGATCGCCGCACGGGTGTCGATCGACGCGTCGCGTGTGTTTCCTACCGCCGATCTGTTGGACCACGTCCCGCTGCTCATCGATGGCATCGCTGCCTACCTCGAGAACCCCGCCGAGGGAATCGCCGGCGACATTCCGGTCATCGGCAAGGCTACCGAGCTCGGCGAGCTGCGCCATCAGCAGGGATTCGACGCGTACGAGATCTTCAAGGAATACGAGATACTCGGCGGCGTGCTGTTCAGCTTTCTCTCGCGCATTGTCGACGGGATCGAGCAGCCCTGCACCCGCAGCGAGCTGCTCAACTGCGCGCATCGCCTCTTCCATGCGGTCACGCTCATACAGCAGGTGACGACGATGCACTTCCTCCGCCGAACCAACGAGCAGGTTCGTGAGCGGGAGGAGCGCCTTCGCGGCTTCAACCGAATGGTTTCGCACGAGCTCAAGACGCGCGTCGGAGCGATCAAGGGGGCGCACGCGCTCCTTGGAGAGTCGTGGCTCGATCCGGCTAAGCGCGACCGGTTCCTCCACATGATCGGCGAGAACGTCGAGGGCATCGACGCAACGCTCGGGAATCTCCTCGTGCTCTCTCGGCTCGAGAATCGGGTCCGCCAGCATCGTCATGTGCGACTGCCGCAGGCCGTCGCCGAAGTCGTGCGTCAGCTTCGCGAGATGGCGCGTGCCAGCAGCGTCAGCGTGAAGGCGGTGGACGAGCTCCCGGACGTCGAAGTCGATGCCGCCGCCATCGAGCTCAGTTTGACCAACTACATCTCCAACGCCATCAAGTACGCCGACCCGGAGAAGCTGAACCGTACCGTCGAGATTCATGGTCGCGTGGAGCGGCCTGACGATGCCACCGGCGAGACGCTCATCGTCGAGGTGCGCGACAATGGCCTGGGCGTCCCTGACGACGCGAAGGAGAAGCTGTTTCAGCGGTTCTTTCGCGCCGATGACCCCACGATCACGGGCATCGAGGGCACCGGTCTCGGGCTCAGTATCGTGCGTGAAACGGTGGAAGGAATTGGCGGACGCGCATGGGTCGAGTCGGGCGCGGAGGGGGGGTCGATCTTCGCGTTCGCGATTCCGTGTCGGCGCGGGGAAACCCGAACGGCAGAGACTTCCGAGCTCAGCATTGCGAATCCGGAATTCAGAGCCCGCTGACACGCCGGGCGCAGTTCATCCTCATGCCGGATAGGTAATCCGGCCCCGTGTGACGTCGTAGGGCGACACCCTTGATTACCTCCGTTGCGAGAGACGAGAAACGAGGCACGAGGAAGTCCCCCGGGACCTCTTGCCCGGTCGGCTTCCTCGCTCCTCCTTCCTCGTTCCTCTCGAGCCTCCGTCGAGTCCCATTTCCGCGCAAAAGGTCAGCGGAAGCACGGGTACCCGCGTATCTCTACCGGTAAGCTTCCTCGTTTCTCGTTCCTCGTTCCTCGTTCCGCGTTCCTCATGCTCTTCCTGGAGAACCTCGCAATGCGCGCGATGTCGTCACGTTCGCTCTGTGCAGGCACGGCCGCCCTGGTCCTCTCGGCCTCGCTCGCCGCCCAGGCGACACCTCAGAAGCTCACGAGCCCGAGCGCGCACTTCGGCCACGAGATCGGGGCCGACTACGTGCTTCCCGACTACACGCAGTTCCAGGCCTACTGGCAGACGCTCGCCCGCGAGTCTGATCGCATGATCCTCGACACGATCGGCATGACGGCCGAGGGGCGCCCGCAGCTCATGGCGATCGTGACGTCGCCGGCGAATCACCAGCGCCTCGATCGCTACAAGGACATCGCGCGGCGGCTCGCTCTCGCCGAGGGGGTGAGTGATGAGGAAGCACGACGCCTCGCGGCGGAAGGCAAGGCGGTGGTCTGGATCGACGGCGGACTCCACGCTACCGAAGTCCTTGGTGCGCAGCAGCTGACAGAGACGGTGTGGCAGCTGGTGAGCGGCACCGATGCCGAGACGATGCGCTTCCTGGACGACGTCATCGTTCTCGCGGTGCACGCAAACCCCGACGGCATGGAGCTCGTCTCCGACTGGTACATGCGCATCCCGGAGAAGACGAAGCGCTCCACGTCGGGGATTCCGCGCCTCTACCAGAAGTACATCGGGCACGACAACAACCGTGACTTCTACATGGTCACGCAGCCCGAGTCGGAAAACATGGCGCGCGTGCTGTTCCGCGAGTGGTTCCCGCAGATCATGTACAACCACCACCAGACCGGTCCCTCGGGAACGGTGCTCTTCGCTCCCCCATTTCGCGATCCGTTCAACTACTTCTACGACCCTCTCGTCGTCACCGGGATCGACCTCGTCGGCGCCTCGATGCACAATCGGTTCGTGGTCGAGGAGAAGCCGGGGGCGACGACCCGGCGGGGCGCAAACTACTCGACGTGGTGGAACGGCGGCCTCCGCACAACCGTCTATTTCCACAACATGATCGGGCTGCTCACGGAGACCATCGGCAATCCGACGCCGATCGAGATTCCCTTCCTTCCCCAGCGGCAGCTCGCGAGCAGCGATCTCGTGGCGCCGGTGCCGCCGGGCCCGTGGAAGTTCCGTCAGTCGGTGGACTACTCGGTGACCGCGAACAAGGCGGTGCTCGACGTCGCCTCCCGGCATCGCGAGCAGTTCCTCTACAACATCTACAAGATGGGGAGCAACTCCATCGAGCGCGGAAGCAGCGATCACTGGACCGTCACGCCATCCGACATCGAGCGGGTGCGCATTGCGGCGACGCGCGCCGACGGTGCGCAGGGCGACCAGGCGACGCGCCCCGATGCGCAGCGCGGCGGCGGCATCGGCGCCCGGGGTCTTCCCATGCAGTACTGGCGGACGCTGCGTGCGCCCGACCAGCGCGATCCGCGCGGGTACGTCCTTCCCGCCGATCAGCCGGACTTTCCGACCGCGACGAAATTCGTCAACGCGCTGATCAAGGTTGGCGTGACGGTGCATCGCGCGACGGCGTCCTTCAGCGCTGGTGGGAAGAACTACCCGGCCGGATCGTACGTCGTGAAGACGGCCCAGGCGTTCCGGCCGCACGTGCTCGACATGTTCGAGCCGCAGGATCACCCTAACGATTTCCAGTATCCGGGCGGTCCGCCGATCCCGCCGTACGACAACGCGGGATGGACGCTCGCCTACCAAATGGGGATCGAGTTCGACCGGATTCTCGACGGCTTCGACGGTCCCTTTACGCCGATCGACGGAATGGCGACGCCGCCGGCGGGGCGCATAACGGGGGTCGCCAACGCGTCGGCCTACGTCATCGATCACCGCCTGAACGATGCCGCGCTCGTCGTCAACCGGCTGCTGAAGGCTGGGCACGAGGTGTCGTGGCTTCCCGACGGGCGCTTTCTGGTCGCGTCACGATCCAATACGCGCCCACTCCTGCAGCAGCTCGCGACGCAAACCGGCGTGAGCTTCGAAGGCGTGCGCATGCGCGCACCCGGCGATGCGCGGCGCCTTCGGCAGCCGCGCGTGGCGCTCTGGGACACGTACGGCGGCTCGATGCCGTCCGGCTGGGTGCGCTGGCTTCTGGAGCGTTATGAATTTCCGCATGAGGTGGTCTTCACGCCGCAGCTCGACACGGGAGTGCTGCGCACGAAGTACGACGTCCTCATCTTCGTCGACGGCGCCATTCCCGAACGCGACGGTGGCCAGCAGGGTGGGTTCGGCGGCGGGTCGCTCGACACTGCGACGGTGCCCGCGGAGTGGCGCGCGCGGATGGGTCGAGTCAGCGTGGCGAAGACGGTGCCGCAGCTGCGGCGCTTCCTCGAGGACGGTGGCACGATCCTCACCATCGGGAGCTCGACGAATCTCGCGAAGCATCTCGGTCTTCCGATCACGAGCGCGCTCGTCGAGCAGCGTGAAGGGCGGGAGCAGCCACTGCCGCGTGAGAAGTACTACGTCCCCGGGTCGGTGCTGCAGGTCCGCGTGGACAGCACCCTTCCGATCGCGCACGGCATGCCCTCGCGCACGGACGTGCTGTTCGACGACAGCCCCGCCTTCCGGTTAGGCGGCGAAGCGGCCGCGCGGGGCGTGCGCCGCATCGCCTGGTTCGACACCGACGCGCCGCTTCGGAGTGGATGGGCGTGGGGTCAGCAGTACTTGAAGGACGCGACCGCCATGGCCGAAGCGCGGGTCGGTCGTGGCACGCTATACCTCTTTGGCCCTGAGATCACCTTCCGAGCGCAGCCACACGGAACGTTCAAGCTGTTGTTCAACGGGATATTTCTCGGGGGTGTTCGGTGAAGGCGCTGGAGGCGCTGAGGGCGCTGAGGGCGCTGAGAGCGCTTCGAACCATCAGCGCCTTTAGCGCCTTTAGCGCCTTTAGCGCCTTTAGCGCCTTCGGTCTCCTCGCCTGCGATGACGACGTCGTCTCGCCGGTGCTCGGCGCGCTCGACGTCACGATTACCGGCGTGCCCGCTGGACAGAACGCCGCCGTGACGGTGACCGGCCCCGGCGGCTTCTCGGAGACGCTGACGACCTCCGGTCGTCTCGACGATCTCGATCCGGGCACGTACACCGTCACCGCCGCCAACGTCGAGCGCGCCGATGGGCGATGGTCGCCGACGCCCGTGACCCAGACGGTCACCGTCTCGCGTGGGACGGCGCCGGCGACGGCAACCGTTGCCTATGCGCTCGTCACCGCGCGGCTTGCCGTGAACATTACCGGCCTGCCTAACGGTGTCGACGCCAGCGTCAGCGTGGCCGGCCCCGGCGGCTACACCAATGAGCTCACGTCATCGACCGCGATCGATCTGCTGACGCCGGGCGATTACACCCTGACCGCGGCAGACGTGGTCTCGGGCGGCGTGACGTACCGGCCAGCGCCGATGACGCAAACGGTGTCGCTGCCGGCGTCGACGACGCAGGTGGCCGCGAACGTCGTGTATTCGACAGGATCCCCGCTCGTGCTCGGCGTGCAGGAGATGTGGCCGGGCGCCAACCTCGGCGACGTCGTGTACCTGACGTCACCGCCCGGCGACGCACGCATCTTCGTCGTCGATCAGCAGGGACGGATCTTCGTGATCAAGAACGGCGCGCCGCTGTCGACGCCGTTCCTCGACATCGTGAGCATCGTGGCGTACGGTGGGGAGCAGGGGCTGCTCAGCGTGGCGTTCGATCCGCAATTCGCGACGAACGGGAGATTTTACGTCTACTACACCGACCTGACCGGTAACATCGCCGTCGCGCGATACACGGCGGCCGGCGACGTCGCGAATGCGGGATCCCGGACCACCGTGCTCAGCATTCCGCATCCGACGCACAGCAACCACAACGGTGGCCTCGCGATGTTCGGACCCGACGGCATGCTGTACCTCGGCACCGGCGACGGCGGCGACGGCGGCGATCCGCCGAACAATGCGCAGAACCTCGAGGTGCTGTTGGGCAAGCTGCTGCGGATCGACGTGACGAGTCTTCCGTACAGTATTCCGGCGGGGAATCCATACGCCGGCGCCACACCGGGACGCGATGAGATCTGGGCCCGCGGTCTCCGCAATCCCTGGCGTTATGCATTCGATCCCCCGGCAGGAACGCTGTATATCGCCGACGTCGGTCAGGACGTCTGGGAGGAAGTCAACGCGGTCGCGGCCACGACCGCCGGTGTGAATTACGGGTGGCGGATCATGGAGGGGAATCACTGTTACCCCGGCCCGCCCTGCAACGGCGCTGGCCTAACGGTCCCCGTCCACGAGTACAGCCACGCCGACGGAAACTGTTCCGTGACCGGTGGCTTCGTGTACCGGGGCACGGCCATTCCCGAGCTGGTCGGCCACTACCTCTATGCAGACTTCTGCGCGGGCATCCTGCGCAGCTTCCGGCTCTCGGCAGGCCAGGCCGTCGATCATCGCACGTGGTCGATCGGGGACGTCAATAGAATCAAGTCGTTCGGTCTCGATGCGAGCGGAGAGATCTACATTCTCTCGGACAATGGCAACGTGTATCGCGTGGTAAAGCAGTGAGGAGGTGGTCTCTGCTCTCGGGTCTGCTGCTCGCCGCCTGCGGCAGTGAGCGCGGAGAAGGGGCGACCCCCGGCGGCGGTCGCGGCCGCGAGGATCGCGGTCCGACTCCCGTCGAAGTCGCCACGGCGGAGCTGAAGACCGCCGCTCGGTCCGTGACCGTTGCGGGCACCGTCGAGCCGATCCGCACCGTTGGGATCAACAGCCAGCTCCCCGGGGCCCTCCTGCGCGTGAACGTCGAAGAGGGTGACCGCGTCGGTGCCGGTCAGGTACTCGCGACCATCGACAGCCGCGAGCTTCAGGCGCAGCTTGCGTCTGCCGAGGCCTCGCTCGAGGTCGCCCGCCGTGCCGCCGTCCGCGCGAAGCAGCTCCATGACCAGCAGATCATCACCAGCGCCGAATACGAGCGCGATGATGCTGCCTATCGAGCGGCGCAGGCGACGCGCGACCAGCTCCGCACGAGGCTGGGTTATGCGACCATTCGCTCCCCGATCACCGGCGTCATCCTCGAGAAGAGCGCTGAAGCAGGCGACATCATCGGGAGCCAGACGCGATTGTTCGCCGTCGCCGACATGTCGACGATGGTGGTGCGCGTACCGATCTCGGAGCTCGATGTCACCGGCCTCGACGTCGGCGATCAGACCGACGTCACCCTCGACGCACTCCCTGGTCGAGCGTTACGCGGGACGATCCGGCGCATCTTTCCTTCCGCGGATAGTCTGACGCGGCTCGTACCGGTGGAAGTCGCGCTCACGGGCGCCGCCGCACGTGACGTGCGTGCGGGCTTCCTTGCCCGCGTTCTCTTTCGTCTCGATCCACGGGAAGGTGTGCTCATGGTCCCGGCGGGCGCATTGGTCGAGAATGCGCGCGGCTCCGCCGTGTACGTCGTGAGCGCATCGCGCGCGAGCCTCCGGCAAGTGCAGCGCGGCGGAACCTTCCAGGGAAGCGTCGAGATCACCGATGGGTTGGCGCCGGGTGACACCGTCGTCGTGGCCGGGAGCGCAACGCTTCGCGACGGTGCCGCGGTGCGCATCGTGAATCCGCCGCTGCGGGATGCCCCACCGGGACTCGTGCCCGAAGGCACCCCAGCGACGATGCCAGCGAACGGAGGCGTGCGATGAGCGGCGAGCAGCGACGAGGCCGGCTCGCGAGCTGGTCGATCCGGCGGCCCATCGGCACGCTCACCCTGACGTCCGTCGTGCTCGTGCTCGGCGCCATGTTTCTCGGCGATCTCCCGCTGGATCTGCTGCCGCGCATCGTCTATCCGCAGGTGCGCGTCGGAGTGAACAACCCCGGCGTGGAGCCCGGCGTGCTCGAGGAGACGGTCGCCAAGCCCCTCGAGGCGGCGTTGGCGACGACCGAGAACCTCGCACGCATGGAGACCGAGATTCAGGAAGGGCGGGTCGGCATCAACCTGCACTTCCGCTACGGCACGAACATCGACTTCGCGCTCCAGGACGCGTCGACGAATCTCGATCGGGCGCGCTCGCAGCTTCCGGAAGAAGCGGATCCGCCGACGATCGGCAAATCCGATCCCTCGCAGATGGCGGTGTACGAGATCGCCTTCTCCTCGCCCCAGCGGGATCTCGTCTCGTTGCGTCGCTGGGTCGAGGATCGCCTGCGTCCCCAACTTCTCACGGTCGAAGGGGTGGCCTCGGTCGACGTCTCCGGGGGGCTCGTCCGGGAAGTTCAGGTCGTGCTCGATCAGGAGCGGTTGCGCTCGTACGGCGTTTCCGTGTCGGAGGTCATCGCGGCGCTTCGCGCGGCGAATCAGGACGTCGCCGCTGGCCGCATCGGATCCGCCGAGCACGAGCTGGTCGGGAAGACGATGGGGAAGTTCCAGAGCGTGAACGACATTCGCTCGGTGCTGCTGGACGTCGGCGGGGGCCGGCGGGTGCCGCTGTCGGACATGGGCACCATCACCGACACGCATCAGGAGCAACGGTTGTGGGCACGTCTCGACGGTGTGCCGGCGGTGAAGGTGTCGATCCGCAAGCAGCCCGATGGGAACACCGTCAACGTCGCCGATGGCGTCGATGCCAAGATCAACTCGCTGGCAAGCACGAACTTCATCCCGCGAGACCTCGAGTACAACGTCATTCAGAACCAGGCCGGGTTCATCCGCAACTCGTTGAACTCGGTGCGCGATGCCGCCCTGTTAGGCGCGCTCCTGGCGATGATCATCGTGTTCCTCTTTCTTGCCTCACTGCGCAAGACGCTGATCATCGGCATCGCCATCCCGCTCGCGATCCTCGCCACCTTCGTGCTCATGGGGTTGAGCGACCTCACGCTCAACATCATGTCGCTGGGCGGCCTCGCGCTGGGGGTCGGCCTGCTGGTCGACAATTCGATCGTGATGCTCGAGAACATCTTCCGAAAGCGCGAGGAAGGCCTCGACGATCCGGTCGAAGCCGCGCACGCAGGCGCGGGGGAGGTGTCGAGCGCGGTCGTCGCGTCGACGACGACCAACCTCGCGGCGGTGCTGCCCTTCCTGCTCGTGAGCGGACTGGCCGCGCTCATCTTCAAGGAGCTCATCCTCACCATCTCGTTCGCGATTCTCGCGTCGCTCGTGGTCGCGCTCACGCTCGTGCCAATGCTCTCGGCACAGCTCGCAAAGGTGCGGTTCACCAGCAAGCTGTCGGAGACTCGGCCCCTCGTGGCGTTCGACCGCGGCGTCGATCGCGCGCGCAACGCGTATCGTCGTGCCGCGACGGTGACGCTCCGCCGGCCGTGGATCGTCCTTGGCGTTTCCGTCGCGACGTTTGCTCTCGCCGTCCTGCTCTCGCGGGGATTCGGCTCGCAGTTCCTGCCGCAGGTGGACGATGGTGGCGTAGGCGTCTCGGTGTGGCTGGGACCGGGAAGTACTCCGGAGCAGACCAATGCCATCACGCTCGAGGTCGAGCGGATGGTGAAAGAAATGCCGCACGTCAGGCACGTGTTCTCCACCGCGGGCGGATTCCTCTTTGGCGGCTCCACTGCCAATCGCGCCGGACGCGGGTCACTCGACATACGACTCGTGTCGGCCGCCGATCGCGACATGAGCGCCGACGAGTGGGTACGCACGCTGCAAGCGAAAATCGATGAGCGCGGGTTCCCGGGTGCACGCGTCTCCGTCCGACCGCCTCGCATTCGCGGTCTTCGCACCTCGAGCTCCGGCACCGATGTCGACATTACCGTGCAGGGCGATGATCTCGAGATGCTCCAGCGCATCGCGCGAGACATCGCCGTGCGGGTGCGCGGGATTCCAGGACTCGAGAACATGGAGCCCTCGACCGAGGAGGCGAGTCCGCTCCTCGTCGTTCGGCTCGATCGCGACCGTGCGTCGCAGCTCGGCCTGACCGTGGCCGACGTCGGCCAGACGTTGCGGACGGCCCTCGATGGGTCGATCGCAACGCGATACACCGAGGGCAATCGGGAGTACGCCGTCCGCGTGATGCTGCCACGCGAGCGATTCACCAGCGCGGAGGACATGGGCTCCGTCGCGCTTTTCCCCGGCTCCTCGGGTCGCGCGCCGATCTATCTGCGCGACATTGCCGACGTCAGCACGATGCTCGGCCCAACGGAGATCGAGCGCGTGAATCAGAATCGCGTGCTGAGCTTCAATGGCGACGTCATCACCGAAGTGGCGTCCGTGGGTGAAGTCAGTGATTCCATTCGCGCGCGCATCGCCGACCTCGAGCTGCCCGATGGCTACGGGATCATTCTCGGCGGCGAAGAGGAAGCGATTCGGGAGAGCAACCAGCAGCTCACCATCGTGACACTGCTCGCCGTCTTCCTGGTGTTCGTGGTGATGGCGCTTCAGTACGAGAGCCTGATCAACCCCTTCGTCATCATCCTCGCGATCCCGCTGTCGCTCATCGGCGTCGCTTTCGCCCTCTGGATCAGTGGAACGCCACTCAGCGCGCCGGTGCTCCTGGGGGTCATTCTCCTCGCGGGCATCGTGGTGAACAACGCGATTCTGATGGTGGAGTACGTCGAGGAGTACCGCCGAGAGCGGGGGACGCCCATGCATCAGGCGGTGATCGACGCAGGAGCCGTACGACTCAGACCGATCCTGATGACGACGCTCACGACCGTGTTCGGCATGCTTCCGCTCGCGCTCGGGATCGGCGAGGGCTCCGAGCTGATGCAGCCGCTCGCGATCGCGGTCGTCGGCGGGCTGTCGGTGTCGACGCTGCTCACGCTGTTCGTGGTCCCGAGCGCGTACGTCGTCATGCAGACGGGCGGGGATCGGTTGAAGGCGTGGCTGACTGGAAAGAAACCCCAGACGATGCCGGAGGCAGCACCGGCCGCTGGAGATTGATCGGGACGGCAAAGATGACAGAATTCAGAATACAGATTTCAGAATTCAGATAACCCTACGGGGAGCCAGGTCGTGGCTCCCCGTGGTCGTTTCTGAATTCTGTATTCTGAATTCTGTCATCTTTGCCGTTGCTCCTCGACGCGCGGTATGAGCACGTCAACCGCGAGCGGCCGATGATCGGACACCATCGTCACGGGGACCTCCGCCCGAGCGCATCGCATTGCCCCGCTCAGGTACAGATAATCGATACGCTTGACCGCGGAGTCGGCGGGATACGTCAAGCCCGCCCCGCGTCCACACTCCGCGAAGGCATCGCGGAGGCCGGGCTCGCGCACGATCTGCTGAACCGCGCTCTCCGGCGTCGAGTTCATATCCCCGCCGAGAACCACGAGCGGGCGCGACTGGCGGACGCTCGTCACGGTGGCCACGATGACGCGCGCTTCCTGCTGCCGCCAGGTGTCTTCCCGAGACGCGTCGATATGGGTGTTGAACACGGCGATCGCGCCGTACGGCGACATCACATCCGCGCGAAGCAGGCCGCGTGGCTCACGCGAGCCGCCGGCGCGCTGCTGCGGCGGGTCCACCGGTAATCGATACAGCGTGTCGAAGGTAATCGGCCAGCGCGACAACGTCGCGACTCCGTATTTCCCTCCGTCGTAGTCGAGCGCACTACCGAACGCGACGTGAAAGCCGCTCCCGACGGCGAGGATTGCTGGCTGGTCGACGACGCCCGATCGGCGCGTGCCTTGATCGACTTCCTGGAGTAGCACGAGGTCGGCGTCGGTCTCGCGAATCAGCGCGATGACACCCTGAAGGTTGTCGACCCCTTTCGCGTCCTTCCCCGCATGAATGTTGTAAACGAGAACGCGAACCGTGTCGGCCGGCTCGAGGGCCGCGCCGGATCGCGTCTGCGACGCGCACCCGATGCCGGAGAAGAGCAGGATCGCCAGCGCGACCGTACGACCGAGCGTGATCACACGCTCAATCTACGCACCGTGGGACGGCGCGCGAGCGCCGACCGCTCCCGCGCTATCGCTGCGCCGTGGTGAAGCGCACGCCGGTCGCACGAGTCTGCCTCGGAGTGGGGCATGCGCCGAGTCGGCCCCAGTGCTTTCGAAGCACCGGCCAAACCTTCTGGTTCGCGAATGCCGTCGCGAGCGGCTCTACACGCTCGACTTCACGATTGAGCCGGAAGTAGATCGTGCCGACGAATCCGCAACTGAGCGCTGCGTTCCCATTCCTCGGTGCATTCCCGACCGCGAACACCAGCGTCGTCGCGACGACCGGGTCGACCGTCAGCACCGTGTCCGGGGATCGGCGCAATGACGACGCCGCGGCGTTGAGCGTGCCCGTCTTCCCGAAGAAAACTACGTTCGGTCCGAGTACGCGCCTCACGATGGACCCAGTGCCTGCCGCCGTTCCCGTCTCACCGACACCACGCAGACCAGCCATGAACGTCGAGTACCACCGCTGGGATCGCAGCCCGTGATCAGACCAGGGAGCGGCCCCCGTGTCGGCTGGCACGAAACGCAGCACCAGTGTCCGGTCACTCACGAGTCGTCCGAACGCCTGCGTGAGATCGATCGGCGTGAGTCGCGCCTCCCCTGCCCCGATCGCAACCGCGGCTAGACGTCGAAGCGTCGAGCGACGTCCTTGATACGCCAGTCCGACGCGCGAGCGGTCGGGCCAGAGACCGCTTGGCACACGCACCGGATTGCCCGCGGCGTCGCTGAGTCCCTCCCACACAGTCGAGTCACCATGATCCACACTCGCTTCCTCGAGCGATGTGGTGATGCCAAAGAGATCCTCGAGCCCGTGCGACAACGCACTCGCGAACAACGACTCCGGGTGAATCGCGAGATCGGGCTCGAGCGGAATCCGCGGCTGCCGCCCCGATTCTTCCCGACTGCCGAGTCGGTAGGGCGCGCCATCGCGGTACTCGAGCGCGACTCGGCTATTCGTCCTCGGCTGAAGCGCGGCGCTGACGAGGCTCGCCGCATACACGTTGCTCGAGCACTCGAGAAAACGGCGCAAGTCGATCCATCCAACGGCACAGCGACTGCCAGTTTCGAAGTCGCTCGACAACCGATACCCCCACAGCTCGCTCACCCTGCCACCGGGGTTGCGTATCTGAAGTGATGCCAGCTCCGGCAACGACACGAGCGTCGCCGCGGTGAGCAGAGGCTTGATGGCTGAACCGACGTTGACGCTCCGCAGCACGCTGCTCGGTGCGTCGGCGTAGCGATGATTCACCTCGGGCGCGGCGAGAATCTCGCCGGTAGCGAGATTCGCGATGACACCGACGGCGAACGACAGGTCGCGCGCCTGCGGCTGCGCCTTGATGAAGGCTTCGAGCTCCGCCTGCAGCTCTCGCGAGAGCTGTTCGTCCAGGCTCAGCGGCACGACGCGAGGGCTCGAGAGGGCGGACATCAGTCCGAATCCGCTCGCCGATACCAGCTGCCGCGCGATTGGCGTGTCCCAATCGGCATTCTGTCGCCACACGACGCGCCCGTTCACCCACTGCGTACCGGCGAGAATTCCCGACACCGTCTGCTCGAGCGCCATTGGCTCGCCCGGTTGACCGA
Organism: Gemmatimonadaceae bacterium; assembly: GCA_035249985.1. Lineage (GTDB taxonomy): Bacteria > Gemmatimonadota > Gemmatimonadetes > Gemmatimonadales > Gemmatimonadaceae > JAICNG01. The sequence goes on from DATFFP010000073.1 coordinate 76,906, forward strand.
GAATGCGCGACGGAAGACGGAGGAGTCCGCCTCGGCGAATCGACAACTGTCGTCCATGAGGCACGAGCTTCCCGTCGTAGAAGACACTGTCGCGGCGGAACATCCGCAGCGATCCGGGATGTCCCGCGCGATCGAGCGACATCAGAATCTCCGGGCGCGCGGAGCCGGGCTTCCGGCACTGAATGCCCGTCGAATCCTCGCGAACCATGAACGCGCAGCCGCGACGTCCACCCGGCGTGGTCCCTTTGCCCGTGAGGGTGACCGTCGTGTCCAGGCCAACGAACGCGAACCGCTCGGTCGCTCGCCGGGCGGTGATCATCACTTCCCGCCGCGACTCGAACGGCGAGGCGACACGCATCCCCGTCGTCGCGGCGCGGGAGCTCAGCGTGCTGCGGTAGCCGTCGCCTGACGAGTCGTCGACGAAGCGGATGCGCGTGCGAAAGACCGATGGGTTTTCCTTCTCGCGAAGATCCACGAGTGGGCCGAGACTGGCGCCTCGCCGCGCGAAGCGATCCTGTACGTCCCTCACCCGCCGGCGCTGAATCGTGTTGTACCGATGGACGTGGTCGGCGACAAACCCGCCCTCACGAAGCGACGGTGACTGGGCGGTATCGATAATGGCGAGGGTATCGAATCGCACCGTGAGGAACGCCCCGCGGCGCCGAAGCCTCACGGAGTCCTCGTTCACGATAATGGCGCGTCGCAGCGAGCTGTCGCTCGGCTCCAGACCGGCGGCGAGCTCCTCCTCCAGCGCATCATACAGCAGCGGGCCTCTCGCGCGCTGATCGTACGCCGAGTGATAGAGGCGCACGACGACGAAGCCGAACGCGGCGAGCACGCCACCCAGCACGATCGCGGGAATGAGCAGCGAGATGATGCGAAGCCTGCGCGTCATGCGACTCGCTCCCGATTGTCCGTGACGAGCGACGTGTCGAGCAGCACCGCGAGAATGGCGGTGATGATGCCTCCGACGAAGGTCACGTCGCTCCACGCGTTGAGACCCAGGAAGGGCATGTTCTGCCCGGTGAGCGGCACCATGGCCAGGTTGGAGGCCGCCACGTACACCGCCGGAACCGTGATCAGAAGGATTCCGCCCACGAGGACGGCGATCGCGGTGTCATCGGGGCGGTTCACGTCAGGCGACGCGCGGTAGATCGACCACAGCACCACGAGTGGCACGATCGCCATGACGATGTACGCGGCGAGCACCGCCAGACCGCCAAGAAACCCGTGCTCGGCGATGAGATACACGGCGAACGCGTTCTCCGCGTCGGAGACGGCGGCGGGAACGCCCCGGCCGATCACCGTCGGCCCCGCCAACCCATGTCCGGCCAGGCCGCTGGCCGAGTACGCGCGCCCACCCCATACCTGCTCGAGAGCGGGTACGATCTCTTCACGCGCGGGGCTCGGGCCCGCACGGGCGAGGACGCGCTCGAGCAGCTCGGGATGGAACGCCGCCAGACCGCGAACGACCGATCGGCGCACCGGATCGGTAAAGCCCGGCACGTGCCGGAGCGGCCCGCCGAGCGACGCGAACGCCGCGTCTGTCTCGTGAGGCGTCTGCTCGGTGGAGAGACTCTCGGCGTCCGGCGACAGGGCGGGCCAGGCGAGGATCGCACCAACGACCGCCAGCACTCCCGCGACGACCGCCAGCCGGGTCGGGACCCGATCGATTCCCACCGACAGGAGCAGCGTCACGAGCAGCGGGAGCCCCACCACGAGCACGAGCCCGAAGTCGATGGACACGACGAGAAACATCGCCGCCAGCAGCACGCCCGCGACGGTGATCGCGCGCGCAACGTGGAGCCGAGTCAGTGATGCGCCGAGGTGATGACCGAGGCGGACCGCCAGGAGAAAGAGAAAGAAGACGCCGACGAAGAGGAGCGTCGGCCCTTCGACCCACAGCATCGCGAGGTTGAGCGCAGTCAACAGCAACAGCACCATCGTGACCGCACCCCATCGCGATGCCGTCCCTTCCCCGCCGTCCGATAGCGTGTCTCGAGCGCGTGAGTCGAGCCGCGTGATGACTTGAGTGGCCACGACCGCGATCAACAGCATCGCGGTGATCGCGATCGTCATGACGAGCGCGACGTCGCGCACCAGGACACTGAGCGGAATTCCAAACGTGATCAGGGCGAGCGCCGCCCATCGCGCGCGGTCGTACTCGAGATCCTCGGACGACAGCACCGTTCCCGCGGTGTCGACGGTCCGGTGGGTTTTCCGTTGCGCGGTGAGGTACTCGACGAGCACCCACGCCAGCAGCGTCAGCGAGACGACGCCGGCCGCCCCGGCGAAGGTGCCGGGCCGCTCGTACATGACGAGCGCAACGCCGCCGAGAAGCGGCAGCCACCCCTTCCAGCTGCCTGACGAGCGCGGAATCACGTTGGCCCATCGGACGCGCGGGACGACCGCGAGCGCCGTCGCGCGCGTGCGGATCCGGATGCTGCGCTCGAGGCGATAGAACCAGTCGAGGACGCGCGCGCCCCAGGCATCCCAGCGGAGCAGTGCGGTCGTCGTCACAATGAGCACCACCCAGAGGCCAACGGCGGTATCGGCTCCCCGGGCGTGATACGGCGCGGCGTAGCTCACCCGATACCCCAGCGCCAGCCGCACCGCGAGCAACACCACGGCGAGGCTCGCGATCGCCCACGCTGCGTTCACCGCCACCGTGTCCTGCTCCAGTAGTAGACGGACACGACTGGACCGACCGATGAGCACACCGGCGCCGAGCATCATCAGCGCGAGACCTCCCAGCGTGAGGAGGAGCGAGGCGAGCTCTCCGCTTTCCATCTTGAAGACACGGAAGCGATACCATCCCTGCTCCCTGCCTGACGAGCGCGCGGGCACGAGCAGCTCCTCGCCGGTGGCGGCGGCATACTCCCGTTCCGGGGTGATGACGACGTATCGCTCGCCGGCCGCGGCCACGCGGGCGAGGAACGAGAAGCGCGAGGTATCGAGCCCGAACCCGGCGATATCGAAATGCGGAATCGTTGGCGGGAGCGAGCGGCTGCTGATGAGCGTGCAGCGGTCGATCGGTCGACATACCTCGTTGGCCGGCAGCCAGCCGAGCCGAGGGCTCGGTCCTCGCCCGAAGCCGACGGTGATGTCGCCCGCTCCGTACGCCGTACGACGGCGCGAGTCGACCGCCAGAACCCATTGCGCGCCGCCCGCTCGCACCCGTAGCGAGTCGCCCCGCTGGAGCAGCGGTAATGGGCTGTCAGTGGTGGTGAGACGAAATTCCCATCGCGGGAGCAGGCCGAAGGGGTCCGTCCATCCGAGCTTTTCTCGCGGCTGGGAGACGAGGGTGACCGCGAGCTGAGGCGCAAGAAGCGGATCGGGCAGGATCGGCCATGGCAGCTCCGCGATCCGCACGCCGTTGCGCAGCCTCGCCAGCATGCGACGGTTTCGCACCTCGATCGCCGGATCGCCATTCTCTTCCTGGAGGAGCGGCAGTCGCACCCGGTTCCAGATGAGAACCGGCAACCCGTCCACTCGCTGGGACGAGAAGCGGTGCTCCGGCGACACGCGAACCTGCGGCGCCCGCTCGCTCAACTCGGTGCCCCACACGTGCGGCCACGCCCGCCGCCGGATGCCTAACCAGTCGACGAAGCGCGATGCCGGAGAGGTCAGCCGCTCCCGCTGCTGCAACGCATCGATGCCGCGCATCTCCTTGACGGCGATCTTGCCATCCGGAGCGAGCGCCAGCGCGAGGCGCCAGCGAATCGTGGGGTCTGCCGCACGCTCGAGGCGAACGTCCAGCGAATCGTCGACCCCGACCGTGAGCGCGCGGGTCTGCGACGCCGGCAGCTGCACGCCGAGAAGCTCCAGACGCTCGCTGCGCTGGCGCCGTAGCTCGACATAGTAGCTGTGGATCACGAAGAGCCATGACGTCGCGACGAGCAGGCTCCACGGGATGACCGGATGGCCGGGGAAGAAGCGCCGTCGGACCGGAGCGATCGCGACGCAGAGCGCGAGCAGCAGCAGGAAGACGAGGCCAATCGGAAACCACTGCCACGTCGGCTTCCACACCGCGAGCGCGGCGAGCGCCACGACGAGGAGCAGCGTCGTCCTCGCACCCTTCTTCAGACGCTCTGACTCGAATGACCAGGTGCGGTTCTGCATGGACCTCAGCCGGATCAGCGATCTAAAGTCGCTACGTCGTGGCGGATCGCGTTGTTTCCAACGGGCCCTCTCTTAGATGTCAGCAAGCAGTGAATGGTTGCTCCGTGATCGATCACCGTCGCAGTGACGGAAGCGCTCGAGCACCGAAGACCTCGATGAACTCCCGCTGATTCTTTCCGACATTGAAACAATACACTTCGCTTACACCCGCCTCCGCGTATTCGTTGATCCACTCCACGTGGCGCCCGACATCAGATGAAACGCGAATCGTGTCCGCCACGTCCTCGGGCGTCACGAATTGCGAGGCGGAGTGGAACTCGTTGGGCATGCGGAGCGTCCAGAGCACGTCGCCACCCAGCGTGCTGAACCGCCACTGCTCGTGCGCGCCGCGCAGCGCGTCCGATTCACGGGGCGCCCATGACAACCCGTGTTGGACGATGACCGGCTTCCCCTCGCCGCCCCCGCGATGGAACGCCTCGATCATCCGCGCCATTTCCTCGCGCGGGCGGCCGGTCGTGATCAAGCCCTCCGCCCAGCCGCCGACCCACTCCGCGGTCGGCTCCGAGACAGCCGCGCCGACGAGGCGAGGCGGCTCCTGCGGTCGCGAGTACAGGCGGGCCTCCTCGACCGTCACGCGGCCATGGTGCGTGACCGTCTCGCCATTCCAGAGCGCGCGCATCACGTCGACGCACTCCTTCAGCCGCTCGTTCCGCTCAGGCTTCGGCGGCCACCGGTTGCCAGTGACGTGCTCGTTGAGCGCCTCGCCGCTCCCGGCCGCCATCCAGAAGCGACCGGGAAACATCTCGGCGAGCGTAGCGGCGGCCTGAGCGATGATCGCGGGGTGATATCGGTCGCCCGGCGCATTGACCACGCCGAAAGGCATCGACGTCGCCTCCAGCGCCGCACCGAGCCATGACCACGCGAAACCACTGTGGCCGTTCTCCTCCAGCCACGGATGAAAATGGTCGGCGCACATGACGCCCTCGAAGCCAGCGGCATCCGCGGCCCGCGCATACGCCAGCAGCTCACTCGGAGGGTACTGCTCATGTGAAGCGTGGTATCCTATCAGCATCATTGGGACTGTGATCGTTGGGTGATGTTTCCGGAGCGGCCTGTAAACGCGGAGCGCAACATCTTGCCAACCTCACCAGCACCGAGGTTGTCTTAAGGCAGGCACGAAGGATCCCACCAGCGCTTCCTCCGCGATGTCTCTGCTCGACCGCCTGCGAACGACAATTGGCGATTCCTACGACATCGAGCGCGAGCTCGGTGGCGGAGGCATGTCGCGGGTGTTCCTTGCAGAAGACGTGCGCCTCAGACGCAAAGTGGTCGTGAAGGTGCTCTCTCCCGAGCTGAGCTCGGGAATGGACATGGAGCGCTTCCGTCGCGAGATCCTGCTCGCCGCCCAGCTCCAGCATCCACACATCGTTCCGGTACTTGCCGCCGGCGACGCCGATGGGCTGCCCTATTTCACAATGCCCTTCGTGTCCGGCAGCTCGCTGCGCGAGCGCATCGACGCCAATGCCGGGCGCGGACTTGGCATGGCCGAGTGTGTGGGAATTCTCCGGGACGTGGCTCGCGCGCTCGCGTTCGCGCACCGGCAGGGGGTCGTCCACCGCGACATCAAGCCCGGCAACATCCTCCTTGCCGGCAACTCCGCCGCTGTCACCGACTTCGGCATCGCCAAGGCCATCGCCACCGCGCGCGCCGAGGGCTCGCCGCATCTGACGCAGACGGGGAGCTCGCTCGGCACGCCAGCGTACATGGCGCCCGAGCAGGCGGCGGCGGACCCCGGGGCCGACCATCGTGTCGACATCTACGCCTTCGGCGTCGTGGCCTACGAGATGATCGCCGGCCATACGCCGTTCCACGGGCGCCAGCCGCACGAGATGCTGCGCGCGCATCTCGTCGAGGCGCCCGCCCCGATCGCCGGCGTTCGTCCTGACACCCCGGCGCGCCTGGCCACGCTCGTTATGCGGACGCTCGAGAAGGATCCGGATGCGCGTCCCGCCGAAGCCGATGAGCTGATCCAGGAGCTCGCCGAGATCGACACCGGCACGCGATCAGCGATTCGCGCACCGGCCGTTGGCCGGCGCGTGCCCCGCGCGGCGTGGCTGGGGGTTGTCGGAATTGCCCTTATCGCGCTGGGTGTCTGGGCCTTCGTGGCGCTCCGCGGCGATCCTCGGCCGACGCAGCCCGACCTCGTAGCGGTCATGCCATTCCGGGTCGCTTCGGCGAATCCGGAGCTGCATTACCTGCGGGAGGGGATGCTCGACCTGTTCGCGGCGAAGCTCACCGGCGAAGGCGGCATCCGCGCCACCGAGCCACGGTCGTTGCTGAGCGCGTGGCGCGACGCCGGCGGTACAGAGTCCACTGACCTCCCCGAGCAGGAGTCGATCGAGGTCGCCCGCGAGCTGGGCGCGACACGCGTGTTGTTGGGTGAAGTGGTGGGAACTCCACTTCGCTTGATGCTCAACGTGCGGGTGCGCGCTACGGACGGCGATCGCGATCTGGCGCAGGTGAGCGTCGAGGGCGCTCCCGACAGCCTGGCATGGCTGGTCGATCGCCTGACCGTGCAGCTGCTGGCGGAGCTTTCGCCAGACGACGAGCGGCAGCGCACGGCCAGCCTCACGAGCACGTCGCTGCCCGCCCTCCGCGCCTATCTCGACGGTCAGGCAAAGCTGCGCCGCGGCGATGTCTTCGCCGCAACGAAGGAGTTCGACCGCGCCTTGAACGAGGACAGCACCTTCGCCCTCGCCGGATTGGGACTGCGGCTCGCGACGGCGTGGTACAACGACCAGGCGCTCACCGATCGTGGAACGCGCATCGCGTGGCGTGAACGCGAGCGCTTGAGTCCTCGCGACCGGGCTCTGCTCACCGCGGTCGTCGGTCCACGATACCCGGCGCAGTCTCCCACGCGAGAGTTCTACGAGGCACGCACTCGCTATCTCGGCATGGCAGGGGACCGCGCCGAGGCGTGGTATCTCGTCGGTGATTACCTCTACCACTATGGATTGGTCCTCGGTGTCGAGGATGCACAGCGGCGGGCACTCGACCATTTCAAACGTGCGGCGGACCTCGACTCCACGTACGTGGTCGCGCTGCTCCACGCGCCATCACTGGCCGTGAGCGTCGGCGACACCGCGTTCGCGCGGAAGGCAGTGCGTCTCCGCCTCGCGGCCGATACATCGCGTTCCTGGCTGTTGCCGCTGCAGTGGCTTACCGCCGTGCATAACGGCGACAGCGCGATCGCCGCCGCGGTGTGGGACTCACTCTCCCGGTACCCGGATCGCCAGGACGTGTTGTGGACCATGCTGCAGCACGCCGTGGTGGAGGGTGTGGGCGTTGCCGACGCCGAGCGCGCGACCGACTCACTCATTGGGCGCTCCGGCACTGACGACGCACGGTACGGCACGCACCAGGTCGCGGCCGATTTCGCTCTCCTGCAGGGAAAGCCATCGCGTGCGCTCCGGCATCGCCGACAGGGGGCGGCGTTGGCCAGCGACCCGGAGCTCGCCAGCCGGAATCTCGGTGTGCTTCTCATTCGCGATGCGATGATCGGCGACGGAGACACCGCGGCCGCGATCGCCGCCGTGGCGGGCGTCGAGCGCCTCGCGCGGCGGCCGATCACCAGTGATAGCGTCGCGCGTTCCTTCGTGCGCTCGGCGATCCGAGTGCTCGAGCCCTGGCGCATCTCGCGAGGGGATACCTCGCAGACTCGCGCCTCGATCGAGGCCTTGCGCGCGATCATGCGAATGCCGGGATTCAGCGATCCCCTGGAGATGGAAACGGAGATCGCCGTCATCGAGGCGATGTTGGCAACGGTGGGTCGCCATCCCGACCTGCAGGCCAAGGCGGCACGACTGGACTCGCTGCTGCGCGCCACCGACTACTCGAGAGCGCATACCGGTCGATACACCGTGGCGGCCGTCGTCGCGGCGCGTGCGCTCGAGGCCGCGGGCGATCTTCCTCGCGCGCTCGCCGCGGCGCGTCGCCGGCACATGTGGAACGACATTTCGAGCCCATATCTCGCCGCGCAGCTTCGGGAGGAAGGGCGGCTCGCCGCGCTCACCGGCGATCGCGAAGGGGCGATTCGCGCCTATCGGCATTACCTGGCACTCCGAACGGATCCGGAGCCGTCGGTTGGCGCGCAGGTCGCGGCGGTGCGCGCCGAGCTGCGGCGTCTGGAAGGGGAGACGGTCGGGCAGTAACGTAGCGAGTCCGGTTAGGCTCGAAGCCGAGGCCGGGAACGTCACTGTCGCGGACCCTTTCATCCGACCGCACATGCCGACATCCGCGCCGCACCTCACGCTCGCGAGCCTGTTGCTGGTCGCGAGCCTCGCTATGACCCGCCACGTCACCGGTCAGGAAACCCACATCCCGCCATCGCCTAACACAGAGTCGTCTGCGGCAGTCGATTCGTTGCCGTTCCGTCGAGGTCAGTGGGGAGCGGAATTCGGCATTGACGACGGCACCGTCGGTCTCGGCGTGTTGCGCTTCCGCTCCAGCCGGACAGCCTGGCAGCTCAACGCCAACGTGGCGGCTGACTGGTCCAAATCGACTGCGCCTTTCTCTGGATCGGAGACGCACGTGTTCGTGAACCTTCGCGCCGGCCCACGCAAGTACCGCCCCCTGGCTCAGAGCGTTGCCGCCTACGTCGGAACTGGACTCACTGGCGGATACAGCTGGTCGGAACGAAGCGACAGTTGGCGCCGAGGTTGGAATGCCGGTGTCTTCGGAGAGCTTGGCGCCGCCTACTTCGTGACGCGCCGGCTCAGCCTGGGGGCGCGAGTCGATGTCTCGGCGGGATACCTCGAGTTTCGTCAGGCCTCGGTGAGCTTCCCCGGCGTACAGCGGGATCGCCATTTCAGCATCGGGCTCTCACCGGTCCGGATCGTCGGTGGACTCTATTTCTGACCGAGTCGCGAGAATGTCAATCAATCGCATACCGCTGGCGACGCTTCTTGTCGCGTCGTCCGCCTGGGCACAGACGTCGGGAATTCGCACGTACGCGAATCCCATCGACGTCGATTACCGGTACAACTTCGAGCAGCACAACGAGGGCATCTCGTATCGGCAGGGAGCAGACCCCGTGATCGTGAACCACGGCGGCGAGTATTTCCTGTTCATGACCATCTCGGACGGCTACTGGCACTCGAAGGATCTGCTGCACTGGCGGTTCGTGACGCCAAGCCGGTGGCCATTCGAGAATGTCGTTGCACCGGCGGCGCTGTCGGTCCGCGACACGCTGTACCTGATGCAGTCGATGTTCGAGCCGCGGCCGATCCTCTTTTCAACCGCTCCGGAGACGGGACGGCTCGAGTTCTACAACCGCATGCTGCCGCGACTTCCGAAGATGATGCCCGGGTGGGAGCGGCCGCCCGGTCCGCCGGGCTCAGTCCCGCCGGGCCCGTGGGACCCCGCGATCTTCCACGATCCCGATACCGAGAAGTGGTACCTGTACTGGGGATCGTCGAACGTGTATCCGCTGTACGCGATGGAGCTCGACAAGAGCCGGCGTCTCACTTTCGCTGGCGATCCAAAGCCCCTGTTTACACTCGACCCTGCGCGACATGGGTGGGAGCGGTTCGGACAGGACCATCGCGACACGATCCGGCCCTATCTCGAGGGCGCCTGGATGACGAAGTACCGCGGGAAGTACTACCTGCAGTATGGTGCGCCAGGCACCGAGTACAACGTCTACGCGAACGGCACGTACGTCGGCGATGACCCGTTAGGTCCATTCACGTACGCGCCGTACAATCCCGTCGCCTACAAGCCCGGCGGGTTCATGACCGGCGCGGGTCATGGCAGCACGTTCCAGGACAACTACGGCAACTACTGGAACTCCGGGACGCCCTGGCTGGCCGTCAATTGGACGTTCGAGCGCCGCGTCTCGATGTTCCCCGCCGGCTTCGACGAGGATGGGCAGATGTTCGCCAACACCCGCTTCGGCGACTTTCCCCACTATGTGCCGACGCGACAATGGACGAACAAGGATGAGCTGTTCACCGGGTGGATGCTGCTCTCGTATCGAAAGCCCGTGACCGCGTCGTCGGTTCGCGACACGTTCCCTCCCTCGAACGTTACCGACGAGAACCGCCAGAGCTTCTGGGTCGCGCACTCCAATGTGCCGGAGGAGTGGCTTCAAATCGATCTCCAGCGCGAGTACACGGTGAAAGCGGTGCAGGTGAATTTCATCGACTATCGGTCCGGCATCTTCGCCAACGACTCGACGGTGTACACCCGATTCCGAATTCGCGCATCGCGCGACGGGCGAGCATGGGAGACGATCGCCGACCTGAGCGCGGAGACACGCGACCGGCCGAATGCGTACATCGAGCTGCCGACGCCCGCACGCGCGCGGTACATCCGATACGAGCACGGCTACGTCGGCGCCGCGAACCTCGCCATCGGCGATATCCGCATCTTCGGGAACGGCGAGGGACGAGCCCCAGCTACCCCGCGCGGCCTAACGGCTCGACGCGATACTGACCGTCGCAACGCGTTCGTCAGCTGGTCGCGAGTCCCAGGCGCCGTCGGCTACAACATCCTCTGGGGCATCCGGCCCAACAAGCTCTACCAGACCTACCAGGTCTTCGCCGACCGACCCACGCCCCTCGAGCTGCGCGCCCTCACCGTCGACCAGGAGTATTGGGTCGCCATCGAGGCGTTCGACGAGAGCGGCGTCTCACGGCCGAGCGCCCCCATCCCGGTGCGCTGACGCGGAACACCCCGGACGTCCTGGTCGTTTAGATGACAGGACGACCCGGAGGCACCATGAAATCCCAGAAGAAGACCACGGTACAGCGCGCGATCAGCGCTCGGTTCACCACGCTGTGGGGCTGGTTCACGGCGCCGCGCTTTGGCTCCGCGGGCAGCGGAGGGCTGGAGTACGAGCCGTTTCCGCGGTGGACGGCGGAAATCCCGATCAAGGTAGGTCGGTAAGCCTCAGCGCCGGCGTGGTGCCCTGCCATACTTCCGCATTGCGGCGAGCAGGCGGTCGTGCGGCAGGGCATGCACGCGCAGATCGTCCGCACCCGTCATCGTCTCGGCGGCGAGCATCGCGTTGAGGATGGCTTCTTCCGTCGCCTGCACGGTCGCGTAGAAGAGCGGATTGATCCGGGCGTTAGGCAGCATCGCCGCCTGGACCACTCCGGTATCTCCCGCCGTCCGGGCATTGGCGGTCGAGAAGGCGATGAAGATGTCGCCCGAGCTGTTCTCCCCTTTTCCGCCCATTCGGCCAACGCCGAGCGCCGCACGCGTGACGACGCGCTTGAGCTGGTGTGGCAGGAGCGGCGCGTCAGTCGCGATGACGATGATGATCGAGCCCGCTCCATCATCCTCCTCGCGCGGAGCGCTTGCGCCTGCATCGCAGCGCGGCACCCCGGGCCGGATGGTCCGGTCCGCCGACGCGATGCACGACAGGAGATCGGTGATCTCCTCGCCAACCGGGACGCCAGCGACGCGCAGCTCGCGCCGCGCGCCGTAGTTGCACTGCACGAGGACGCCGACCGTCCATCCACCCATGCGCGGATCCACGCGACGTGAGGCGGTGCCGATGCCACCCTTGAATCCATGGCACCGCATCCCTGTTCCGCCGCCGACGTTTCCTTCCGCGACGGTGCCCCCACGTGCGCCGTCCAGCGCACTGATGACGTGCTCGGGCTTCACGTGAAACCCGTTGATGTCGTTGAGCCCCCCATCGAACGTCTCGGCCACCACGGGAAGGCCCCACGGCTGCGTGCCGGGGCGATTCACCTGCCACTGCAAAATCGCGTCGCGCACGACGCCGACGCTGTGCGTATTGGTGATGGCGATCGGCCCTTCGAGCACCCCACTCTCCTCGAGCCAGGTAGTGCCCGTCATCTCGCCGTTTCCATTCAGCGTGAACCACGCGCCGAACACCGGATCACTACTCCCGCGCCCTCTCGGATGCACGACCGTGACCCCCGTGCGCACCGGTCCCCGCCCCACGACGAGCCGTCCGCTTCCAGCGATGAGCGTGGTCTGCCCGACCTCGACCCCCGCGACATCGGTGATCGCGTCGAGTGGGCCGGGTACACCCCCAATGAGTGAGTCGAGGCCGAGATCGCGAGCCCGCGTAGCCTGGGCGTGAGAAATGGTCGTGAGGCACACGAGGAGAAAGACGGCGGAGACTAGGCGGCTCATGGCATCCTCGATGCTTTCTGAATGGGATGGATGACGTCGTCGCGATATCCCGCGGTCACTCTTGGGGCTCCTCTCGCAACGAGCCAAGAGCATAACCACAGAGGCACCGAGGGCACAGAGGGATTCGATCACCGGGCAGATCATCGGCGCGGGGATCGAGGTGCACCGTCAACTCGGGCCGGGGTTGCTCGAGTCGGCATATCGGGAGTGTCTGTGTTGGGAGCT